>JAXHUE010000009.1:24850-60223 GCA_034189655.1 Chloroflexota bacterium | reverse complement strand
GAGGTCAGGGTGGGCGACTACGTGCTGCTCCACACCGGCTATGCCATAAACGTCCTCGATGAGGCGGAGGCCGAGGAGACCCTGAGCCTCCTCGCCGAGATCGCATCGCTCGATGAGTAGATGAAGTACATAGACGAGTACCGCGACCCCGAGCTGGCGAAGGCCCTGGTCGGCCGCATAGCCGGCCTGTCCCGGCGTCCCGTGCGGCTGATGGAGTTCTGCGGCGGCCACACCGTCACCATAATGAGGCACGGCATTCGGCAGCTCCTGCCGCCCACGGTGGAGATGCTCTCCGGCCCCGGCTGCCCGGTGTGCGTGACCTCGAACCAGGACCTGGACAAGGCGATAGCCCTCGCCGGGGAGCCGGGGGTGATCGTCGCCACCTTCGGCGACATGCTCAAGGTGCCCGGGAGCCGCTCCTCGCTCTCCCAGGCCCGGGCCGATGGTGCCGACGTACGCGTGGTGTACTCCACGATGGACGCCCTCGAGCTCGCCAGGAAGAACAGAGGGCGGCACGTCTGCTTCCTCGGCGTAGGGTTCGAGACCACGGCGCCCACCGTGGCCGCATCCGTGCTCAAGGCGAGAGAGGGAGGGCTCGCCAACTACAGCGTCCTCTCCCTGCACAAGCTGTGCCCGCCGGTGATACGGGCCCTCATCGAGAGCGGCGAGGTGAGGCTCGATGGCCTCATCTGCCCCGGGCACGTGAGCGCCATCATCGGGGCCCAGGCCTGGGAGTTCGCCGCGACTGACTACGGCCTGGCCTGCGTGGTCTCCGGCTTCGAGCCCCTCGACGTGCTGCAGTGCATCGCCATGCTGGTAGAGCAGCTAGAGCAGGGCCAGCCGACGGTGGATGTCGCCTATCGCCGCGGGGTGAGCGCCGAGGGCAACCTGCGGGCCCAGGAGGTGATGTATACCGTGTTCGAGCCGTCGGCAGCGAGCTGGCGGGGCATGGGCACGGTGCCCGGGAGCGGCCTTGCGCTCAAGGAGGAGTTCGCCCCCTTCGATGCCGAGCGCGTGTTCGAGATAGACCCCGGCCCCACCGTCGAGGCCGCGGGCTGCATCTGTGGCGATATCCTCCGCGGGGTAAGCGCCCCCACCGACTGCCCCCTGTTCGGCGGGGCGTGTACGCCGGGGCACCCGGTAGGGCCGTGCATGGTATCATCGGAAGGGAGCTGCGCCAGCTACTATCACTATGGAACGGTCTAGTGAAGAGAAGGTGCTCCTGGCCCACGGCAGCGGGGGCAGGCTGAGCCACGAGCTCGTGGCGCGGGGCTTCCTGCCCGCCCTGGAAAACCCGCTGCTCTCCCGGCTGGACGATGCCGCCGTCTTCGATGTCGAGGGCCGCCTCGCCTTCACCACCGATAGCTACATCGTGACCCCCCTCTTCTTCAGCGGCGGCGATATCGGCAGGCTGGCGGTGTGCGGTACCGTCAACGACCTGGCCATGAGCGGTGCCCGGCCCCTCTACTTGAGCCTGGCCTTCATCATCGAGGAGGGCCTGCCCCTTGCCGACCTCGGCCGCGTCGTGGACTCGATAAAGGAGGCCGCCGCCGAGGCCGGGGTCAGCGTGGTGACCGGCGATACCAAGGTGGTGAACCGGGGCAGCGCCGACAGGCTGTTCGTAAACACCTCTGGGGTGGGCGTGGTACCCCCCGGAGTGGACATCTCCGGCGCCAACGCCTGCCCCGGCGACCGGGTGATAGTGAGCGGGCCCATAGGCGATCACGGCATCGCCGTGATGGCGGCGCGCGAGGGGCTCACGCTCACCACCAGCGTGGAGAGCGACTGTGCCCCCTTGAACGGGCTGGTGGCCGACATGCTGGCGGCCTCGCGCCACATCCACTGCCTGCGCGACCCCACCCGCGGGGGGCTGGCCACCACCTTGAACGAGTTTGCCGCCCAGTCGGGCGTCGGCATCCTGGTATACGAGGACGGCATCGCGGTGCGGGACGAGGTGCGCGCCGCCTGCGAGATGCTGGGGCTCGACCCCCTCTATGTCGCCAACGAGGGCCGGCTGGTGGCCATAGTGGCGCCAGAGGCAGCGGAGCAGGTGGTGGCGGCGATGAGGGGGAACCGCTACGGGGCCGATGCCGCGGTGATAGGCGAGGTGGTGAACGAGCACAGGGGGAGAGTGGTGATGAGGACGCGCCTCGGCTCGTCGCGGATCGTCGACATGCTGGCCGGAGAGCTGCTCCCCCGCATCTGCTAGGCCTCTCTAGGGGGGCCCTCCTCATTGGCAGGCGGGAGTGTGAGCGTGCAGAAGAGGTCGTTGGGGTTGCACTGGTCGCACTCCATCTGAATGGTGGTGTGCTCGATGTGGAACCTGCGTTGCAGCAGCGCCTCGATCTCGGTGCGGATGTGGGCCGCCTCGCTGGTGGCCAGGTCGTCGATGAGCACGTGGCAGCTCATGGCGTCCAGCCCCGGCGATATGCTCCACACGTGAACGTCGTGCACGTCCTTGACCCCGGGGACCTCTTTCAAGGCACTCACCATCTCCATGACGTCGACGTGCCGCGGTGCCGCCTCGAGCAGCACCCTCGTGCCCTCGCGGAGGATGCGCCCAGCCGCGACGGTGATGACGAGGGCGATGACGACGCTTATGATGGGGTCGACCCACAGCCACCCGCTGGCCAGTATCACCACCGCACCGATGATGACCCCGATGGAGGCCAGGCCGTCGCCGAGGGCGTGCCAGAAGGCGCTGCGTATGTTGATGTTGCCCCGCTGCTCGCGGCGCAGCCAGAGCACCACCAGGGCATTGGCCCCCAGGCCCACGATGGCGACGGAGAGCATGAGCAGGCCGTTTATCTCTGGCGGCTGCTGAAGGCGGCGGTAGGCCTCGAACAGGATGACTGCGGCGATGGCGAAGATGCCCACCGCGTTCGCGATGGCCACCACGACCCCTACCCGGTGGTAGCCGAAGGTCATGCCGCCGCTGGCAGGGCGCTCTGCCTGCCTGACCCCGTACCAGCTCAAGGAGAGGGCCACGATATCTGCCAGTACGTGGCCGGCGTCGCTCAACAGTGCCAGGCTGTGGGACAGCAGGCCACCCACCACCTCCACCACCAGGATGAAGCCTGCGATGATGATGCCGTACTTGAGCTTGCTGCCCACTGCCAGGCCGCCGCCGTGGCTATGCTGGCCCACACGGTACCCCCGCCGATGTAGTGCCATGGCTGGCAGCGAATACTTGCTGCCACATGGTCAGGCAGGCCTCGCTCTACTGTTGCTGTTCCACCTTTACGTGAGCCCGGCCCTTAGTCTCTCTGCCAGCCTGGAGAACTCCTCGTTGTAGCGCCTCTCGTGCTGGTGAGCGAAGTCCTGCCACTGCGGCAGGCGTTTCACGGCCTCGTCCACGCTGAGCTGGACCACCATCGTGTTCTGGCCCTGCTTCACCTGTTGCAGCCTCAAGTCGGGGTTCCTCTGCACCTGTACCTTGAGGCTCTCGTAGGCCTGGCGCTTCTCCTCCTCGCACCTTTCTTGCAGGCCTTCCAGGGTATTCAGCCCCGCCTCGACCGTGGAGACGTCCTGCTCACCTTTAAGCGTCTCGATGGCGAGGACTCCCTCTTTGCGCCTCTGGAACTCTGCGTGAGTGCTGGTGAGGGTGAGCGAGTCCAGCAGCTTGAGCTGGGCCTCTTTGAGGACATATGCCTTGCCCCTCTCCTGGTATCCCTTCAGCTCTCGCCACAGGCCCTCGGCGTTGAGCTGGCCGGTGTAGAACTCTGAGAGCAGGGAGCCTAGCTGCTCTGTAGCTTTCATCCGTTCCCGCTCATCGGCGGTCACCTCCCCCGCCCGGGCCAGCCTCTCCCTGGCCCGGGGCGAAAGGCTCTCCTCCCAATCACCCATTTCGGTCTCCTCTCCGTTTCTGTCTCTGTTGTGTATGCATAGGGCGAGACGGGGCCACCATCACCGGCGGCGCCGGCATCGCGGCCCTCACCGTGCTACCACAATTCTAGCGAGAAAGGCATGGCGGTGTCAATTTGCCTCTCTACGCCCCCTCGGTTGCGTGGTGCCCCCGGCCTGCGGTACTATACAGGGACGGGACGGTCGCGACGGGAGGATAGGCCACATGGTAGACATAGGCGTGGAGCTCACCATCAAGTGCCCGGCTGCGGAGGTAGAGCGCTCCATGCGCGTGCTCGATGGCTCCGCTGTGCGACGGGTGTGGGTCCCCGACTCGCCCGGCTCCCAGTGGGAGCTGTGGACGGCGGCCACCATCGCCGCGATGAGCACGCGTCGCATCGGCATAGGCATCGGGGTCACCAGCCCGTTCCAGCGCTCGCCGGCGGTCATCGCCCATGCCGCGGCCACGCTGGACCACCTCTCCCAGGGCAGGATATCGCTCTCCATGGGGCGCGGCATGCGCCCCTTCTTGAAGAGCATCGGGCTCGAGGGCAGCGACGCCGGCGTTGCCGAAGGCGCCGAGCTCGTGAGGAGGCTGCTCGCGGGGGAGACGGTGAGCCACCAGGGCGAGGCCTTCCACTTCCAGGACGTCCGGCTCCCTTTCGGGGCGCTCCAGGGGCGGGTTCCCATCCTGCTCGCGGCCATGAGCGAGCGCTGGATGGAAGTGGCGAGCGACTGGGCCGATGGCATCCACACCTACTCGACGAGTGAGCGGCTGCTCAATACAGCGCAGGGATGGGCGGCCAGGGCGGCGAGGGAGGGGTTCCGCATAGTCACCACGGTGGCCTACATCGAGCCCGAGGACGCACGCCAGCGGTGGCTTCAGGGCATGAGCTATGCCCAGGGCCTGCTTAGCCTCATGGGCATCACCGATGCCGCGGCCGGCGCTCAGGAGCTGGCCGAGTGCCTCACCATCAGGGACGGCGATGACCTGGCCGCCAAGGTGGAGCAGTTGGGGCGTCTGGGCGTATCCGAGCTGATGATCGGCTACCGCAGCCCGGATGAGCTCGCCACCCTCTGCGACTTCGTGGCCCGGCTCTAGCCATGGCGGCCTGCCCGCCGCTCTCTACGCGGCGGCTGCGACCTGGGGGATGTGCTCCGGGGGCCGCACCAGGGCCATGGTGAGGGCCTGGGGCTCGCATGCCAGCACGCACACGCCGCAGCCGAAGCACTTCTCAGGGTCGATGGCGGCCTTCAGCTTCTTGGAGCCCTCTGGCTTCACCATCTCGATGGCGTCGAACTGGCAGCGCTCCACGCAGTCCTGGCACCCGTTGCAGGAGTCGATGTCCACCCTGGCCTCGAACCTGCTCTTGGCCCAGCGCTTGCTCACGTGGACGCCGTTCTCGTCGAGGGGCACCCAGAGCACGCAGCAATCGCGGCAGCAGTTGCACAGGGTGTTGAACGACATCATGGACATGTTGGGCCAGGTGTGCACCAGGCCGTCGGCCTCGGTGGAGTCGACGATGGCCATGGTCTCCTCGTAGGTGAGCTGTCGCCCTGAGCCCCGGTTTATCTGGTACTCGGCGCCGCGGTTGAACTGGAGGCAGTTCTCCACCTCAGACCTCTCGCATCCATCGGCGACGGCACCGGCGCGCTGGCGGCAGGAGCAGTTGCACACCGCCATGGTCTGGGCCGCCCGCACCATCTCCCTGATGTCCTCGTAGGGCAGGATGCCGGGGATGTCCTTTATCGCCTGGTACGCCGGCACCACCCTGGTCAGGGGGACCCCGACGGCGGCGCTATCGCGGGCCATGTCGGGGTACCACTCGTTGTGGCAGAAGTCCTTCCACAGCTCGAAGAGGCGGCGCTCCCTCACCGGGTCGGTCTTGATGCTGGACTGGGAGGCATCGTGGAGCTGCATCACGTTGCGGGCGAAGCGGTAGCCCTCCCTGGTCTGGAAGTTGCGCGGGAACACCACCCCCTTGTCGTAGAGGTCGTTCAGCTCCCTGCTTATGGCATCGGCATCCATGTGGAGCGTGCCCGCGAGCTCCTCCAGGGGCGCCGGCAGCTCGACCACGATGGTGGCCTGCTGCGGCGTTATCAGGTACTCCAGGATGCGGCGGTAACGCTCAGAGGTGGGGTAGCCATGTCTCTCCATCAGCACCGAGTAGGCATCGTGTGCGGTCATGTCGTCCCTCCCTCTTCGGTGGTAGTATCCGGTGGCCTCTTACCTCAGCTCCTTGCTGCTGTAGCCCAGGATGCGGCGCGCCACGATGAGGGTGTTTATCTGGCCCGTGCCCTCGAAGATATCGTTTATCTTGGCATCGCGCATCCACTTCTCCAGCAGGTACTTGCGGGAGTACCCCAGGGGCCCCATGAGCTCCACCGCCTTCTGGGTGACCCTGGTCACCACTATACCTGCCTTGGCCTTGGCCATGGAGGCCTCCAGGTTGTTGGGCCGGCGCTGGTCCATCATCCAGGCGGCGCGGAGGCACAGGAGCCATGCCGCCTTCAGGCCGGCCTCCATCTCCATGACATCGCGCTCTACTGAGGTGAGCCTGTTGCGGGGCAGGCCGTAGCGTATGGGGACGCCCTCGTCCTCCAGGGCCTCCTTGACGAAGTCGAGCGCCGCCCAGCCCACGCCCAGGGCCATGGCGGCGACGTAGGGGCGGGTGGCATCGAAGGTGGCCATGACCCCCTTGAAGCCCTCGCCCTTGCTCCTGTCCATCACCTCGGGGCTCCCCAGGATGTTGTCCAGCGGGATACGGCAGTCCTCGAAGACGATGGTGGCGGTATCGCTGGCGCGGATGCCCATCTTCCGCTCCAGCCCCATCACCTTCATCCCCGGCGTCCCCTTCTCCACGACGAAGGGCTTGATGCCGGCGCGCCCCGCCGACCGGTCTACCGTGGCCCACACCACCACCACGCCGTCTGACTCCTCGGCGGCCCGCTTGCCGCAGGTGACGAATATCTTCTCCCCGTTTAAGACCCACTCGTCGCCGTCGCGCACCGCGGTGGTGGTGATGGCGGCGGAGTCGGAGCCGGCCCCGGCCTCGGTGATGGCCATGGCCCCCCACTTGGGCTCCCCCTCGGTGTAGCGCTTCAAGAAGCGCTCTTTCTGCTCTGCGGTGGCCACCGCCTGTATGGCGGCGCCCCCCAGGCCGCTGCCGGGGAGGCATATCGCCATGGCAGCGTCACCCCAGGACATAGACCGTGCGCTCACCGCCATGCTCACATTGGCCATGGACGGCCCCGAGGGCTGGCTCTCGGCCCGGGCGCGGGCACCGCGTGCCGCCTGTTCCCTCATGATGGGCCACATCATGTCGATGAACTGCTGCGGGCTCTCGTGCTCGTGCTCGTCGTAGTAACGGGATATGGGACGGATGGCCTTCTCTGCCAGGCCCCGCGTCATCTTCTCCGTGTTCTCAAGCTGTGGGGGCAGCTCAAAGTCTATCACTGGGCACCTCCCTCTATACCATGGCCATGCCATCGAAGGTGACGAAGCCGCGACCGTTGCGCAGCCACAGCTCCACCGGGTGGTCGCGGATGTAGCCGTGTCCCCCCAGGATCTGGACGGCGCGGTCGGTCACCGTCACCGCCGTGTCGTCGGCGTAGGCCTTCACCAGCGACGCCTCCCTGGTGGCGTCCTCCCCGCGGTCTATCCTCCAGGCGGCCTCCCAGGTCATGAGCCTGGTGGCGTCGATCTCGATGGCCATCTCTGCGAGCATGAAGGCGATGGCCTGGCGCTGGGCGATGGCCTCGCCGAAGGCCTGGCGCTGCAGCGCGTAGTCGCGGGCGTACTCGTAGGCGGCGCGGGCCACCCCCACCGCCATGGCGGAGAGTGCCACCCGGGAGCGGTCGAGCAGCCCTGGGAAGTGGCACCCCTCGGCCTCGCCGAGGCGGCTGCTCCGCGCCACGCGGCACCCGTTCAGCGCAACCTCGTAGGTGGGCAAGGCCTTGATACCCATGTTCTTCTCCCGCTCACCTATCTCTAGCCCCTTCTGGCCCCTCTCCACGATGAACCCCTGCACCGAGCCGTCCTCCACGGCGTAGACCAGGAGCACCTCGGCCTCCGCCGCCAGCGGCACGTAGCACTTCTGGCCCTGCAGGAGGTAGTCGCCGCCATCGGGGGTTGCCGTGGTGTGGGGGGAGAGGGGGTCGAAGTCGAAGCGGGGCTCGATGAGGGCGGCGGAGGCCGCCTTGAAGACCTCGCTGCAGAACAGGGGGAGGTAGGCCTGCCGCTGTGCCGCGCTGCCGCACTCCAGCAGGGGGATGACCAGGTTCGACGGGCACAGGATGTACATGGCGATGGCGAGGTCGCCCCAGGCCAACTCCTCGGCGAGCAGGGCCCCGGTTAGGGCCGAGGTCTCGCCGCCGCCCCCTCCGTGCTCTTCGGGGATGCCGCCCGATACCAGGCCCAGCCCCCAGCCGAGGTCGACGAGCGCGGCGGGGACCTCCCCTGTCTCGTCGCACTCGCGGTATGCCGTGCGTATCTCGGCGGTGGCCAGCTTGCTCGCCGTGTTCACTATCATCTGCTGCTCTTCGCTGGGGTCAAAAGAGATCATGGCCGCTCCTTCCGCACAGAGTGCCTGGACGTGATGGGCTGCCGCACGGCGCCCCGCTGTCGCATCCGGTTCGCAACTGGCGCATCGCCCCGCTCCCTGGTCGGGTGCTAGTCTATCATCTCCAGGAAGGCCTGTATCCTGGTCTTCAGTGGTGCCAGTGCTATCATGGTATACTCGTGCTCTATGTAGATGTTGGGCAGCCCTATGCCGTCGAAGTAGGCCTGGATGGCAGGGATCTCGTAGCCGTGGGTGTCGCAGTACTTGACCGACTGCAGGATGACGCCGTTGACGCCCCACTCGCGGGCGTAGTCCCCCAGGTAGCCGAAGCGCTCCTCCTGGTCCTCCTTGTAAGACGAGGTGGTCTCCCTGAATGTGCGCGGGCACTTCAGGTCCGAGAGGTAGCGCTGGGCGATGCCGTCCAGGGGGTCGGCGGTCTCGGGCACCGGGGGGAAGAAGTGGCGGGAGCCGATGCAGGTATCGTCTATGACCACGTTGGCGTCGAGCCCCTCGATGGTCTCGATGAGCCCGGCGTCGGTGAGCGGGCTCCCCCAGAGCATGAGCCGTGCCTTTTTCTGTCGCGGGCCGTCGCGGCGTTCCTTGACCTCGGCGATGACCTGGCGCAGGAGCTCGCTGCCCTCCTCGATGGGGATGCCCATGAGCGCCACCATTATGTCAAGGTTCTCCTGCCCCGACAGGAGGGGTGGGTCTTGCCGGCGCAGCCCGTAGAGCTCACGCACCAGCGCCCGCTGCTGGTTGTGGGCCTTCACCTCCTCCTTGAGCCGCTCCGGGCTCATGGGGCGTCCGGTATACTCCTCCAGCGTGCGCTGGAACAGCCGCAGGCCGTCTTTTAAGAATGGGATGGAGGCCTCGTGGGCCACGTGCGGTATGTCGATGAAGTGGTGGTACGGCGGCACCAGGTAGTAGTTCCACAGGTGGCAGAACTTCTCGCCGCAGTCGCACACGTGTGCCCCCAGGAACCCCTCGATGAAGTCGTATCTCTCCTTAAAGCCCAGGTCGAGGGTGCTGCGCAGGAAGGGGCATACGATGGAGGCGAGATAGGCATCGGCCTTGGTTATGGGCTCGGCCATGTCCCCCAGGAGCCTGAAGGGGACGAAGTCCATGGCGGTGACCATCTCCAGCGGGGGATAGGAGCAGAGGTAGCCCATGAGCCGCTTTCCCTGGGCCTTGAGCTCGCGGGCCCGTGACTCCCGGTCCCGGGCGAGCTCGCTGGCCCGTGCCAGTCCTTGCGTGCGAAGCTGTGCCATCGGTCCTCTCCTTTCGGCGGGCGTCCTGGTATCACCAGGCCAGTCCCCGCTCCTTCCTCACCTTGCGGTAGTGCTCCATGGTGTCCTCGAAGGCCGCCGCCTGGTCGAGCGCCCTGCCCTCGTCGAACACGGTGAGGTCCACGATGTCGCCCTCGACCACCAGGGAGGGAACGGCGACCAGGTCTCTGAGCACGTTCATGGCGTGGGTCAGCCAGAAGGTGGCGGTGCGGCAGGTGAGCAGGGGGTGGAGCAGGAGCCCGTCCAGTTTGTACTCCTGTGCCCAGTTGAGGTAAGGCTGGGCCCCCGATACCATGGGATAGCCCATGCGCTTGGCGTGCGACAGGGGGTAGACCAGGAACCACAGCGTCCAGCGGGCTATCCGCTCCAGCGGGTCGCTCGAACCTTTGAGCTCGAGGGGCGGTGGAGGGTGGTAGCCCATGGACTCGGTGACGAAGTTCCATCCCCTCTCGGCGAGCTTGTCGAAGAAGCCCAGGCTGTGCCACGGGGGCAACTCGGCGAACATGAGCCGGTACCGCTCCGGCTCCACTGCGCCGACGGCGCCGTCCACACGTGCCTTGACCTCCTGGAACACCTGCTGGTACCCTTCCAGGGAATCCTTCTCCGCCGCCTCGTAGAGGCAGGGCACCATGATGGTCCAGAAGTCCCGCGCGTGCATGGGGCCGGGGATGGCCTTGCGAAGCTCGTTGGTCTCCCACCATACCCCGAACACCTTTTCCTGGTTGTCCAGCATGGCCTCCAGGACGTCCCAGTCCATCTTCTTCCCCAGCAGGTGCTCCAGGAAGCGGACGAACTCCCCCAGCTCCGCGGTCATATACTTCAGGCTGTTCTCGATGGTGCCCTCCATGAAGGTCTCGTCGGGGCCGGGGTGGGGGAACTCCAGCACCCAGACCGGCACGTCCCAGTAGCGCCTGAGCGCCTGAAACCACTTGTAGCGGGCATCGCACATGCCGCCGGAGCTCATCATCAGTGTCGGCTGGGGCATGCCGCCGATGGGGGCACCTGGGGGCACCTGCCCCAGCTCTTTCATTTTGGCGGTGTAGCCAAAGCAGTTCCGGGCGTAGCCGCAGAGGTGAGAGGGGAAGCCCTCGGCCTCGCTTATCCCCAGGTACTCCTGGGCGGTTCCCTCGGCGGCGCACACCGTGCCGTAGTTCTCTGGGTACACCGGGGTCACACCCATGGCGCGCAGTATGGGGTCTCCCTCCCACCAGTTGACCATGCACCACGCCACTGGCTTCCCCTCCAGGGCGGCCTGTACCCCCTCGGCGTACATCTTGTCCACCATGGGGCGCATCACCTTCCTGGAGTCCAGGCGGTTTATGGCCCGCTTCTTCTGCTCTGTCGTCACTCTATGCCTCCCCCGCAGTATTTCGGGCCATGGCCACGCTGCAGAGATGAGATGACCCGACACAGGCAAAGTGCGTGCCTGCACCGGCATTCTAGCAGCACCTGATTTAGGTCGTCAAGGCGTTCGAGGGGCCACTCCTCTCGGTTTGGCGGTTGGGGGTAACCTTTTCGCGCGTACGTCGTTATACCAGGTGTGAACGCGCGACCACGTGGGGTGACTACGTAGCATCCGGGCATCGATAGGCAAATGGCCCCGACAAATCGAGAAAGGAGGGACATGGTGCGAAAAATAGTGTTGGGTATGCTCGCGGCGCTCGTTGCGCTCTCGCTCTCGCTCCCCGTGGCCACCACCGCGATGGCCCAGTCAGACACTGACGCGAGCTCGGTGAGGATGGCGCGGGCGCTCGCGGTACGGGCACCGGGCGCTGCCGTGGTGGGGCAGACGGTGACCATCGCCGTGGTGGAGAGGCACAGCGGCAGCCCGGTATCCGAGGCCGCCTGCTTCGCAATCGCCTTCGAGGACGTGGCCGCCGAGGCCGCCGAGAGAGAGTCCCTCGCCGAGCTGGCCGAGACCAGGGGCCACTTCATCGGCTGGACGAACGAGGATGGCCAGGTGACGCACCGCTTCGACGAGGCGGGCCGCTACCTGCTGGTGGCGGTGAAGGAGGGCTACCTGCCCGGCGTGGCACGCATAGCGGTGTACTCGATGCCGGCGCTGGCGATACGTGCCCCCGATGTAGCCCAGGTGGGGCAGACGGTGACCATCGCCGTGGTGGAGAGACACAGCGGCAGGCCGGTGACCGAGGCCGCCTGCTTCGCCATCGCCGTCGAGGACATTGCCGCCGAGGTCGCCGATAGAGGGGCCCTCGCCGAGCTGGTACAGGAGAAGGGGTATTTCATCGGCTGGACCGACGATAGTGGCCAGGTGACGCACCGCTTCGACGAGGCGGGCAGGTATATCCTGGTGGCGGCGAAAGACGGTTTTGCGCCTGGCATCGACCGGATCATGGTGCGGTCGGGGCCGGTGACGGCAAAGCGTATGCCGACGGAGGGACCATATCGCCCCGCCGGGCCCCCCCCGGGCTGGGGCTGGTCAGCACCATAATACTAGCCACTATGCCATCTTGCCCTGTGGGCACCAGCACGCTGCGGCACGTCCCAGCGTGTTGGTGTGTAAGGGGGATGGATGCTATTGGCCGAGGCCCTTTGCCAGCTCCATGCCGGCCTCCACGGCGCGGCGGCGCTCGGCGGCCACTTCCTCCCGGCCATCTCTCCCGAACCGGGCCTCTATCTCCTCAAGGAGGAGCTCACTCTTGACGGCGTTGCTTATGCCCTGGTAGAGCCCGAGCATGACCATGTTGGCGTTTTTCACGTTGCCCAGGCCCAGCGCCGCCTCCATGGCGGACACGTATCTCACGTTGATATCTGCCCGCTCCACCTTCTGCTCCTCGGTAGCCCCCGTGGTCTCCACCACCATCAGGCCGCCGGGGCGCACCCTGTCCTCGAATGCCTTGAGCCGGGCGGCGCTCAGCACCAGGATGGTCCCGCTCTGGTATATGATCGGCGACGGGATCTTGGTATCCGAGAAGATGACGCAGCACTCGCTCTCTCCGCCGCGCATCGCCGTGGCATAGCTGGGAAACCAGGTCACGTACGGGTACTGCTTGAGCGCCACCTTGGCCAGTATATCCCCCATGGTCACGATGCCCCAGCCCCCAACACCTGCGATAAGTAACTCGTGCTTCTCTGCCATCGCGTTCCCCCCGTGTGAGTTGTCGGCTACTCGATGTGGTCTATGTTCTTGAACTCGCCCACCGGGTACTCCACCGTTTGCCGTTTCTCCATCCATACCAGGGCATCCAGCGGGTCCATGTGCCAGTCCACGGGGCAGGCGGTGAGGATCTCCACGAAGCCGAAGCCGACACCATCTATCTGTTTCTGGAGCGCGGCCTTGGCGAACTTCTTGGTGCGGGTGTAGTTGGCCGGGTTGTGTACCGAGCCGCGGGCGGCGTACACCACGCCCCTCATGGTGGCCAGCATCTCCGGCACGTGCATTGGGTAGCCGTATCGGGCGGCATCTCTTCCCCAAGGCGTGGTGGTGGTGACCTGGCCCAGGATGGTAGTGGGGGCCATCTGGCCGCCGGTAGTGCCGTAGTTGGCGTTGTTGAGCATGAACACCGTGATCTTCTCGGCGCGGGCGGCGGCGTTTATCAGGTACCCGGCACCGATGGCGGCGGCATCCCCGTCCCCCTGGACGGTGATCACCACGGCGTCGTCGTAGAGGGCGTGCTTTATCCCGGTCGCTATTGCCGGGGCGGTGCCGTGGCCCCCCACCGCCATGTCCACGTTGGCCAGGAAGAACCCCATGACGTGACAGCCTATGCCGCCCACCAGGACAGTCCTGCCGCCTATGCCCAGCTCGTCCATGGCCTCCATAATGGCCTTGGCGGCGACGGGGTGGCCACACCCGGGGCAGGCCCCCAGCGAAAGCCGAATGTCGGTATGCACCGATGGCCTCCCATACACCTTGACCTTACTCTCGGCCATAGAGCCTCCTTATCTCCCGGTAGACCGTCTCCGGGAATATCATGCCCAGCTCCCCTGGCTGGTGGCGGGCCTGTAGCCCCAGGAAGTCGATCTCGGACCGGCCCTCGGCGCCGAGCATGACATCCTCTATCATCTGCCCCATGCTGTCCTCCACTACCAGGAAGCGGCAGCCCTGGGAGGCTTTCTCCTTGATTATGCCGTAGGGGAAGGGCCACACTGTGATGGGGCGGATGAAGCCCACCTTGAGGCCATCGGAGCGGGCCATGTTGACCGCCTCCTCGCAGCAGCGCCCCACGTATCCATAGGCCACGAGCAGGAGCTCGGCATCGTCGGCGAGGTAGGTGTCGTACCTGACCTCTTCCTCGACGATCTGGCGGTACTTCTTGTGCAGCTCATCGATGACCACGCGGTATCCGGGGAGCATGAGGCCCCTGGTGGAGTGCACCATGTCGCGCTTGCCGCCCTTCTTGCCAGCACTGATGAGTGACCAGTCCTTCGCTGGCAGGGGGCCGAAGTCCAGCGGCCCGAACGATACGCTCTCTGCTATCTGTATCAGGATGCCGTCGCACAGCAGCACCGCGAGGATGCGGTACTTATCGGAGAGGTGGAAGGCGAGCTGTAACAGGTCGTGACACTCCTGCACCGAGGAGGGGGTGAGGACGATGCTCTTGTATCCCCCCTGCCCCCCGCCGCGGGTGGACGTGACGTAGTCGGTCTGGGAGTGGCGGGTGGTGCCCTGTCCTGGCCCGCCGCGCTGCACGTTGACCACCACCGCCGGGACCTCGCAGAAGGCGATGTGGGAGAGCATCTCCTGCATCAGTCCCCATCCTGGGCCTGCGGTCGAGGTCATGGTCCTCACGCCGGCAGCGCCGGCACCGAAGAGCATGGCCCCCACCGCTGATTCGCTCTCCGCCTGCACGAAGCGGCCGCCCCTCGGCGGCAACTCCCGGGCGAAGAACTCGGTGATCTCGTTCTGGGGGGTTATGGGGTACCCGAAGAAGTGGCGACAGCCGGCGTTGATCCCCCCCCAGCCGATGGCATCGTATCCGTGGGCAAGCACCTTCTCCTTCTCTACCATCCAGGCCCTCCCTTCTCTTCAGGGCTAAACGATATATCTGTCCTCTCTGTGCGCGCGTCCCCGCTCTTCGCGATTAGTATAGCACCCGTTTATGGCATGTCAAGACATGAGGGCCTTCGGCGACGGAGGCCCCCGCTTGATGGCGTAAGCGGCCTGTGGTACACTTTTCGCCGCGGTGCGAGAGCGGGTGTGACTTGGGCTCATCCGCCTGCTGTGCCGTTATGTAAATTCCATGGAGGTTTTCGCCGATGAAGATGGATGCCGTACAGATACAGGCGGCGATCCCCCATCGCTGGCCATTTCTGCTCGTCGACCGCGTCACCGAGCTGGAGCCGGCCCAGAGGGCGGTGGGCTTGAAGAACGTCACGGTGAACGAGTGGTTCTTCCAGGGGCACGTGCCGGGATACCCCATCATGCCCGGCGTCATGATAGTGGAGGCCCTGGCACAGCTCGCCCTCATCGTGCTGCGCAGTGCCCCTGAGCACGCTGGTAAGATGTTCCTCTTCGCTGGCATCGACGAGCTCCGCTTCCGCCGGCCGGTGGCCCCCGGCGATACCCTGCACCTGGAGGTGGAGCTCGCCGCCCAGGAGGGGTCCTCTTTCACATTCTCGGCAAGGGCGATGGTGGGTGAGCGTACGGCGTCCCAGGGGAGGATAACCCTGGCCGCTCCCCGCTAGAGGGGGCGACGCTCAGTACATGTGCCAGCCGCCGCTCACGGTGAGGGTGGAGCCGGTGACGTAGTCTGCCTCCTCCGCCGCGAGGAACAGTATGGCGTTGGCGATGTCCTGGGGGTTGCCCAGCCTCCCCACCACCATCTTCTGGCGGTACTCCTCTAAAAGCTCCGGCGTGGTCATGCGCTCGAAGTAGGGGTTCAGGATGAACCCAGGGGCAACGGCGTTCACGGTGATGCCGTGCCCGCCCACCTCACGCGCCAGCACCCTGGTGAGGCCCATGATGGCCGCCTTGGAGGCGCTGTAGGCCGCCGAGTCCGGGGCGGTATGCATCATGCCGGCCACCGACGACAGGTTGATGATCCGGCCCCACTTCTGCCTCATCATGGCGGGGAGGGCCGCCTGGCAGCAGAGGAACGTGCCCTTTACGTTCACATCCATTATCTGGTCCCAGGTCTCGTCCGTCATGTCGAGCAGCGGTTGAAAGCTGTCGTAGCCGGCGTTGTTCACCAGGATGTCTATCCTCCCCAGCTCGTCCAGTGTCTGCTGCACCATGTGCTCCACCTGCCCGCGATCGGTCACGTCGCAGGCGATGCCAAGGGCCTTTGCCCCCAGGGACGAGGTGATGTCCTCGGCTGCGCGTGCCGTGCGGCCTGCGTGGTGGTCGGCGACGACGACAGCGGCACCCTCGGCGGCAAAGGCACGAGCGGTGGCCTGCCCGATGCCTGCCCCCGCCGCCGCAGTCACGATAGCCACCTTCCCAGCGAATCTCATCGTGGTCTCCCTTCTACAGTGGTGTTCTGCCACCTTGTGGCCAGGGACCACAACCGATGGCTCCATTCAGCCCGCTCACACTATATCACCTGGAATGAGGGTGTCAAGGCGGCGCCCTGCCCACCGCAGGGCCTTCGCTGCCCTGTCGTGGTGAGACTGTTTATTGACTTTTGGGGTGAATTCGGTTATAAATCGCTACGGCGCAAGAGAAACCACGGTGCCGGATCGGAGAGGGGATGCCGCAGAGGAGAGTCTCAATAGTGCTTCCTGCCTTGAACGAGGAGAGGACCATTGGCGAGGTCATCGACGAGATCAAGAGGGCCGATGTCGCCGCGAGGGGGTATGAGATAGAGGTCCTGGTCGTCGATAACGGCAGCACCGACAGGACAGAGGATATCGCCTCTCGGCAGGGGGCGCGGGTGATACGCGAGGGGGAGAGGGGCAAGGGCAGCGCGGTGCGAACGGGGTTCGGACAGGTGAGTGGCGATTTCGTCTTCATGCTGGACGCCGACTTCACCTACCCGGCGGCCCATATCCCCGAGATGCTGGAACTCCTGGAGGACGGCCACGACGTGGTGCTGGGCTCCAGGATAAGGGGCTACATGGAGCCCGGCGCCATGTCCAGGCTCAACGTGGTGGGGAACCGCCTGCTCGCCCTGCTTGCCAATCTCCTGTACGGGACACGGATAAGCGACCTCTGTACCGGGTGCTGGGGCTTTCGCCGCGAGGTCATCGATGGCCTGGAGCTGGACGCGAGGGGCTTCGACCTCGAGGCTGAGATGTTCGCCGAGGTGGCCAGGAAGGGGTACCGGGTGGTAGAGGTGCCCATTGGATATCGCAGGAGGAAGACCCCCTCCAAGCTCGGCTCCATCAGGGACGGGGTGAAGATCGGCCGCACGCTGATAAAGGAGAGGTGGAGCTAGGGCCACCGGAGCGGCCCGGGCATACAGTGGTTGCCGCCAGGGCGGTGGGATGAATATACTCCAGGTAACGCCTCACTACCCTCCTCTCATAGGGGGTGTTCCCCGGCACGTGTCAGGACTTTGCGAGAGGCTGGCACTGGGCAATCGGGTCACCGTCTTCACCTGCGACCCATCGGGCGACCTGCCCCGCGAAGAGGAGATGGGGGGCGTCCTTGTCAGGCGGTTCCACAGCTTCGCCCCACGGGGTGCCTACCACATGTCCTGGGAGATGTGGCGCGGGCTTAAAGGGGCGGAGTTCGATATTGTACATGGCCATAACTACCATGCCCTACCCCTCTTACTCTCCCGGTTTGCCGGGCGGCACAGGTTTATCGTGACACCCTACTACCATGGGCACGGTCACACCCCTTTCCGTGCCCCACTGCTCAGACTGTACCGGCCGCTGGGAGAGAGGGTGCTCTGCGAGGCCGACGCGGTGGTGGCGCTGTCGCGCTGGGAGAGAGACCTCCTGCTGCGTGACTTCGCGCTGGAGCCGGGGCGCGTTGCCGTAGTCCCCAGTGCCATCGATCGGTCGGAGTTCGCCGGCAGGGAGAAAAAGGAGAGGGGGCACAGGACGATCCTCTGCGTGTGCCGCCTGGAGCGCTACAAAGGGGTGCAGTACGTCATCAGGGCGCTGCCCCTCCTGGATGGGGACATTCGCCTCGAGGTCGTGGGCACGGGGACCTGCAAGGGGGAGCTGGTCAGGCTGGCCCGTGAGCTGGGCGTCGCCCACCGGGTGGACTTCTGCCAGGAGCTGGAGCGGGGTGAGCTGCTCCAGAGATACGCGGACGCCGACCTCTTCGTGCTGCTTTCGAGGTGCGAGTCCTTCTCGATCGCCGTCGCTGAGGCACTGGCGGCAGGCCTGCCCTGCATCGTGGCCAATGCCTCGGCATCCCAGGAGTGGGTAGACGGTGAGAGCTGCTTCGGCATCGACTGCCCCATAGACATCGATGGGCTGGCGCGGCTCGTGGGCCAGGTCATCGGGCGCACCGCTGGGCACGTCGAGCTCCCCGAGTGGGCAGATGTCATCAGTGCGCTGGAGGGGGTGTACCGGGGATGAGTGGGCATGTCAGCGTGGTGGTGGCTGTCCCCGTGTACCGCGGTGGGGCATATGTGCTGGAGCGGTTCCTGGCCAACCAGAAGGAGGTTCAGCAGGGATACCCCTCTTCCGAGCTGGTATTTGCCACGGCGGAGGGTGACTTCGTCCCTGAGCTTGAGGCGCTCATCGTCTCCTGGGGCCTGAGAGGGCGCGTGCTCCACTACGAGGTGGTGAGGCCCGGCCCGGCCCGGAGCAGGGTCTGGAACATAGCCTGCGGGCGCGAGGCGCTGCGTCGCTACATGCTGGAGCACACGGATGCCGACTACATGCTGTGCCTGGACGCCGATATGACCTACGACCCCGGCGTGATCGGCATCTTGGAGCACCAGATTCAGGGATGGGACGCTGTCTTCAGCGGATACTACCAGCGGGGGTTTGGCATCGCGCTCGCCGGCGGCGGGTGCTGTATGCTCACCAGGGCGGTGCTTTCGGATATAGGGTTTCGGTGCGTCGAGTTCCCCAACGGGGTGGTGATGAATGAAGACCGCCTGCTCGAGTTCGACCTCATCGGGTCGGGCAAGAGGGTGAGGAAGGGCTTCTTCCTGTCCATATGTCACTATGAGGACGACCAGAGCTACAAGCACATAGCGCCACGGCCGATGGGCCTGTACCGGAGGGTGACCCATGCCCGGCCGGTGAGGTATGGGCTCACCAGGGCCAGCATGGCGACGAGGTATGATATCGCAGCGGGGCTCCATGGTCTCATGCACCGGCTTCTCGGGGCCCTGGCGTGGCCGTTGCGGGCTGTCCCTGGGCTACGGGGCGATCGTGGCGGGAGCTATCGGGAGAGGGGCAGAGACCCTCTATAGCTGGAATGTCATGAACGAGCCTCTGGAAGTCGTAATCACCACCCCCATCTACCGCGGCGGGGCTTACGTCCTAGACCTGTTCCTGGCCAACCAGAAGGCGGTGCAGCGCTACTACCCCTCTTCGGAGCTGATGTTTGCCACGGCGGAGGGTGACCTCGCCCCTGAGCTCGAGGCGCTCATCGCCTCCTGGGGCCTGAGGGGGCGTGTGCTCCTCTATGAGACCGTGAAGCCCGCGTACGCCCGGAGCAGGGGGTGGAACGTGGCCTGCGGCCGCGAGGCGCTGCGTCGCTACGTGCTGGAGCACACGGACGCCGGCTACATGCTGTGCCTGGACGCCGATATGACCTACGACCCACACGTGGTCGATATCATGATGAGGGAGCTCCAGGGCCACGATTACGTACACAGCGGGTATGCACTGAGGGACTATGGGCTGGGCCTTTCCGGCACTGGCTGCACCCTTTTCACGCGAGGCCTCCTGGAGAGGATGAGGTTCAGGTGCGTCGAGTTCAGAAACGGCGATGCATTGCCTGAAGATGTGATGGTCGAGCTCGACCTGTTCCGCCTGAGGGCCAGGGTCAAGAAGGGGTTCTTCGTCTCCATCAGCCACTACGTGAGCCCAGATGATGTCAGGCACATCGACCCCCGGCCCGTGGGTGTGCTGCGGGCTATAGCCAACTCCCCGTTGGTGAGATACATCCTCATCCTGGCCAGCATCACCCTGGAGCGTAACATACCGTGGCGGCTCAAGAGGGCTGTTCACACCTGTCGTCACCCGGTAAAGGGTAGTGCCGGTGCCGGGCGGGCACCGATGATGAGAGGCCAGAAACAAGGCGATGCATGAGTACTGGGACAGTGTAGCCAGTGCCCTCCCCCGGTCACCAGTGTATTCTCTGTTCGGGCGCACCGTTGCCCCCTACTGGAGGGTGGAGCGCAGGCTGGCGGTGCACCTGTCGCTGTCCCACGCGCCACCGATACCGGAGGGGGCGAGGTCGCTCGTCTTAAAGACTGACCTGTGGAACGAGGGGATGGACAGCTCCTCGGGCGATGTGTTCGCCCTCCTGCCGGGGGGTGGAGAGGCGGTCGAGGTGGTGGGGATAGATTGCTCTCCGGTGGTATGCGACGTTGCCAGGCACGGGATGTCGTGCCATGGCGCCGCTATCGCCTGTGCCGATGTCTCAGCACTGCCCTTCAAGGGCGAGTCCTTCGATGTCGTCCTCGACCTCTCCACGCTGGACCACATCCCTCCCACCCACACGTCCCAGGTAATAGCAGAGTACCAGAGGGTGCTGAAGAGGGGCGGCGTAGTGGCACTCGTATTCGATGCCACCACGTACCGCTGGCAGCGGTACCTGCAGCGGGCCTTCAACAGGGCACGCTACAGTGAGGTCGCCCAGTACCAGATGTGGTGGAGGTTGTCCCCGCTACGGGTCAAGTGCATTATCCGCGAGAGCGGCCTCTCGCTTCTACACGAGTCGCCCATGGGCATACTCTCGATGTCGCCGCTCCTGGTGCGCGTGGCAGGCAGCAGTATGATACGGAAGGCCTTCGTGGGGCCGCTCTACAGGTCGGGCCTGGATGCCAGGCTCACACGGCTATCGAGGTATCTCTTTCCCTTGAGCAGCCAGTACCTCTTCGTAGCCCGGAAGCCGGGCTGATGACCGGCCCGTGTCCTAGTATCGTTCAACGGCCTTATCGAGGATGTCTTTGACCAGTTCTGCGTTGTAGAGCGCACCTTTTCGGGCCTGCTCTACGCTCTTGCCAAGAGATGCCGAGATGACGTGACGGTTGCGCCATGCCCTGTCTATGGCGGACACCATGTCGTCCAGCGTGATATCGGCGATATCCAGCACATATTCTTCCATTCCCATCATGCTCATGACGCCATCTGTCTTCCTCTGGTACGAGATGGCAATGCTGGGCACACCCATGGACAGTGCAAGTATGTTGGAGTGCAGCCTTGTCCCGATAAAGAGGTCCATCTGCCCTATCATGCCCTTGAGCTCTTCTGGGGAGTAGTCCCCGGAGAGCACCGTCACCTTCGCCCCCTCTCCCACCCTTGATGCAACGTCATTCGATATGACCCTATCGTCGTATCGTGGAGAGAGGATTACATGTGGGAACAGCACCACGGAGGCATGCAATGCAGATACCAGGTACTCTATCGTGCCCGCCATGACTTCCAGGTAGTTGGAGTGCCTCCTCTCACGGTCCCTATATCCCGGGAAATCCCACCCGCAGACGGTCATGCCCACCAGCGGCCGCTCATGGCAATGGACGCCCTCTTTGGCCAGGAGCCTCTGCGCCTGGGCCGCGGTAATACCGTTAACCAGGAAGGCGGCATCGGCGGTGAGGAGCACATCGGGTCTGAGGGAGAGCGATGTCAGGTAGTCCAGCGAGAGTCTCTCCCTGACCGTTATCAGGTCGACCCGGTTCAGCACAAACCTGGTTACAATTGATATCAGGGCGTTGCCACACGGTTCAACGGACTGCCCATATATCACCACAGGCCTTCCCAGCAGTATGCCAAAGTACAGTCGGTAGGCCTGAAGTAGCCACGAGGTACGATGCCCGCCGAGATAGCCGCCGCCACAGCCGACCACGATATCGGCATCACGATAGGCCGCCATTACCTCCCTCTCCTCCGGCGTGAGAGGGACAGGTACTATGAGCCACAGGGTGTACCTGATCAGCTTCATCGAGAGCCTCATCGCCTTGCGGAGGGATGAGCGTGTGTCCCATGGCGAGGCGCTCGCCAGGTTGCGCAGCACCCTCACGCCGTATCCGGCATATCGCCCCTGGTCGACTTCGGGAGCGAACGACAGTATCGTGATCTCTGATTCCGGCATATGGTGTCTCAGGGCATGGAGCATGCCGGTCACTATGGCGGCGTCGCCCTTCTCGTACCAGGTAGTAGAGTTGGTGATGAGGATCTTTGTCATCGTGCCGTGCCGCCTGCCCTCTTCAAATTGAGCAGCAACTGGGCTATCCACTGAGCGTTGGACAGCACAGCAATGGCTATCAGCGCGGGGAACATCTGGTTCAGGATTGCCCCCAGGAGTATCACCAGCTCATTGGCGCCACCGCCCCAGCCGATGTTAAACGGCAGGTTGGACGTCACCCGGTCGAAACGGATCGAGCCGGCGGGTGGCATGCTCACACTGTTTGCCTGCAGGGCCACAAATGAGGACATGAGTTTCCCCGACACGCACAGCAACGCGACGGGCCAGACCCAGGGGATACCAGCCACCCGGTACATGCCAAGGGCCAGTGCGATGAATACCAGAATGACAGCGAGAAGGCCAAGAGTAGAATCGAGCAGGGCCCCTCTCGCCGATTGGAGCCCCTTTATCCTCGCCAGTTCACCGTCGACGCAGTCGAAGACCACGCGGATGTTGAGCAGGATGGCACCCGCTATCACCGACCAGTAGCCCCCCAAATAGAACAGGACAGCGGATACAACAGCCAGGAGGAATGCAAATACCGTTACCTGGTTGGGGGTTATGCCCGTTGCCAGGAGGAGCCTGGTGATGTGGATAGAGACCCTCCTGTAAAAGAGGTAGCCAAATAGAGCGTCCTTCTTATTCTGCCCTATCCTCTTCAGTGTGTCGATGTCAGCCTTCATCTAGCGTATTCCCCTGCTATGCTGGGTTGTATCTCGTTTCTGGCCCTCTGTCCTTGGGGAAGTCAATCTCTATGCAGGGTAGGCCCGCCACGTCCAGCAAGTTCAATTCCCCAGGTGACCATTGAGGGCAGTCTCCAGAGGGCATCACCATTCTACTGCGGCCTGTGTCCACCCATCAGGGTACCGCTATCCCCGCGCCGTGCTGCCATCGATTCTGGAGGTGATATCCTGCCACAGCCTCACCACCTCCCTCCCCTCCTCGCCGCTCACTGGAGGCGCGGCATCCGTCGCCACGGCCTCGATGAACCTGTCGATCAGGGTGCGGTGACCGTTGCGATACCGCCCCCAGGTGACGCTCATCGTGGTAGAGATGGTGCCGGCGAGGAGCTGGCAGCCCTGGCTCACATTGTCTATCGCCCTCCACGCGCGGCTCTCCGCCCCCGCTCCGTACCGGGTGAGCACGCCCCCGTGTATGGCTGCGCAGAGGCAGCGCCTGGTCCCGAATATGTGCACGGTCATGGTGTCCTTGGGCCAGTTCAGTGACTCGGTGATGGTCACCAGGCCCTGTCTGCCCTCGAGGATCACCCTCAGCTCGTCGGCGGGCATCCAGTCGCGCCCGCTTATGCTCTTCGCCTGTACCGCCACCACCGCCAGGTCGTCCACGAACGCCGAGGCCAGGTAGATGGGGTGGGGCAGCATCTCCCCGAACGCCCCTCCGGGCAGCCTGTGGTACCAGTGGCCCCTCTCGGCCAGGGCCTCCAGCCCCCTGGGCAGCGAGTCCACTATCTCTATGCCGGTCACCTCGCCGATGGCCCCCTGGGCCACCATCGACCTCGCCTTGAGCACCACGGGGAGAAATAGCTGGTTGTGCACCACGCACAGCTTCACACCGCTCTGCCGGGCGGCGTCCACCATCTCATCGGCCTCTGCGACGCTGTGGCTGAGAGGCTTCTCCACCAGCACGTGGCAGCCCGCCGCCATCGCCTCAAGCGATATGGTGTGGTGGGTCACCGGCGGGGTGCAGATATCCACTACGCGTAAGTCCTCGCCCCGCAGCATCTGGGACACGTCGGTGTAGTAGCTGCGGACGCCGTGTTCGCGGGCCGTCTGGCGGGCCAGCTCCTCGTCGCGGTCGCAGACTGCCACGAGCTGCGCCGACCTGTTTTTCGCAAGCGCCGGTATGTGGGCCAGCCGCGCTGCCCACCCGCAGCCGACCAGCCCGACCTTGAGGCCTTTGTCCTTCATCTCTGCTCTCCTGGGGAAACACCGTTGACTCTCCGACGGGAACGATACCGCGACACGAGCCGGAGCACGACGTAGACGGAGACCGCGGCATGGGCCGCAGTCCAGGCGTACCCCACGCCCACGATCCCGGTGTGCGGCGTGATCAGGTAGCTCCCGGCAAGCACCGCCAGGGCCAGAAAGCCGTAGATGGCTATGAGCTCGGTGAGCCTCTCCTGCACCCTGAGCGTGGTCTTGTACACCCTGTTCAGCGCGACGAACAGCCCGGACAGGGCCAGGACCTGTAGCAGCAGCAGGGCGTTTGCGGAGTAGCCCTCGCCGAAGGCCAGGAGGAGCCACTTCCCCACAAAGACCAGGAGCACGATGGCCGGTATGAGCAGCAGGAAGATGAAGGTGAGGGAGCGGCGCACATAGAGCCACAGGTCGTCCTCGAAGTGAGAGCCCTCGGCGAACAGCGACTGCGACACCGCTCCGGGGATGGCGAAGAGCAGGCCGGCTATCATCCAGGCGACGTAGAAGTGGGCATTGGGCTCGGCCCCCAGGAGGTTCACGATGATCAGGGGCAGAATGAACCCCGGTGCCGACGAGAACAGGTTGGCGACGTAGTTGCCGGCCGAGTATCGCCATATGCCGCTGAGCAGGCCCAGGTCCAGCTGGGGCCGCGGCCTGTAGCCCACCTGGGCACGGGGCATGAACACGACGAGGGAGACGGCCAGGGCGACGGCGAGGGCCAGCCCCCACGAGGAGAAGATGCCGAAGGCGTGGAAGAACAGCACCATGACGATGGGGAGCGGTATCTTGAGCAGCGATGATATGACGTTCTTCCACAGGACGAACTCGGCCCTGCGGGTGGCGATGAACACGTTGTCGGCGAGCCAGCCCACTGTACAGCAGGCCGCGAAGACGACGAAGACCAGGAAGAATACGGCATTCCCCCTGATGAAGGCGAGGGCGGGAGACCACACATCGATGCCGGCGATGAAGACGCTCGCTGCCGCCAGGGACACTATGCCGACAAGGGCGAGGCTGGAGTTTATCAGCCGCACCGGGTTATCTGACCTGGGCAGGAAACGGACGAGGGCGAAGTCGAGCCCCAGCTTGCTCAACAGGGCCAGGAGCGAGACGGCAGATATGATGGCCGCGCCCAGGCCCACCTCTTCCTCGGTGTAGAAGTTGGCCACCACCATCCAGAAGAAGAAGCCCAGGCCGGTGGTGACCACGGTGCTTGCCATCAGGAAGAAGGAGTTTCTGTAGAGGGGATCGGCGAGGTGTCTCCTCACATAGAGCACGGGGTTAATCACATTGTTGCGTCGAAACCTCATAGGGGTACAGCTCTCGCAGGTCGAGCCTTTCCTGGCGTGGGCGTGGTCTTCCCGTCCCAGGCGACTCAGTTGATTATACTATGGGCCGGGGCGATGGACAACAAAGGGGCCGGGCGCGGCATCTGCAGGGGCCGTGGAGACCGATGGCGATGGCTATGGGGGCCTTTCCCGCGGCCGGGGCCTGGGCGGCTCTAAGGGCGGTACTCGAATATCTCGATATACGAGATCTCCCTGTCCCCGGCCCGTATCACCGTGGTGTCAGAGCTGTAGAGGTGCTCGTAGTGCTCCAGCCGCTCCAGCGGGACCGGGCTGATGTAGGGGTTCTTTCCCACTATCAGCAGGTTCGACGACCCCTCGTCATCGATGTACTGCTCTGCCTCCTGGTAGGTGGCGAACGGCTGGCCGTCGTTCTCGAACTCGGAGACCTTCACGATGTTCCCGTCGTCGTCAACTGCCTCCTGGTAGGAGACGACCCAGGTGGAGCTTGCGGGGACGACCACATCTCCCCCGAAGTAGTAGAGCCGCACCGCCATCGACTGGTAGTATCGGGGGTAGTAGAGCAGCATCGGCTTGTAGCTGCCGTCAGGCTGCGGGATGTAGTGGAGCTCGAAGAACTGCGCCATGTCCTCTCCGGTCCAGGTTATGATGGCGTAGAACTTCCCTATCAGCCGCCCCTCGCTCTCGATGTACATGGGCATGGTGCTGTCGATGACCACGTACTTTGAGCCGAGGCTGTCTAGGATCGCGTTTGCCGAGGGCTCGTCCGCTGCCGTCAGGAACTGTGCCGCGGCGACGGCGCCCGACTGGTGAGGGTTGGTGTTGGGTATGCGGTGGGCGATATAGGTGATCCAGTGCCCGTAGTCCCACCAGCTCATCACCCCGTACGCCGACTCCGGGTAGTCGTAGTCCTCGCCCGCCGCCGGCACCTGGTATATGCCGTAGTAGAATGCGGGGTCCTGGAACGGATCCGGGGTGTTCTCCCTCATCCACACCAGCGAATCGTGCCAGTCCTGGCCCGGGCCTCTCTGCTCACTGGCGGTGTCGACCGCGTAGGGGATGTTGGGGGCATACACCAGCAGCGCTACCAGGACTGCCCCCAGGGACAGGGAGACGTACCTCGGTGTGAGGTATCGCGATAAGACCCCCTGGCTCTCCTGCTTCTTGCCCTTTTTCTTCTTCTTATCGTCCTTGGCCTTTCTCCTCTTGTCGCTCCTGGCGGTGCCCTTCCTGGAAAAAGAAGACTCCTGGAAGCCGAGCCAGGAGAGGGTGCTCGCTATCCACCCCGGCGTCCGCCAGCACAGGTAGGCGCTCAAGATGGCCACGTTCACCGCGTAGTAGTAGCCGAAGCGGTTCTGGCCCAGCGTGGCCGCGAGCACGATCACGCTCCAGACGAGGAGGAGCGTCTTGTCGGCACCTCCCTCCTTCACCACGGCGTAGGCCACCAGGACGAGGGATACCAGCGCCAGGAAGAAGCCGGTGGTGAAGTGGGCCCACGCCGGCCCCAGCGAGAAGGTGCCTGTGAGGTAGAGCAGGGGCTGCGCCTCGACGATGGTGAGCAGCCCGCCCGAGGGCACGAATATGTCGAAGAGCGCCACCATGCTGGCGAGGAGGTCTCTGGCCACCAGGTAGAATAGCCCTACCCCCGCAGCGCCGAGCCCCAGAAGCGCCAGGGGGTAGTAGGCCCGCCTGATACCCCTCCAGTCCAGGAGATGGGAGAGACCGCTGAGCGCGGGGAATGCCGCTGCGGCGATGAGCACCGCTATGACCTGGATGGTGCCGAACGCCAGGCGGTCGAGGAAGGGCAGCAGCATGAGCAGGCTTATGAGCAACGCCGGCACGCCCACGATGCAGAGGTAGTCGGTGGATCTGCCCTTCACGTGGTCGATGATTGACTGCACCACGACGAAGGCGAACAGTATGAAGACGAAGAGCAGGCTGCCCACCCAGGTGAGGAAGTAGCACCCCAATGCCAGCCCGCCCAGCAGGGAGTAGATGAGCGGCCTCTGCAAGGCCTTCCAGTCCCGTCGCCATACGCTGTGGAAGGTGAGCTCGTTCCGTTTCGCCCTTTTAAGCGCCAGTACAAGGAACAGGACGGCCACGGCGCTAAAAAGCGCCTCCCCGATGTGGTGGTCGGTAAACCCCAGCAGGGAGCGCAGCAGGAACTCGCCGGGCAGTATGGCAACCAGCGCCGCCGCAAGGAGGCCCACCGTCTTGTTGAAGAACTCCCTCCCCATGAAGTACACCGGGAGGGTGACCAGCGCCCCCAGCACGGCGGGGAAGTAGGCCCCCACTGTCTCGATTACCTGCTGCGAAGGGGAGCCGAGCCCGACGACCCACACCACGAAGCCCAGCAGCAGGTCGTAGAACGGGGCGAAGAATATGTCTTGCCCGTGGGGATAGGAGGTGTAGGGGTCGAACGCGTTCTGCAGCGGGAAGTGCTGCACCAGGTTCTCTACCAGTCGCATGTGGTACCAGGGGTCGACTATCTGGAACCTGACGTAGTCCCCGCCGAAGACGTTGTCATAGGGGAAATAGCAGCGCAGGAACAGGGCGACGCCGAATATGAGAGAGAGCGCCAAGCCTATCCTGGCCCACGGCGGGAGCGTGAACCTTCTACTAGACATGCCAGACCATACTCGAATCGCGATGAGCGGCGTATAGCGGTTCCTTATTCTAGCACCCCGCGGTGCCGGTGGCAACATCGCCGCGACCCGCAGGTGGCAGGCGCACGCCGCAGCCGGCGCCCTAGGCGAGCGCCTCCTGCTCCCAGCTATCGTCGTTTGCGTCCCACACGTAGGGCAGGTCTACTATCGCCCCTGGCTCTGCGATGGACTGGAGTGCCTCGAAGGCGTGCTTCAGGATACTTATCTGGAGCTCGCGGTCGAAGGGCTTGCCGATGGTGTGCCCCAGGGGGAAGTTGAGGAACACCGAGCGCGGCGGCTTCACCATCTCGGTGACATCTCGCGCCGAGCTTATGGAGGTGGTGGGGATGCCCCCTTCCTCCACCACCCTCGCGATCAGCCCCACGGACTGATGGCAGAGCGGTCAGGCAGGCACCAGGAGGAATACGTCCACGCCGCCCTCTTCGAGCCTGCGCAGGATGTCCGGCGCCATCTCGCCCATCAGGGCGGTGCGGCGGAAGATGCGCCCCATCGCGGTGTAGCACATCGGGGCCAGCTCTCCGATGTATCCCTCGGCCTCCAGCTCCCGCATGCGCTCGACGGGGAAGACGCAGTTTATGTCACGATCTGCGTTGCTGTGGTCGTAGTAGTCGTGGCTGATGGCCAGCCGGGCCACATCTATGTCCCTGGGTATCTCGCGTATGGTAAGGTCGTTCTTCTCTGGATTGAAGGGGGGCTGCGAGTCCTTGATGTAGATGCCCCCCATGCTAAACATGGCTACCCGGCACTCGGAGAGCCTCTTCGTTAAGGGGGTGAAGGGTGGGGCCCCATTCACCGTCCACTCATAAGGGGGGAAACCCTGTGCCCCGAAAAAGGCACGGGTCTGCTCTACGTATTGCACTGGAGACATTGCGCTCCTCCTCTCTCGCGTCACACGGTCGCCGTGCTCTCGCCACCATGGTACCAGCTTATCTCAAAGAGGTAAAGGGCCCCCGGCCGGCGCTTGATAGGGGGTGAGCGATGGTGGTATGCTACAGGTCAGGCCCGGAAAGGCAACGGCGGCAGATATCGCCGCGGGCCGCTGGATATGCCAGGAGGAGAGCTTATGAACGTTATGGAGGCCATTAAAGGCCGACGAAGTGTACGCAAGTACCGGCCCGACCCGGTGAATGACGAGACGATAGAGGCAGTCCTGGAGGCCGCTCGCTGGGCCCCCTCGTGGGCCAACACCCAGTGCGCACGCTTCGTCGTGGTGAGGGAGCCCGAGACCAAGGCCCGCATCGCAGAGGCCCTGCGGCCGAGGAACCCGTCCACCGATGCCGTGAGAAACGCCCCCGTAGTCGTCGTGGCCTGTGCCGAGATGGGTCGCTCCGGCTTCTACAAAGGTGAGGCCGCCACCGACAAGGGCGACTGGTTCATGTTCGATGTGGCGCTGGCCATGCAGAACCTGGTGCTCGCGGCCTACGAGCTGGGGCTGAGCACAGTCCACGTGAGCCTCATGGACGCAAAGCGAATAGAGGAGATACTCGGTGTGCCGGAGGGGGTGAGGGTGGTAGAGCTCACCCCCCTGGGATACCCTGATGAGCAGCCATCGGCGCCGGAGCGCAAGGGGCTGGACGAGATCGTGTTCAACGAGAGGTACGGCCAGCGCTAGCCGCGGAGGGCACTGGCCCCACGCCGCATAGTCGGGGCACTACCGTCTGTGCACCCGCCCTGATAGGTCTCTTCTGGTACAGCGCTGCCTCTGCCAGTATCGTCCTACGGGCTACTGCTCCCGCTGGAGCACGGTTGCCGCGCCCTGCCCACCGCCGACGCAGAGTGTGGCCACGCCGTAGGTGCCGCCCTCAACGTTCAAGGTGCGGGCCAGCGTCCCGACGAGCCGCGTTCCCGATGCCCCCAGGGGGTGCCCGATGGCCACGGCACCGCCCTTGACGTTGACCCTGTCGGGGTCGATGCCCAGCTCCTTCATTGCGTATATGGCTACGATGGCAAAGGCCTCGTTGATCTCCCAGAAGTCGATGTCCTTCACCTCCAGCCCGGCGTGCTTTAAGGCCATCTTGCTCGCCGGTACCGGGCCGGTGCCCATGATGGTGGGGTCGACGCCGGCCCATCCCATGGAGACTATCTTGGCCATGGGCTTTAGGTTGTATGCCGTGGCCCTGCTCTTTGACATCAGCACCAGCGCGGTGGCGCCGGCATTGAGCGGCGAGGAGTTCCCCGCCGTGATGGCACCCTCCGGGCTGAACGAGGGCTGGAGCTCGGCGAGGGCCTCAAGCGTGGTATCGGCCCGGATCGAGAGGTCGCGGTCGACGACCCGCTTTGTGCCGTCCGCCATCTGCACCTCGATGGGCAGGATCTCCCCCTGCAAGAAGCCGTCCTCCAGGGCCTTGGCCGCCAGTTGGTGGCTCCGCAGCGACCAGCGGTCCATGTCGTCGCGGGTGAAACGGGTCTGGCCGAACAGCTTCTCCGCGGTGAGCCCCATGTTCATGCTGGTCATCATGTCGTATTTGCCCAGCTCTGGGTCGGAGAAGAAACGGGGGTTGGGCGTCACCATGATGCGGCTGGACTCTATGCCGGGTCCGGGCATTGGGTTGTGGGTCATGTGCTCGATGCCGCCGGCGATGACGATGTCGGAGTAGCCAAGCATGATCTCCATGGCACCCTGGTGCACCGCCGACATCGCCGAGGCGCACTGGCGGTCGCTGTGCTGGGAGGGGACGTTGACCGGAAGCCCGGCGAGGAAGGTGACCCCCCTGCCCCCGTAGAGCCACTGCTCCCCCATGGGCATCGCCGTCCCGACGATGACGTCGCCAATCTCCTCCGCCTTGATACCCGTCCTCTTGATGAGCTCCTTGATCAGATGGGCACAGACATCGTCCATGCGCAGGCTGTTGAAGACGTCCCGCTCCGGCTCCCGTGGCCGTGACCGGGAGAAGGCACTGCGCAAGTAATCGACTATCACTACCTCTTCCATCGGCACCATCTCCTTTCATGGGCTAGAGTGACATGGATGGTCGCACCTCTATGTCTTCCTCGCGCGCACCCAACATTGTAGCGTAGTACGCGGCGTTTGTGAATGGCCCATCGGCCGCGGTGCGCTGCGGGCTACTCCTGGGAGCTGAAGGAGCGCACCGCGAGGACTACCATCAGCACGCCGAAGAGGGCCACCAGCAGGACGTCCAGGGCGATGGACAACTGGTGCCCCGCGATCTCAAGGCCTAACGAGGCGGTGTACTCCGCGCCCAGCACTGCCTGGCGCATGGCATCGATGGCATAGCTTATCGGGTTGAACAGGACCGCGGTCTTAAGCCATGCCGGCATGCTCTGTACCGGGAAGAACGCCGGCGAGATGAACAGCATGGGGAACAGGAGGAGCTGCATCACCACCTGGAACGACTCCATGGTGCGTATCCGCGAGGCGATGAGTATCCCCATGGCGGTAAGAGAGAAGGCGGTGACCAGCATCAGGGCGATGAGCAGGAACACGCTGGATACCGAGAGGCTCACGTGGGCGAAGGGTATGAACACCAGCATCACCAGGCCCTGTATCACCGCGATGGTGCCGCCGCCCAGCACCTTCCCCAAGGCCACCGCGCTGCGGCTCACCGGTGCCACCAGCACCTCCTTTAAGAAGCCGAACTCGCGGTCCCACACGATCGACACCCCGGACATGATGGCGGTGAACAGCACCACCATGGCGATGATGCCCGGGAACATGAACTGGATGGCGTCGAACCCGGTGTCGGGGGCGGCGAAGCGCATGCTCGCGGACAGGCCGGTGCCGAAGATGACCAGGAAGAGGAAGGGCTGGATGAAGCTGGTGAACAGCCGGGCACGGTCTCTCCAGAAGCGCAGGATGTCACGATACCAGATGATGTATATCGCCATGACGTTGCTCATCGGAACCGCCCCGCTCTGCCCTGCGCCTGGCGCATGGTCCACTCCCGCCTCATCGCCGCCTCTCCCCCGGCCTCTTCCCGTATCTCGTGGCCGGTGACCTTCAAGAAGACGTCGTCCAGCGTGGGGCGGCGCAGGCTGATGCTGTGAATGGTGGTATCGAGGCCGTTTAGCAAGGTGGGGATGAACTCGTCGCCGTTCTCGATCTCGAAGAAGATGCCCTCCTTGTCCTGACGTGCCTCTATGCCGAACTTCTCGCCAAGCTCTGCCATCGCCGCCTCGACGTCGTCCGGTTTCAAGGTGACGATGTCGCCGCCCACCATCCTCTTCAAGTGCTCAGGCGTGTCCAGTGCGATGATCTTGCCGTAGTCGATGATGGCGATGCGGTCGGCGATCTCGGCCTCGTCCATGTAGTGCGTGGTGAGGAAGATGGTGATGTTCTCCCGCTTCCTCAAGTCCATTATGTAGTCCCATATGTGGTGACGGGTCTGCGGGTCGAGCCCCAGGGTGGGCTCGTCGAGGAAGAGCACCCTGGGGTAGTGCACCAGGCCGCGGGCGATCTCCAGGCGTCTCCTCATGCCCCCTGAGTATGTCCGCACCTCGTCCTTGCGCCGCTCCCACAGCTCCACCATGCGCAGCATCTCCTCGATCCGCTTGGCCCTCACCGCCCGCGGCACGTTGTAGACGAAGGCGTGGAACTCCATGTTCTGCATGGCAGAGAGCCTCACGTCCAGGGCCGGGTCCTGGAACACCAGCCCGATGGAGCGGCGCACCTGCGTGGAGTGCCGCTCCACGTCGAAGCCATTCACCTGGGCCGTGCCCGCCGTAGGCCTCATCAGGGTGCACAGGATGTTGATGGTGGTGGTCTTGCCCGCCCCGTTGGGCCCCAGGAAGCCAAAGACCTCGCCTTCCTCCACGTCGAAGCTGATGTCGTCTACCGCCGCCAGTGACCCGAACCTCTTTTGCAGGTCTCTTACCTCTATTATGCTCAAATGGCCTTCCCCCACTCTCCGTTGAGCTCTCTCTCCGTGCCCGGTCCGCTCAGAGCCCCAGTATCTCCTTGTAGTCCTCGTCGTACTCGTGGAGCTGCCCCAGCATGAGGCGTACCGGGGGGTTGAACTTGCCCGCGGCCAGTGGTGTCCTGGCGATGGCGGGCTCGGTGCCGGTCACCCCCTCGGCGACGAGCTGCTCTACCTCTTCGGCGCTCATCCCCAGGAGCTCGCGGAACACGTAGTCGTTGTCCTCGCCCAGGACGTGGGTGCGCTCCATCTTTGGCGGCGACTGCGACATGATGAACTGGGGCCCGGGCACGATGCGGGTCCCCAGGTGCTCCATGCCCTCTGCCTGGGCCTGCGGTACCTTGTAGAACTTGCCCCGCGCGTTGAAGTGGGGGTCGAGCAGTATCTCCTTGCAGTTGAGCAGCGCCCCGGCAGGGACGCCGGCCTCCTGGAGGAGGTGCATGGCCTCGTAGTGGCCCCTGGTGGTCGTCCACTCGGCGATGCGCTGGTCCAGCTCGTCGTGGTGCCTTATCCGGCCCAGCACGTCGGCGAAGCGCTCGTCCCGGGCCCACGGTGGGTCTCCCATGGCACGGCACAGGGCGCGCCACTCCTCGTCGGAGGTCACGCTTATGGCCACCCACTTGTTGTCACCCTGGCAGGGGTACACCCCCTGGGGGGCGATGGACGAGTGGCGATTGCCCATCCGCTGCTGCACCCGCTGGTTCATGATGTAGTCCAGCATCGCCACCCCGTTCTGCTGAACGCCGCACTCGTACATCGATACGTCTACCCACTGGCCTTCCCCGCTCCTGCGGCGGTGGTCGAGGGCCACCACGGTGGCCAGGGCCGACCACAGCCCGCCGGAGTAATCGTGGTAGGGTGAGATGGTGGCCTTGGGCGGGCCATCGGCATAGCCGGTGAGGTAGGCAAGGCCGGTCTCGGCCCACAGGCTCCAGCCGTACCCGATATCGTTCATGCGCGGGCCGGAGCTGCCGTAGGCCCGCATGGACACCATGATGATGCCTGGGTTTATCTCTTTGAGCGACTCATAGTCGAGGCCGAGGTTCTTGAGCACCCGCGCGCTGTAGTTCTCCGCGACCACGTCGCTTATCTTCACCAGGCGCTTCAATACCTCCCTGCCCCTCGGTTTCTCGAAGTCGAGGGTGATGGACAGCTTGGCGCCGTCGCTCCAGATGTGGCGCCCGCCGGTCTCCCAGAACCTGCCCTCGACGATGTCGTCGGCGTGGCTGCCGAAGCGCACGGTGTCGAGGCGCTCCAGCGACTCTATTTTGATCACCTCCGCCCCCATCATGGCCAGGAACCTGGTGGTGGTGGGGCCGATGGCGGCGGTCCCCAGGTCTACTACTCGCACCCCGTTGAGAGGAAGCTCGGTCATAGCGATGTCCTCCTTTAAGTAAGTAAAGGGCTAGATGATCCCTCTCTCCCTGAGCCTCACCAGGTCGTCGCTGGTGTAGCCCAGCCTGCCCCCGTATATCTCTGCGTTGTGCTCGCCGAGGAGCGGGGCCGGCCCCAGCCTCCAGGGGGTCTCGGAGAGCTTGAAGGGCAGGCCGGGGTAGCGAAGCGGGCCCACCTCGGGGTGGTCCACCTCGGCGAAGAACCCCCTGTCCGCGAGGTGGGGGCAGTTCACCACCTCGTCGGGGGTCTGCACCACCGCCCAGGCGAAGCGCCAGTCCATGGCCTTCTGGTACATCTCCCGCTTGTTCCACTTCTTTATGGCCTGGGCCATGAGCTCCTCCACCTCTGCGCTCTTGAACAGGCGTCCCTCCATGGTCTCGTACTCGGGATTGGCCAGCTCCTCGCTCTCCATGAGGCGGGCGAACTCGTACCAGTCGACGTAGCCGTAGAAGATGGGCAGCGTCCAGCCGTCCTTGGCCATCAGGTACTTGTCCATGGTGACCGCGCCGCCGAACTTGGGGCTCCTGCGGTTGACGCCGCCGAGATATAAGTACATCCCCATCTGGAGGGACTCTATGGGGAAGGTGGCACTCTCCACGACGGGCACGTCGATGTACTGCCCCTGCCCACCTTGGGGGCGGCAGAAGAGTGCCATCACGGTGGACAGGGCCGCCGCCTTGCCGGCGTCGTACTGGGACTGGGTGAGGCCGAACTTGATGGGCTCACGCTCGTAGTCGCCGAGGCTGTAGGCCAGCCCCCCGATGGCCTCGATGATGAGCTCGGTGGCCTTGAAGTCGCGGTAGGGGCCGGTCTGGCCGAAGCTCGATATCGAGGTCATGACCAGGCCGGGGTTTATCTCTCGCAGCTCCTCGTGCGAGAGCCCCAGGCCTGCCATCACGCCGGGGCGGAAGCTCTCCACCAGGCAGTCGGCGTCTTTCACCAGCTCTCTCACGACCCTCTTCCCGGTCTCTGTCTTCAAGTCCAGCGTGATGCTCTTTTTCCCCGAGTTGATGGAGAGGAAGAGGGCGCCCTTCTCCGGGTGCGGCTCATCGTGGAAGAAGGGGCCTATCCTCCTCGCCCCGTCTCCTCCCCCCGGTCTCTCCACCTTGATCACCTCTGCCCCCAGCGCTGCCATGACCCAGGTACAGTACGGCCCGGCGATGTAGTGGGTGAGGTCCAGTACCCGGTACGGCGAAAGTGCCTGCTCGGTCATAGGTCCTCCTTTGTGGTGAAGATGGTGGCGGTGGTGGCGTTACCTGTTCGCGCGGTATGAC
>JAXHUE010000009.1:0-24750 GCA_034189655.1 Chloroflexota bacterium | reverse complement strand
CACTGCATCCTTCATCAGCGAGGCCATCGCTATTGGGCTATGATACAACTTTTGGCCGAAATATGCCATAGGATGACTATGCCTGCCGTCACCGCCCTGGCCGTGGTGGGAGGGCGAGCGCAGGCGGTGCCGCTGTGCTATAATGGGGCTGCCCCCTTCGTAAGCAAGGTGGGTGTACCCTCGTAGCGGAGACTTGTTGCCTCTATGTCACTTGCCCTGTACTGTGTAGCGATGAGCGGGTTTTAGGAATGGCAGGGGAGAAGCTCTACCGCGACCCCAACCTGCTCATCGTGTTCGGGGTCACGCTCACCGCGGTGCTGGCGGTCTCGAGCATCGCGCCCGCCCTCCCTACCATCCGGGACGCGCTGGGGATATCCGACCTGCAGGTGGGGCTGCTGATAACGGCCTTCACCTTCCCCGGCATGGTGCTGGCACCCTTCCTCGGCGTGCTCGCCGACAGGTACGGCCGGAAGCGCATACTGGTGCCGTCGCTGTTCCTCTTCGGCATCGCCGGCACCGCCTGTGCCCTGGCCCCGGACTTCAATACCCTCGTGACGCTGCGTGTCTTTCAGGGCGTGGGGGGGGCGGCACTGGGCTCCATCAATACCACCGTCATCGGCGATATGTACGCCGGCAGGCAGCGTGCCGCGGCGATGGGCCTAAACGCCAGCGTGCTGAACGTAGGCACCGCTGCCTACCCACTCATCGGGGGGGCGCTCGCCGCGCTGGCCTGGTTCTATCCCTTCTATCTCTCGCTGATCGCGATACCGGTAGGGATCCTGGTCATCACCAGGCTGCGCAACCCCGAGCCCAGGAACCGAGAGGGCCTCAAGGAGTACCTGGGAGGGACATGGGGCTACCTGAAGAACAGAAAGGTGGTGGCACTGTTCGCCGCCGGTGTGCTCACCTTCGTCATCCTCTACGGTGCCTACCTCACCTATCTGCCCCTCCTGCTGTACGACTCCTTCCAGGCGTCGGACTTCTCCCGCGGCCTCATCATGTCGTTCATGGCGCTCACCACCGCAGCGGTTGCCTCGCAGCTGGGACGCATCACCGGCTGGCTGTCCGAGACCATGCTGATAAGGCTCGCCTTCATCTTGTATGCCGTGGCGCTGGCCATGGTGCCCCTCATGCCCAGTATGTGGCTCCTCCTCGTACCCATCTTCATCTTCGGCATAGCCCACGGGGTGAACATGCCCAGCATCCAGACCCAGGTGGCCGGCCTGGCCCCTCTTGAGTACCGTGCCGCCTTCATGTCGATAAATTCCACCATGCTCAGGCTGGGACAGACCATCGGGCCGCCGCTGGTCGGCCTGTTTTATGTCTTCGGGGGGACGGATGCCGCCTTCTACGCCACTGCCGGGCTGGCCCTGCTGGCGGCGGCGATAGCCCTGCTCATAAGAAGGACGGGCGGGTCGCCCCGGGCGGACGAGTGAGATAGGGCCCCCCCGACCGGGGGCTATCCCTGCGCCGCCCTGGCGCGGACGAAGGCGATGAACTCGGAGAGCAGGCGCGAGACCACCCTCTCCTGTCGGTAGATGCAGTAGAAGCTGCGCATGAGCCTCAGGCCGTCTACGGCCACCTGCTTGACCAGCCCCAGGCTCACGCTCTTCTTGATGGCCAGGCTTGATACGAAGGCGATCCCTACCCCGGCCTCCACCGCGGTGACCACGGCCTGAGATGTCCCCAGCACCAGGGAGGGCGACCACCTCTCTATGTCCAGCCCGGCCTCTGCCAGGAGCAGGGCGAGGCTGTGCTGTGTGCCCGAGGTCTGCTCCCTGAAGATGAGCGGCTCCCCGTCGAGCTCGAAGAGCGATATCGCACCCCGTGCCGCGAAGGGGTGACCCGGGAAGACGATGAGCACGAGCTCGTCCTCCCCTATCTTGAAGCAGTCGAGCGCCTGGCCCTGCGGGGCCACGCCGCAGAGACCTACATCGTAGGCACCGCCTACCACCCCGTCGATGACGGTGAGGGAGTCTGATATCTCTACCTGGGCCCCCACCGCCGGGTGGAGCGTCTTGAACTCCCCCAGCAAGGGGGGGAGGAGGACCTCGCCGGGGATGGTGCTCGCGGCGATGACCATGGTCCCCGTCACCTCGTGGCGCAGGCGCTCCACGTCCTGTAGCAGGTGCACCCTCTCCTCCTCGATGGACTGGGCGAAGCGGAGCACCCTCTTTCCGGCCTCGGTCACGGTGATGGCCTTCTGCCCGCGGTCGATGAGGCGCACCCCCAGGTCTCGCTCCAGCTTCTGTATCTGGAACGATACCGCGGGCTGGCTCAGGCCGAGTCTCTTCGCCGCCTCCGAGAAGCTCCCGGCCTTGACTACCTCCACATAGGTCTTCAGGTACTCGATGTTCACCGTTCTCCCCCTCCCGATATATAACTATATCTTATCTTGTATAATTATATTGTTTATGATATAATCGGCCGCAGCTATTGTAGGGCATAGGCGGCGGCAAGGCAAGGGGGTGAAAGAAAGGAGGCCGATACTGTGCGACGACTATGGACGCCGAGAGCCTGGATAGTACTTGCCGGGCTCGCCTTTGGCGCCCTCGCCGCCATGATGACGGTGTGGGGGAACCCGCCCAACATGGGCATATGCGTTGCCTGCTTCATGCGCGACATCGCGGGCGGCATCGGGCTGCACCAGGCCAGCGTGGTCCAGTACATAAGGCCGGAGATCATGGGCTTCGTGCTGGGGGCCTTCGCCTCCTCCCTGGCCTTCCGCGAGTTCCGCTCCCGTGGCGGCTCCTCGCCCCTCATCCGCTTCTTCCTGGGGGCCTTCATGATGGTGGGGGCACTGGTGTTCCTGGGCTGCCCCATCCGCGCCCTCCTGCGCCTCGCCGGCGGTGACCTGAACGGGATCACCGCCCTCGCCGGCGTGGTGGCCGGCGCCGCAATCGGCATCATCTTCTTGAAGAGGGGCTTCACCATGGGCCGTGCCACGGGTGTGCCCGCGATGGCGGGGTGGGTGATGCCGGTGGCCATGGTGGGGCTCCTGCTCCTGGCCATCTTCGTGCCCGGCTTCATCTTCGCCAGCGAGAGCGGGCCCGGGGCGATGCACGCTGCCCTGGGGATATCGCTCGCGGTCGGGCTGGGCGTGGGCTTCATGGCGCAGCGCACCAGGATGTGCTTTGTCGGCGGTTGGCGCGACCTCATCATGGTGAGGGACACTTACCTCTTCAGCGGCATCGCCGCCTTCTTCATCGCCGCCATAATAGCCAACGCCGTCCTGGGGTCGGTGAGCTGGGGCTTCGTCGGCCAGCCCGTGGCCCACGATGACCACCTGTGGAACTTCCTGGGCATGCTGCTCGTAGGGCTTTCTGGCACCCTGCTCGGTGGCTGTCCACTGCGGCAGGCCATCCTCTCCGGTGAGGGCGATATCGATGCCGGTGTCACCGTCCTCGGCCTCATCGTGGGGGCGGCGTTCTCTCACAACTTCCTGCTGGCATCGAGCCCCAGTGGCACTGGCACGTTCGGGCCCGCCGCCGTGCTGGTGGGCATCGCGTTCTGCTGCGCCGTCGGGCTCATGATGCGCGAGCAGGTGACATAGCCAGGAGGAGGGCACCGATGGTTCGAGCGAAAAGGAAAGAGGGCCAGTTCCAGGGCGGAGGGCTGGTGCTGTTCATGGATGTCAACGACGCCATGAAGGCAGAGAAGGTACTCAAGGGGGCAGGCTACAGGGTGAAGCTGGTGGCCCCGCCCCCGGAGATGCGCAAGGGCTGCGACCTGGCGCTGGAGATAAACCTGGTGGAGGCCCCAGGGATAGAGAGGGCCCTCGACGAGAAGGGGGCCTACTACATGAGCATCGAGCCGGTGAAGCCCGGGGCCCCAAGGATACTGGAGGTGGTGAAGGTCACCGACCTCGGCGACTGGACGATGGTCAAGGCGGCCAACATGAAGCTCACCTTCGAAAAGGGGAGCGGCATCATCGTGAATACCTCAGGCGGCGGCTGCCCCGATATCCCCTACCTCCACGCCGAGCTCGTCGGCAGGAGGCTCACCGAGGCCCCACGGCCGCGCGACACCGGCTTCACCCTGTGCGCCCTCATGCTCGACCGCGCACTGGAGGAGTGCCTGGAGATGTGGCGGGGGGGAGGTGACAGGTGATGCTCATTGCGGGAACGGTGCCCATGGATGGGTTGCCCCTCACCGTGGGCCAGGCCGCCGTGGAGGGGGACGCGCTGGTCGTGGACGGGAGGCGTATCCCCTGTGGACAGGGCACGGCGGCGATGGCCAGCGCGGCGCTGGTCACCGCGGAGTACCTGGGGCTGGAGGGCCCCCGTGTCTGCGTCGCCGGCGACACCGGGCGGGGCAGTGGCAGCCGCGCCATCTACGAATACCTCATCGAGGGCGTAGCCGGGCTCTCTCCGCAGGTGCTGGCGCTGCACTACTGCCTCCCCGACATCGCGCTCACCAGGAGGCTGTGCCAGTCGCTTGAGGGGTGCTCTCCCAGGCCGGTCACCATCGCCGATGCGGCATCGATGTATGCCGCCAAGGCAGCGGGCCTGGCCCCCCAGTTCGATATCTTCACCCCGGATGCCTCCGAGATGGCCTTCCTCGCCGACCCCGATGCCCTGCACCCGGCCTACATCTCAAGGCACCTCTTCGACACCGATATCACCAGGACGCCCAGGCTGGTGAGCGCGGCCTACCTCATCGGCGGCGCCGCCAGGCTGCTCCTGGTCAAGGGCTCTATGGACTACATCGTGTGCAATGGTGACATCGTGGAGACGGTGGCCGAGCCCGATTGGCCGGCGCTGGAGGCCATCGGGGGGACGGGTGACACCATCACCGGACTGGTGGCCGCCTTCGTCTACGCCGGACTTGAGCCGCACCAGGCGGCCACACTCGCAGCCAGGGCCAATCGCGTGGCGGGCGTGCTCGCCGAGGCCACCCCGGCGACCAGGGTGCGGCACATCATCGCCCAGTTCCCCGCGGTGTTCAGGGCACACCTCTGCCAGTGGAGCGAGGTGTGTGTTACAGAAGGAGGGCAAAGGTGATCGAGGTAGACGTGCGCGGTTACTCCTGCCCCATCCCGGTGGTGAGGACCAAGAAGGCCATCGAGACACACCCGGGCCAGCCAGTCGCCGTCCTGGTGGAGACCGCCACATCCAGGGAGAACGTGTCGCGGCTGGCCCATAGTAAGGGGTACTCGGTCAAGGTGGAGGAGGCCGAGGGGGGCGTCCGCCTGGTGCTGGAGCCCCCCCAGGGGTAGCGGGCAGGTGGTATAGAGGGGCTTGTACGAAGCGGCCTGGAAGGGGCCAATTAGGGCCTGATTTAGATAAACGGCAGCCAAAGGTGTTGACAGAGCGGCGGTTCTCTGCTAGTCTACTACAAGGCCTTTTCAGAGGTACAACTGTAAAGGGGGGCTCGATGGAAGCGTACTGCATGAAGTGCCGTGCCAAGAGGGAGATCAAGAACCCGAAGTCCATCACTATGAAGAATGGTCGCCCGGCGACTCAAGGCGAGTGCCCGGTATGTGGCACGAAGGTATACCGCATCGGTAAGAAGTAATCAACCGCCACTGGAGAGCTTCAACCACTGTAGAGGAGCGGGGGCAAGAGGTCCCCGGTTCTCTTTTTAAGGGTTCGCACCGGGGGTGCGAGGGAGGTTCCACCCCCTAAATCCACCATGACTGCCGCTCGCTTCGTGGGCCCGGAGAGAGGCGGGCGACCTTGCAAGACATGCCAGGAGCGGTTGGCGCGGGCGTGTGGCCCGGCGCTACTTCTCCACCTCAAGTATGGCCACCAGGCCATGTCCACATCCCAACCCACGCTGTAGCCGCATCTCCAGCTCCCTCAAGGCGTAGCCGAGCTGGGGCTCGATGCAGTTGGCGCGGCAATCGCCCATGTCACAGCGGTCGGCATACGAGATGAGGCGGCGCATATCGGCCATGGCCCTCCTCACCGGACGAGGGTGGCCCCCCTCGATCCTGGGCTCGGGGCCGGACGTCACCCCGTCGCGGTGCTGCAGCAGCGCGATGACATAGCGCACCAGCGCGTTCCACGAGTCGTGGAAGGTGGAGTAGAACCGGTTCACCTCGTCGAACCCCTCCTTGGGGACGTAGCGTAAGAGCAGGCTCTCCAGGTCGGTCCTTATGTTGGGCTCGAACAGGGAGTTGACCTGCTGGCGCACCGGCTGTGCGTGGGGGTTGTAGTCCCTGGTATCGATGTGGCGGCCTACGAGCACCGAGCGGTCGAAGAGACGCCTCACCCGTATGCCCACCCCGGAGAGGCGGCGTGCCCTGGCGACGATGGAGAGCACCTCGCGGCGCGACAGGAGGGCCAGGTCGAGGTTGCTGAGCTGGCGGTGTTTCCTCTCCTCTTCGGGGTATATGTAGGAGATGACGTAGTTCATCCACTTCTCGCGGCGCAAGTCGCTGTCCCACAGGTCCCACCACTCGTAGGAGTAGCGGCCCAGCCAGTCAGCGATGACCAGGGAGCCGTTGCGCCCGTTGGTGGCGATGTTGGCCAGCAGCCTGGCATTGGGCTCGTGGCTGTTGTGGGAAGGGGTGCCATAGGAGGCCAGGAAGAGGTCGTAGGGCTCATCCTTGGCCAGGTCGACATCGTTGAAGTTGCGCTCGACGAAGGTCATCCTGGGGTCGCGGCCGTAGATATCCTCTGCCTGTGCGATGAGCCCCGGGTTCAAGTCGACGCCCTTGTAGAACTCGAGGAGCTGGGGCTCTATGGCGATAGTGGCGTGGTTTGAGAGGCCGCGGTCGTCGCGCTTCACGCTCATGAGCAGCTCGAAGCCGTCGCCGCTGCCGCACCCCAGGTCTAGTATGCGGATGCCCTTTCCCCTCGCCTGCCTCTCGTCCACCAGCCGCTGGATGTAAGGCTGCGGGAAGAGGCGCAAGACCTCGTCCTCCCACAGGCGCCGCACGTTGTCGTACTTGCCGGTGAGGCCGGTCACCTTCTGGTACTGGCCACTCTTTATCGCCTCATCGTAGGCTGACCTCTGGTACGTCATGTCCCACCTCACGCGCCCTTCTGCATCTCGTTCACCACCTTGAGGGCGTGGAACGCGTCGGAGCCGTAGCCGTCGGCACCGATCTCGGCGGCGAACTCTGCCGTGATGGGGGCGCCCCCGATCAAGACCTTGACCCCGTCCCTGAGGCCGGCCTGTGCCAGGTTATCGATGGTCTCCTTCATCGCCACCATGGTAGTGGTGAGCAGCGCGGAGAGGCCGAGGAAGTTTGGCCTCTCCTTTTTCACCTCGGCCACTATGTCAGCGGGCGCCACGTCGGAGCCCAGGTCGGTGACCTCGTAGCCATCGCCCTTCAAGATGATGGCCACTATGTTCTTGCCGATATCGTGGAGGTCTCCCTTCACCGTGGCCATCATGACCTTGCCCTTCGAGGCCACGCCTGACTTGGCCAGGTGCGGTGCCAGGATCTCCATGGCCGCTCCCACGGTCTCTGCTGATGCCAGCATATCGGGAATGAAGTACTCCTTGGCCTCGAACTTTTGCCCCACGATCTTCATGCCTTCGGTGAGGCCCTCGACCACCACGCGGGAAGGGTCGATGCCCTCATCGAGGGCCTGCTGGACCAGATCGGTGACCCCGGGCGTGCCCACCATCCCCTCGTCGTATCCCTCGTCGTCCTTGGTGATTCGCCCCTGGATCACGTTGTGCCTTATCTGGGCTAAGATGTCTTCAGCCATTCTACCCCTCTCGATATGGATTTAGCCTGGGCAGTATGCCCGGGACTTCTCTGAATATGTGCTCTGTGATGTAGGGCGGGATGTGCTCCACCGGCCGCTCCAGGAGCTCCTGCATCTTCCTGCCGGCGTGGATGAACACCTCGTCCCGCTCCCTGTCGCCCTCGAATGCGTAGGGCGTGGTCACCAGGCCGGCGCGCATGAGCGGGCGGATGTGGCGCACGAAGAGCTTCTGCGGGGTGTCCATCACCTGCCGCACCTGCTCCAGGGAGGAGGCGAACTCCGCCTGGTCCATGGCGGGTGCGCGCAGCAGGCCCTTGACCCAGCCGATGTGGGCGTCGTCCACCACTGCCTGCACCGGGCAGAAGGTGGCGGTCTTGTCGAGCAGGCCGAAGGCATAGTGGATGTACTGGGCACCGGCCAGGGCGATGACGATGTGGGAGAAGAGCTTCTCCACGGAGGCCTGGACACCGGGCACCTTCACGTCGGCGACGCCCGCCGTGGAGTAGCAGGGGAGGCCGTAGTAGCGGGCCATCTGGATACAGTCCACGTTGTAGTGGTTGAACTCGGGGACACCGTAGGTATCGGCCAGGTCGTCGAGCCCTGCCCTCGTGGGCACGCTGCCGTATATCACCGGTGCGCCCGGGTTCACCATCTGGCCCAGGGTTATGCCCCCCAGTATCTCGGCGTTTATCTGGGCCAGCATCCCCGCCTCTTTCATGGGGGCCGTTGAGCCGCCCTGCGGGGAGGACGATATCACCACGGGCATGCCCCTCTTCACGATCTCGATGCACTTCTGCGTGGTGTCGTCCACGAGCTGGAGCGGGCTCTTGAAGACACAGGTGATGAAGGATATGATGGGGTTCTGCCTGAGCTCCCTCTCGCCGCCGACGATGAGCTCCGCCATCCGTATCACGTCGTCCAGCTTGTCCAGGCTGGTGAGGCCGGCCATCACGTGCTTGGTCATGTTGTTTAGGCAGCCGAAGAACTTGTTCACGTCCTTGTTCACGTCCGTGATGTCATCGTCCTGGATGTTGACCGGCCTGATGAAGCCGTCGAGGTTCTCCAGGTGCTCGCCGAGGCGGGCGGCGGTGCACAGGTCGGCGAGCATGCCGCGGCGGGGGTGGAAGGTGGCCAGCTCCATCTCCACCGTCCTGTCCGCCTTGTTGACGAAGGTGTCCACCTGCATATCGAGCCACACGTTGGTCTCTGAGCCGCTGGCGAAGTACACCCGTGGCTCGCTCCCGTCCAGCACCAGGACATTCTCCGGGCGCCTGGCCCCCAGCGTTATCACCTTGGGGGTTGTCTCCAGGGCACGGAGCACCATGGCCTCCGGTATGCTCACCCGCCAGCTCTTGGCAGCGGCATCGGCGGTGACCGTGGCCCCGTTATCGGAGAGGACGTCTGCTGCCTCGCGGTTGAAGCACACTATGCCGGGGTCGTGCAGTATCTCGATGGAGGCGGCGTGGATGAGCTCCAGCTGCTCCCGGTTGAGTCTCTCGTAGAGTGTATGGGCCAACACGCCTTCTCTGGGCATTGCCTACTCCTTTATCCTGCCTTTGCGGTAATCGGTGAGGTATCCCTTGCAGAAGGGGTCCTTCCCGGCGACGACCTGCGCTGCTTTCAGGTGCGCCATCAGCCTGCCGTCAAGGGGGTCGAGGATGACGGAGTCCAGGTCCAGGTACACGGCCATGATGAGGAGAGTCCTGTTGATCAAGCCTCGCAGAGGGAGGCCGTAGGAGACGTTGCTTAAGCCCAGGGTGGTCCTGGCCTGGGGCCACCGGGCCTTTATCTGCTCCAGCGTCTTGAGTGTGACCATGCCCTGCTCGGTGTCCACGGAGAGGGGCAGCACCAGCGGGTCGAGCAGTATCCTCTCCATGGGGATTCCGAACGCCGCCGCGCTATCCAGGACGGCGCTGGCCGCCTTGAGCCGCCCGGCGACATCCCTGGGGACCCCGCTATCGTCCATGGCGAGGGCGATGATGTCGGCCTCGTACTCCTTGGCCAGCGGCATGAGGGTCTTCAGCCTCTCCACCTCGGCATTGGTGGAGTTGATGATGATGGCGCCGCTCCCGTAGTGCGCAAGCGCCCCCGCTATCGCCCCTGCGCTGGAGCTGTCTATGGAGAGCGGGGCATTGGTGACGGCACGTATGGCGTCGATGGCCCACTGGAAGTCTGCGATCTCCTGCTCCGTGCCCTGTCCCCTGCCGACGTTGACATCGATGTAGCGGGCCCCGGCCTCTACCTGCTGACGCGCCAGCCCCTGTATGAAGTCGGCGTCTTTATTGCCGATGGCCTCGGCCACCCTCTTGCTGGTGGCGTTTATCTTCTCACCTATTATCAGCATTCTCTCCTAACCCTGTGCCACTATTCCCGGTATCTCGCGCGTGACGGACTCGCGCACATCGGGCGGGAGGCGGTAGCCGGGCCGTGACAGTATCTCCTCGACCTGCTCCCTGGCCCTGGCATACGTGTCCTTCCTGCCGTGGGCATGCCAGTCCTCGTAGTTCTCCCGGTCGCTCAACGTGGGCTGGTACTGCTCGCTGCGCATGTGCTTCCTGGTGTGACGCTGGGCCACGAAGTGCCCGGCAGGCCCCACCTGCTTAATCACGTCGAAGGCGAGGGTCTCCTCGTCCACCCTTATCCCCTCCAGCGCCCGCATCACCATGCCGATTATCTCGTTGTCCACGACGTACTTCTCGTAGCTCACGCTCATGGCGAAGTCCATGAGGCCGGCGGCGTCGTGGATGTAGTTGGCCCCGGCGAGGGCGCACATCAGGTTGGTGAGGGCCGACTCGTAGCCACACTGGGCGTCCAGCACCTTGGCATCGGACATGCCGGCGGTGGCATAGTAGGGGAGGCGGTAGTACTGGGCCATCTGGGCGGCGGCGGCGTTTAGCAGCCCCATCTCGATGGAGCCGCTTATGTACTTCAGGTCATGGGGGTCGGCCGTGGTCGCCACTGACCCGTAGATGGCGGGCGTGCCCGGGTTCACCAGCTGTGTCAGGCAGATGCCGGCCAGAGAGTCGACGTTCTGTATCACCAGGTTGCCGGCGAGGGTCACCGGAGAAGTGGCGCCGCACAGCGGCTCGGCGGGGACCACGATGGGTATCCCCGCCTGGGCAATGGACACGATCATGTCGCCGTAGTTGCGGTCTATCTTGAGCGGGCTTATCGCCAGTATTATCATGGAGATGATGGGCTCTTTGCGGAGCCCCTCCGCAGAGCCGGCGATGATCTCGGCCATCCGGATCACCCGCTGGATGCCCTCCTCGGTGTACACCCCACCCATGATGTGCTTGGAGGTGTTGTCGAGGCCGGCAAAGAAGCGGTTTACGTCCACGTCCGCGGACCCGATGTCGTTGGGGTACGTGGGGAGCAGGAAGAAGTGGACGTTCTCCAGGCTATCGACCAGCCTGGCGATCTGGCGCAAGTCGTGGAGCGTGGCCGGTCGTCTCTCGCCGGACTGCGCGTCCATGATGTTTAACGCGGTGCCGCCGGTGCCCAGGTAGACCCTGGCACCGCCGAGCGTGACGTGGTGCTCCGGCTGGCGACCGTACAGGGTTACCTCCGATGGCGCCCGCTCAATGAGCTCCATGACCCTGTGCCGGGGCAGCTTCACTATGCGGCCCTCGACCGGGGCGCCGGCGCCGGCGAAAATGTCGAGGGCCTTGTCTGAGTTCACCTGGACGCCCACCTCCTCGAACACTCGCATCGAGGTATCGTGGACCTGGGCGATATCACTGTCCGAGAGCGGCTTGTAGCTGCCGCCAACAAGTCCTTTTCGTGCCATACCTACCTTCGTATATTACAGTCTGTCTTGGTGCAGGAGCGGCAGGGTGAGTATTTGCCAGGGCGTCTCTCGAACGGGCCCATCCCGATGATGCCAGAGACAGACTTGCGGGGGACCATGAGGCAGTCATCGGTCAGGCTCACGCCGATGGGGGCCGAGTCCATGGCCTTGAAGATGGCCCGCTGCTCGGTGACATCCCAGTCGCAGTAGCCCGGGCTGTAGCGCAGGGTGATCTCGTTGCCACTGGAATTGGCAACCTCGTGCACCCTCTCCTGGAGGTAGCACGCCGTCTTCTCTGCGGCGTCGGAGCCTATCGCATCGAGTATGGTGCCCTGGAGCACCTTCCCTGCCTTCATCAAGAGAGCAACCCTGCCCTCGAGATCGTCTCCGATGTTGACCACGAAGACGGCCGCCTGCTTGCACCGGTACATCACCACACCCAGCACGTCGCTGGCCAATGTGATGCCGCCATCTAGTAGTACATGACCCTTGCGCACTCCCTTGATATCCAGTATCTGGTAGTGAGCCGATGGGTGAAGGAGGTCTTGGGCCTCCTCTAGTTCCTCATCGATGAGGTGGGATATGGATGGCTTGGGCCCGCGGCCCCCGTTGTAGCCGAGATAGCGGCACACCTCTCCCTTATCCAGCTCTACATCGAAGTTTTCTATCGCCTCTACCATGAGACACCTCTATTCCCAATTGCAATGGCCGGTGAAAGCAGTGTTCCTGGTGTCCAGAGAAGGCCTTCTCCGGGAACTGGCCCGGCGCTTTTTTACCTGGAGGGTTGGGGCCGACCGGTGTATGCTACGTATCGTCCCCTACCGCCCCGGCTGCTCCTGGGCCTTCCTCTCTTGTTGCGTAAATGCGCAAACGTATACCATCTCTGGACAAAGGCTGGGCGTATGCTCTCTCGGTACGCTGAGGAGGCTCTGTTGTACTGCACCTTCGCACACGAGCACGCCGCACTACAACTTGCTCTCCACCTCTATGTAACGAGTCCGCCGTCTCACCACCTCACCCTCTAGAAAGCACTTTCACTGGTCTCGCTTGAGCTGCCTTCCGTGAACGGTCGCTCCGGAGCCACTATGATGGTGGCTAGCTAGGGGGGAGTCTTGGGGAGATAGAGCGGGGTCGAGCGGGGGCTGCACCGTGAGGGACACTGGGGGAGGATTTCAGTAGACGGGACAATACCTAGGGATGCATTCCACTCTGATGCACGGAATCAGGCAACTTGATTCTGCTGACACTTCCTTTGCATGTCAATCTGTACCTATGATACTATGCCAGGGGACCTCCTGTCAAGGCGAGCCTGGGCGATGGAGGGATGAGGGACTCGTCACCGAGCCCTACGGCAGTGGTCGAGAGAATGGCCGATTTCCTATCCTCAGCGCATACCAGCGCGCCGTCACCCTATTTATCAGGGCTCCTCTCCACTACGGAGCGGGGCCTTCGCTGTGGAGCGTCCGCCGGCGGCACCGGTGACACGCTAGGTAAATATCGGGGCCTGCTTTATAGCAGGCCCCGACAACACCTACATAGTGAGGGCGCCCTGCCCGTCGAGCGCCACGCCGGGCCCTGCACGCCTCAGAGAGAGCACCCCGGACCACCTGGCGACGCCGCCTTGGCAGGGAGAGGCTGGCCTTAGCCGACCGGGCCCAGGGCAGCGACCTTGCCGGCGAAATCGTTCACCATGCCCTGAAGCTGCTTCCCGTCAGCGCTTGAGGTACGCTCCAGCTTGAGTCGCTCGGGCTCGACCCCCAGCTGCTGGAGCACGTTCTGGAGCAGCTCCACACGGCGCATGGCCTGAGCGTTGCCGCCGATATAGTGGCATTCACCGGGTTCGCATACGGTGAGCATGACGCCATCCACCCCGCTGGAGAATGCCTTAAGGACAAAGGAAGGGTCCACCTTGCCTGAGCACATCGTCCTGATGACCTTGGTCTTGGCCTTTGCGCCCGGACCGCTTATGGCATCGGCCCCGGCATATGAGCACCAGTTGCAGCAGAAGACCATTATCTTGGGCTGGAACTCACTCATAGCTTCTCCTCTCCTATTATCTCTCTGGCTATCGCTGGTATCCTGGCCTGCACCTCTTCGGTGCACGCCTCGCCGAACGTGGTATTGTCCTTGACCTCGATAGCATATATGCGTATCGTCCCTGGCATATGGAACGTAAGCCCGCGCCCCACCTGGAGGGCAGTTCCGATATCTATGCCGTGAGCCGAGGAGAGGTCCCGCGCTGGCTTGAGGTCCTCCACATCTACGCTGTAGAGGTCGCCCGGCGCGCCGCCCTCCGTCTTTATCGAGTCGATGATGATGAGCCTGTCGTAGCCCACCATGTGGTCCAGCAGCGCGATGCCGGCATCGCTGGTCTCCACCACATCCAGGTGGGGTACCTGCTCACGTATCCGCTGGGCGACCTCGATGCCCACGCCATCATCGGTGAGGATGGGGTTTCCCACCCCCAGAACGAGCGTCCTCACAGAGTCACCCCGCAGCGATGGCGGCCTCGATGGCCTCGGACAGCCCGTCCTTGATCGAACGTGCCTCCGAGGGGCAGGCAACGACGCACAGCCCGCACCGCTTGCACTTGCTGTCGTCGATCACCGAGATCACATTGCCATCGCGCTTGACGAGGTTGGAGGCGTCGTACCGGCAGACGACGGTGCACACCCCGCAGCCGCTGCACAGGTCATCGTTGACCTCCACCACAGGCAGCTCGGGCTGGAGCCCCGCCACCACGCAGCCCTTGCAGCTTACGCACGGGCCGCAGCTCAGGCAGCGCTTGGCCTCCTCTACGGCCTCGGCCAGGGTATACACCTTCTCGAAGGGCTCCATATTGAGCCGCTGTGGCACCGGCAGCCACACCACCTCGGGCTGTGCCTTGTAGTCCAGGAGGCCGGGCATCGCCGCCTTCTCGAACTCCTTCTCACGGCCCGCCTTTAAGTCAACGCCCTTTATGTAGCGGTCTATGGTCTCTGCGGCGGACAAGCCGTCCCTCATGGCCTCAGCGGCGAAGCCCACGCGGCGCACGTCGCCGCCGACGAGGACCCCCTGCTTGCGCCTGCTCATGAGGGTCACCGGGTCGATATCGAGCCTTCCCCTATCGTCGAGCAGGCCTTCCCTCTGGTAGAGCGCCCGCTCCGGGCCCTGGCCGATGGTCACCAGCAGCACGTCGCCCTCTATCTCCACCACGTCGCAGCGCTCGAACTTGGGGTTGAACCCGCTCTCGTCGAAGACCTGGGTGCACTGCGGCGACTTTATCTTCTTGAACTTGCCGTTCTCCCCGACTATCTCCTCCACGCCGCGGGAGTACATTATCTCTATCCCCTCTTCGGTGGCCCCCTCTATCTCCTCGACATCGGCGGGGATGCCGTCTGCGGAGCACTTATCGGCGCACTCCAGGCAGACGGTGGTGACGTCGCCGCCCAGGCGTCGTGCCACCCGGGCCACGTCGAAGGCCACGTTGCCGCCGCCTATCACTATCACCCGTTTGCCCTTGAACATGTCGGGGTCGTAGCGGCCACTGCTCACGTCCTGGAGCAGGTTCAGCCCCATCATGACCCCCTCCAGGTCGGCGCCCTTTACCATCTCCCTCTCGATGGTGAGGGGCCTGGGGCTGGGGGTGCCGGTGGCGATGAAGACGGCGCGGTACCCGTCCTTCTTCAAGTCGTCGAGAGACTTCCCACCCTCATTCACCTTGGCCCCGAACTTGACCTCTACGTTGGCGATCCGCACCAGGTTGTTGACGGCGTTGTCGAGTACCTCCCTGGGCAGACGATAGGGCGGTATCCACCTGAGCGCTCCGCCCAGCTCGGACCCGGCCTCGAACAGGGTGACGCGGTAGCCCTTCTTGCTCAGTATGAAGGCGCACATGAGCCCGCCGGGCCCTCCGCCGATGACCGCCACCTTGTCCTTGGTGGGGGCGGGGAAGGGGGCCTTGGTATCGAGGTAGGGCATGTAGTAGTCGCACACCGTCCGCTTGAGCATTCTCCTCCGTATCGCGGCGGTGTGGTCGTTGTAGTTGCACTCCTTCTCGCAGAGGCCGCACACGTAGCCACAGATGGTGAACAGCGGGTTCTTCTCGTAGATCTCGTCGCCCACCTTGATGATCTGGCCCCTGGCCTCCTCAGGGTCTAAGGGGAGCAGGGCAATCATGGCGTGGGTGCGCTGGATATCCTCGTCGACTGGACAGGCTATCTGACAGGGTGGCAGGTACACCTTGCCGCTGTCGGCAATGACTACCTCCTCAACCTGCGCTCGTGGGTCCTTACTCATCTCTACGCAACCTCCTTATCAGGTCTCCGTCGGGGCCGTACACGTTCAGCTCAAGCGGCATCCTGCCCGGGAGCGAGTGCGTGGCGCAGGCATGGCACGGGTCATAGGCGCGGAAGGCCATCTCTACCATGTTGAGCAGGCCGTCGCTCACCTCCCCCTTGTGTATCAGCGACTGGGCGGCCTTCTCGATGGACATGTTGATGGCGGCGGAGTTGTTCTGGGTAGCGACGATGATGTTGGCCTTGGTTATGATGCCCTTGTCATCGGTCTGGTAGTGGTGGATAAGGGTGCCCCGCGGCGCCTCCACCACGCCCACCCCCTCCTTCGGGGTCTGGGTGGGCAGGTTCACGATGTCCGGCGAGGTGAGCTCCGGGTCCTTGGCCAGCTCGAGCAGCCTCTCCGACGCGTAGAGCGCCTCTACCAGCCGTGCCCAGTGGTAGGCCAGCGTGCCGTGGACCGGCTTCCCGCCCAGCGTGGCATACATCTTCTCGTACGCCTCCTGTGCCAGGGGCGTCGCCATGCCGTCTGCGGCGTTGAGCCTGGCAAGTGGCGCCACGCGGAAGACGCCGCTCTCCTCGCCATCCACGAAGCCCTTCCATCCCACCTTCTTCAGGTAGCAGAACTTCACGTAGGTCCAGGGCTCGACATGCTCGGCGATGTGGTCGGTGTAGTCCTGTATCTTGAACTTGGCGAACTCCTTGCCGTTGGGGTCGACCACCCGCACCGTGCCGTCGTAGAAGTTCACCTTGTTGTTGCCGTCGACGAGGCCCATGTAGTAGGTGCGGTGCTTGTAGGCATCCCCGACGACTAAGTCCACGTAGTCCTTGTTCTTGAGCACGATGTCGTCGAAGATGTTCAGAGAGAACTGGCACAGCCCGATTCCGGTCTCGGCGGCATCGATGATCTGCTTTCTCTCCTCCTCGTTTATGCACTTGGAGACCCCGCCGGGGAGGCCGCAGGTGGGCTGGATGGGCTTGCCCCCGATTATGCGGAGGACGTGCCTCATCTTCTTCCTCATCTCTATCACCTGGCCCCCGGCATCCATCCCGGCCTTGGCGATGACCCCCAGGATGTTCCTCTCTGCGGCCGGGGCCTGGGGGCCGACGACGAAGTCGGGGCCGCCCAGGAAGTAGAAGTGGAGGATGTGGTCCTCGGCCTGGAAGGCGGTGTACATCGCCTCCCGTATCTTTTTCGCCGCCGAGGTAGGCTCCACCTTGAACAGGTCGTCCAGGGTCTTCGTCGCCGCCATGTGGTGTGCAGTGGGACATACCCCGCATATCATGGTGGTGATGCGGGGCAGCTCCTCGGCGGGCCTGCCCTCACTGAACTTCTCGAAGCCGCGCAGCTCCGGTATCTGGAGGATGGCCCTTGCGACCTCACCCTGGTCGTCGAGGAATATCTCTATCTTTCCGTGTCCTTCCAGTCTAGTTATCGGGTCTATGGTTATCTTCTTCATTCCATCCCCCTATAGTCTATATCCGTTTCCTTTGCATGTAGGAAGACGGCAGGCTGAAGCGGTAGAACGTCCCTGCCGGGTCGGCAAAGGAATCTATGACTCTGCTGATGTCGTCCGCTGACAGCTTGTCCTCATCGTCGGCGCCGATGAGAGACGCGATCATGGAGAGGGCCCTGGCCCCCTGGTCCTTTATGCCGTCGAGGGGCCCGAAGCAGCCGCGACAGGGCTGGTTGGCCCTGATGCAGGTCTCGCCGCACCCGGTACGGGTGGCTGGGCCATAGCAGAACAGGCCCTGTGCCAGGAAGCATACCTCTGGGTCGATCTTGATCTGCCACGGCCGCTTCATCTCTTTGATGGAGAGCCGCTCCGGCTTCGACTCCAGTCGGGGGCAGGTATCGCACAGCGCGATGTTTGGTGCCAGCACCGCCCCCCGCGGCGGCAGCTTACCCTCAAGGATGGCGGTGACCGCGTTCGCTATCAGGTCGGGTGGGGGGGGGCAGCCCGGGAGATAGTAGTCGACGGGTATGGTCTGGTCCATGGTCTTCACTGTGTCGTAGAACTCAGGGAGGTGGAGCTCTCCCACCTCGATGGCCGTCTTGTGCTGAGGCCTTGTGCCCTCCGGGTTGACCACCGTGGGCACCTCTTCATACGCCCTGTGGAAGACACCTTCCCGGTTCGAGAAGTTGGCAAGACCGGGGATCCCTCCCAGGTGGGCACAGGCACCGAAGGCGACTACGAGCTGTGACTTGCGCCGCAGGAGCTTGACCATCTCCTCCTGCTCCTCCAGGCGGACGGACCCGTTTATAAAGCTCACGGCGATCTCACCGTCCTTCATGGCCTCGACATCCTTCCGCTTGAAGTCGAGGGCCACTGGCCAGAGCACGATGTCCACGGCATCCGCCACTTTTAGCAGGTCCTCATTGAGGTCTACGACGGCCTCCTCGCATCCCCCGCATGAGGCGCACCAGTAAAAAGCGACCTTCGGCTTAGCGCTCTTTGGCGGACTCTCTGCCATAGCATTACCCTCCTTACTTTCTCTGGGGCCAGACCTTATCTATCGCACCATCTAGGTGCCCTCCTACACGCTGATGTCTGGGACTGCCCTCTGCTGTCGGGAGCAGTGGCGACCTGGTCCAATGCCGTCGCCAGCAGGGTAAAAAAACCCCGTCACATCCCCCGGCAATGTCCTTTCACAAAACACTGATCGATTGATACCGCTATAATGCCGTCGAGAGGTGATGGGGCCAAGGGCAGCGCTGTCGCCCATTTATACCTGCCTAGCACAGTATATAGCCGTTCCACCCACACCCTGCATCCGCTATTGTGAGTCTCTGTGCGCTCCTTTCAAGGTCTTTCCGTTGTCGAGGCAGATGGGCTATAGAATCTGGATTGTTCTCCTTTTCACATTGTAGCATCGCAAGTTTGACATTGTCAATCTCCGCCCACTGGCGAGGGCGAGAGGACTCTAGTATGCCTATTCCGAGGTTCGTGGCATCGCGCCGTTCACCAGTGGCACCACGCATATCATGCGCATGGTGCCGCCGCCAGCGCTGGCGAAGCAGTGCTCCTCGCCGGGTGCGACGAAGACAGCGTCTCCCTCGCCCAGTTGCCGGGTACCCGCCGTGCCCCTCACCTGGCCGCTGCCCGATATCACGAAGACCTCGTGCTCCCACGGGTGCGAGTGGTACGGCGTTGAGGCCCCTGGCCCGACCTCGAAGAGGCGCATGGCGAAGTTGGGAGCCCCGTCCTCGGGGCCGGCGACTACACGCATGGTGACCCCCGGCACTTCCTCCCTGCCCTCGGCCTGGCGATAGCTTTTGACCTTCACCTTTACCCCCTGGAGACGAGCATGTCTCATCGCGGATTATGGCGGCATAGGGCCCACCTGTCAAGGCAATGGGCGAGGCCTTCACACCGCATTCACGCGCGTCCCAAAAGGAACCGTGCCAGCGCTGCACCCTTAGGCATATATCCCTATTGACAAATGCGGTGAAAGGCTCTATCAAGTGAGTGGCAGAGAGAGGAGGGGTACACAGATGCCAGACCCAAACCTGGCCCCGCCGTGCGGCGTTTACTGCGGGGCCTGTGAGTACCTCGATGTGCAGTGCCGCGGGTGCGGATACCAGCGAGGCCGGCCATTCTGGACGTCGCATATGGACATCGAGGTCTGTCCCCTGTACCAGTGCTGCCTCGACAGGGAGAGGGTGGAGCACTGTGGGCTGTGCCCTGAGTTCCCCTGTCCGCTGTTCCACCAGTTCCGCGACCCTTCCTTGAGCGAGGAGGAGGCCGAGCGAGCGGTACTGGAGCGGCAGGACACGCTGCTCAGGAGGGTGGAGATCGGGACCAATGCCTGGCTTGTCGAGCAGGAGAGGCGCAGAAAATAGGACGGGTCTCTCTGGGGGGCCGATGCCGTGCGGTGCGATGACATCATGGAGAGGCCGCGCTCACACTCGCCGACCTAGGGGCGGTGGCGGCCATGGTGCAGAGAACGGGCCAGACCTTGATTACCACGTGATCGCCGTGGTATCATGCGACGTGAGAGAAGGGTGTCGCTGTGCGGCGAGACGTTCCCATACCGCGGTGGCCAGGAGGTCGAAGAGGCAGCCGAGCAGAACGCAAGCAGCACTATAAGGAGGTCCATATGTCGACAGGTGAGGCCAAGAAGAAGGTGCCCGTAAAGGAAGGCCTGTTCAAGCTGCCCAGCAACGGGAACGATGGCTATCTCATCGGGAGCCGGTGCCGGGTATGCGGTGAGCATTTCCATCCCAAGAGGCATGTGTGTGCCAACTGCTACAGTGAGGACTTGGAGGACGTGGCGCTCAGCACGCGGGGCAAGATACACACCTATACTATCGCCCGCACTGCCTATCCCCACACGCCGGTGCCGGCACCCTTCGTCACTGCCCAGGTGAAGTTGCCCGAGGGCATGCAGGTGTTAAGCCTGGTGACTGATGTCGACCCAGAGAGCGTGAAGATAGGCACCGATGTGGAGCTCTACTTCATGAAGGCGGGGGAGGACGCGGAGGGCAACGAGCTTGTGGCGTACGCCTTCAGGCCGGTATCAGGCTAGTCAATGCGAGGGAGGACAGAATGACAAATAGAGAGGTTGTGATACTGGGGGTCGGGGCGATAAAGTTCGGCAGGGTCACCGGGCGGTCCCTGGTGGAGATGGCACGAGAGGCGGGGCTCATGGCCTTGAAGGATGCTGGGGTCGATTTCAGGGATGTCCAGGTAGGCTTCTGCGCCCACTGTAACCAGCCGCTGGGGGCCGGCGCCGATTGCTTCGCCCAGCTTGGTATGACCGGCATACCGGTCACCAACGTGGAGGTGGCCTGCGCCAGCCACTCACGAGGTGTGATGCAGGCAGCCGATATCATCGCTGGCGGTCTCTATGACATGGCGCTGGTCGTCGGGGTGGAGAAGATGCCCCGGGGCATGGTGCCCCTGGGCGACCCGACAGAGATGTCCTACGGCCTGCGCCTGGGCATCATGCCCATGCCTGGGGCCTACGCCATGATGGTGCAGCGCCACATGCACGAGTACGGGAGCACGCGTGAGCAGTTCGCCAAGACGGCGGAGAAGGCCCACCGCAACGGCAGCCTAAACCCCAACGCCACCTACCAGGACGTCTTCACCCTGGAAGAGATAATGAACTCGCGGATGATCTCCGACCCCATCACCATGCTCATGTGCTCGGCGAACGCAGATGGCGCCACCGCCACCGTGGTCTGCTCCAAGGAGAAGGCGAAGAAGTACACGTCCACGCCGATGTACCTGGTGGGCTGGGCCGGCGGCACCCCCATGTACGTGAAGGGCGAAGATGCCGGGCTCGCCGAGGGCCCCACCGAGTACCTGGGGGAGAAGGTGTACGAGATGTCGGGGATGGGCCCCAAGGACGTGAACGTGGCCCAGATGCACGATGCCTTCAGCCCCGGTGAGGTCTTCGGCCTGGAGGAGCTTGGCTTCTGCCCCCACGGCGAGGGTGGCCCCTACGTGTGGGAGGGCAACACCGAGATAAACGGTAAGGTACCGGTGAACACAGATGGCGGCCTGGTGAGCTGCGGGCACCCCATCGGGGCCACCGGCGGCCGCATGATATACGAGCTCGCCTTGCAGCTCAGAGGGCAGGCGGGGAAGAGGCAGGTGCCGGTCAAGCCCAAGGTGGCCCTGCTCCAGAACCAGGGCCTGGGCGGCACCAACGTGATGATGTTCAAGATGTAGCCCCCGATGGCGGGCACATCGACGAGAACGTGAAAGGGAGCGTCCCACTGGGGCGCTCCCTTCGTGTGAAGGCCAAAAGGCGGGTGTATGGTATCGCCGCTAGAGGCCGGAGTATGCCTGGTACTCGCCGAAGACCTGGCGCAGGACGCCGCATATCTCCCCGATGGAGGCGTAGGCCTTCACCGACTCCAGGATGACCGGGATCAGGTTTGTGTCCTCGTCCTTGGCCGCCTCCGTGAGGCGTGCGAGGCTGGCCTGCACCTTCTCGTTGTCCCGCTCCCGCTTCACCTGGGCCAGTTTGGCGAGCTGCTTCTCCTCGGCATCATCGCGTCTCTTCGGGTCGTAGGGGTGCTCCACCAGGCGCTGAGTGTTGACCTCCAGCTCCTGCTCGCCGGTGAAGCGGTTCACCCCCACCATGACCTTCTCCCCGGTCTCCAGCTTGCGCTGGTGGTCGTAGGCGCTCCGTGCCACCTCTCGCTGCATGAACCCCTTCTCGATGGCGGCGACGGCGCCACCCATGTCGTCTATCTTGTGCAGGATGTCCCAGGCCTCCTCCTCCACCTGGTCGGTGAGCGACTCCATGAAGTAGGAGCCGGCGAATGGATCGATGACGCTGTTCAGCTTGCACTCGAGCTGCAGGATGCGCCCCCCGTCGGTGACGAGCTGCTGTGCCTCCAGGCTGTGCCCCAGGCCCAGGGGCTCATCGTAGGGGACGATGGGGTGAGACGGGCCACCGGAGAGGGCCGACATGATCCCCCCCGCTATGGTGCGTGTCAGGTTGTTTAAGGGGCGCTGCGACGTGAGGTCCACCCGACCCACGTGGGCACCGCCGCCGGGCTCGCGCATGAGCCAGCTCCTGGGGTTCTTGGCCTTGAAGCGCTCCCTCATGATGCGGGCCCACATGCGGCGCGCCGCCCGGGCGCGGGCGATCTCCAGGTAGAAGTCCATGCTGCCGCCCATGCTCAAGAAGGTGAAGCGGGGCATGAACTCATCGACGTCCAGCCCGGCGTCCACCCCAAGCTGCACGTACGCGATGCCGTTGGCGAATGTGAAGGCGATGGCCTGGGCTGCCGAGGCCCCCGCCTCCCGCATGTGGTAGCCACAGATGCTTATCGGGTTCATGAGGGGCATGTACCTGGTACAGAAGGTGATGGTGTCCCTGGTCATCCTCATCGATGGCCCCGGCGGGAAGATGTAGGTGCCGCGGGCGACGAACTCCTTCAAGATATCGTTCTGCGGGGTGCCCCGCAGCTTATCGATGGGGATGCCCCGCTGCTCCGCCAGCGCCATGTACATGGCCACTATGACGTTGGTGGGGGCATTGATGGTGAAGTTGGAGGCGATCTTGTCCAGGTCGCGCTCCCCCTGGAAGGCCTCGTAGATGGTCTCGAAGTCCCTGAGGGTATCCACTGCCACCCCCACCTTGCCCACCTCGCCGCGCGATACCGGCTCGTCGGAGTCGTGGCCGCACTGCGTGGGCAGGTCGAAGGCGATGTTGGGGCCGCCGCGGTGGCCCAGGGTGGCCATGAAGTTGTGGTAGTCCCTGGTGTCCTCGGCGGTGCCGTACCCGGAGTAGTTGCCCGCCCGCACCACGGCGGCGCTGGCCCCGCTCGCGGCGCTCATCATCTGGAACGGGATATTGGTGGGGTAGATGCTGGTGGTGAAGGGGTACTCCCCAGGGAACCCCACCTTCTCCAGGAAATCGTGCCCCTCGATGTCGAGCGGGGTGTAGAAGCGGTTGGGGCTCTCGATTGCGCCGAAACGCTCCAGAGACTTCCGGAGCGTGCCCTCTTCCCACTCCTTCCTTCTCTTCGCGATCTCGGCCATCTTCTCTCGCTCTGTCATAGCCCTCACCCCTCTTTTTCGGGAGAGCGACTCCCGCGTATGGTGCTATCTCTGTACGAGTATGCCACAGGCATGGGGGCTTGTCAACGCGAGGCACCCAGGGGCGCCCGCAGGTACTTCGGCGATTTACGGGGCGATTTCAGCGGGCATTGCGCCGCGCCGCGAGCCTCAAGAGGGGCATTATTACCCGCGGCCGGAGCGGGACGTGGATGAGGGTGAGCAGCCGGGGGGACACCCTCAAGAGGTGCCCGAACATGAGCGAGGGGGAGTCGATATCCCCGTACCTGGTGATGACGCGCTGTGCCTGGGGCCTGTTCAGCATGGAGAGGAGCCTGTGGAAGTCGCGGTCGCTCAGGCTCGCGAAGACCTTCCTCAGCTCCAGTCCCCGCTCAAGCTCTGGGCCCAGCGCTGCCCGCCACGCTGCCTCGTAGCGGGAGAGTGAGTGCCGCGTGTAGTCCTTGTGGCGCAGCGCGTAGATGGCGGCGTCGGCGCAGTGCCTGGCTGCCACCAGCCCGGTGTAGACACCGCCACCCGATGTCGGCTTCACCTGGCGCGCGGCATCGCCTACCAGGAGCAGGTTATCATCGTACGTCCTCACCGGGGCGTAGATGGGGATGGCCCCTCCGTAGTAGTGGGAGACATCGGCGTCGGCGAACTGCTGGGGGAAGGCCTCGATGAGACCATCCAGGAGCCCCTTCAGTGGCACCGCGCCGCTGTTGCCCTGACCTGTCCCTATGCGTGCCCGGCGCCTGCCGAGGGGTATGGCCCAGCCGAACCAGTGGGGGGCGATCTCATGCCCCACGTAGACATGCACCATATCGAGAGGCTCGACAGTGACCGAGGCCTCGGCACCGAGGGCCTGGATGTACTCACAATCGGGCGAGTAGCCCACCCGCTCGGCAACGGTGGACCGGGCACCATCCGCACCCACGATGAGCCTGGCATTCACCGTCACCTCCTCCTTTCCCCGCCGCACGGTGAGCCTCATGCAGTCCTTTCCGCGATCGATGTCGATGAGCCTGGCCTGCAGCCAGAGCACGGCCCCGCTGTCGGTTGCCTGCTGTGCCAACTGCTGGTCGAAGGCGATGCGGTCTATGGCCAGGGCGTGGACCCGGTCGCCGCGGAGGGGGAGCTGTGCCCCAGACATGCAGTGAACGATGGCGCCCCTTATCCTGTTGATGACCACGTCTTCCGAGACGCCCGCGACCTCCAGCGTCCTGGGGGTCACCAGGCCAGAGCAGTGGCAAGGCGTGCCTATAGAGGCATGCTCCTCCAGCAGCAAGACCTGGTAGCCTGCCCTGGCGATGTCACGGGCGACCGCGGAGCCGATAGGCCCGGCCCCGACCACAACGGTATCGAAGTCCAACTTCACCCCCTGGGAAGGTGGGGGAGAGGCGATTCTCTCCCCCATATGTCCTGCTATGGATTATAGGGCAGGCGTCGGAGCGCTGGCAAGCGAGAAGCGACCCTTTCGGGCACAAATGCGGCAACGT
>JAXHUE010000008.1:42653-63576 GCA_034189655.1 Chloroflexota bacterium | reverse complement strand
CTAAAGTACTGGTCATAGGCTCCGGGCCCATCGTCATCGGGCAGGCGGCAGAGTTCGACTACGCCGGCACCCAGGCGTGCAAGGCGCTGCGCGAGGAGGGGGTCACCTCTGTCCTGGTCAACTCTAACCCGGCCACCATCATGACCGACCAGGGCATCGCCGACGTCGTCTACATCGAGCCGCTCACCGTGGAGGTCATCGGGCGTATCCTGGAGCGGGAGCGCCCCGACGGCCTGCTCCCCACCCTGGGCGGCCAGACGGGCTTGAACCTCGCCGTCGATTTGGCCAACGCCGGCCTCCTCGATAGGTTCAACATGCGCGCCCTGGGCACCCCCATCGATACCATCCGCAAGGCAGAGGACCGCGAGCTGTTCAAGAAGATGCTCATGGATATCGGAGAGCCGGTGCCGCAGAGCTTCATCGCCACCACCATGGACGAGGCACGCCAGGCGGCGGCGGCCATCGGGCTGCCGGTGGTCATTCGCCCGGCGTACACCCTCGGCGGCAGCGGCGGCGGCCACGCCAGCACCATGGAGGAGTTCGAGTTCATCGCCGCCATCGGCCTCGCAGTGAGCCCGGTGCACCAGATACTGGTGGAGCAGAGCGTCATCGGCTGGAAGGAGATCGAGTACGAGGTGATGCGCGATGCCGCCGATAACTGCATCACCGTGTGCAGCATGGAGAACGTGGACGCCATGGGGGTGCACACCGGCGATAGCATCGTGGTCGCCCCCTGCCAGACCCTGACCGACAAGGAGTACCAGATGCTGCGCTCGGCGAGCTTAAAGATAATCCGGGCGCTCGGCGTGGAGGGCGGGTGCAACATCCAGTTCGCCCTGGCCCCCCACCCCATCGTCGCCGAGGCGTGGTGCCCCGGCGGAGACAAGATGTACCAGGACGTCCAGAACGGCCGCCCCCCCTACTACGTCATCGAGGTGAACCCCAGGGTGAGCCGCAGCTCGGCGCTGGCCTCCAAGGCCACCGGCTACCCCATCGCCCGCGTCGCCGCCAAGATCGCCGTGGGCCGCCGCTTAGACGAGATACCCAACCAGGTGACCGGGAAGACCATGGCCGCCTTCGAGCCCAGCATAGACTACATCGTGGCCAAGATACCGCGCTGGCCCTTCGATAAGTTCCACTCAGGCGACCGCAAGATAGGCACCCAGATGAAGGCCACCGGCGAGGTGATGGCCATCGACCGCACCTTCGAGGCGGCGATACAGAAGGCGGTGCGCTCGCTCGAGACCGGGGCCAAGTCCCTCCTCTGGGAGGAGCCGTCGTGGCAGACGCGCGGCTTCCCGCTGGAGCCCAACGACCTCCGCCTGTGGGGCATCATGGCAGAGATGAGGAGGGGGGCCACCCCCGTGGAGCTCTCGCGCCGCACCGCCATCGACCCGTGGTTCCTCCACAAGCTGGACAACATCGTCGCCATGGAGCGCCGCCTGCTCTCCGAGACGCTCACCCCGGGGCTTATGGGGGAGGCCAAGCGCCTGGGCTTCTCCGACGAGCAGATCGCCACCCTGGCCGACAGGCTCCCGGAGCAGGTGAGGGAGCTGCGCCACGACTGGCACATCCACCCCGTCTACAAGATGGTGGACACCTGCGCCGCCGAGTTCGCCGCCGAGACCCCCTACTTCTACAGCACCTACGAGGAGGAGAACGAGGCCGAGCCCATGGCGGGCGACAAGGCAGTGGTCATCGGCAGCGGCCCCATCCGCATCGGCCAGGGCATAGAGTTCGACTACTGCAGCGTCCACTCGTCGTGGGCCCTGCAGGAGGCGGGCTACCGCAGCATCATGGTGAACTCCAACCCGGAGACCGTCTCCACCGACTTCGATACCTCGGCCCGTCTCTACTTCGAGTCCCTCGACGAGGAGAGCGTGCGCAACGTCCTGGAGAACGAGGGGCTGGAGAACGGGGACGGCCCCGCGGACGGCATACCCGCCTCCATCGTGCAGTTCGGTGGGCAGACCGCCATCAACCTCGCCGAGCCCCTCTACCGCAGCGGCATGCCCATCATCGGCTCCAGCGTGGAGACCATCGACCAGGCCGAGGACCGGCGCCAGTTCGAAGACCTGCTCAACAGGCTGGGCATCCCCCAGCCGCCGGGCGGCGCTGCCACCACGGTGGAGGGTGCGCTCAACGTGGCCCAGCGCATCGGCTACCCGGTGCTGGTGCGCCCCAGCTATGTGCTGGGGGGCCGCGCCATGGAGATCGTGCACAATGCCACCGAGCTCATCCACTACATGAGCCTGGCCATCGCCCTCGACTCGCGGCACCCCGTCCTCATCGACAAGTACCTGGAGGGGAAGGAGGTGGAGGTGGACGCCATCTGCGACGGGGAGCGGGTGCTCATCCCCGGCATCATGGAGCACATCGAGAGGGCGGGGGTGCACAGCGGCGACTCCATGGCGGTCTATCCCGGCCTGAAGCTCACCGAGCGGGAGGTGGAGACCATCTGCGACTACTCCACCCGCATCGGCCTGGCCCTTGGGGTCAGGGGGCTTATGAACATCCAGTACGATATCATGGCCAACCCCGATGGCAGCTCCTCGGTCTACGTCCTGGAGGTCAATCCCCGCGCCTCGCGGACGGTCCCCTTCATCTCCAAGGTGACCGGCGTGCCCATGGTCAGGGTGGCCACCAGGGTGATGCTGGGACAGGGCCTGGCCGCGCAGGGGTACCAGGGCGGCCTGTGGCCCACGCAGCGCCTGGTCGCCATAAAGGCGCCGGTGTTCTCCATGTCCAAGCTGAGCGGGGTCGATACCTACCTCGGCCCTGAGATGAAGTCCACGGGCGAGGTGATGGGCGTGGACTATACCTTCAGCGCGGCGCTGGCCAAGGCGCTGCTCGCCGCCGACCTCATGCTCCCCGCTGCCGGCTCCATCCTGCTGAGCATCGCCGACAAGGACAAGGCCGAGGCCCTGCCCATCGTGAGGGGGCTCTCCTCCCTGGGGTATCGGCTCTATGCCACCGAGGGGACGGCGGCCATGATAAGGGCCGATAGCATGCCGGTGACCATGATAAGCAGGAAGCTCGGCGAGGGCCACCCCAACGTCGTCGACATCATCCGCGACGGCACCGTGAGCGGTGTGGTCAATACCATCACCGGCGAGCGCGGCCCGCTTAGCGATGGCTTCGAGATACGCCGCGCCGCCGCCGAGAAGCGCATCCCCTGCTTCACCTCCATGGACACGGTGCGGGCCGCGGTGGAGGCCCTGCTCAATGGGGACCAGACCTTCTCTGTGCAGCCGCTCAAATCATACCTCGATGGCCCGTAGATAGGGGCGCTAGGAGCGAGATGAGGCCGACCCTTGCCACCGTCCTCTCCAATACCGAGGTCATGCCCGGCGTCCACCTCCTGTGGGCCGAGGCACCGGACGTCGCCGCGGGCGCACGGCCCGGGCAGTTCGTCATGGTGCGCGTCGGGGAGGGCCCAGACCCCCTGCTGCGGCGCCCATTGAGCATCCATCGCCTGGCCCCGCTCGACCGCCCCAGGCGCATAGCCCTCCTCTTCGCCGTCGTCGGCCGCGGCACTGCCCTGCTGGCGCAGCGCGGGGAGGGTGACCGCCTCGATATCCTGGGGCCGCTGGGCAACGGCTTCGAGATCGCCCCCGGCACGCACCGCATGCTGCTGGTCGCGGGGGGCCTGGGCATCGCCCCGCTGGTCGCCCTCGCCGAGGAGGGTGTGCGCCGCGGCCTGGGGGTCACCATGCTCCAGGGGGCGGCCACCGCGGCCCAGCTCTATCCCGCCCAGATGCTCCCCCCCGTCGTTGCGCTGGAGGTGGCCACCGAGGACGGCTCGGCAGGCACCCGGTGTGCCGTGCCCCAGCTCGTCCCCGCCGTGGCTGCCGACCAGGTCTTTGCCTGCGGCCCGCTCTCCATGTACCAGTCGATGGCCGCCGTCCTCGGCGGCGAGAGGTCGGTGCAGGTCTCCATGGAGGCCAGGATGGGCTGCGGCCTGGGCCTGTGCTACGGCTGCACCATCGAGACCAGGCAGGGGCCGAGGAAGGTGTGCCAGGACGGGCCGGTGTTCGAGCTCGAGGACATCGTGTGGGACGGCCGCTGACGGCGGCCTCCGCGTGTGTGGCCTGTGTGCATCGAGGGGGGTGGCCCACGGGGAGACCTTAAAAAGGGGGGGAAGGACATGGTAGTGACCACGAAGGTGGGCCTGCGCACCCAGGGTGAGGGCGAGGTCATCGATATCACCGCCCAGGTGGCGCGCGAGGTGGAGCAGTCTGGGGTGGAATCGGGCACGGTGACCGTATTCGTCCCCGGCTCCACGGCGGCGGTCACCACCGTAGAGTACGAGCCCGGCCTGGTGGCCGACCTTCACGCCCTGTGGGAGCGAGTGGCCCCGCGGGCCATCGCCTACCACCACGACCAGCGCTGGGGCGACGGCAACGGCCACGCCCACGTGCGCGCCTCGCTCCTGGGCCCCTCGCTGGTGGTGCCCTTCAGCGGCGGGGCGCTTGCCCTGGGCCAGTGGCAGCAGATAGTGCTCGTCGACTTCGACAACCGCCCCCGCTCCCGTGAGATAGTGCTTCAGATAATGGGCCAGTAGCCCTTGAGGGGAGGACGCCATGGCGCACAGTGTGAACGTAGACCCCCAGGCCTTCATCGCCGAGGGGGCCAGGGTCTACGGCGAGGTGAGCATCGGCAGGGGCTCCAGCGTGTGGTTCAACGCCGTGCTCAGGGGTGACGAGGGGCCCATCGCCATCGGCGAGCACACCAACGTCCAGGACTGCTGTGTGCTCCACTCCGACATGGGGGTGGGCATCGAGATCGGCGACTGGGTCACCATCGGCCACGGCTCGGTGGTGAGGGGGGCCACCATCGGAAGCGACACCATGATAGGCATGAACTGCACCGTGATGACCGGTGCCGTCATCCCGGAGGGCTGCATCGTGGGGGCGCACAGCTTCGTCCCCTACAATGCCCACTATCCACCCAGGAGCATGATCTACGGGACGCCGGCCAGGGTGATGAAGGGGCTGGGCGAAGAAGAGCTCCAGGGCAGCCGTGTGGCCGGCGCTATCTACAAGGAGCTCGCCGAGCGATACCGCTCCGGCAGCGTCCCTCACCTCTAGGCCGGTGCGCCGGCGGCATCGCCCCGCAGGCGGGGAGAGGGCCCGAACGGCGCCCCACAATCGGCCCCAGAGATATTGACTTCCCCTGGGGCGAGGCATAAAATGGGCTCAGGATGCCCACGAGGGTTGTCAAGGCAGGCCTTTTTTAAAGCGTCGGGGGGGATAGCCGACGTTTTTTTTCTTGAAAGTAAGTAATAGGTCAAGGGGGGACGATGCATTCCAGCCTCATCGGCAAGATAGAGAAGGCGAAGCGCTATGCCCAGGAGCGGGACCGGATCACCCTCTCCCAGTTCACGGTGACCTTCCGCGGGGACAACGACACCTATGAGACGGGCTACGCCGATGGGCAGTGGCGGTGCTCCTGCAGCTTCTTCTCCAGGTGGGGACTATGCAGCCACACCATGGCCCTCCAGGAGATCATGGCCGACATGCTGCCCAAGGAGGCCCTCGCCTCGCAGCTCCCGGCCCCGGCCACACAGCAGCCTTGAGGCCACACGCATACCTCCCCTGAAGGGTGGGCGAGTAGCCGCCCCTGGGGCCGGGCGCGCCGCCGTGTGCGCGAGGAGATATCCTGGGTGGTCGTCTCCTAGTATGCGAAAGGCATCAGGGCGAAGCCGATGGCACCCATGATGAGCACTATCACGATCCAGATGACGGCCGAGATGATGGTTGCACCCAGTGCGAACCCAGCACCGACGATGAATGCAGTCCCAAAGCTCATGCTCAGTTTGCGCTCTTGCACCGTGACATCCTCCTTCTTCGTTTATGGAAGGGCCGCATCGGCCTTTTCCACTACTGGCGCACCCTCTTAAGCTCTATCGTGACCGCGCTCGACTTGTCCATGCACTCCATGGTGACTATGTCCTGGTCGCCCCACTCCGCGGGGAAGGAGCCCCCGAGCTGGAGCATGACGATGTAGGGGAAGAGGTCGTGGTAGAAGAACCCGCGCAGGCCCCCCTTAAGCTGTAGCCGCTGAGCTCGATGGCATCCCCCACTCTGTGGCCGGCGCTACAGGTCCCCTTTGTGTCCCTTACGGTACCCACCACCCGGTAGCCCAGCTGCTCTGCCATCTGGCACTTCCCTCTACCCAGGTCGTCCTCGGTAAGGATTATACGTTGCGGGGCCTGGAGAGGTCAACCGCATATACGCCTATAGTTCAGTGTAGAGAGGTCTCACGAGTAGAGCTCCGGGGCGATCCCCAGCCAGTGCTCCCGTGCCTCCGCGGCGACGAAGAGCGACCCGCTGGCACACACCACGTCCCCGGGCGCGGCGAGCTCCAGTGCCCGCCGCATGGCGTCGGCCACGGTGGGGGCCACCTCCGCCCGCACCCCCTGCTTCACAAGCTCGCCCGCGATGGCATCGGGGGCCAGCGCCCGCGGGTGCCGGGAGCGGGTGGCGATGGCCACCTGGCAGGCGGGGGCCAGCTCGGCGACGATCCCCGCCACGTCCTTGTCCTGCGATGTCCCTATTATAAGTATAAGGCGCTCGAAGTCAAGGTACTCGTGTAGCGCCTCTTTGAGTCGCCGCGCCGCCTCGGCGTTGTGGGCACCGTCGACTACGACGAGGGGCCTCTCGCCCAGCACCTCCAGCCGGCCCGGCCAGAGGGCCGCGGCCATGCCGCGGGCGATGCTCGCCCCGGGGATGGCGATGCCCATGTCGGCGAGGGCCTCCAGGGCGGCGACGGCGGTGGCTGCGTTCTCCACCTGGTGCCGGCCCAGGAGCGAGATGGAGAGGTGGTAGCTGCCCCGCAGGCCGCTCACGGTGAGGTGCTGCCCCCTGGTATCGCCGCCGTGCCCCTCCCAGGTCACCGCCCGGCCCAGCGGCACCAGCCTGGCCCCCCTCTGGAGGCACGCCCCCTCGATGACCTGTGCCGCCTCCTCCGGCTGCGGCGCGCATATCACCGTGCTCCCCGGCTTGATGATGCCCGCCTTCTCTGCCGCGATCTGGGCCAGGGAGTGGCCCAGGACGTCCACGTGGTCGAGGCTTATCGGTGTGATGACGGCGACCTGGGCCGCTACCACGTTGGTGGCGTCGAGGCGTCCCCCCAGTCCCACCTCCAGCACCTGGACGGTGACCCCCTTGGCCCGGAAGTGCATGAAGGCCATGGCCGTCAGGAGCTCGAAGGTGGTGATCTCGCCGTAGCGGAGGTCGCGGCCGACCGCCGCTACCTCCGGCTTGAGCCTGGTCGCCAGGGCGGCGAACTCGGCCTCCGAGATGGGCTCGCCGTCGGTGCGTATGCGCTCGCGAAAGGTGTGGAGGTGGGGGGAGGTGTAGAGGCCCGTCCGGTGGCCGGCGTCGGAGAGGCAAGTGGCTATCATGGCTGCGGTGCTCCCCTTGCCCTTGGTCCCGGCCACGTGCACCGAGGTCGTTCCCAGGTGGGGTGCGCCCACCCGCTCCAGGAGCCCCTCCATGCGCCTCAAGTCGAAGTTGGCGGCGGCGTAGAGGGAGGCCGGTGCCCTCTCGAAGTCGGTGAGGCTCAAGGTGTAGCGCAGTGCCGCCGCGTAGTCCACGGGGATATTATATCACGGGCCCTGGTCGCGCTGTACCTCTACAGGGGGTGGTAGGGGTATCTAGTGTGAGGAGGCCTGCCACCGGGGTGCTGCCTCGTGCTCCTCCACTGCCTGCTCCTCAATGACCGATGGTCGCCAGGGTCGAAAAAGAGACCCCGGTGGCAAGCCTTTACGGTGGTTACGGCCCAGGCCATAGCCTGGCCTGGGCGCTCCCATTTCCAGCGTGGGGACGGTATACTCCGGTGGCCTCTTCGTTCAGCCACCAGCTATAGAAGACATGGTCACCGGTGTAGTAGTCCACCGCCGACCTCTCGTAGACCAGTATCGGCCTCTCCATGATGTGCCGGGCCTTGGGGTTTATCACGTTGATGATCTTGGACAGCACCTCTGCGTGGGAGGCGTTGCCCAGGAGCCGCCTCAGCTCGTCGAGGCTGGCGTGTCTCTGGCCCCACACGTACCACAGCAGCCTCGCGCTCTGCGCATCGACCAGGTGGGCCACCTCGTCTATCTCCTTTATATCTATACAGTCCCCTCTCACCATATCGTGTGACCCCTTCACGGCACCGGGTTGGAGCTTCTTGCCCTGATGGGCCTCACGCCGGCGAACTCTTTGCGGGATGCGTAATCGGGATGAATGGCTATGAATACCAGTGTGTCTATCATCTTGTCGAACTGAGACCTGGGCGGGGCCAGTGTGAGCACTGCATTGCTCTCGTCCGCGCGCAGGCGGTCTAGGGCGGCGTCCAGCTCCATCAGCGTATCGGTCCACCTCCCGATGTCCCTGTCGTTTAGGCCCTTGGCCTTGAGCTGCTGGAGGGACTGGAACCTGAGTGCGTCCTTGATGAGCTCCGATAGGCCGATGGCCAGGGCGAGCAGGCCCTGGATGGTAGTGTCTTCCTGAACCTGTATTCCCATACTCCCCTCTCCTCGATCCATGTGGTATGCCTGGGGCGGATGCCGCCCTGTGGTGCCACGCACACCGTGCGCGACACTCCTTCTGGCCGCTGGTTACAGCGGGAAGTACTCTCTGGTGTCTTCGTCCCTGCGGATGTAGCCCTGGTCCATGAGCTCCCTTATGGTCCTCCCCACCTCGATCCTGGAGACGCCGAGGGCCTCCTCTATAGCGATGAGCTTCACCCCTGGGTGCTCACGAACGAAGGCCAGCACTTGCTGCGACAGGGTTTCCGCTTCTCTGTGTGGAGATGGCATATCTCTCCTAAAGGCATAGCCCTTTGGCTGGGGCGCGGAGGAGGGCCACATCCCGGGGCCGCCACCAGCCGTCTGTGGAGCTCCTTTCTCTTTCGCTCTGTTTGGGCTTACCGTCCCGTTGCCGGTCAGGGCGCACCTGGTACATGGTGCTTTAGCGGAGCCCGGGGGGTGCGCCCTGACCTTGCAGCGGGACTCTTCCCGGAGAGGGCTTTGCTTTAAGGAGGCGATGGTCGCTACCGCGCCATCTTGATGTTAAGTAAGTCACTCCCAGTGCCCTCTCGCCAGCCCAACCCCACACCTCACCTTTTTCCAGGGGTCGCCTATGCACACGTCCTGGAAAAAGGTCTCGGCAATCATTGTAGGTGAGGGGCATTGCCGTTGCTACCTCCAAAGGGCCCGGGTTGGTCGCCCCGTGGCGGCCACATTTATTGACCCGGAAGGCCCAGGCCCCTTCCTGGCTGGGGGTCAGAGCAGTCCCCTCTTGTAGGCCTCGGACACCGCCTCGGCGCGGTCCTTGACCCTCAGCTTATCGAAGATGCGGCTCACCTCGCGCTTCACCGTGGTCTCGCTCAAGTAGAACTGGCCGGCGATCTCCCTGTTGGTCGCCCCCGAGGCTATCAGCCGGATCATCTCCAGCTCCCTCTGCGTGAGGGAGCCCTTGTGATTGTTCCTGGCCAGAGACGCGAACTCGTTGAAGAGCTCCCTGCTCAGCGATGGGTGCAGCGACGATTGCCCCTTGTGCACCGCCCTGATCGCCCTGATGAGCTCGTCCCCGGCGGCGTCCTTCACCAGGTAGCCAACGGCACCGGCCTCGATGGCCTGGGTCAGGTACTGGTCGCCGTAGAGCGTCAGTACGATGACGTTTATCTCCTGGTTGCGCTCCTTGATGCGGCGGATGGCCTCGATGCCGCCCATCCCGGGCATCTTCACGTCCACCAGGACGGTGCCCGGCCTGGTGGTCTCCAGCTGGTCCAGGACCTCCTCCCCCGTTGCCGCCTCGCCCACGACCTCCATGTCGCTCTCTAGCTCCAGCATCCGTCTCAGGCCCTGGCGCACCACGGGGTGGTCGTCCGCCAGCAGTACTTTGATGCTCATGTCCCCCCCTTTTCAGTTAGTGGCATCAGCGGTAATGTAAGTGTCTGTGCTTCACTGCCCCTGGCACACAGCGCAGGGCTCATCGGGCACCGCGGTGGGGATGGGGAGCTCCACGGTGATGGTGGTGCCCCGGCCTGCCGAGGACTCGATGTCCAGGGTGCCGTTGAGTGTCTCCACACGGTCCCTCATTCCGGAGAGCCCCATCTTGCCCGCCGACCGGGCGTCGGCGAGCGCCTGGCAGAGGTCGAACCCCCTGCCGTTGTCCCTGATCTCCATCCTGACACGGCCCTTGCCGAAGTGGACGGTGGCCTTGACCCTCGTGGCGTGTGCGTGCTTGCGCACGTTGGTGAGGGACTCCTGGGCCACGCGGTAGATGGCTATCTCCAGCGTGGAGGGCAGGGCGACTGGCCTGCCCCCTACGTACAGGCGGTACTTGATACCGGTGTGCTGCTCGAGGTTCTGCAGGTGCTGGCGTATGGCCCCGAGGAGGCCCAGCTCGGCTAAGGCCGGCGGGTGGAGGTCGACGATGAGACGGCGCAGCTCCTTGATGCTCTGGTCGATGTAGTTCCCGATCTCGCGCACGTCGTTGTCCTCCTGGTACCGGCTGCCGCGGGCGAGGAGCTTATCGAGGGCCTGCAGCCGGTAGTAGGCGGCCACCATCCACTGGGCGGCACCGTCGTGTATCTCCATGGAGATGCGCTGCCGCTCCTGCTCCCGGGCCTGGGATATCTGCTTGAGCAGCCTCTCGACGCGGGCCTGCTCCGTCCTGACCCCGCTGAAGAGGCTGGCGTTCTCGATGGCGATGGCCGCCTGCCCGCAGAGTATCTGGGTGAACTCCAGGTCGCTCACGTTGAAGGGCAGCCCCCTGGCCTTCGAGCTCCGTAAGACCCCGATCACGCTGTCCTTGGCCACCAGGGGCAGGCACAGGACAGAGAAGGCCTTCAGCTTGTCCATGGCCACCTGGAGGTGGGGCTCAATCTCATCGCCCTCGGTGAGCAGGAGCGGCCGCTTGGCCTGGGCCACCCAGCCTGCGAGCCCCTCCCCCACCCTCTCCCTGCCGTTCTCCCTCCTCTCCAGTGGGCCGATGGCTGCCTTGACCGCGAGCTCCTTGCGCCCGTTGTCCAAGAGCATCAGGGAGACGCCGTCGGCCTCGGTCTCCTTCCACACGATGTTGAGGATGACGTCGAAGAGCCGGCTCAGGTCCACCTCGCTCATCATGGTCTTGCTGATCTCGAACAGGGGGATGAGCGCCTTGAGCCTCTTGTTGTCCCTGACCAGCCTCCTCCGCTCCAGTGCGTCCTCGATGGCCCTCCCCATCTCGATGGAGGTGAAGGGCTCTATGAGGGGTGACTGCGGCCCTGGCGGCAGCACCTGGAAGGCGGCGTCGACGCTGTGGCGCTCGCCGATGAGCACCACGGCGATGGCGGGGTCTCTCCTCCTCGCCGTCTCCACTGCCCTCAAGCCGCCGAAGTCGCTGGTATCGGCAATGAGAAGGTCGAAGCGCTCCCTCTTGGTGAGCTCCATTGCGTCCTCCTCGGAGGGGGCCGCCGCCACCTCGTAGCGTTCCCACACCGCCGGCTGCACGCTCGCGATGACGGAGTCCCTCTCTATCGCCAGTATCTTCTCTCTAGGCATGGCACCCCCAGGTGGCCTCGATAAACAAAAAGCCCCCAGGCAAGGTTGCCTGGAGGCTTTCAGCCGGCAATCCAGCTTAGGCGGCAACCCAGCCGTCATGGCCCGCGGGCGGGCTTTAGACCTGTGGCTTTGCGTCCCCCGATTTCTCGGGGTTTGCCCTTGTCACCTTGACAATATAAAGTTAGGTATCAAATTAAACTATACTTTTTACGGCGCCGTTGCAACTTTGCATAATGGCAACGACGTTACGTAAAGTGAGCGCGCGGTGGTTTATGTCGATTAGACATAAGCGTTTACATAAAAAAACTCGTCCATCCTCCCTGTAGCGCCGTATTTCTCGCGTATTGCCATTCCGCTCCCTAGGGACAGGGGTCGGGCCTGTGTTATAATAGTCGAATATCGAGAGGGCCTTTTTGCCGTGTTCACTCACCTGCACTGCCACACCGAATACTCGCTCCTCGACGGCATGTGCCGCATACCGCAGCTCATCGCCCGGGCCGGGGAGCTGGGCATGGACAGCCTGGCCATCACCGACCACGGCACCATGTACGGCATCATCGATTTCTACCGGGCGGCGAAGGAGGCCGGGATACGGCCCATCCTGGGCTGCGAGTTCTACGTGGCACCGAACGGGCGGCAGTCCAGGGAGGCCGCCGACAAGAACCCCTACCACCTCGTCCTGCTGGCCAGGGATGCCGTGGGCTACCAGAACCTCATCCAGCTCGCCACGCGGGCCCAGATGGAGGGCTTCTACTACCGCCCGCGGGTGGACCGCGAGCTCCTCGCCGAGCACTGCGAGGGGCTCATCGCCCTCTCGGCGTGTCTCCAGGGAGAGATACCGCGCCTGGTGCGCGAGGGCCGCAGCGACGAGGCGCGCCGGGCCGCCCTGTGGTACCGGGAGCACTTCGGCGACTTCTTCCTGGAGCTGCAGCGCCACCCCATACCAGAGCTGGACCAGGTAAATGCCGGGCTCGTTGAGATGGGCCGCGAGCTGGACATCCCCCTGGTCGCCACCAACGACGTGCACTACGTGCTGCGCGAGGACGCCTACACCCACGAGCTCCTGCTGTGCGTACAGACCGGCTCCACCATCTACGATGAGAAGCGCATGAGGATGGCGGGGGACTCGTTCTACTTGAGAAGCCCGGCGGAGATGGCCGAGCTCTTCTCCGACCTGCCCCAGGCGCTGCGAAACACGGAGCGCATCGCCGAGATGTGCCAGCTTGAGCTTGAGTTTGGGCGTCTCCTCCTCCCTGAGGTGGAGACCCCTCCCGGCGTGAGCGCCGACGCCTACCTGGAGGGGCTGTGCCACGAGGGGCTCAGGCGCCGCTTCCCCGACCCCTCGCCGCATGTCATGGAGCGGCTGCACTACGAGCTGGAGGTGGTGCGCCGCACCAGCTTCGCCAACTACTTCCTGGTGGTCTGGGACCTGATATCGTTCGCCAGGGGGCGCAACATCCTCTACGGGGTCAGGGGGAGCGCCGCTGCCAGCCTCATCCTCTACTCGCTGGGGATCACCGACATCGACCCGCTGGAGAGCGGGCTGGTCTTCGAGCGCTTCTTGAACGTGGAGCGCAAGGAGATGCCCGACATCGACCTCGACTTCCAGGACGACCGCCGCGACGAGGTGATCTCCTACGCCGCGCAGAAGTACGGGCCAGACCGCGTGGCCCAGATAATCACGTTTGGCACCTTCGGGGCCAGGGCCGCCATTCGCGACGTGGGGCGCGCCCTGGGCATGCCCTACGGGGACGTCGACCGCGTGGCCCGCCTGGTCCCCCCGGGGGCCAACATGACCCTGGAGCGGGCCCTGGACGAGAACCGCGACCTGGGCAACCTCTACCAGGAGGACGAGGCCGTCCGCCAGCTCATAGACAGCGGCAGGCGCATCGAGGGCATCGCCCGCCACGCCTCGACCCATGCCGCGGGGGTGGTGATATCCAGGGAGCCCCTCACCAGCTACGTGCCGCTGCAGCGGCCGGTGCGCGGCGACGAGGGCGGGGTAGCCATGACCCAGTTCTCCATGGAGGCCATCGCCCAGATAGGCCTGCTCAAGATGGACTTCCTGGGCCTGGTGAACCTGACCATCATCGGCCGCACCCTGGAGATAATCGCCGAGAGCACGGGGGAGAGGCTGGACCTGAACCACATCCCCTTGGACGACGAAAAGACATACGCCCTCCTCTCCCAGGGGGAGACCACCGGCGTGTTCCAGCTCGAGGGGTCGGGGATGCGTCGCTTCATCAAGGAGCTCAAGCCCTCCTCGTTCAGCGATATCGCCGCCATGATAGCGCTGTACCGTCCCGGCCCCATGCAGCACATCCCCACCTTCATCAAGGCCAAGTACGGCCTAGAGCCCATCCACTTCCCCCACCCCACCCTCTCCCAGATACTGGGGGAGACCTACGGCGTGATCGTCTACCAGGACCAGGTGCTGCACATAGTCCAGGCCTTCGCCGGCTACAGCCTGGGGCAGGCCGATGTCTTCCGCAAGGCCATGGGCAAGAAGATACCGGAGGTCATGCGGCGGGAGCGCCAGGGCTTCATGGACGGGGCCGCCAGGCTGGGGTTTGCCCCCCAGGTGGCCAAGGACATCTTCGACCTTATCGAGCCCTTTGCCGGCTATGCCTTCAACAAGGCACACAGCGTGAGCTATGCCATGATCGCCTACCAGACCGCCTACTTGAAGGCGAATTATCCCGTGGAGTACATGACCGCGGTGCTCGCCATGCACATGGGCCAGCCGGAGAGGGTGGCCGTCGCCGTCGCCGAGTGCCGCCGCCTGGAGATACCGGTGCTCCCCCCCGATGTCAACAGGAGCGACGTCACCTTCACCATCGAGAGGGTGGAGGGTGGCAGAGAGGGCATCCGCTTCGGGCTGGGGGCCATCAAGAACGTGGGTGCCGGGGCGGTCAGGCCCATCATCGAGGCGCGACGCGAGGGTGATGAGTTCCGCTCCCTGGAGGACCTCTGCCGCCGCGCCGACTTGAAGGCGGTAAACAAGCGGGCCCTGGAGGGCCTGATCAAGGTGGGGGCCTTAGACTGCCTGGGCAGCCGTGGCGCCCTCCTCGCCGGCATCGACCGCATCATCTCGCTGGCGCAGGCGGAGCAGCGGCTCAAGGAGACGGGGCAGGCCACCATGTTCGACCTGTGGGGGGAGACCGTGCCCCTGCCCCTGCCCGAGCTTGCGCTGGAGGGCGCAGATGTCCCCCTGGACGAGAGGCTGGCCTGGGAGCGGGAGCTCACCGGGGTGTACCTCTCCGAGCACCCCTTCAGCCGCGCCGCAAAGAGGCTCCACTCCGTCGTCACCGTGCTCTGCGGCCAGATAGACGAGGAGATGAATGGGCGCGACGTGGTGACCGCGGGCATAGTCTCCTCGGTGCGGCAGCTCTTCACCAGGGACGGGCGCCCCTTCGTCGCCGCCACCATAGATGACATGGACGGGAGCGTGGAGGTGAGTGTCTGGCCGGATTGCTTCGAGCGCACCAGGGGGCTGTGGGCCGAGGGCACCATCGTCCTGGTCGAGGGCAAGGTGCGGGCCCGCGGGGACCGGGTGCAGCTCAGCTGCGAGCGGGCGCGCCGCTACGAGCCAGACGGCGCGGAGGAGGCTGGAGAGGAAGAGGAGGCCGGGCCTGCACCCCCCAAGCGCCACATAACCGTGAGCATCGCCGAGACCGCAGACGAGGGGGGCGACGTGGAGCGGCTGCACCAGGTGCTCGATGCCTTGAAGGACTACCGGGGCGATGACCGGGTGCGTATCGAGGTGCACCGCGGTGAAGAGGTGGTGAGCCTGGAGCCGTCGGTGGCCACCACCGGCTGCTGCCCCGAGCTCGTCGAGAGGCTGGCCCGGCTGGTGGGCGCGGACTGCGTGGTGGTAGAGTAGAGACTGGGGGGCAGCGGTGACGCCTTAAGGGGCGTGCCTTTCTTGCCCCGCCGCGGAGGATAAGTGAGCATGATGCCATGGACCAGATAGCGAAGGCCGCCCTCGTCGCCGTCCTTCTCTCCCTCTCGCTCGTGGCGGCGGCGCCCCCGCAGGCGGCCCAGGCCCAGGAGGGGCCCCAGGTGGAGTACTGGGCGGTGCTGGTGGGCATCTCCGACTACCAGGTGATAGGCGACCTGCAGTGGACCGCTCACGGCGCCCGGGAGCTGCGCCAGCGGCTGGCCGCGGCGTGGGGCGAGGAGCACGTGAAGCTACTCATCGACGAGGAGGCGACAAAGGCTGGCATCGAGGCCGCCCTCCGTGAGTGGCTGGGCCCCAGGGAGGACGCGGACGACGTGGTGCTGTTCTTCTTCTCCGGGCACGGCGACCACTCGTGCGACACCTCCCCCATCGATGAGGAGGACGGGCGGGACGAGTACCTGTGCCCCTGGGATGCCGCGGTCAACTCCTCCGCCAGGGGTATCAGGGACGACGAGCTGGCGCTGTGGCTCGAACCCCTGGACTCGGAGAACATCTGCGTCGTCATAGACACCTGCTATGCCGGCGGCATCGTCGACGACGTGGCGGGCGACGGGCGCGTCTGCCTGGCATCGAGCGCAGAGTCAGAGCCCTCCTGGGAGGACGGGACACTGGAGCACAGCGTGTTCTGCAACTTCCTGCTCCAGGCCCTGGGCTCCCATGCCGATGTGGACGCCAATGGCGACTGGGAGGTCTCCGCCGAGGAGGCCTTCGGCTACATCGAGCCCAGGGTGGTGGACTTTCGCCCCGCTCAGCACCCGCAGGTGCGCGACGGCTACGGCGGTGAGCTGGAGCTGCTCATGTTCACCACCTTCGATACCGGCGGCCAGCCGGTCTCCATCTCCGTCGATGGCACCATGTACTCCTCGCAGGAGCTGCCGGTCTCGTTCGTGTGGCAGCCGGGCTCGGCCCACACCTCGGAGGTGGTGTCCTGGGTGCACCAGGGCGAGGGCACGAGGTACGTGTTCGCCGGCTGGAGCGATGGCGACCTCGACCTCTCGCGCGCCATCTCCTGCGGGGGGCAGTACACCGCCCTCTACACCCACCAGTACTACCTGGCCGTGGAGTCGGAGTTCGGCGACCCAGACGGTGAGGGCTGGTACCTGGCCGGCGCCACCGCTGCCGTCTCGGCCAGCTCCCCCATCGGCACCATCGTGCGCAAGGTCTTCACTGGCTGGAGCGGCGATGTCACCGCGGCCACCACGACGGCGGCGGTGACCATGGACGGGCCCAAGACCATCCGCGCCGGATGGAGAGACGACTACCTGAACCTCTATCTCCTGGCCGGCGGCCTGGCGGTAATAGCCGTGGAGGCCTGGCTGCTGGTCGTGGCCATAAGGAGGAGGCGCGCCCGCCTGTAGCCATGGGGTGAGTCCTAGGCAGTCGCCTCAATATCGAGGAGACGCCTCCGCAGCTTCAGGCCCTCCCCGGTGCCCAGCGGCCTTCCCCCCTTGCCGATCACCCGGTGGCAGGGTATGACGATGGGGAGCGGGTTCCGGGCCAGCACCTGCCCCACGGCGCGCAGTGCCTCAGGGCTCCCCACGCGCTGGGCGATATCGCTGTAGCTCAAGGTGTGGCCGTAGGGGATGGCGCGTGCCGCCTGGAGGACGGCGATGCTGAAGCGGGTGCGGCCGGAGAGGTCGAGCTGGTCTTCGAAGGGGACGGGCTCCCCCCGCAGGTACCTCCGCAGGCGGTTGGGCAGGTCGCCGAACGGTGAGGGGTCGGCGGTGAGCGCCGGCATGCCCTCCCTCATCAGGCGCTGCACCACCTCAGGGGAGGACTGGGGGGGCACCACGCGGCGCAGCCCCGCCGAGGAGCCCACGAGCCCCACCTGGCCGAGGTCGGTATCCACGATGGTATAGCTCATCCACACGGTATGCGCCGCCTGTCGGTCTGGGGGACACGGCCCCGTCGCCCAGATTATAGCAGCAGGCAGGGTGCCGTGGCAATGCCGCCCACCTACGAGAGCTGGCCGCGGCAGATGGCGTCCACCTCCTGGGCGCTGGCCACCTCCCACACCGTGCCGTCCTTGACCAGGTACTTCCAGGAGAGCCTCTCGCTGCGGGCGAGGTCTGCCGGCGTGGTGGAGAGCAGCACCTCCTCGCTGGCGTCGGCGTCCACGTCGGGGTTGAAGATGCAGTCTGCCAGCCTGGCCATGTCCCCGTCGCCCTGCTCCTCGAGCACCCTTCTCACCGCCGCGTAGTAGGCCCACTGCACGAAGCCGCTGCAGATATAGGCGTTCACGTTCAGCCGCCTGGCGGCGCGCGGTACGTGCGGCCTCCTCTGCTCGACGGGCTTGCCCGCCTGGCCCAGGTACATGACGCCCAGGGTGACCTGGCGCAGGATGTTCCTGGCGATGCCGAGCAGCGTCCGGTAGTCGTACTTATCGTCGATCTCCTGGAGGGCGAACCCGCGCACCCTCTTGCGGGTGGCCAGCCCGCCTATGTCGTCGTCCTGGAACCAGTCCCGCTCCAGCCGCTTCACTGCGACGTCCACCCCCCTGGGGTTCTCGAAGTAGCGCTTGATGTTGTGCACGTCGATGCCCCCGCCGCCCGACTCGATGATGAAGGTGGTGTCGTAGCCCTGCTCCGGGCTTCTCAGCACGAAGACCATGGCGGCGTGGTTCCAGTAGCTCTTGGTGCCGAACCTGATGAGCCAGCCGAGGAGGCTGCCCTTGGAGTGGGTGAGCAGGATGTCTGCCCTCTTGAGCCTCCCCCCTGCTACCAGCTCTTCCATCGCGTCCTGTGGCAGCTTGGTCGCTCGTACCATTGGTGCCCTCCCCCCTTCTCGGCCCGGCCGCCACGGGTGGCCGCCATCTCGCGTGGCCCAGAAGTGCACCCATCTTACCCCGGGGGCGTGGCGGAATCAAGGGAGGGGTGGCAGCGTCGTGGCCCCCGGCACCAGAGAGGCGGCGCCGGTATTGACTTCGGCGGGGTGCGCCGCTAGAATAGCGGCACAAAAGTCCCGGTATCTCTTGCTTCGGTCGGGAGCTGTGGATGGGGGGTGCAGGCTATGGAAGGCAAGGTACTGGTCGGGGGCAACGAGGCCATCGGGTGGGGGGCGCTCGCTGCCGGCTGTCTCCACTACTTCGGCTACCCCATCACGCCCCAGAACGAGGTCGTAGAGTTCTTCGCCCGTGAGCTGCCCCCCAGGGGCGGCTGCTTCGTGCAGTCGGAGGCCGAGTCCTCCTCCATCGCACTGCTCTACGGGGGGGCCAGCACCGGCGTGAGGGCCATGACCTCCACGGCGAGCCCAGGCTGGTCCCTGATGCAGGAGGGCATCTCCTGCATGGCCAATGCCGAGCTGCCCTGTGTCATCGTGGACGTGCAGCGGGGAGGGCCGGGCCAGGGCACGGTGACCCACAGCCAGATGGACTACCTCTCGGCCACGCGCGGTGGCGGCCACGGCGGCTACAAGAGCATCGTCCTCGCCCCCAGCTCGGTCCAGGAGTGCCACGACCTGGTGCAGCTCGCCTTCTACCTCGCCGACAGGTACCGCAACCCGGTTATCGTGCTCTCCGACGGCGTGCTGGGGCGCACCATGGAGTCGCTGGACAGGAGGACACTGGAGTTCGGGCCGCTGCCGCCCAAGGACTGGGCGGTGCGGGGCTCGGCGCAGAACGGGGGGGCGCGGAGCGTGGTGGTGTGTGCCCAGGGCACGGCCGACTTCCCTCCCTACGGCGTGGTGCTGGAGCGGCTGGGCAACAAGTGGCAGGCGATGGCCGAGGAGGCCAGGTTCGAGGCCTACCGCGCCGACGACGCCGAGCTGCTGCTGGTGGCCTTCGGCTACGTGGCGCGCTCCTGCAAGGAGGCGGTGAACATGGCCCGCGCCGAGGGCCTGAAGGTGGGGCTTTTGCGCCCGGTGACGCTGTGGCCCTTCCCCTGCGGCGAGGTCGGGGCCAGGGCGCGTGGCGGCGCCCGCTTCCTGGTGGTGGAGGACAACCTGGGGCAGATGGTGGACGACGTGAGGCTGGGCGCGGAGGGCCAGGCCCCGGTGCACTTCCTGGGGGCGCTCGCCCGCCACGTGAACACCAGCCTGGGCATGCTCATGCCCGAGAGGGTGCTTGAGGAAGTGAAGAGGCTGCTATGAGCGAGTCCAGGGTGAGGGTGTACGGCAGGCCACAGGGCCTCCTCCCCGACATACTGGGCCTCTGTCCCGGCTGCGGCCACGGCCTCTTCGACAAGCTGATATACGAGGTGCTTGAGGAGCTGGGCATCATGGAGAAGTCCATCGGCGTCTGGGGCATCGGCTGTGGCAACGGCCTGGTGAGGCTCTCCCAGCTCGACGTCGTGCAGGCGGCCCACGGCACCGCCGCCGCCGTGGCCTCGGCGGTGAAGCGCTCCCTCTTCGGGGCGCCCATCGTGTTCACCCGGCAGGGGGATGGCGACTGCGCCGCCATCGGCCTAGGCTACCTGCTGAACGCCGTCGCCCGCAACGAGAAGATAACCGTGTTCATGATAAACAATGCCAACTACGGCACCACCGGTGGCCAGCTCGCCCCCACCACCATCGTCGGCCAGGTCACCACCACCACCCCCCAGGGGCGCGAGCCCAGGGTACACGGCCACCCGCTGCACCTGCCCGAGCTCCTCGCCGGCATGGTGGGGGTGGCATACTGCGCCCGCGGCGCCTTGAACTCCCCGGCCAACTTCCAGCGCACCAGGAGGTACATGAAGACGGCGCTGCAGAAGCAGCTCTACGATATCGGGTTCGGCTTCGTCGAGATACTGGCACCGTGTCCCCCCGACTGGCACCTCCAGCCGCTGGATTCCCTCACGTGGATGGAGGAGAAGATGATCCCAGAGTTCCCCCTGGGCGAGTTCAAGAACGTGGAGCATATCGAGCGGTGACGGGCGAGGTTGTCGCGGCCAGGGCGGACGTCATCATGGCCGGGGTCGGAGGCAAGGGTGTCCTCACCATCGGCCAGATAGTGGCGCAGGCGGGCCTGGCCCAGTACCAGCATGCCACCTGGATCGCCTCCTACGGGCTCCAGATGAGGGGTGGGGCCTCCGAGTGCACCGTCGTCCTCTCCGACGAGGAGATCGCCTCTCCCCTGGTATCGAGGGCGGGTGTGGTGCTCCTCATGGCGCCGGGCTACGTGAAGGCCTTCGAGGGCAGGGTGCGCCCCGGCGGGACACTGATCTACGACAGCGCCGGCATGACCGAGGAGGTGGAGCGGGGGGACATCGACGTGGTGGCGGTCCCCGCCACCGAGATCGGCGTGGGCATGGGCGATGCCCGCGTGGCCAACATGGTGCTGCTGGGGGCCTTCGTCGCCCGGTCGGGTGCCCTCGAGCCTGGGCTGGTCGAGGCCGAGATCGAGCGCAGGATGGGGAACTGGGACAAGAGAGAGCTCCTCGCGCGAAACCTGGAGGCCTTCCGCCGCGGCATGGCCCTCATAGCTTCCGGGGGCCGGTGACCCCCTC
>JAXHUE010000008.1:0-42553 GCA_034189655.1 Chloroflexota bacterium | reverse complement strand
GCGGTCCCGTTTCAGGCCACGGCCTCCCCGCCCGCTCTGCGCCTAGCCGCTCATGGGGCCGAAGCGCTGCACGAACCTCTCCCTGACCTCCGGGTTGACGATGCCGCGCGGCCAGCGCCCCGCCATGACCTGCACCACCTCCTCCATGGGGCGGCGCATGAGCTCCTCGGTGGCGGTGTCGGAGGCCTGGGCGGTGTGGGGGGTGACGATGATGTTGTCCAGGCCCAGGAGGGGGCTCTGTGGGTCGGGGGGCTCGCTCTCCATGACGTCGATGGCGGCGCCGGCGATGTAGCCCTCGGTCAGGGCGGTGTAGAGCGCCCCCTCGTCGACGAGGCCGCCGCGGGCGGTGTTGATGAAGTGGGCGCTGGGCTTCATCCGCTTGAACTGCTCCAGCCCGAACATGTGGCGGTTCTCCTTGGTGAGGGCGGCGTGCACCGAGATGTAGTCTGACTCCGCGAGCAGTCGCTCCATGCTCACCAGCTCCACGCCGTGCTCGCGGGCCACGGCCTCCGGGACGAAGGGGTCGTGGACGATCACGTTCAGGCCGAAGCCGCGCGCCTTGGGGAGCAGGGTGCGTGGTATGCGGCCGAAGCCCACCAGCCCCAGCGTGCCCCCCCGCATCTTGGACATGGGGGAGAGTATCATCCTGCCCTCCCCCCACCTGCCTGCCTTGGAGATGGCGTTTAGGCGGGTGACCTTGCGGGCGGAGGCCAGGAGCAGGGTCATGGCGTGGTCTGATACCTCCTCCAGGCAGTAGTCGGGGATGTTGGTGACCAGGACCCCCCTCTCGGTGGCGGCGTCGACGTCTATCTGGTCGTAGCCGATGCCGATCTGGCTGATGTGCCTGAGCCGGGGCAGGCCCCCGATCACCTTGCTGGTGTAGGGCTCGAAGAGGGCGATGACGGCATCGGCCTCCTGGGCATTGGCGATAAGGTCGTCTTCCGTGGGGCAGTGCACCTTCACCAGGTCGGCGCCCGTCTTCTCGGCGAGCTCGCTCCAGAAGGGGGGGCTGAGCAGGGCCGGGGTTGTCTGTACTACTGTGTAGGCCATGGTATGCTCCTTTGCCTGGTCATTTCTAGCCCCGCGCGCCGGCGACCTGCCTGGCCCCTTCCCGCAGCGCCTTCTTGTTGAGCTCCAGGAGCGCCTCTCCCCGTGAGCCCTTCATCTTCCTCTCGATGGCGTTCTCGATGAGCTCCAGTGGCACTGCGCCGGTGGCCTCGGCGAAGGCACCGAGGAGTATCAGGTTGGCCACCTGCTTGCCCCCCATCTCCATGGCCAGCGCCGTGGCCGGTATGTAGTATGCCGTGATGTCCTTGCGCTCCACCTCGGCCGCTATCACCGAGCTATCGACGAACAGTGTCCCCCCCGGCTTTATGCGCCCCTGGAACTGAGTAAAGGCCTCGGGGCCCATCACTATGGCTGTCTGCGGGTGGTACGTGGCGTGGGAGCCGATCACCTCGTCGGAGAGGGTGATGGTGCACTCGCTCTCGCCCCCCCTCATCATGGGCCCGTAGTTGGGGAAGTAGAGCACGTGCTTGTATCGCGCCATCGCCGCCTCCGCCAGCAGCTTGCCTGTGGTGAGCAGGCCCTGGCCCCCCATCCCGGCCACCATCACCTCGGTCGTGTGTGCCACTTTCTGTGCCATCACATCACCCCTTCTCGTGCCCCGTGCGGGGTCAATCGATGCGCTCCACGTTCTTGAACTCGCCCAGTGGATACTCCGGGACCATCTCATCGTTTATGAACGCGATGCACTCCTTGGGGTCCATCCGCCACGCGGCGGGACAGGCGGAGAGGAACTCCACGAAGCTGTACCCGATGCCGTATATCTGCTTCTGGAGGGCGAGCTTGACCGCCTTCTTGGCCTTCGTGTAGTTGGCCGGGGTGTGCACCGTCACCCGTGCCGAGTAGGCCACCCCCTTCATGGTAGCGGCGAGCTCGGCCACGTGCAGCGGGTAGCCCGCCGCCTCCCGGTCGCGCCCCTCCGGGGTGGTGGTGGTGACCTGCCCCAGCAGCGTGGTGGGGGCCATCTGGCCGCCGGTCATCCCGTAGCCCGCGTTGTTCAAGAAGATGGTGGTGAGCTTCTCGCCCCGCACCAGTGCGTTCATGAAGCACCCCAGGCCGATGGCCCCCAGGTCTCCGTCGCCCTGGCAGGTGATGAGTATGTTTTCGGGGTGGATGCGCTTTAGGGCCGTGGCCATGGCCGGGGCGCGCCCGTGGGGGCAGGCGGCGCCGTCGAGGTTGAACATCATGGGCCAGGCATAGCTACAGCCCACCCCCCCCAGGAGGATGGTGCGGCCCCCTATGTCCAGCTCCTCCACGGTCTCACATATAATGCGGATGATCATGCCGTAGTGGCAGCCGGTGCAGTGCATTATAGGGAGAAAGCTCTTGAGCTTTGGCGTCTCGCAGATGGTGACCTTCTCCAGCGCTTCGGTGCTCATAGTACCTTCTTGACCTCCTCCAGTATCCTCTCCGGGTGGATTATCCCTGAGCCCCCGGGCAGGTGGCGGCCCCACACGCCGAGGAGGTGTATGGGCACCCTCTCCATCACGGCGAACTCCACGTCGTCGACGAACTCGCCGATGCTGTCCTCGACGACGAGCACCTTGCCCGCGCGCTCCGCGGCCTCCCGGAGCTGCCCCTTGGGGAAGGGCCACACCGTGATCGGGCGGAAGAGGCCCAGCTTCAAGCCCTGGGCGCGCCCGATATCGATGGCCCCGCGGCAGGCCCGCGCCGAGGAGCCGTAGGACACCAGCAGGAGCTCGGCGTCGTCGGCCCTGTAGGTATCGTACCTGACCTCGGTCTCCACGATCTTCTTGTACTTGTCTCTCTGGTGCTCGTGGTAGGCGGGCACGCTCATGCCCACGCTGCGGGGTGGGTACGAGGCGCCGCCGAATATGCGGTCGGTCCTCCCCTCCTTATTGGCGCTGCCCACCAGTGCCCACTCCTTCACCGGTACCGGGCCGAACTCGATGGCCCTCGCCTCCACGGGCTCGGCCATGCGCCCGATGATGAAGTCGGTGAGCACTATGACCAGCACGTTGTAGGTATCGGCCAGGTAGAAGGCGAGCTGCACCAGGTCGAAGCACTCCTGGGCAGAGTGGGGGGCGAGGACGATGCAGCGGTGGCCGCCGTGCCCGCCGCCGGACACGGCGAAGCGGTAGTCGGTCTGCCCCTGCTGGCCCCCGGTGCCGATGCCCGGCCCCATGCGCATGACGTCGATGAGGACACAGGGCACCTCGGCCGCCGATATGTAGGACATGCCCTCCGCCATGAGGGCGAAGCCGCACCCGGAGGTGGAGGTCATCACCCTCTCCCCGGACATGGCGCCGCCGTAGAGCATGTAGATGCTCGCGGTCTCTGCCTCCGACTGGACGAAGACCCCCCCGATCCGGGGCAGCTCCTTGGAGAGGAACTCGCCGATATCGCTCTGGGGGGTGATGGGGTAGCCGAAGAAACACTTGCAGCCGGCAGCGATGGCCCCGCGGGCCACCGCCTCGTTTCCGTCCATGAGAACAGTCTCAGACATACGACCCCGTCCTTTCTTCTGCGTCGCTGCCAGTCTCGTCGTGGCAGGTGGCGCGCCGTCGCCGCTACCGTGTCGGCTGCGGCCGCTTTGCCTCCACGTACTTGTAGACGTCGATGGCGAAGTCGGGGCACATCCAGCCGCAGATGCCGCAGCCGTTGCACTTGTCGGGGTGGGCGAACTGAGCGGTGAGGCTCCCCTTGGCGCTCAGCTTGCTCCCCATCTCGATGCATCCGCGAGAGCAGAAGTCGACGCAGAGGGCGCACCCCTTGCAGAGCCCTTCGCGGATCACTATCTCTCCTTTCGCCATGCCTTCACCTCCTGCTTGTTTGCACAGGGAGAGAGCTACAAAGGGCCCCACTACCGGGGGCACTGTCCGGGGAGATACCTGAATTATGGGCCTAATTGTATGCTGGGACGACCATTTGAGTCAATAGCCTTTTTTGTGCGGCTTCGGCGAGTGAAGAGCGGGCCCTGGCTGCTGTCACGGGTACTTGTGCGCTGGCGGCGGTGGCACACGTATTGACAAGGCGGGCCCGACGGGCTAAAGTATCACCTGCGCTCGTCCGGCCTTCGTATCGACGATGGGCAGCCCGGCGTGGCCGCTCGTCTGATTGCATGGCAGGCCCCCGGTCTCGGTCGATGCGGTCACGAGCGCCCACTGCGAGGAGGCTCGCGTTGCCTGTTGTGGCGGGTGGCAGGTAGCCATGTCGGTACGGAGAAAGCAAGAGCACCTCGACGTGTCCTTGAACTGCGATGTCGCGGCGAGGCGGGAGGAGGGCTGGCGAGACATCCAGCTCCTCCACGAGTGCCTGCCGGAGATCGATCGCGCCGACATCGACCACTCAGTCGAGTTCCTCGGTCGCCGTTTCGACCACCCCCTGGTCATCTCGGCACTCACCGGCGGGTGTCCCGAGGCGGCGGGCATCAACGAGGCCCTGGCACGCGCGGCGGCACGTTTCAACGTCGGCATGGAGCTGGGGAGCCAGTCGGTGCTTCTCCGCTCCGCGGCGATGGAGTACACCTACTCCATCGCCAGGGAGGTGGCCCCCACGGCCTTCCTGGTGGCGAATATCGGCGCATCGAGTCTCATTGCGCAGCCGGGGCGCGCCCGCTGCACCCTGGACCAGGTCATGCGCCTGCTGGACACCATCAGGGCAGATGCCCTCGCGGTACACCTCAACTTCCTGCAAGAGTCGGTGATGCCAGAGGGGGACAGCAGGGCGCGGGGGTGCCTCAGCGCCATAGAGGAGGTCGTGCGCGGGCTCGACGTCCCTGTGGTGGTGAAGGAGACGGGCGCGGGCATCTCACGGGCTCAGGCGGAGCGGCTCAGGGACATCGGAGTGGCTGCCCTCGAGGTCGGCGGCGCCGGCGGCACCAGCATGGCGCTCGTGGAGTCGCAGCGCGCGCGCAGGAACAATGACCCAGCGCACGAGGCCCTCGGCTCTACCTTCGCCCACTGGGGTATTCCCACCGCGGTGTCGCTGGTGGAGGCCAGGGGGAGCGGCCTGCCCCTCGTCGCCAGCGGTGGCATCACCGATGGCCTGGAGGCGGCCAAGGCACTCGCCCTCGGCGCCACACTCGTGGGCGTTGCCAGGCCTCTCCACATCGCCGCGGCGCGAGGGCCTGAGGCAGTGGTGGAGTGGCTGGAGCTGTTCTTCGAGGAGCTGAGTGTGGCCATGTTCTTGAGCGCGGCAGCGACGGTACCCGCGCTGCGCCAGAGGAAGACCCTGGTCCTGGGGAGGACCAGGGAGTGGCTTGAGCAGCTCGGCCATGACGTGGTGAACGTGTGAGTGGAGTGTGCGATGTGAGTGCCGGCAGGAGGGTGCTCGTGGTAGGGGCCGGGTTTGCGGGGCTCGCCGCCGCTGCGCTGCTGGCGAGGGACGGGTGGCAGGTCCAGGTACTGGAGAAGAACCGAGAGGTAGGCGGGTGCGCCCGGGTGTGGCACAGCGGCGGCTTCTCGTTCGACATGGGGCCGACACTGTACCTCATGCCTGAGGTGTTCGAGAGGTATTTCGCCCTGTTCGGGTGCCAGAGGGAGGACTTCTACTCCCTGCGCCTGCTCGATCCCTCCTATCGTGTCTTCTTCGGGGGGGACGAGACCGTCGACGTCACGCCTGACCTCGGCGCAACGCTCGAGACCTTTGAGGGGTTCGAGCCTGGGGGTGCGCAGAAGCTCCAGGCCTACCTCGACCGGGCTGCCTACCAGTACGACATCATCATGAGGGAGTTTCTCTATCGCGACCGTCGCAGCATCGTCGATTTCGTCAACCGCCGGGTGCTGATAGACGGGACCAGGCTCAACATCTTGAAGAGCCTCGACGGACACGTCTCCAGCTACTTCAGCGATCACCGGGCCAAGAAGCTCCTCGAGTACAGCATGGTCTTTCTGGGGAGCAGCCCGTGGAACGCCAGGGCGCTGTACGCCATCATGTCCCACGTGGACATAAAGCTGGGCGTGTGGTACCCCCACGGCGGGATGGGCTCCGTGGTGGCCGGGCTACAGAGGCTGGCAGAGTCGCACGGCGTCGCCATCCGCACCGGGGAGCCGGTGAGGAGGCTTGAGGCCAGGGACGGCAGAGTGGAGCGCGTGGTGACCGATCGCGGCGAGTACACCGCAGACGTTGTCCTGGTGGGCGCTGACTATGCCCACGCGGAGACCGAGCTCCTCGCCCCGCCCTACCAGAGCTATCCTGCCAGCTACTGGAGGAAGAGGGTCATCGCCCCCTCGATGTTCATGGTATACCTGGGGCTCACTAAGAAGGTCGATGCCCTGTGCCACCACAACCTCTACTTTGCCCACCAGTGGCAGGAGCACTTCGCCAGCATATTCGATCGCCCCGCCTGGCCCCAGCACCCCTCGTACTACGTGCACTGCCCGTCCAGGACGGACGACGCGGTTGCCCCGTGGGGCCATGAGAACGTGCTGATATCGGTCCCCGTGGCACCGGGCCTCGACGACGGCGATGGCAGGAGGGAGCAGTTCGCTGACCAGGTCCTGGCCCACCTGGAGGGCCTGGTCGGGGAGCGCATCAGGGACTCCATAGCTGTGAAGCGCATCTACTCCCACAGGGACTTCAAGAGGGACTACCACGCCTACGGGGGCACGGCCATGGGGCTGGCCCACACGCTGTCTCAGACCGCCCTCTTTCGGCCCTCGCACCGCAGCAGAAAGGCGCGCAACCTTTTCTATACCGGGCAGTACACCCACCCGGGGATCGGTGTGCCCATGGCCTTCATCGCGGCCGAAATCGTGGCAGAGGAGGTGAGCAGGCAGTGGTCGTGAGCATCGAGCGCGTTCACTATAAGACCTTCAAGCAGGGGAGTAAGACCTACTTCTACAGCAGCCTCTTCTTTCCCAGGGAGATTCGCAGGGATGTGTTCTCACTGTACGGGTTCGTGCGTGTCGCCGATGACTTCGTCGACGCGGAGCCTCAAGACGTCGCCGGGTTCCACCGGTTCAAGGACGAGTACCACAGCGCGCGCGAGGGGGGGCACACCGACGACGTGATAATCTCGTCCTTCGTTGAGCTGATGCAGCGGAGGGCGTTCGATCCCCAGTGGGTGGACGCCTTCCTCGCCTCCATGGAGATGGACCTCACCAAGAAGGTCCACCTCACCCTCGATGAGGCCCTCGAGTATGTGCACGGGTCGGCCGAGGTGATCGGGCTGTTCATGGCCAGGATAATGGGGCTTGCGCCCGACTCCCATCCCTACGCGATGATGCTGGGCCGGGCCATGCAGTACATCAACTTCATAAGGGACATCGAGGAGGACAGGCGGCTGGGAAGGCTGTATTTGCCCCTGGAGGGCTCGGGGCTCTGCAGCCTCGATTACGAGCACGTGTGCGCCAACGGCGACGCGTTCTGCCGTTTCATCAAGGCCCAGGTCGAGCGCTACCGCGAGTGGCAGGAGGAGGCGGAGAAGGGGTTCGCCTACATCCCGCGCAGCTATCTGATCCCCATCAAGACGGCCTCCGACATGTACAAGTGGACGGCCCGTATCATAGAGCACAACCCCTTCATCGTGTACTACGAGAAGGCCAAGCCCAGGAGGCGGCGCATAGTCATGCAGGCCCTCTGGAATACGCTTCGGCCGGTGGGGAGGGGGGTGGGGTATGCATGATTTCCTGCCGCAGTATGGGGGGGCCATCGCCCAGGCCATCGAGCGTGTCCTGGAGCGCAAGGCAGACGAGCTTGCCCCCATCAACCCGTGGGGGGCGGACGTGTGTGCCCGGCTCAAGGGGTTCGCCACCCGCGGCAAGATGCTGCGGGGGAAGCTCGTTGTGCTCTCTTACCTGATGTTCCACGATTCCATCGAGCCGCCGGTGCTCGATGCCGCGGCGGCCATCGAGCTGCTCCACTCGTCGCTCCTCATCCACGATGACATCATGGACCGCGACCTCGTCCGCAGGGGACAGCCCACGGTGAGCGCTCAGTACCAGGGGTGGGGAGAGGGGCAGGGCCTTTCAGACCCCTACCACTTCGGGCTGTCCATGGGCATCTGTGCCGGGGACGTGGCCTTCTTCATCGCCCTCGAGATACTCGGCAGCATGGAGGCGGCACCGTCTGCTGTCGCCACGCTGCTTGCGCTCTTTGCACGGGAGATAACCTGCGTCGGGGTTGCCCAGATGCAGGACGTGTTTCTGGGCTCCGGGAAGGGGGCCATAGACGAGGAGGACATCTATACCCTCTATACCTACAAGACGGGGCGGTACACCTTCTCTCTGCCCATGATGACAGGCGCGCTCCTGGCCGGGCAGGGCCCGGATATCCTGTCCCAGCTCGAGGCCATAGGGATATGCCTGGGCATCATGTACCAGATCAGGGACGATGAGCTGGGCCTGTTCGGGGACGAGGCCGAGCTGGGGAAGCCCGTTGGCTCCGACCTCCAGGAGGAGAAACAGACCCTCTACTACCGTGCCCTCATGGAGCGGGCCACCGATGGTGAGAGGGAGAGGCTCTCACACATCGTGGGAAAGCAGGGCATTGCCCAGGCGGACATGGACTACGTCCGCCGCCTGATCGCAGAGCACGGCATAAAGAGGGACATCGATGAGAGGGTGGCGCAGCTCGCCTCCCGTGCCCGCGGGCTCATCGCTTCCCTGGACGGGGTCCACCCGGAGTCCCGCGCCTGCCTCCTCGACCTGCTCGAGTACAGCGTGAGCCGGGAGAGGTGAGGGCGCACCGCCGGCCTGGGCTGGTCTCTGCCGGGGAGGTGACTCGCGGGCCCAGGCGAGCGGCCCTCGCCGGAGAGGCCTTGTGACCTGGTGAGATATGTGCATCGGCCGATGAGAGACAGGGCAGTCATCGCCCTCATAGTCGTGGGGTTCGTGGTCGGCACCGTCGGGCACCTGGTGCCGACGACCCTCCCCTTCATGCTCAGGGTGACCCCGGCGGTGTTGTTCATCATGGGGGGCATCGTGTTCGTCCCCCTGTTGCTGGAGGAGAGGCGGGCGGCATTCTGGCTGTGGTGCGCCGGGGTCTACGTGACCACCTTCTCGCTGGAGGCCGTGGGGGTGGCCTACGGGTTCGTCTTCGGCCCCTACACCTACGGGGCCACGCTCGGCCCCGCGCTGTGGGGCGTGCCGCTGGTGATCGGGCTTAACTGGCTCCTGGTCATCCTGGGCTCCATCGGCCTCGTCACCCGCTGGGTGAGGCGCCCCCTCCTGTACGTGCCCCTGGTCGGTGCTGTGGCCTTCGTCTTCGACTACGTGATGGAGCCCGTCGCCCTCGCCCTCGACTACTGGCAGTGGCAGGCGCCAGGGGTCCCGGTTCAGAACTACGTCGCGTGGTTCCTGGTCGCCTCTGTGGTGGCGCTCATATACGGCGCGCTTCGCCTGGACATAGAGAGCCGCGTGCCCCAGACCTATATGCTGGTACAGCTCGCCTTCTTCTTGATCCTCCGCGTAGCCCTCTTATAGCTGGCCTCTGCGCCCCTCCCCGGGCCTGGGGAGGGTACGCCCTTTCCACCTGGTGCTGCCGCTCAAGGTCGCCACCATGGAGCTGATGGCCACGGTGACGGTGAGGACGATGGTGAGCGGGTAGAGGAGCGCCAGGTAGAGCGGAAAGCGTGACCTCCAGTGAGAGAGCCCCCACGATGCCAGCGAGAGCGCGACCGCGGCCAGCGCCAGCCCGACGGAGGGCGCGGACAGGGACACCCCGGCCATCCCTGCGATGAGCACTATCGGCGGCTCCAGGAAGACGAGGCCCAGCCACAGCCATATGAAGAGGAACACCGGCACGTTGTAGCCGAACGCGGCGAAGAGGTTCTTGCCCATCCCGTGGTACACTTGAGAGAAGCTCTCGTACATGCGGCACTGCAGCAGCCTGGTGCCATCGAGCAGGCGCCAGCGCAGCCCCGCTGCCTTGACCTTCCTGCCCAGGGCTATATCGTCCACCACGTGGTGCCTCACCGCCATGTGGCCGCCGGTGAGCTCGTAGGAGCGCCTGGTGAACAGCATGAACTGCCCGTTGGTGGCAGACAGGAGCGGGGTTTTCACTCGATACGCCAGGCCCAGCGGCATGAAAGAGAGCATGCTCCACGGGATCACCGGTATGATCAGGCGCTCCGCCCACGAGACGACCACCTCCCTGGGGAACGCCGAGACGAGGTCGGCCTCCTCGGTGAGCAGCGCCGCCACCGCGCAGCGGAGGGCATCGGCCTCGTGGCGGGTATCGGCGTCGGTGAAGAGGAGCAGCGCGCCGTCGGCGACCTGGGAGAGCTGGTGGCAGGCCCAGTTCTTGCCCGTCCACCCCTGGGGCAGGGGCTCTCCCTTGAGGATGGTCAGCCTCTCGTCCCCTGCCTTCATGGATTGCAGCGCGTGCCATGTCCCATCGCTGGAGTCGTCGTCCAGCACTACCACCTGGAAGTCGGGGTAGCGCTGGGCGAGCAGCGAGCGGAGGCACGGCCCGATGGTGGCCTCCTCGTTGCGGGCGGGGACCAGTATCGATACGCGGGGGGAGGTCGGGGGAGGGCCGTAGGCGTCCATGCGGCGGAAGCTCCTCATGTTGAAGAGGGCAATGAGCAGCGGCACCAGGAGGAAGATGGCGACACCGGCCTGGTGCTGGATCAGGGAGCTGCTCAACGCCGCCCCTTCAGCAGGTGTGAGAGCCACGGCCGCGGCCGGGGCACGTCCCGCAGGCCGCTGCGGTGTTTCCAGGCCAGGATGAGCGCATTGCCGCCCCACGCGGCGAGGAGGGCGGCATCGGGCTGCCAGAGCAGGAGGTAGACCAGGAGCACGAGCATACCCGCCATGATCGCCCACGTGTCTATCACCTGGAGTGCATAGAGGATACCCAGTGAGATGCCCAGCACAGTGGGCCCCGCCCACAGCGTGAGGCCGCTCCATGTGCCGAACGTGGTGCTCACTGCCTTGCCGCCGCGGAAGCGCAGGAAGGGCGAAAAGGCGTGTCCCAGGACGGGGGCGAGGGCGACGGGCACGAGCCCCCAGCCCGATACCCCGAAGACGAAGTAGGCCAGGCCTACAGGCACCCCTGCCTTGAGATAGTCGAGGAGAATGGCGGGCACCCCAATGCGCCACCCTCCCGCCCTAAAGGCGTTGACCCCCCCTGGGTTGCCGTCCCCGTAGCTGCGAACGTCGGTGTGGCCGATGAGCCGTCCCAGCCAGAGGGAGAACGGCATCGACCCCAGGACGAACCCGATCACTGTCCACAGCGCGATACTCATCTGCTCTCTCGCTTCACTTGGATGGTGCCATTATATACCACGTCGGAGACGCTGTTGAAGCGCGGGCCTGCCGTGTGTGTGGGGGCACCGGAGCGCCCACCGCTAGGGGAACAGGGCCACAGCCGTGCCGCCGGATGACCTGTCTATGTTGTCCAGCAGTACGCGGAAGTAGCGGTAGGGCAGGCCCACGAGCACGTCGCTATCGGCAAACCGGGCGATCTTACGGCACGCCGTATCGGGGAGCGCGATGTACGGTTTCCCGGTGGCGATGGGTATCCCTATGGCCGATTGGCACGTCGATGCGAAGTAGTGTGGCAGGGACAGGGCGCCGTCACTGAAGGTGAGGGCGGTGTGGATACGATGGGCCTGGTGGGTGTCGGTCACCATGAAGACCATCTCGGGCTCTGTGACTGCGGAGTCCAGCGGGCAGAGCGTGACGTACCTCGCGCGACCAAAGGGGGGAGAGGGTACCGTCGCGAACCACTGGCGGGCCACTTGCGTGTTCTCGAACAGCTTCTCGCCGTAGGTAAGTGCCGGCAGGAGGAACCGGCGCTCGTTCTTGAGGCCCAGCCAGTGCCTGCCGCCGGGGCACGCTACGTTCCGCGCTGTGAGCGTGATGGTCGAGCCCCTCCGTGCCTGCTGCATGGCGGTGCAGACGAAGCGTTTTCCCTGGTGACCGTCGGTACACGGCCGGGCAACGTAGCTGACGGCGACCGGCCTGCCTTCGAGGTGGTATGTCTGTGCCACTATCTCCGAGGCCTCTCTGTGGTCCATGGCGACTCTCTGCCTCCTCCCGGAGAATGTCTAGAGTATACCACGGGCCATCGGCACTATCGAGGGGTGTGGTCACGCGGCCTTAAAGCGGCCTGTATATCAGCGTATGGTGATGCCGTCGTCGGCGATGGCGAGGAACCCCTCGCGCTGTAGCTGGCGCAGGGTTTCCCGGACGCGCGCTGGGCCCTGTCCGGTGGCGCGGACGAGCTCGTCCTCGGAGACGGGAGGGTGCTGGAGCACTGCCTTGAGGATGAGGCTCCGCACCTCCCGGTTCGACCCTGGGAACGGGGCCTGTGTGCGATAGTGGGCACTCTTCTTCCCCGGGTTGCCCTCTCTCTTGAGCATCGCCCCGTAGTCGAGAAGGGCATAGTACCACTCCCGAGGGTTTTCCCTGTCCAGCGTTCTCTCGACGAGGGGCAGTATCTCGCGGTCGGTGACCTCACACCGGTCGGGGAAGAACAGGTGGAGAAACACTGTGCGGATGTTGGTCTCGATAAACACCGTGGGCAGGCCGAACGCAAAGGCGGCGATGGCCGATGCCGTCGTGCGGCCTATGCCGGGCAGTGTCGCCAGTGTGTGTGGGGACGAGGGCAGCTCGCCGTGGAACGAGGTCTCGACTATCTGGGCGGTCCTGTGGAGTGCCAGGGCCCGGCGGTTGTAGCCGAGGCCCAGCCATGCCTGGAGCAGCGCGGAGAGGGGCGCTCGCGCCAGGGAAGAGAGGTCGGGGAACAGCGTGACGAATGGGGGGTACTTCTCACGCACCCTGGAGGTCTGCGTCTGCTGGAGCATGACCTCGGATACCAGGATGTGGTACGGGTCAGTGGTGTCTCGCCAGGGGAAGGAGCGGCCGTTCTCGCGGTAGTACCCGTAGACCACGCGCTGGAAGGCGGCAGTGGCCCAGTCGGTGGGGGGTTCTGGCAGAGATAGGGAGGTGCATTGCTCTGTCACGGCCTGCGGTCCACTTGTGCAAAGCGCTCGCTGTGTGCGACGGTGTCCATGGCCCGGCGTGCGCTTCGCCCTCCGTCCTCGAGGTGGTGGGCCATCCTGGACTCGAACCAGGGACCTCAGTCTTATCAGGACTGCGCTCTAACCTGCTGAGCTAATGGCCCTTTTTTCGACCTACCTGGCGGCGTATAGGGATCTCAGCCCTGGAATCGACCTCTACCTTATCAAGACCGCGCTCATAACCTGCTCTGCTAGTGGCCCCCAAAGCGCCCGCTGCTATACAGAACCAGGCCCCTCGGCCTTCACATCCCGCATCCCGAAGTGGGCGAAGGCCAGGTTTACCAGGCCCACGAGACCCACCACGGCCAGGATGACGGTGCGGCTTGAAGAGCCGTCCCAGACGAGCTCGCTCAGCAGCAGCCCGACCGTGCCTACGATGACGAGGACGAAGCCGCTTATGGTGATGAACGCCTTGAGCTTATCAGTGGAGGTCTTCACCGCGTCCTCAAAAAACACCTTAACCCCTGGATAGTGGAAGGAAGAATGTTTCGAACACTAACGATGGGGCAACTCGTGCCTCATCGACCGACCTAGGAGATAGGGGCAACAAGCCTTTTTGGGGCCTGCCCCCGGCATCTCCCTAGAAAGGAGGTGATCCAGCCGCAGCTTCCGCTACAGCTACCTTGTTACGACTTCGTCCCAGTCACCAACCCCACCCTCGGCGACTGCCTCCCCGAAAGGGGTTAGCCCATCGACTTCAGGTGTTGCCAGCTTCCATGACGTGACGGGCGGTGTGTACAAGGCCCGAGAACGTATTCACCGCAGCATGCTGATCTGCGGTTACTAGCAGCTCCAGCTTCATGCAGGCGGGTTTCAGCCTGCAATCCGAACTGAGGATGGCTTTTTGGGATTTGCTCCAAATCGCTCCTTCGCTGCCCTCTGTACCACCCATTGTAGCGTGTGTGTAGCCCAAGACGTAAGAGCCGTGCTGACTTGACGTCATCCCCACCTTCCTCCCCGTTTTGCGGGGCAGTCTCGCCAGAAAGTGCAACTGACGACGAGGGTTGCGCTCGTTGCGGGACTTAACCCAACACCTCACGGCACGAGCTGACGACAGCCATGCAGCATCTGTGCACAGGTCCCGAAGGAGGGCCCGGTTTCCCGGGATTTCCTGAGCATGTCAAGCCTTGGTAAGGTTCTTCGCTTAGCATCGAATTAAACCACACGCTCCGCTGCTTGTGCGGGCCCCCGTCAATTCCTTTGAGTTTTAGCCTTGCGGCCGTAATCCCCAGGCGGGACACTTAAAGCGTTAGCTTCGGCACGGAGGGGGTCGATACCCCCCATACCTAGTGTCCATCGTTTGCAGCGTGGACTACCAGGGTATCTAATCCTGTTTGCTCCCCACGCTTTCGCGCCTCAGCGTCAGGTACAGCCCAGGAGGCCGCCTTCGCCACTGGTGTTCCTCCCGATATCTACGCATATCACCACTACACCGGGAATTCCACCTCCCTCTGCTGCCCTCAAGCTCCCCAGTTTCTATGACACCCTCCCGGTTGAGCCGGGAGATTTCACCACAGACTTAAAGAGCCGCCTACACGCCCTTTACGCCCAGTAAATCCGGATAACGCTCGCCTCCTACGTCTTACCGCGGCTGCTGGCACGTAGTTAGCCGAGGCTTATTCCTCGGGTACCGTCAGAGCTTCTTCCCCGAGAAAAGGGGTTTACAACCCGAAGGCCTTCTTCCCCCACGCGGCGTTGCTGCGTCAGGCTTTCGCCCATTGCGCAATATTCCCTGCTGCTGCCTCCCGTAGGAGTCTGGGCCGTGTCTCAGTCCCAGTGTGGCTGATCATCCTCTCAGACCAGCTACCGATCTCAGCCTTGGTAGGCCGTTACCCCACCAACGAGCTAATCGGACGCAAGCCCCTCCTCAAGCACCCGAAGGCTTTGGTGACGAGGCTCATCCTCGCCACGTTATGCGGTATTAGCCCCGATTTCTCGAGGTTATCCCCCACTCGAGGGCAGGTCACTTACGCGTTACTCACCCGTTCGCCACTTGAGAGAGGGCCGAAACCCTCTCCCCCGTACGACTTGCATGCATTAGGCACGCCGCCAGCGTTTATCCTGAGCCAGGATCAAACTCTCCATGCAAAGTAACCTTCCTTCCACTATCCAGTTGTTAAGGTGCGTGTGCCCCTCGGGCGTAATGATAGTAGCACACCAGCCAGTTCATTGTCAAGAGAGGCCCCTTGTCCCTGCGGTGCCTCAGGCGTGGGCCCTCTTCACAGCCCCACTATGAGGCAGGCGATGGTGGGCGACGTCGGAGGCCCCCCCAGGTTCTGGGTGAGCCCCAGTGTGGGGTCCTTTATCTGCCTGGGGCCGGCCTTGCCCTGGAGCTGCTTGTACATCTCGTACATCATCCTGAGCCCGCTGGCCCCGATGGGGTGCCCGAAGCACTTCAAGCCGCCGTCGGGCTGGACCGGCAGGTCTCCCTCCAGGGTGAAGGTGCCGGCATCGATGTCCTCCTTCACCTTCCCCCGCGGCGAGAACTGCAGGTCCTCCATTATCACCGCCTCGGTTATGGAGAAGCAGTCGTGGACCTCGGCCATGCTTATCTCCTCGCGGGGGTTCTTTATCCCCGCCTCGGCGTAGGCGGCGAGGCCGGCGCGGTAGGTCTCCTCGATGTGGGTGTAGTCGAAGTCGGTGCGCGCGTTCCCCTCCCCGAAGCCGGTGCATATCTGGAGCGCCTTGACGTATATTGGGTCGGGGCGGAACCGCGCGGCGTCCTCGGCGCGCACCACGATGGCCGCCGCCGAGCCGTCGCTCACGCCGCAGCAGTCGAAGAGGCCCAGCGGCCAGGCCACGATGGGGGCATTCAGGGCCTGCTCCAGGGTGATCTCCCGCTGGAAATGGGCCTTGGGGTTCATCGAGCCGTTGTGGTGGTTCTTCACCGCGATCCTGGCCAGCATGGTCTTCATCTCTTCGGGGCTTATGCCGTAGCGGGCCATGTACCTGGTGGCCAGCATGGCAAACAGGCCGGGCGCCGTGCCCGCGGGGGTGGTGTGTGAGCTGGCATAGGAGGCCCCGCCCAGGCCACTTAAGCCCTGGTCCTTGATCTTCTCGGCCCCCACCGCGAGGGCGATGTCGTATATCCCGGCGGCGACGGCGTAGCACGCGTTCCTCAAGGCGTCGGAGCCGGTGGCGCACATATTCTCCACGCGGGTCACCGGCTTGTACTGCAGCCGCAAGGGCACGCCTGCGGCAAGGCCGGCCTGCCCGGTGAACTCGTAGAAGGTGCCCACCCACGCCGCCTCCACGTCCTTGGGCTCGATGCCGGCGTCCTCGTATGCCTCGTAGGTGGCGTCCACCATGAGGTCGGTGACGCTCTTGTCCCAGAGCTCGCCGAACTTGGTGCAGCCCATCCCCACGATGGCGACTCGGTCCTTTATGCTTCCAGCCATATCACAGCCTCCTCTAGGCTCGTATTGGTCGGGTCTTCCAGTAGTAGTTGTGCACCCCGCGGTCAGAGTACAGCCTGCGGAAGGTCATCTCCACCGGCATTCCGACCTGCACCTCTGCCGGGTCGCGGTCGGTCATGTCGAACATGGCGCGCCCGCCGCCGTCGAAGTCGATGACGGCGACCGTGGTCGGGGGGTCGGCGCTCGCTGCCAGGTTGTCCTCGGTGAAGGTGAAGATGGAGGCCCTCTTGTCGGCGAAGCGGTAGGGCTCGAACTGGTCCTTGGCCTGGCACACCACGCATATCCGTGCCGGGCGGTGGCCCAGGCCTGCGGGGGTATCGTACTGGGGCGTGCCGCAACTGGTGCACCTGGCACCGTAGAGCGCGAGTATCTGGCGGCGGTGGCGCCACAGCTCGGACAGTGAGGTGGGGGCCTGTTCCGGCCGCCGCGCGGCCTCTAGCTGGAGCAGGCCGCGCCACCGCAGGTAGCTCTGGTAGTTCTTCACCATCCGCTTCGACTCCACGTGCCTCTCGATGCCGCGGCGCTCTCCCAGCCTCTCTATGGCATCGGTCACCTCCAGGACGAAGGCGTCGGCACCGTTGCCGTAGCTGGCGAAGAGGATCCTCTCGCCAGGCTTCGCCTGCTCCAGTGCCGCCACCAGCATCATCGAGGCCAGGGCACAGCCGGTGTTGCCCACGCTCATGAACAGGGGGTCCTGGACCTTGGCGGGCTCAAACCCGAGCTGGGTGGCAACGCGCATGTGCCTCCTGATATCGGTGGGGGCATCGTACACCACCCGGTCGAAGTCCTTGGCGCCCAGGCCGCACTTCTCCATGAGCCCCGCCATGGCCGCGGGGAGGGCACGGGAGTAGCCCTCGTCCAGCACCATGCGGTCTTCCCAGGAGCGGACGAAGGTATCGCCGTCGGCGCGCCACACGCCGGAGAACTCGTCGGAGAGGGAGTGGCTCGCCGTTATACGGGCTATGACATCGTCCTCTCCCAGGAGGAGGGCGGCGGCGCCGTCCCCCAGGGCCTGCTCCATGTCGCCTGCCGGTGCCCCCAGGCGGATATCGGCGGCGGTGACCAGGACCCTCCGCGCCGAGCCCGCGTGTATAGCGTCCAGGGCACACCCCAGTGCGGTGGTGCCCACCCGCAGTGAGCCGGCGAAGTCAACGGTGCGCACCGCCGGTGAGAGGTCGAGGGCGGCGGACACGATGGCCGAGCCCAGCCTCTCCTTGTAGGGGAAGGTGGTGGAGGCACAGTAGAGGGCATCTACCGTGCCCGAATCGGTCCCGGCCAGGCAATCGGTGGCCGCCTCCATGGCCATGGTGATGCTGTCCTCGTCGAAGTTGGCCACCGCCTTCTCGCCGGGCATGGCGAAGCCTCCCCAGGCATTGTAGAGCTCCTGCCTGCTTATGCGATGCAACGGAACATAGGCACCATAGGATACCACGCCCGCCATAGGTGCACCTCCTTATCATGGGCTGGACTTTGGCGCCACGGACACGCTGCGGCAGGAGGGCACGGAGCGCGCCGGCTGCCGCTTGTGGCACCACGGAGGATAGCAAATAACAGTTTCAGTGTCAATTTGCCTCGTCCGTCTCCGGCACGCGGTGGCGGGGCCCTCCCCTGGCCGGGGGCATCCGCCGTGCATTTCCACCGGATTCATCCCCTTTCCGAGGAAAGGGATGATTTACAGTCCCCTTCAGTTATGTTATAATGCTTTTTCTAGAATGGAAAGAGATAAAAAACAGGCCATCATCAAGGACTTTCAGCTCCATGAGGGTGACACCGGGTCACCAGAGGTACAGGTCGCGCTCCTCACTGAGAGGATAAACCGGCTCACGGAGCACCTGAGGGTACATCGCCACGACTTCCACACACGCCGTGGACTCCTCATGCTGGTGGGACAGAGGCAGAGGCAACTGGCATACCTCAACAGGAACGATGCCACGCGCTATCGCGAGCTGATAGCAAGACTCGGTCTGCGCAAGTAAGCATGATGGGCCTAGGAAAAGGGAGGTACCCCAGGTAATGTCACATGTATTCGAATGCCCTCTAGGCAGCCAGGCGCTGACCATGGAGACAGGCAGGCTTGCCGGGCAGGCCGGAGGCTCCGTCACCGTGCGCTACGGCGACTCCATAGTGCTGGTGACCGCCTGCGCCGCCAGCGAGCCGCGAGAGGGAACGGACTTTCTCCCCCTGACGGTAGACTTCGAGGAGCGGCACTACGCCGCGGGCAAGATACCGGGCAGCTTCATACGGAGGGAGAGTCGCCCCAGCCAGCAGGCCGTGCTCACCGACCGGCTCATCGACCGTAGCCTGCGCCCGCTCTTCCCCAAGGGCTACCGCAACGAGACCCAGGTGGTGGTCACCGTCCTCTCCACCGACCAGGAGAACGACCCCGACATCCTGGCCCTCATCGGGGCCTCGGCGTCGCTGTTGCTCTCCCCTCTCCCCTTCGCGGACCCGGTGAGCGCCGTGCGCGTCGGCCGGGTGGACGGGGAGCTGGTGCTCAATCCCACCTTCACCCAGCTCAACGAGAGCGATATAGACATCGTCGTCGCCAGCACCTCGGATGCCGTGATCATGCTGGAGGCGAGCGGGAATGAGATAGCGGAGGGCGTGGCCGTGGAGGCGGTGAGGCTCGCCTTCGAGGCCAACCTCGAGGTCATCAGGCTCCAGCGGCGGATGAGGGAGCAGCTGGGCAAGGAGAAGATGGCGGGCGAGGCCCCGAGCACAGACACAGCGGTGATGGAGGCCGTCTCGTCGGTCGTCGCCGGCAGGCTCAGCGATGCCGTGGGCATGCCGCGGCAGGAGCGAGAGGCATTCCTCGATGCCATCGAGGAGGAGCTCGCGGGCAGGCTGGGCGAGGAGTTCACCACGCAGCAGCTCTCCTCCGCGCTCGACGCCCTGCTGCGCGACGCGGTGAGGAAGTCTATCCTGGAGAAGGGGACTCGTGCCGGTGGCCGTCGCCCCGACGAGATCCGACCTATCACGTGTGAGGTCGGCTTCCTCCCCCGCACCCATGGCTCTGGTCTCTTCACCCGTGGCGCCACCCAGGTGATGACCATCACCACCCTGGGCTCGATGGGGGAGAGGCAGCTCATCGACACCATCAGCCCTGAGGAGACCAAGCGCTTCCTCCACCACTACAACTTCCCCGCCTACTCCGTGGGCGAGGTGAGGCGCATCGGGGCCCCGTCGCGGCGCGAGATAGGACACGGCGCGCTCGCCGAGCGGGCGCTGGAGCCGGTCATACCCAGCGGCGAGGAGTTCCCCTACACCATCCGATTAGTCTCCGAGGTGCTCTCCTCCAACGGCTCGACCTCCATGGGCAGCGTCTGCTCCAGCATCCTTGCCCTGATGGATGCCGGCGTCCCCATCAAGGGCCAGGTGGCAGGCGTGGCCATGGGCCTGGTCACCGGGGACGGCAGGCACCGCGTGCTCACCGACATCGAGGGGCTGGAGGACGCCTACGGCGACATGGACTTCAAGGTGGCGGGCACTGCGAACGGGATCACCGTCATCCAGATGGACACCAAGCTGAAGGGGCTGAGCCTGGAGGTCGTTGAGGAGACGCTGGAGAGGGCACGCCAGGCCCGCCTGGTCATACTGGGGGTCATGAACCAGACCATATCCGAGAGCCGCCCCGAGCTCAGCAAGTACGCACCGCGGATGTACCGCATCACCATCGACCCGGAGAAGATCGGCTCCGTGATCGGGCCCGGGGGCAGGATGATACGGTCGATAATCGAAGAGACCAAGACCACGATAGACATCGAGAACGACGGCACTGTGCTCATCGGCTCCGCCAACGAGGAGGGGGCCAAGAAGGCGATCAAGATAATCGAGGGCCTGACCAGGGACGTGGAGGTGGGCACGGTCTACACCGGCAGGGTGACCCGGATAATGAACTTCGGCGCCTTCGTCGAGCTCTTCGCCGGCAAGGAAGGCCTGGTCCACATCAGCGAGCTCGCCGACTACCGCGTGCCCAGCGTCGAGGACGTGGTCAAGGTGGGCGACGAGATAACGGTGATGGTCACCGAGATCGACCGCATGGGGCGGATAAACCTGTCCCGGCGCGCCGTCTTCCAGGATAAGGGGCAGCCCCCCGAAGAGGGGGGGAAGGGGGCGCCGGATACCGGCCAGAGGAGGCCCCAGGGCCAACCCAGGCCCCAGGGCGATGCACGGGGCGGCGCCTCGGGCCCCCGCGACTCGAGGCCGCCGAGACGGTCGGGGCCGAGGAGGCCAGCCTCGAAAAACCCGCGGTAAGGAGCACGCGACATGCCGCCGATTAGGGTTGTGGTCCACGGCGCCGCGGGGAGGATGGGCAGGGAGGTCATCTCCGCACTGTGCTCCGACAGCGAGCTCGAGGCCGTGGGCGCGGTCGACGTAAAGTGCCAGCAGGACCACATGGCCCTCCCCGATGGCTCAGGCGATATCCCCTACTCCCGCGACCTGGAAGAGGTCCTCTCCCGCTGTCAGCCCGATTGCCTGGTGGACTTCACCGCAGGCGATGCCACCATGGCCGCCGCTCGCCTGGCCGCAGAGCGGGGCGTAGACCTGGTCATCGGCACCACCGGCCTCTCCCCACGGGATATCGAGGAGGTCTCGGCGCTGTGCCAGAGGCACCACGTCGGCGCGGTGGTGGCCCCCAACTTCTCCCTGGGGGCGGTGCTCATGGTCCACATGTCACGGGTGGCGGCCCGCTTCTTCGACCACGCCGAGATCATCGAGATGCACCACGAGGAGAAGGCGGACGCGCCGTCGGGGACGGCCATCGCCACCGCTCGTGCCATGGTCGAGGCGCGGGGCAGGCCCTTCACCCGGCGCCCCACCGAGAGGGAGACCATAGCCGCCACCCGCGGCGGCGAGATAGACGGGGTCTCGGTGCACAGCGTGCGCCTCCCCGGCCTCCTGGCGCACCAGGAGGTCATCGTGGGGGCCCCGGGCCAGACCCTCTCCATACGCCACGACGCCATAAGCCGCGAGTCCTTCATGCCCGGGGTGGTACTGGCGATAAAAAAGGTGGCAGAGCATAAGGAGCTGTTCTACGGGCTGGAGAAACTGTTGGGCTTATAGGAGGAGAACGCGATGGACACGAGACAGATGAGCGAGGCCCTCGGCCTCTACATCAGGCCGCAGACGTCACCCCTGGCCATCAGGCTATGTCGGTCCCAGAGTGAGCTCCCGGAGGGGGCGCAGGCGCCGCTTCGTGACCTGGGCTACCAGGTCACCCTCTGCCAGGCCTACGGCATCGCCAGGATACACGGGTGGACGCTGGCACTCTCCAACGACGACCAGCTCTGCGTGGGTGGCGCCGTGGCCCTGGGATTCGCGGCTGAGGTCCCCCAGGGCCTGCCCTTCCCGCCAATTCCAGCCGAGAGACGGCTTGAGGTCGGCACGTACAGCCACGTGGTGATGGCGCCCCTGGAGACGGTCACCTTTGAGCCTGAGGTGCTCGCCATCTGGGGCAACCCCGCCCAGGTCTGCAGGCTGGTACAGGCAGCGTTGTGGAAGGGACAGCCCTTCTCTACCAACATCGCCCAGCCCGCGGCCTGCGGTGCCATTGTGGCGCGCACGGTGACGAGCGACGAGTGTCAGTTCATTCTCTCCTGTGGAGGCGACCGGTTCTATGCCGGGGAGCAGGACCATGAGGTCGTCTTCACCATACCGTGGGGCAAGGTCGATGCAGTGCTGCAGGGGCTTGAGGACACCCGCAAGATGGGTTTCGGCGGCTACCCGACACCTGTCGGGATAACGCAGCGCCCGACACTGCCATCCATGCTGGAGGTCCCCAGGGCCGCCTGACGAAGAAGGGACGAGCCGTCCATTCGTGGTGCAGGGACGTAGGAGTGTGCACGATGGAGGGGAGATGCGGGAGCTAAACGTTGCCATTGTCGGTGCCACCGGGCTGGTGGGGCGAGAGTTCATAAAGGTCCTGGAGCAGCGCCACTTCCCCATGAAGTCGTGTAAGCTCCTGGCCTCGGACCGCTCCGCCGGCACCAGGCTCATGCTCGGCGGCGAGGAGCTGGAGGTCGGGGAGACCGGCCCCCAGTCCTTCGATGGCGTGGATATCGCCCTGTTCTCCGCTGGCTCGGAGATATCGAGCCACTTCTCGCCCATCGCCGCCCGCGCCGGGGCAGTGGTGATCGACAACAGCGCTGCCTTCAGGATGGAGCCCGACGTGCCCCTGGTGGTGCCGGAGGTGAACCCTGAGGACATAAGGCGGCACCAGGGTATCATCGCCAATCCCAACTGCTCCACCATTCAGATGGTGGTGGCCCTCTACCCGCTGCACCGGCAGAACCCCATCAGGCGCATCGTGGCGGACACCTACCAGTCGGTGTCGGGCACGGGCTCTGCCGCCATGGCCGAGCTCGGTGAGCAGGCCAGGATGGTGCTGGAGGGGCGGGGCGTGGTGCCTCACGTGTACTCCCACCAGATCGCCTTCAACGTACTGCCTGAGATCGATGTGTTCCTGGACAACGGCTACACCAAGGAAGAGTGGAAGATGGTGGAAGAGACCAGGAAGATCATGCATGCCCCCGACATCGCCATCTCCGCCACCTGCGTGCGCGTGCCCGTCTTCATCGGCCACAGCGAGGCCATCCACGTGGAGTTCAAAGACCCGATATCCGTGGACTGGGCGCGGCGCATCCTCGCCGAGGCCCCAGGGGTGAAGCTGCTGGACGACCCCAACATCAGTCTCTACCCCCAGCCCTGGTCGGCGGCAGGGACCGACGATGTCTACGTCGGCCGCATCCGCAGCGACGACTCCCACGACCGCGGCCTCGCCATGTGGGTGGTCGCCGACAATTTGAGAAAGGGCGCCGCCTTGAACGCCGTCCAGATCGCGGAGGCGATGGTCGAGGCCGAGGTGTACATGAGGGGGAGCAAGTGAGCGGGCTGGGCAGGCTGCTCACCGCCATGGTCACCCCTTTCGACGAGGAGGAGGGGGTGGACTACGGGCAGTTCAAGAGGCTCGCGAGCGCCCTCATCGATTCGGGGAGCGACGGCGTGGTGGTCGCAGGCACGACGGGGGAGCGCTCCACGCTCACCGACGAGGAGCAGATCGCGCTGTTCACTGCGGCGAAGGAGGCGGTGGCAGGCAGGGGCACCGTCATTGCCGGCACCGGAAGCAACTGCACCCGGGAGGGCCTGGAGATGACCAGGGAGGCGGAGCGGGTCGGCTGCGATGCCGCTCTGCTCGTGGTCCCCTACTACAACAAGCCGACACAGGAGGGGCTCTACCAGCACTTCAAGGCCATCGCCCAGGGCACCAGCCTGCCCTGCATCCTCTACAACGTGCCCAGCCGCACCGTCACCAACCTGGCCTCGGAGACAGTGATCCGCTTGAGCCACGTCGATAACATCGTGGGCATCAAGGAGGCCAGCGGCGACTTGAACCAGATCGCGAGGATCATCGACGGCGCGGACAAGGACTTCCTGGTCTACAGCGGCAACGATGGCGATACCTTCCACGTCCTCGCCATGGGGGGCTACGGGGTGATCGGCGTGGCCTCCCACCTCGTGGGCAGGCAGATGAAGGACATGATGGAGAAGCTGCTCATCGGCAATATCAGCGAGGCGGCGGCGCTCCACCGTCGCCTGCTGCCCCTGGTCAATGCCCTCTTCGTGGTCTCCAACCCCATCCCGATAAAGTATGCCTTAAACCACGTGGGCTTCACGGTGGGAAGGCCCCGCCTGCCCCTTACCGAGCCCGACGAGAGGGCGGCGGCCCAGATAGAGGCGGCGCTTAAAGGCTACACCATAGACCTGCCGCTCGCCGGCCCCCGCGCATAGAACGCCCGGACACCGCGGGCAGTCCTCCTCACCGCCCCTGCCATATGTCCCTCACCACCACGGTCTGCTCCCGCTGGGGCCCCACCGAGATGATGCTGGCCGGGCATGCCACGAGCTCCTCCAGCCTCTGCACGTATGCGCGGGCCTGGGGCGGCAGGTCATTAAAAGTGCGTATCCCGCTTATATCGCGCTGCCAGCCGGGGAGCTCCTCGTATACCGGCTGGCACCTGGCCAGCGCCACCGAGCGTGCCGGCGGGGTGGTGACCGTGTCCCCGTCCAGCCGGTATCCGGTGCATATCTTCAGCGAGGGCAGGGTATCGAGGACGTCGAGGCGGGTCAGGGCGAACCCGGTAAACCCGTTCACCCGCGTGCTGAAGCGCCCCACCACGGCGTCGAACCAGCCGCAGCGGCGAGGGCGCCCCGTGGTGGTGCCGTACTCGTGGGCGCGCTCCCGGATGAGGTTGCCGGTCTCGTCCTGGAGCTCGGTGGGGAATGGGCCGCCCCCCACCCTGGTGCTGTACGCCTTGAACACGCCGATTATGCCGTCGACCCTGGTGGGGCTCAAGCCGACCCCGGTGCAGGCCCCACCCACTATAGAGGAGGCGGAGGTAACGTAGGGATAGGTGCCGAAGTCGATATCGAGCATGGTCCCCTGTGCCCCCTCAAGGAGCACCGGCTCCCCCCGCTCCAGCGCCTGGTCCACCATACTGTCGGTGTCCACTATCAGGGGGGCGAGCGCGTCGCCGTAGCCGCAGAACTGCTGGTAGACCTCGTCCGGGTCCAGGGGCTCTGCCCCGTAGGCGCAGGTGAGCAGGCGGTTCTTCTGCTCCAGCACGAACTCGAGCCGCTGCCGGAACGAGTCCCTGTCGAGGAGGTCGCCGGCGCGGATCCCCAGGCGGCCCACCTTGTCCACGTAGGCCGGCCCGATCCCCTTCTTCGTCGTCCCGATGGCGCCGCTGCCCCGCGACTGCTCCTCCAGCCCGTCGAGCAGTATGTGGTAGGGCATGATGAGGTGGGCGCGGTCGCTCACGAAGAGCTGGCCCACCGTCACCCCCCGACGCGCGAGCTCGCCCAGCTCGTTGAGGAGCACGGCGCAGTCGACGACTACCCCGTTCCCGATGATGCATGTGGCCTGGGCGTGGAATATGCCCGAGGGGACGAGGTGCATCTTGAACTCCCCCTGGGGGTTTATCACCGTGTGGCCGGCGTTGTTGCCTCCTGAGAAGCGCACCACCATGTGTGCCCCCTCGGCGAGGAGGTCTACGATCTTACCCTTGCCCTCGTCGCCCCACTGCCCCCCGATAATCGCTACGGCTGGCATCTGGCCCTCCTGTAAGAACGTGCTTGAAATGGAGGGGAGACCCTGCTATGGTACGTCCCGAGCCTAGAGTATAACAGATGACGCCGTATTTTATAAGGGGGGTGACATGAAGCTCGCGCACAGGGCGGCCTTCCGCCGCCGGTGCGGGCCGGGGCACTGTGCCCGGCGCTCGCTGTAGGGGGGGAGCTTCCGGCGGCTTGTGGTCGTAGCAGGCCTGTATTGACAAGGTTGGGGAAAAATGATAATTTAATACGTACCCTTGTGTAAGGACAGCGTAGGGGATCCCCCTCTATAAGGGGGGCCCGAGGCACCCGCAACGGGCTTTATCTCTTTAAAGAGGCCCGAGTGGCGCAACGGTAGCGCAACCGACTTGTAATCGGTAGGTTAGCGGGTTCGAATCCCCTCTCGGGCTCTGCGGAGCGAAGCGGCGGGTCTTTGTGTGTAAGGGCCCCATCTGCGGCTGGCCTCTCCTGGAGGGGTGGGTGAGCGGCTAATACCAGCAGACTGTAAATCTGCCGCCCGGAAGGGCTACGTAGGTTCGAATCCTACCCCCTCCACCAGAAGGGTGCACCAGAGAGAGCGGCGTTCTGCCAGGCACGGAGCAGGGGACGGCCCCGGGTGGGGGGACAAGAGAGAGAGGGCGGCGCGGCGGGCCCTTTCCGGGGTGTTAGCGCCTGTAGGGACATATCAATACAGGCCCACATAGCTCAGTGGTAGAGCACGTTCTTGGTAAGAACGGGGCCGCCAGTTCGAATCTGGCTGTGGGCTATTATCTAGGAGGGAGAATGGCTAAGAAAGTATACGAGAGGACGAAGCCACACTGCAATGTAGGCACCATCGGGCACGTGGACCACGGAAAGACCACGCTGACATCGGCGATCACCAAGGTGCTGGCTGGAGCGGGCACTGCGCAGTACCGCTCCTTCGACTCCATCGACAACGCACCCGAGGAGAAGGCGAGGGGCCTCACCATCGCCATCGCCCACGTGGAGTACGAGACGGCCACCCGTCACTACGCCCACATCGACTGCCCCGGCCACGCCGACTACATCAAGAACATGATCACCGGTGCCGCGCAGATGGACGGCGCCATCCTGGTGGTGAGTGCCCCCGATGGCCCCATGCCCCAGACAAGGGAGCACATCCTGCTGGCGCGCCAGGTAGAAGTTCCCTACATTGTGGTCTTCTTAAATAAGGTGGACATGATGGAAGACGAGGAGCTCCTGGAGCTGGTAGACATGGAGCTTCGGGAGCTGCTCAGCAAGTACGAGTTCCCCGGCGATGACATACCCATCATTCGCGGCAGCGCGCTCAAGGCCCTTGAGTGTAGCTGTGGCAGCAGGGACTGCCCGTGGTGTGGCCCCATCTGGCAGCTCATGGATGCAGTGGACAGCTACGTAAAGATCCCAGAACGCCCCCGGGACCTGCCCTTCCTCATGTCCGTAGAGGACGTCTTCAGCATCAAGGGGCGGGGCACCGTGGCCACCGGCCGCGTGGAGCGGGGTGTCATCAAGGCCGGCGAGGAGGTAGACATCGTGGGCCTCAAGGAGACACGGCGCACGGTGGTGACCAGCGTAGAGATGTTCCACAAGACCCTGCAGAGCGGCGAGCCCGGAGACGCCGTCGGCTGCCTGCTCCGCGGGGTGGAGCGCGATGACGTGATGCGGGGCATGGTGCTCGCCGCCAAGGGCTCCATCAAGCCCCACGTCGAGGCCGATTCCGAGGTCTACGTGCTCACCAAGGAAGAGGGGGGCAGGCACACGCCGTTCTTCACCGGCTATCGGCCCCAGTTCTACATCAGGACCACCGACGTCACCGGCACGCTCCAGCTTCCTGATGGTGTGGAGATGGTGATGCCCGGCGACCGCATTAAGATGCGGATCAAGCTCATCGAGCCGGTAGCCCTGGAGGCCGGGCTGCGCTTCGCCATCCGCGAGGGCGGCCACACCATCGGCGCCGGCGTGTTCACCAAGACCTATGACTAGGCGGATGGAAAGTGGCAAAGAAAGGGACACCCAGAGTCATCATTCACCTCGCCTGCACCGAGTGCAAGGAGAGGTCATACACGACGACCAAGAACAAGAGGAACGACCCTGATCGCCTGGAGCTGAGCAAGTACTGCCCGCGCTGCCGGACCCACAGGCTGCACCGGGAGGTGAGGTAGCTCCTCATGAAAGGCCAGGGTGCAGCCAAGGGCTCGCTTTTCTCCAGGTTCAGGGGATACGTCAGGGAAGTCATAGCTGAGCTGAGAAAGGCTGTCTGGCCGACCAGGGACGAGACCAGGCGACTCACCATGCTGGTCATCGTCACCTCTTTAGCGGTGGGGTTATTCCTGGGCGCGGTAGACCTGGGCTTCACCGAGCTGGTCAAGCTGTTCTTTGGCGGGTAGGTGCACCGGGACAGACGGGGCGGGGGTGGTACTGACCCCGGGAGGGGTTTTCCTTTTGCCCAACTCAAATGGGGGGAAGAATGGAAGACGGGGACAAGAGATGGTACGTCATCCATACCTACTCGGGATACGAGCAGCGGGTTAAGACCAACCTGGAGCATCGCATCAAGAGCTTGGATGCCGAGGACAAGATATTCGATGTGGTCATCCCCACCGAGGATGAGGTCGAGATCAAGGAGGGACAGAAGCGCACCGTGGCGCGCAAGGTGTTCCCCGGCTACATCCTGGTAGAGATGATAATGACCGACGAGAGCTGGAACGTGGTGCGCAATACGCCCGGTGTCACCGGCTTCGTCGGCGCGGGCACCAGGCCGGTGCCCCTGGAGCAGGAAGAGGTGGATACCATCTTCAACCAGATGAGGTCGGAGACGCCGCGGGTCAAGGTGGGCTTCGGCAAGGGGCAGAGCATACGCATCGTCGACGGCCCCTTCATCGACTTCATCGGCACCGTCGACGAGATAAACACGGAGAAGGGAAAGGTGAAGGTGCTGGTGTCCTTCTTCGGCCGGGACACGCCGGTGGAGCTCGATTTCCTCCAGGTAGAGAGGCTGTGATGGCACCACCCAGGGCCCCAGAGGACAGGTACGTGCAGGTCAATGGCCTGAAATTTCACTACCTGGACTGGGGCGGCGATGGCATGCCGCCCATGGTGCTCCTCCACGGGTTCACCACGCTCGCCTGGGCCTGGCACCAGTTCGCCCCGGCCTTCGCAGATAGCTACCGCGTGCTGGCGCTAGACCAGCGGGGCCACGGGGACAGCGAGTGGCCCCAGGGCGGGGACTATACCACCGAGGACCACATGACCGACATCGCCGGCTTCGTCGATGCCCTGGGGCTGGAGCGGATGGTGCTCATCGGCCACTCCATGGGGGGGCGCAACGCCATCATGTACGCCGCCTGCTTCCCGGAGAAGGTAGAGCGCCTGGTGCTGGTGGACAGCAGGCCCGATAACGACCCCCAGGGCTCGGAGGCACTCAAGCAGCTCATCACCAACATACCGGAGCAGATAGGCTCGGTAGAGGAGCTCATCGCCGAGCTCAAGCAGCTCTACCCCCGCCTGCCCGCCGACATGGCCTGTCACCTGGCGAGCCACGGCCTCCGCGAGACCGCCGGGGGCGCCTTGACCCCCAAGTACGACTTGAGGATGAGGCAGCAATCGGAGCGGGCGGGCTACGGGGTCTCCGACCTGTGGTTCTTCCTGGGGCTCGTCGCCTGCCCCACGCTCGTCGTCCGCGGCGTCGAGAGCCTCATCCTCTCCGGCGAAGCGGCGCGGAGGATGTGCCAGGTCGTGTCTGAGAGCGAGCTCGCCGAGATCGAGGAGGCGGGCCACCTGGTGGTCCAGGAGAACCCCGCCTCGTTCGTGGCGGCGGTGAGAGGATTTTTGGAGAAGGTATAAAAAGGCAGGTATATAGAGTGGCCAAGAAGATTAAGACCGTGATAAAGCTCCAGCTCCCCGCGGGTCATGCCGGGCCGCAGCCGCCGGTGGGCCCCGTCCTCGGGCAGTACGGGGTCAACATCATGGCCTTCTGCAAGGAGTATAACGAGCGCACCGCCCAGCAGGTGGGCTCTATCATACCGGCGGAGATCACCATCTATGAGGACCGCTCCTTCACCTTCGTCACCAAGACGCCGCCGGTGGCCGACCTGCTGCGCCGGGCGCTGGGCGTGGAGAGCGGCAGCAGCGCCCCCAACACGCAGAAGGTGGGCACGCTCTCGCGGGAGAAGGTGAAGGAGATCGCCGAGTACAAGATGGCAGACCTAAACGCCATCGATGTCGAGGGCGCGATGCGCATGGTGGAGGGCACGGCGCGCAGCATGGGGATCGAGGTCGAGTAAAGGAGAGGAAATGGCTAGTCACGGCAAGAAGCATCTGGAGGCAGTGGGGCTGGTGGACAGCCAGCGGGAGTACGAGCCGCGGGAGGCCATTCTGCTCGCCCAGAAAGCGTCGTATGCCAACTTCGATGAGACCGTGGAGGTACACCTCCACATGAACCTAGACCCGCGCCACGCCGACCAGCAGATAAGGGGCGTGGCCTCCCTCCCCCACGGCCTGGGCAAGACGGTGAAGGTGCTCATCTTCACCCAGGGAGAGGCGCTGCGGGCCGCCGAGGAGGCCGGGGCCGACTTCGTGGGCAGCGATGACCTGGTGAAGCGCATCGAGGAGGGCTGGGTCGAGTTCGACGTGGCCATCGCCACCCCCGACGTGATGGGCAAGGTGAGCAAGCTGGGCAAGGTGCTGGGCCGGCGCGGACTCATGCCCAACCCCAAGTCGGGCACCATCGTCCCGCCCCAGGACCTGCCGCGGGCCATCGCCGACGCCCGCAAGGGGAGGGTGGACTTCAGGATGGACCGCACCGCGGTCATCCACCTGCCGTTCGGCAAGGCGAGCTTCGATGTCGATAAGCTCGTGGACAACCTGGCGACCATCATCGAGAGCGTGGTCCGGGCCAGGCCCAGCGGCGCCAAGGGCCAGCTGGTGAAGAGCGCCTTCATCGCCACCTCGATGGGGCCGGGGATAAAGCTGGACTTGAAGCCGACGCTGGCGATGCGCGCGCCGTAGGCAGTGGCCGGGAGGAGGCAGCAGAGGGCAACGACATAGGGACCGCTAGAGCGCCATAGACGCAGGTGCCCGCCGCGGGCTTAAATCCAGGTGGCCTGCCGAGGCGATAGGGGAAGGACTCTATCCCTGCGTCTATGGGAGCAGGGATTTTTTCTGCCCCGCGACGGGCACCTGGTGGGGGGACAGTCCGCACCAGGCGACGGGGGGCAGGCATATTCGCAGTGTGGAGGTGCCAATGCGAAAAGAGAAGAAGGAAGAGACGGTACAGCAGCTCGCGGAGAGGCTTGAGCGGTGCCACATCGCCATCGCCACCGACTATCGCGGCCTCACCGTGGCCCAGATGGCGGAGCTCCGCTCCCGGCTGCGCCAGCAGGGTGTGGAGTACCGGGTGGTGAAGAACACCTTGACCCGCTTCGCCGCCGCCGCGGCCGAAAAGGAGGAGCTCACCCCGGTGCTCGAAGGGCCGGTGGCCCTCGCCTTCGGCTACGACGACGTCACCGTGCCCGCCAGGGCCCTGCTGGAGTACATCCAGTCCACCAAGAGCACCCTGCAGATCAAGGGAGGGCTCCTGGAGCAGCGTGCCCTGAGCGCCGAAGAGGTGAGGGGCCTCGCCACTCTCCCCCCGAGAGACGTGCTCATCGCCAGGGTGATGGGCACCATGCAGGGCCCCATCACCGGCCTGGTGGGGGCGCTGAACGGCATCATCGTCGGCTTTGTGAACGTGCTCAACGCGAGGAGGGAACAGCTTGAAGGAGGAAGCTATGGAGGATAGCACGGAGATAACCGAGGCAACAGAAGCAACAGAAGCAACACAGGAAGAGGAGGGGCCCAAGGAGAAGGCCAAGAAGACCACCACGGCCAAACGCGCCACCAAGGCAGAGGCCACCCTCACCAAGGATGAGCTCATCGCTGCCATAAAGGGCATGAGCGTGCTTGAGCTGAGCGAGCTGGTGAAGGCGCTGGAGGCCGAGTTCGGCGTGAGCGCTGCGGCACCGGTCGCAGTGGCCGCGGCACCGACGGCCGCCGCAGCGGAGGCCGCAGCCCCGGTCGAGGAGCAGACGGAGTTCAACGTGCTCTTGAAGGAGATCGGCCCCAACAAGATAAACGTCATCAAGGTGGTGCGCGAGGTCACCAGCCTGGGCCTCAAGGAGTCCAAGGACCTGGTGGAATCGGCCCCCACGGCGGTGAAGGAGGGCATCCCCAAAGAGGAGGCCACCGAGCTCAAGAAGAAGCTCGAAGAGGCAGGCGCCGTCGCCGAGGTGAAATAGCCTGTAGTGGGGAGGTGGGCCATGACCATAAAGGTTATCATGGAACGCACCGTGGAGGCGGGCAAGCAAGACCAGTTGCTGGAGCTCTTAAAGCAGCTCAGGGCCAGGGCGCTCATGCAGCCGGGATACGTATCGGGGGAGACGCTCACCTCCGTCGACAGGGCGGGGACGCACCTGGTCATCAGCACCTGGCACAGCCTGTACGACTGGAAGGCGTGGGAGACCCACCCTGAGCGCCAGGCGCTCTTAAAGGAGATCGACGCCCTCCTCACCGAGCCATCCAAGGTGGGCGTCTTCATGGAATCGCGGGTCTCGCTGCCCGAGGGCGTCTAGGGCCCTCCCCGTGCCCACGTCGCAGGGCGGCCCAGTGCCCGCCTCTCGAGGTGACCGGCCATGGTAGAGTATCACCCCAGAATGAAGGAGCTGCCCGCCGGCGAGAGGCCACGGGAGAGGCTCAAGGAGAGCGGTGCCGCCTCGCTGTCGAACAGCGAGCTCCTGGCCATCATCCTGGGCACCGGCACCGCCTCGGAGAACGTGCTGGGCCTGGCCACGCGCCTGCTGGCCAGGTTCAACGGCCTGGGCGGCCTGGCCCGGGCCAGCTATGGGGAGCTGTGCGCCGAGCGCGGCGTGGGCCAGGCCAAGACCGCCCAGCTCAAGGCCGCCCTGGAGCTGGGCAGGCGGCTGGTATCGGCACAGCCCGAGGAGCGGGCCGTGGTGCACTCGCCGCAGGACGTGGCCAACCTCTTGATGGCCGAGATGGGCTCCCTCGACCAGGAGGAGCTCAAGGTGGTGCTGTTGAACACCAAGAACCAGGTGGTCGCGGTGCGCGACCTCTACCGCGGCAACGTGAACCAATCGCTCATCCGTCCCAGCGAGGTCTTTCGCGAGGCGGTGAGGGAGAACTGCCCGGCCATAATCGTGGTGCACAACCACCCCTCAGGAGACCCGGCGCCCAGCGCCGACGATATCGAGGTCACGGAGCGGCTCATAGCAGCGGGGAGGCTGCTCGATATCGAGGTGGTGGACCACCTGGTCATCGGCCAGAACAGGTTCGTGAGCTTGAAAGAGGCGGGACAGGCCTTCGCGTAGGCCCTGTGCCAGAGGAGGGGCGCACACCCCGCGCCCTGCACTGTAGAGGGGACTCATAAGTCACCTCGCCCATCCACATACACCACCATGCCGCCGGCATCGGGGTCGGTGTCTAAAAAGCGCCGGCGGCCCACAGCAGCCCCGGTCATCGGGCCGGGGCACGGCGAACGAATTCCCAGGCACCTTGACAGGGCATCCCCCCCAGGTAATAATCCTTAAGGCAGAGCACCTGATGGTGGCGGTTCCCTCATCTATTGTGGGCCTGTGTGCTCACACCGAGTACGCTCACGCGAGATAAGGAGGTATAGGGATGACCGAGCAAGCGCTGCAAGGGTTGAAGGTGGTGGAGCTGGGACAGTTCATCTCGGCACCGTACTGCGCCAAGATGATGGCAGACCTCGGTGCCGAGGTGGTCAAGGTCGAGCAGCCCGGCTCAGGCGACGAGGCGAGAAGCTATGGCCCATTCCCCGACGATGTCCCTCACCCGGAGAGGAGCGGACTCTTTCTCTATCTCAATAGCAGCAAGCTGGGGATCACGTTAGACGTGGAAAAGGCAACGGGGCGGAGGCTCTTTTTAGAGCTTCTGCGGGAGGCCGACGTCCTCGTCGAGAACAACCCGCCCCGGTACATGAAGGCCCTGGGCCTCGACTACCCCCAGGTCAGGGAGATAAACCCGCGCCTGGTCATGACCTCCATCTCTCCCTACGGCCAGACCGGCCCCTACCGGGACTACAAGGCCTACGACCTGAATATCCAGGCCGGCGGGGGGCTGTGCAACACCGTGGGCAACCCCGATCGGCGACCCTTGAATTTCCCCATAATGCAGGGGTACTACCAGGCGGCCCTGAGCGGGGCGGCGGCCACCATGGTCGCCCTGTTTGCACGGGAGGCCACCGGCCTGGGCCAGCACGTCGATATCTCGGCGACCCAGGTCTGTGCCGCCATGCACCGCGCCTACACCATGCCCATGGCCATCTCGAAGGGGACGAAGCAGATGAGGCTGGGCCACCACGGCCAGCCCGGTTTCTGGCCCTACACCGTCCTCCCCTGCAAGGACGGGTACATGAGCATGATGACACTGGAGGACTACCACTGGAAGACCTTCGCCGAGGCCATAGGGAACCCGGAGTGGGCACTGGCGCACGACCTCCCCATGGAGCGGTATGAGCACAAGGACGAGATGGACGCCTACTTGATCGAGTGGCTGATGGAGCACACCAAGCAGGAGGTCTTCGACCTGTGCTTCCAGAGGCGTATCCCCTTTATCCCGGAGTACAACATCGAAGACGTGATCCAGAGCCCCCAGTTCGAGGCGCGGCAGTACTTCGTGGAGATCGAGCACCCCGAGGCCGGCGTGCTCACCTACCCCGGGGCGCCGGCCAAGCTGTCGAAGACCCCGTGGAGGATAGGCCGTCCCGCCCCCCTGCTGGGGGAGCACAACTACGTGGTCTACTGCAAGCGCCTGGGCTACGCCGGTGAAGACCTGGTCGACCTGGCAAGGGCAGGGGTCATTTAAGCGAAAGGAGGTACGGGGCTATGTTACCTCTGGAAGGGTACCGGGTAGTGAACTTCGGGTGGCAGTGGTCTGCCCCCCACCTGGGGGCGCTGATGGCCGACTGCGGTGCCGAGGTCATAAAGGTGGAGTCCAACTCCCGCATGGACATCTTCAGGAGGCTGAGCCTCTTAGACCCGCTCGCGGGCAACCCGTTCCATGTCTGGAACCACGGCGTGCTGGGTATCACCGCCAACCTGAAGGAGCCCCGGGCGGTGGAGCTCATCAAGAGGCTGGTGGCAGAGAGCGACGTGGTCGTCGAGAACTACCCGCCGCGGGTGATGGCGGAGCTCGGACTGGACTACGAGCACATGAGAGAGGCCAGGCCCGATATCATCATGCTCTCTCTGCCGGCGGCAGGGCAGTATGGCCCGCTCAGGGATGTCATGACCTATGGCCCCTCTCTGGGTGCCTTGACCGGGCTGCACAGCATGCTCGGCTACCTGGACGGAGAGCCCGCCTTCGAGTACTGCTTCACCGACCCCGTCGCCTCTGTTACCGGTGTCTTCCTCATCCTGGCCGCCCTGCGCCACCGCAACAGGACCGGCGAGGGGCAGTTCATCGACATGGCGCAGGCCGAGGCCACCACCTGCCTGCTCGGCGAGGCGGTCATGGAGTACGGGATGAACGGCCGGGTGATGGGCTTCCAGGAGAACCGCAGCCGGTGGATGGCCCCCCACAACAACTATCCCTGCAGGGGGGAGGACGAGTGGGTCTCCATTGCCGTGAAGACGGAGGGGGAGTGGCAGGACTTCTGCGAGGCTACGGGTAATGCCCCCTGGGCCAGGGACGAGAGGTTCATTGACTGTTTCAGCAGGCTGCGCCACCAGGAGGAGCTGGACGGGCTTGTCTCCGAGTGGACCCTGGGCCACACCAAGTACGAGGTCGCGGCGCTCCTCCAGGGGGCCGGCGTGGCGGCGGCCCCGGTCATAGGTGAGGAGGAGCAGTACTGGGACCCTCACCACCGGGCACGTGAGACCTACCAGCAGGTCGATTACCCCGGGGGGGCCATCGGGGTGCCGGTCTGCAACACGCCGTGGTGCTTAAGCCACACCCCGCTCAGTATCCAGCGCTCGGCCCCGATGCTGGGCCAGCACAACGACTATGTCTACGGGGAGCTGCTGGGACTCTCCGCAGACGAGCGCGCCCGCCTGGCAGAGGAGAACGTCCTCTTCTAGGTACGGGTAGCTTTGTCATCTCCTGGAGCACCTCCGCTCACCAGGGGAACGCGGCCCCTCGCCCCACGATGGGGCGAGGGGCCTTGTCGTGCCACGGCGGGGCTTGCCAGACTGCCTCGGGGACGGTAAAATAAGGCAAGGGGTTTCCTATAACCTTGCGGTTCAACGTCATCGGAGGGCAGTGTAATGGGCTTTGAGACGCAAGACGTGGATCGGAAGGTGTTGACCATATTGAAGGTGCTGAGCGACTCCCAGGAGCCGCTTGGGGCCAGGGTTATTGCCCATCGCTTGAGGGGCCACGGGATTGAGCTGGGTGAGAGGGCAGTGAGATATCACCTGAAGCTGACTGACGAGCGCGGCATGACCCGGCTCGTGGGGCGGCGTGACGGCCGTGTGCTCACCGAGCAGGGGGCCGAGGAGGTGAAGAGCGCCCTGGTGAAAGACAAGGTCGGTTTCGCCATCTCCAGGATTGAGCTGCTCGCCTGCCGCACCAGCTTTGACCCATACACCCGGACCGGTGCAGTGCCGGCAAACGTCTCCTTCTTTCCAAAGGCACGATTCAGCGAGGCGCTGAAGGCGATGAGGCCCGCCTTCGCCGAGGGGCTCTGCGTGAGCCCACTGGTAGCCATAGCGGAGGAGGGTGAGAGGCTGGGTGAGGCCGTCGTCCCCCAGGGCAAGGTGGGGTTCGCCACCGTGTGCAGCATCGTGCTCAACGGCACCCTGCTCAAGGCAGGTGTCCCCATCGACTCCAGGTTCGGCGGCATACTTGAAGTCCGTGACCGTCGGCCGCTCCGCTTCGTCGAGCTCATACACTACGCCGGCTCATCCCTCGACCCCTCAGAGATATTCATACGGGCGGGGATGACCTCCGTGCTGGAGGTGGCCAGGAGCGGGAGCGGGAAGATACTGGCCAACTTCCGCGAGATACCGGCGCTCTGCCAGCCCACCGTAGAGGAGGTGGTCACCAGGCTCAAAGAGGCTGACATGGGGGGCCTCTTGATAATGGGGAATATCAGTGAGCCGGTGTGTGAGGTACCGGTGCCGCTCAACCGGGTCGGGATAATACTCCTCGGCGGCTTGAACCCGGTCGCAGCCGCCCTGGAAGCGGGGATAGAGGCCGAGAACCACGCCATGAGCACTATGCTGCAGTACGGTGACTTCACCAGAGTTAAGGGGCTGTGAGATGGAGACAGTGAGGGTCATACCCTGCCTCGATGTCAAAGAGGGGAGAGTGGTGAAGGGGGTGAACTTCGTAAACCTCCGCGACGCCCGGGACCCGGTAGAGGCGGCGCAGGCCTACTGCCGAGAGGGTGCCGATGAGCTGGTGTTCCTCGACATCTTCGCCACCGTGGAGAACAGGAAGACAAGGCTGGAGTGGGTGAGGAAGGTCTGCGATGTGGTCACCATCCCCTTCGCCGTGGGCGGCGGCATCGCCAGCATCGAGGACATGGAGGAGCTGTTCGCCCTGGGCGTGGACAAGGTCTCGATAAATACCGCCGCCGTGAAGGAGCCGGGGCTCATCGGGGAGGCTGCCGGGAGGTTTGGCAGGGAGAGGCTCGTCGTCGCCATCGATGGCAGGAAGAACCCCCCGGCACGCGGGCTTCCCCGCCTGGAGGTGGTGACCAGGAGCGGCTCCGAGGGCACCGGGCTCGACATCGTGGAGTGGGCCAGGAGGGTGGAAGAGCTGGGTGCCGGCGAGATACTGCTCACCAGCAAGGACGCTGACGGCACCAGGGAGGGCTACGACCTGGAGATGACGAGGGCGGTTGCCGAGGCGGTAGCCATACCGGTGACCGCGTCGGGTGGCGCCGGCACCCTGGAGCATCTCTACGAGGCCGTGGCGCTGGGAAAGGCATCGGCAGTCCTGGCCGCCTCTATATTCCACTTTGGCGAGATATCTGTCTCCGGGGCCAAAGAGTACCTGGCGGAGAGAGGGATACCCGTAGCGCTCTAGCAGGAGAGAAAAACGGCAAAGAGGCACTGAACGAAATGAATAGCGATTGCGATAAGGTGCTGGCCCTGGTGGGCAAGTACAGCGGAAGCCGCGATGACCTCGTCTCGATACTCCAGGACATACAGGCCGAGTACCACTATCTGCCAGAGGACGCCTTGAGGGTGGTGGCACAGCAGCTAGACCTCCCGTTGATACAGGTCTACGGTGTGGCCACCTTTTTCAAGGCGTTCAGCTTGACGCCGCGGGGTGAGCACATGGTCAGCGTCTGCATGGGCACTGCCTGCCACGTGCGGCGCGCCCCCGCCGTGCTCGACGAGATAAAGCGGCGCCTCGGCATCGAGCCTGGCGAGACCACTGAAGACATGCGCTATACCCTCGAGACGGTGAACTGCCTGGGGGCGTGTGCCCTGGGGCCCATCGTCGTGGTGGATGGCAGCTACCACGGGCAGATGAGCCCGGGCAAGGTCAAGAAAGTCCTCGCGCAGAAGAAGAGGGGCCCCAGATGATAGGAAGTATGCAGAGGCTGAAGACGCCGGCTGAGCTGGAGCAACTGCGCGCTTCGATCCGGTCCCGGCGCGACCCAGAGAAGTCCCGCATATCACTGTGTGGCGGCACGGGCTGCAAGGCCTACAGGTATGAAGAGGTCGCCCAGGCCCTGAAGGAAGAGATAGAGAGGCAGGGGCTGGGCGACGAGGTCGAGTTGAAGGTAACGGGCTGTCACGGTTTCTGCGAGCGCGGCCCACTGCTGGTGATACACCCTCAAGGGGTATTCTACCAGCGGGTCGCCCCGCGTGATGCCGCTGAGATAATCTCAGAGACGGTCCAGAGGGGCACCCTCATCGACAGGCTCCTCTACACCGACCCGGTGAGCGGCGAGAAGGCACGCCTGGAAGGCGAGGTCCCTTTCTACAGAGGGCAGCAGAGGCTTGTCTTTGGCAACAACGGTCTCATCGACCCCACCAGCATAGAGGACTACCTCGCCATAGGGGGCTACTCCGCCCTGTCCAGGGTGCTCTTCACCATGCGACCCGAAGAGGTGATCGAAGAGGTCAGAAAGGCCGGGCTGCGCGGCCGCGGCGGCGGTGGTTTCCCCACGGCGAGGAAGTGGGAGAGCTGTCGCAACGCGCCTTCATCGGACGGTGTGCGCTACGTCATCTGCAACGCCGACGAGGGAGACCCCGGGGCCTACATGGATCGCAGCCTGCTTGAGGGCAATCCCCACAGTGTCATAGAGGGGATGGTGATCGGGGCCTTCGCCATAGGCGCGCACCACGGGTACGTCTACGTCCGCCACGAGTACCCCCTGGCCGTCGCCAACCTGGCCATAGCACTGGGGCACGCCAGGGAGTGCGGCATCCTCGGCGATGACATCCTCGGCTCGGGCTTCGGCTTTGACATCAAGATATCGAGAGGGGGTGGGGCCTTCATCTGCGGCGAGTCGACGGCGCTCATGGCCTCTCTGGAGGGGAAGATAGGCGAGCCCCGCCCCAAGCACGTCCACACCGTGGTGAGCGGCCTAAACGGCAAGCCCTCCAACCTCAACAACGTCGAGACGTGGGCCAACGTGCCGCTCATCATCGAGCGCGGCGCCGACTGGTACTCGCGCATCGGCACCCAGGAGAGCAAAGGCACCAAGATATTCTCCCTGGTGGGCAAGATACACAATACCGGGCTGGTCGAGGTGCCGATGGGCATCACGCTTAGGGAGATCATCTACGATATCGGCGGCGGGATCCCCGATGGCAAGCGGTTCAAGGCGGTCCAGACAGGGGGGCCCTCAGGCGGCTGTCTCCCCGAGAGCCTGATCGACCTGCCTGTCGACTTCGACCGGCTCACCGAGGCCGGGTCTATGATGGGCTCGGGCGGGATGATAGTCATGGACGAGGGCACCTGCATGGTGGACATCGCCAGGTACTTCGTCAAGTTCCTCACTGAGGAGTCCTGCGGCAAGTGCGTGCCCTGCCGTGAGGGGCTCGACAGGATGCTCGACATTCTCACGGATATCACGGAGGGGGAGGGGAGAGAGGGAGACGTAGAGCTCCTCGAAGAGCTCGGCAGCGGCCTGAAAGAGGTCTCTCTGTGTGCCCTGGGCAGCACGGCTGCCAACCCTGTGCTCTCCACCATCAGGTATTTTCGCGACGAGTACGATGCCCATATCAGGGAGAAGCGCTGCCCGGCAGGCGTCTGCAAGGCGCTCATCACCTTCACCATCGACGAGGAGAAGTGCAACGGGTGCATGGTGTGTGCCCGGGAGTGCCCGGAGGGGGCAATATCGGGAGAGAAGAGAGGGCTGCACGTGATAGACCAGCAGAAGTGCGTAAAGTGTGGGCTTTGCCGCGACGTCTGCAAGTTCGATGCAGTCATAGTGTCATGAAGAGGGAACGACATGGTTGAACTCACTATCGATGGGATAAAGACAAGGGTGCACGAGGGCACCACCGTCCTCGAAGCGGCGAGGGAGATGGGCATCGTCATCCCCACCCTCTGCTACCACCCCGCGCTCACCCCCTATGGTGCCTGCCGCGTCTGCGTCGTCGAGGTGCGTAGCGGCACTCGCTCGCAACTGGAGGCGTCCTGCACGCTGCCGGTGGAGCAGGGACAGGTGATCCTCACAGAATCAGAGAGGGTGATCAGGGCGCGTAAGCTCGTCGTCGAGCTGTTGCTCGCTTCGTGTCCGAACTCCAAGACACTGCAGGACATGGCGGCTAACATGGGCATCAACAAGGTGCGTTTCAAGATAAAGGACAGGGGCTGTATCCTCTGCGGGCTGTGTGTGCGCTACTGCAAGGAGCAGATGAAGTCTGGCGGCATCGGATTTATTGGCCGGGGCACGTCGCGCACCGTGTCAACCGCGTTCGAGCTCACGCCGGAGGAGTGTCGCAACTGCGGGGGGTGTGAGTGGATATGCCCGGTCTGCGAGCGCGCCTGCACCGCGGACAACCTCGTAGACGGCCTCTGCGGGGGGTGCCAGAACCTCGCCCCCGTGGAGACCTGCCCTGTGTGCACGGGGTGCTCGGAGAGCGTGGGGCCGCAGGGCCACAGCGTCTACCGGTGAGGGGAACGTGATCCAGGACGAAAGCCAGATGGCACAGGATAGAAGGAGGACTAGATGACACTCACGAGGTATAACGCCACAGCAGCTACGTTGACCAAGAACAGGACGGGTGGCGACTGGTGCCCCATAAGCGGGATGTGTGTTACCTGCACCGAAGGGTGCATCGGAATGTGCGAGATCGGAAAGAGCGCATACCGTGGTCACGAGGTTATCTATCCGCAGCCTTTTGGCATCAGCACCAGTGCATCGCAGAAGGCCTATCCCGTCGACCTGTCTCACTTCAACATAATGGGAACGGCTGTTGGTGCGGTGGGTATAGCGGCAGACTCGGACGAGGCCATCTTCCCCAACGTAGACCTGGAGACAAGACTGGGGCGCGACCGGGGCATCAAGCTGTGCCTGCCCTTCATCATACCGGGCCTGGGCTCCACCAACGTAGCCAGGCGCAACTGGGACGGCCTGGCCGTGGGTGCAGCGATGACAGGCACGCCGCTCACCATCGGTGAGAATGTGTGTGGCATGGACGTCGACTCGAAGATAGAGAATGGGAGGGTGGTGCATTCGCCTGACATGGAGAGGCGCGTCAGGCTCTACAAGGAGTGGCAGCGCGATGGCTACGGGGCCATCGTCGTGCAGACGAACGTGGAAGACAGCCGCCTCGGGGTGCTGGAGTATGTCATAGAGAAGCTGGGGGTCGAGGTGGTGGAGCTGAAGTGGGGGCAGGGGGCGAAGGATATCGGGGGCGAGGTGAAGATAAACAGCCTGGAGAAGGCACAGCTCTTAAAGCAGCGGGGCTACATCGTCCTCCCCGACCCGCTCGACCCTGCACACGTAGACGACTTCAAGAGCGGCGCCTTCAGTGAGTTTGAGCGTCACTCGCGCGTCGGCATGGTCAACGAGGAGGACTTCCTCGATACCGTGGCCCACCTGCGAGAGGCCGGGGCCAAGTACGTGTCTTTGAAGACCGGCGCCTACAGGCCGGCAGACCTGGCCCGTGCCGTCAAGTTCTCCTCCCTGGCGAAGGTCGACTACCTCACCGTCGATGCCGCGGGTGGGGGTACCGGCATGAGCCCGTGGCGCATGATGAACGAGTGGGGGGTGCCCGGTATCGAGCTGTGGTCGCTGCTACGCAGCTACTGTGACCGGCTGGCCGATAAGGGCGAGTACGTGCCCGACATCGTGCTCGCCGGGGGGTTCATCCTGGAAGACCAGCTATTCAAGGGCTTTGCCCTGGCCGCCCCGCACACCAAGGCGATAGGGATGGCGCGGTCGCCCCTCGCCGCGGCCATGGTGGGCAAGACCATCGGTGAGGCGATAGACAGCGGCGAGCTCCCGGTCTACCTCAAGAGGTTTGGCACCACGCGAGAGGCAGTCTTCGTCACTGCGGAAAACTTGAGGCGGCAGTATGGCAAGGACTACGAGAGGATCCCGACATCTGCCATAGGGCTCTATACCTACTACGAGCGGCTTGCCCAGGGCCTGCGCCAGCTGATGGCGGGGTCTCGCAAGTTCGCCCTGGAGCACATTGACTCGAGCGACATCGCCGCGCTGACCCCAGAGGCCTCCAGAGTGAGCGGTATTCCACTGGTATCAGACCTGGATAGAGAAGAGGCCGCGAGGATACTGGGGTAGGTCACTCGTTTCTCGCTATGACGGGCCCGGTGCCCGAGCCCTGCGGCCGCCGTGTCCGCCGCCTCGATGCGGTGGATGTTTCGAAGTCCACCGCTCGGCCAGGGGACGGTCACAGCCGAGTGGCCCGGTAGCGGGCTAGTGTGAGCTTACGGCATCGAGCTCTTTTTCATCCTGGCGCAGGGGCCCCAGCTCCTTGATCCGGGCCGTCATGTCGTTGACGACATCGGCGAAGCGGGCCCCCTCGGAGGCTGACACCCAGTCCAGGTGCAGCCGCTCCTCCTCGATGCCTAGCTG
>JAXHUE010000007.1:0-71404 GCA_034189655.1 Chloroflexota bacterium | reverse complement strand
CCGTTCTCGCGTCCCGTCTCTTCTCGTGACCCCGACCAGGCCCTTCACCCTCTCGCTCGACCCAGGTCGTCCCCTCGCAGCGTGTGTGCCCTCTGTCTTTGCCGTTGCCCCCGGTAGCCGCTTGTCCCCCAGAGGTGCCCCTGGGCCTTTTGGGCCACCAAAGTGGGGAAGGAAGCGTGGTCAATCGGGACCCTTTGGAGCTAGAAGGTGCCAGGGGCGTTCCCTACAATAGGCAGCAACGGAGGATAGATATGGGCATTCTGGTGACCGGTGGTGCTGGCTATATCGGGAGCGTACTGGTGGAGCGCCTGGTGGAGGAGGGCTTCGAGGTGGTGGTCCTCGATAGCCTGAAGCGGGGGCACCGCGACGCCGTGATGACAGAGGCCACCCTGGTAGAGGCCGACGTGGGCGATGCCACGGCGCTCGACGAGATATTCCGCCGCTACCGCATAGAGGCGGTGATGCACATGGCCGCCGACATCTCCGTGGAGCACTCCATGAGCGACCCCGCGGGCTTCATGCACAACAACGTCGTGTGCAGCATGGCCCTGCTCGACTGCGTGCTGCGGCACGGCATCGACAGGGTGGTGTTCTCCTCGAGCTCCGCGGTCTACGGCGAGCCCAGCGAGGTGCCGGTGGCGGAGGACGCCCCCCCGCGGCCGGTGAACGCCTACGGTGAGTCCAAGCTGATGCTGGAGCGGGTCCTGTTCTGGTACGGGCAGGCCTACGGCTTAAAGTCCGTCTCCCTGCGCTACTTCAACGCCGACGGGGCCAGCCGGCGCTTCGGCAAAGACCACGAGCCCGATACCCAGCTCATCCCCAACGTGCTCAAGGTGGCCCTGGGGCGCAAGGAGCAGCTCCCGGTGTACGGCACCGACTACGATACGCCCGACGGAAGCTGCATACGTGACTACATCCACGTGCTCGATATCGCCGAGGCCCATGTCCTGGCGCTGCGCCACCTCGACGACGGCGCCACCAGCAGCGTGTATAACCTGGGGAACGGCACGGGGTACTCGGTGCTGGAGGTGGTCGAGCAGGCGCGGCAGGTGACCGGCTGCGACATCCCCCTCGCCGTCCGGCCGCGGAGGCGGGGTGACCCGGCGGCGCTGGTGGCCAGCGCGCGGCGGGCGCGGGAGGAGCTGGGGTGGCGGCCGCGGCACCCTGGGCTCGACGATATCATCGGCAGCGCCTGGAGCTGGCTGCTGGCACACCCCGCGGGATACAGCGACGGCGCACATGGAGGGGTGGGCGGCGCGAGATGAGTGATGGCCATGGAGAGAGGCTGGTCAGCGTTATCATACCGGCAAAGGACGAGGCAGGCTCCCTGGGCAGACTGATACCAGGGATCAAGGAGAGCCTCAATGGGTATCCCTACGAGATAATCGTGGTCGACGACGGCTCCCGCGACGGGACCAGGGACATCGCCCGCAATAACGGCATCGTGGTGCTCTTCCACGAGAGGAACCGGGGCAAGGGCGCCGCCATGAAGACCGGGGTGGGGCGTGCCCGGGGGGAGGTGCTGGTGTTCATCGACGGGGACACCGCCCATGACCCCCGCGATATACCGGTGGTGATGGCCCCCATCCTGGAGGGGAGGGCCGACCTGGTGATCGGCTCTCGCGCCTTTCCCGAATCGAGGGTGGTGGTCTCCCCGTTCGTGAGGAGGGTGAGCAATGCCCTGGCCTCCGCCGCCATATCGGTCATCTGCTCCCTGCTCCTGCCGCTGGCGATGGTGGGCAGGTGTCCCTTCAAGCGCATCAGGATCACCGACTGCACCAGCGGCTTCAGGGCGGTGCGGAGGGAGGGGTGGCAGCGGCTGTGCCTGGAGTCGGAGGGCTTTCAGATAGAGACCGAGATGATATACGAGGCGGCGCGGAACGGGCTCGCCATCACAGAGGCCCCGATAGGCTGCAACTGGAGCAGGGAGCTGTCCCGCCTCTCCATAGTGAGGGACGGCACGAAGACCCTGGGACTGCTGACAAGGAAGCTCGTGTGCGATGCCCTGGGGGCCGGGCCGAGGAGGGCAGATGGAGGCTAGGGCCAACATCCTCCAGATCGACGTCGAGGACTGGTACCACGACCTGGCGATGAGCGAGTGGCACCGCTACCCGAGCACGGTGGTCGCCGATACCGAGAGGGTGCTCTCGATACTCGGCGAGATGGATACCACGGCCACCTTCTTCGTGCTGGGCCCGGTCGCCGAGCAGTTCCCCCACCTGGTGTGGGACATCGCGGCGCGGGGGCACGAGGTCGCCACCCACGGCTACCGCCACACCCCGCTCACCAGGCAGACGCCCTCAGAGTTCGAGGACGACCTGGAGCGGTCGATCAGGGCGCTGGAGGGCGTGACCGGGGAGCGGGTGCTGGGGCACCGCGCCTGCCAGTTCAGCCTGAACGAAGAGACCGCCTGGGCCATAGATATCGTGAGGAAGGGCGGGCTGGCCTACGACTCGAGCATCTTCCCCGCCCGCACCCCGCTCTACGGCGTCCCCGATGCCCCCAGGTTCCCCTATCGCATCTCGTCGTCGGACATCAGGGCCGATGACCGGGGCGCCGACCTGGTGGAGCTCCCGCTCTCGGTGTTCAAGGTGCCGCTGGCGGGGGTGAACGTCCCGGTCGCCGGCGGGTTCTACTTGAGGCTCTTCCCTTACTGCTTCATCAGGTATGCCATAGGACAGATACACAGGCTGGGCCAGCCTGCGGTCTGCTACCTGCACCCCTGGGAGCTGGACCCGGGACAGCCCAGGCTGCGCTCCCTGGGGTGGTACCACTACCACCGCCTCTCGCAGACGGAGGCCCGGTTCCGCAGGCTGCTCGCCGATTTTCGCTTTACCTCGGTCAAGGGGTTCCTGGGGCTATGAGTGTGGGGAGCGACCAGAGGGTGAGGAGGTACTTCGAGGAGGTGGCCGGCGAGTTCGACGCCATCTATGACCACGGCGGCGGCCTGTCCCAGAGGGTGATACACCGCGTCTTCCGGCAGGGGATGTACCAGCGCGTCGCCCGCACGGTGCAGGAGTGCGGCGACGTCCGGGGCAAGGGCGTCCTGGACGTGGGGTGTGGCTCCGGCCGCGTCAGCCTGGCCCTGGCGCGGAGGGGGGCGTCGGTGCTGGGCATCGACTACTCCCAGGCCATGATAGAGTGGGCCACCATGTACTTAAGCAGCGCAGACGACGGGGCGCTGGACGTGGAGTTCCGCCACGGCGACTTCATGGACCTCCACGGCGAGAGGCGCTACGACATCACCATAGCGCTGGGGCTGTTCGACTACATAGAGGAGCCGCTCCCGTTCCTCGAGCGGATGCGGGAGCTGACCCAGGGGATACTCATCGCCTCCTACCCGGCGCGGTTCGTGCCCCAGGCACCGATACGCAAGGTGTGGCTCCGCACCAGGGGGTGCCCGGTCTATTTCTACACAGCGGGTGAGCTTTCCCGGCTCTACAGCGCGGCGGGGATAGAGGACTACCAGACCATACATGTACCCGCCGGCTACCTGGTGAAGGCAACCGTCCGCTAGCGCGTATTCATATAAGGAGAGGGCAGCAGGTGAACCAGGGCACGATATCGGTGGTGATACCGGTGCTCAACGAGGCCGACAAGCTGGAGAGGTGCCTCGAGGCCGTCTATGACCAGAGCTATCCCCCCTGCCAGGTCATCGTCGTCGATGGCCTCTCCACCGACGACACCGTGGAGCGGGCGCACCGCTTCCCGGTGCAGGTGTTCTACGAGGGTGCCCGCTCCATAGCCCGCGCCCGGCAGGTCGGGGTGGACAACGCAGTGGGTGAGTACGTCGCCTTCACCGATGCCGACTGTGTGCCCGAGCGGGGGTGGCTTGCGGCCCTGGTCGCGGGGTTCGGCGACGGCATCGTCGGTGTCGGTGGCGCGGCGCGGAACGTGGGGGACGGCCTGTGGGACCAGTCGATAAACCTGGCCATGAACACCTTCCTGGGTGGGGCCAGGACGGCCCAGGCCAGGGTGATAGCGGAGCGGCGCCTGGTGAAGAGCATAGGTGGCTTCAACAGCATCTGCCGCCGACGGGACATAGCGAGCGTGGGCGGGTTCGATGTCAGGCTGCCCGGGGGGGAAGACCTGGACTTGAGCAAGCGGCTCTCCCGGCGTGGAGGCCTGCTCTACACCCCTGATGCGGTGGTGGTGCACCGGCATAGCTGGACGGTGAGCAAGTTCGCCCGGAAGATGTTCCGCTACGGGAAGGAGAGGGGCATGGTGCGGGCCTGGGATCTCCAGGTGGTGCCGCCGCTACTGGTGCCGCTGGCCCTGCTCTCGCTGCTGCTCACGCGGTGGGCGCTCACGGCCCTCGTCGCCCTCTACTGCGCCCTCGTCGCCGCCGTGACCGTTCAGGTGGCGGCCCGGGAGGGGGACGCCCGGTACCTGCTCACGCTGCCGGTGGCCTGCGTCATTGAGCACGTCATGTACTCTACTGGGTTCTGGATAGGGCTGGCACGCCCCCCGCGGGGCGGAGATGAGAAGGCGCCACGGAGGCGCACATGACTGGAGGGTGTTTGTTGTGAATGTGCTGTTAGTGAACCCGCCCTTTATGGGCAGGTACTCGAGAACCTCGCGGAGCCCGGCGGTGCCCATCGGGGGCACGCTGTACTACCCCTTCTGGCTGGCATACGCCGCCGGCTGCCTCGATGAGGACGGCGCGACCGTGGATATCATCGATGCCCCGGCCGAGGGCTACTCCGTGGCCGACGTGCTGGGGAGGGCGGAGGAAACGCCGCCCCACCTTATCGTGGTCGATACCAGCACCGCCAGCATCTACAGCGATGTCGGGGTGGCGGAGCGGCTCAAGGAGCGCTTCCCCTCCTCCTTCGTGACGCTGGTGGGCACCCACCCCTCGGCCCTGCCCGAGGAGACCCTCTCTTTGAGCGACAGCGTGGATGCCGTGGCCAGGGGGGAGTACGACTATACCATCCGCGACCTCGCCCGCTGCCTAGACGGCGGCGGCGACCTGCACGACGTCGAAGGGCTCACCTTCAGGGAGAACGGCACCGTGTGCGCAAACCAGGCCCGCCCCCTGATCGAGGACGTGGATGCCCTGCCCTTCGTCACCGAGGTCTACCGGCGGCACCTCGATATCAGGAACTACTTCTTTGCCGCCGTGGACTACCCCATGGTGCAGGTAATCACCGGCCGGGGCTGCCCCTACAAGTGCTTCTTCTGTCTCTATCCGCAGACCTTCCACAGCAGGCGGTTCCGCCCGCGCAGCGTGGCCAACGTGGTGGACGAGTTCCAGTACATCGTCGAGTACCTCCCCGAGGTGAGACAGGTGGAGATAGACGACGATACCTTCACCGTCGATAAGGGGCGGGTGCGGGAGATATGCCGCGAGCTCCTGAACCGCGGCATCGACCTCAAGTGGTACGCCCAGGTCAGGGCCGACCTGGACCTGGAGACCATGCTCATCATGAAGGAGGCCGGGTGCCGCGGGCTGGGCGTCGGCTTCGAGAGCGGTGACCAGGGCTGCCTGAACCTGATGAAAAAGGGCATCAGGGTGGAGCAGATCAGGGATTTCGTGAGCAGCACGGAGAAGGCGGGCCTGCTGGTGCACGGGTGCTTTATATTCGGCAACCCCGGCGAGACCAGGGAGACCATGGAGCGGACGCTTACGCTGGCCAAGGAGCTCAACTGCAGCACCATGCAGTTCTACCCCCTCCAGGTGTACCCCGGCACCGAGGCCTACAAGTGGGCGGTGGAGAACGGCTACCTGATGGCGCGGGACTACTCCTCGTGGCTGGCGGAGGACGGCGGCTACCACTGCTTCCTGAACCTCCCCGGCCTGCCGGCGGCGGAGATAGAGGCCTTCTGCCAGAGGGCCATCCGCGAGTACTACTTGAGGCCGCGCTACATCGCGAAGAAGGCGGGGGAGATGCTCCGCCGCCCCGGTGAGATAAGGAAGACCATGCTCTCGTCGAAGACGTTTTTCGCCCGCCTGCTCACGGGCCGCAATGGCGCTGTGCCTGCTGAAAGCGAGTGCGGCGGGCAGCGCGAGGGCATGTTCGAGTTGAGGTGACAGTATGCAACGAGTACTGGTGACCGGCTGCGAGGGCTTCGTCGGCTCCCACCTGGCGGACCTCCTGGTGGAGAGGGGGCTCGAGGTATACGGCACCGTCCACGGCGATGCCCGGTGCCTGGAGCAGGTGGCGGACCGCATGGCAGTCCTGGCCTGCGATATGAGGGAGCGCCGCCAGGTGGAGGCCATCGTGGGCGAGGTGAGGCCGGATATCGTGTTCCACCTGGCGGCGCAGAGCTATGTCACGGTCTCCTGGGCAGAGCCCCAGGAGACGCTGGAGACCAACGTGCTGGGTACCTTCTACCTGCTGGAGGCCCTGGCCAGGGAGGGGCTCGACGCCACGGTGGAGGTCATAGGCTCAAGCTCGGTATACGGCCCCTGCCAGGCACAGGAGATGCCCCTGGTGGAGGGGCGTGAGTTCAGGCCCACCAGCATGTATGCCGTGAGCAAGGTGAACGAGGACATGCTGGGCTACTTCTACTGGAAGGCCCACGGCCTAAACGTCGTCCGCGTCCGCCCCTTCAATATGACCGGCCCCAGGAAGGCCGCCGATGCCTGCTCCGATTTCGCACGGGGCATCGCCGAGGTAGAGAGGGGGCTCAAGGGTGTCCTGCTCGTGGGGAACCTGGACACGGTCAGGGACATAACCGACGGCAGGGACGCGGTGCAGGCGCTGTGGCTGCTCGCAGAGAGGGGGGAGCCGGGGCAGGTCTACAACCTGTGCTCCGGGAGGGCCTACCGCATGGGCGATATCCTGGAGACGCTGCTCGGCCTCGCCGAGGTGAGGGTCGAGTACCGGGTAGACCCGTCGCGGATGCGCCCCTTCGACGACCCGATATACGTGGGCGATAGCTCCAGGCTCCGCGGCCTGGGCTGGGAGCCGCAGATACCCATAGAGAGGACGCTCTCTGACCTGCTGGACTACTGGAGGGAGAGGGTGAACGGTGCCGGGGGATAGCGAGGTGGCGAGAGAGGCCATGCAGGTGGCGATACTGGCCGGGGGCCTGGCCACCAGGCTGGGCGAGGTGGCCCGGGGACGGCCCAAGTCCATGGTGCCGGTCGTGGGGCGGCCCTTCCTTGAGTACCAGCTCGACATGCTGCGCCGGAACGGCGTCGGGGACATCGTCCTGTGCACCGGCCACCTGGGGGAGCAGATAGAGGAGCACTTCGGCGACGGCTCCCGCTTCGGCGTGAGCATCGAGTACAGCCGTGAGGAGCGGCCCCTGGGCACCGCCGGGGCGCTGGCGCACGCCAGAGACCTGCTCGGCGAGGTCTTCTTCACCCTCTACGGCGACTCGTACCTGTTCCTGGACTTCGGGGCCGCCATTGCCCACCTCCGCTCCCGGGGCGGGCTGGCCTTGATGAGCGTCTACCGCAACTGCGACCGCTACGAGCGGAGCAACACCGCGGTCGCCGGGGGCATGGTGAGCGGGTACAGCAAGGATGAGAGGCAGGGGGACATGCTCTACATCGAGTACGGGGCCAACGTATTTCGCCGCGAGGTCCTGGACATGATACCGGCAGCAGGGCGCTACTCCCTGGAGGAGCTCTTCCCCAGGCTGATAGCGCGCGGCGAGCTCCTGGCCTACGAGGTGGAGGAGCGCTTCTACGAGATAGGCTCGCCCCAGGGGCTTGCCGACTTCGAGCGCTTCGTCGCGCGGGGGCGGCCATGATATTCTCCACGGCGCCGACGCGGATATCGCTGGGTGGTGGTGGGACCGACCTCGCCTCCTACTACTCCAGGCACGGCGGCTTCCTCATCGCCGGGGCCATAAACAAGTACTGCACCGTGGTCGCCAACAAGAGGTTCTACCAGAGCATCCGCGTCTGCTACCACCGCGAGACGGAGATAGTGGACGATATCTCCCAGATAAGGCACCGCATCTTCCGCGAGGCGCTGGAGCTGTGCGGCAACGGCAGCCAGCTGGAGCTGGTCTCCATCGCCGATGTCCCGGCCAACTCCGGCCTGGGGGCGTCCTCGAGCTTCACCGTGGCCCTGCTCAACGCCCTCCACGCCTACAGGAGGGAGCCCATCACCAAGGAGCGGCTGGCCGAGGAGGCCTGCTACCTGGAGATAGAGGTGCTGGGGCAGCCCATCGGGAAGCAGGACCAGTACATCGCGGCGTTCGGCGGGCTCACCTGCCTCACCTTCGGGCAGGACGGCACGGTCATCGTGGAGCCGCTGCGGGTGAGCGACGAGGTGGTGGATCGCCTGGAGAGCAACCTCCTGCTGTTCTTCACCGGCATAGAGCGGGAGGCCTCCGAGATACTGGTGGAGCAGGACGAGCGGAGCAAGGGCGACGACCTGGAGATGATGGAGAACCTGCACCAGATAAAGGAGATCGGGCTGGAGACCAGGAGATACCTGGAGAGGGGCGATGTCGATATGCTGGGCGAGCTCTTTCACGCCCACTGGGAGTCCAAGAAGAGGCGCTCGGCCAAGATGACCGACCCCTTCATCGACGAGTGCTACCAGGTGGCCCGTGGCAACGGCGCCCTGGGGGGCAAGCTCATCGGGGCCGGCGGCGGCGGGTTCTTGCTGTTCTACAGCCACAACTCCGACCGCTCGCGGCTCATCCAGGCGATGCAGGGGATGGGGCTGCGCTGGGAGAGGTTCCACTTCGATTTCGATGGGGCCAAGATCGCCGCCCACATCAGGTGAGGCCCACCAAACGACGTGTGGAGGGTTTGGGATGAATGTGAGCCAGTTCGTAGAGGGGTACCTTGAGGATGTGCGGGCCATCGCCGAGAAGATATCGGTGGCCGACGTGGAGAGGGTCATCGACATCCTCTTCTCTGCCTGGCGCAGCGGGGGCCGGGTCTACTGCTGCGGCAACGGGGGCTCGGCCTCCACGGCGACGCACTTCGCCTGTGACCTGGCCAAGACCGCGGCCCCACCGGGCAGGAGGGGCCTGAAGGTGGAGTGCCTAAACGACAACCCGCCCCTGATGCTGGCCCTGATAAACGACGAGGGCTTCGAGAACCTCTACGTCGAGCAGCTCAAGACCAAGCTGGAGCCCGGCGATTGCCTGGTGTGTATCAGCGTCCACGGCGGGGCCGGGGCCGACAGGGCGGGGCCCTGGTCTCAGAACCTGCTCAAGGCAATGCTCTACGTAAAGGAGAGCGGGGGCAAGACCATCGGGCTCTCCGGCTTCGACGGCGGCCCCATGCAGGAGGTGGCCGATGCCTGCATCGTGGTGCCGGCCCACTCCACGCCACAGGTGGAGTCCTTTCACCTGGCCCTGGAGCACCTCATATGTAGCTGTATCAGAGAGAGGATAGCAGAGGATGGCGAAGGCAGTGTTCCTTGACCGCGACGGGGTGATAAACGAGCTGGTCTATCACCAGGAGTGGGGGATGGTGGACTCACCCTTCACCGTGGAGCAGCTCCACCTCTTCCCCTGGGCGGCGGCGGCCATAAGGCGGCTGGCCGAGGCGGGGTACAAGGTGGTGGTCTGCTCCAACCAGCCGGGGATGGCCAAGGGTCACCTCTCCGCGGAGACCTTCGAGCGCATAAAGGAGAGGATGAGGGAGGGGCTGGCGGCGGGGGGGGCCTCCGTAGATGGTGAGTACTACTGCCTCCACCACCCCCAGGCCAGGGTGGCGGAGCTCAAGCGGGACTGCGACTGCCGGAAGCCCCGCCCCGGGCTCCTGCTGCGCGCGGCGCAGGAGCTGGACATAGACCTGGAAAGCTCCTGGATGGTGGGGGACGGCCTCTCGGACGTGAAGGCGGGGCGGGACGCCGGCTGCCACACCGTGCTGCTGGGGAGGATGAAGTGTGAGCTCTGCCGCTTAATGGAGAGCGAGGGCGCCAGGCCCGACGCCATCGCCCAGGATGTCATGGAGGCGGCGCAGATAATTCTACAGTGGGAGGAAGGAGATGGAGATCTACATTGACTCGGCGAGCACCGCCGAGATAGAGGGCTGGCTCCAGATGGGGGTCATCGACGGTGTCACCACCAACCCCTCCATCATGCTCAAGGACGGGGTCTACAACGTGGAGCGGGGGGCCAAGGCCATCGCCGCCCTGGTCAGCCCGCGGCCGGTGAGCGTCGAGGTCACCACCAACGACCCGGACGGCATGGTGGCGCAGGCGCGGCAGTTCGCCTCCTGGGCACAGAACATCGTGGTGAAGGTGCCCCAGGAGACCCCCGACGGCACCCCCTGCTACGGCGTCATTCACCAGCTCGAGGGCGAGGGCATCAGGGTGAACGCCACGGCGGCCATGTCCCTGGGCCAGGTCATCCTCGCCGCCAAGGCGGGGGCCACCTACATCAGCATCTTCGCCGGCAGGGTGGGGGACGAGGGGGGAGACGTGGCCCAGGTCATCAGGGGCTCCGTCGACTGGCTCGACCACTGGCGGTACGGGGGCAAGGTCATCGTGGGCAGCATACGGTGCGTGGCCGACGTCCTCCAGGCCGCGGCCTGCGGCGCCCACATCATAACCATACCCCCCCAGTTCCTGGGGCGGATGGCAGACCACAAGTACAGCCGGGACACGGTGCGGCAGTTCGTCGCCGATGCCGAGCGGGCCCTGGAGATGATGGCGATGAAGGTGTAGCCGCCGGAAGGGAGCAGACACCGCAATGAGAGTAGCGATCCTGATACCCAACTACGTCGGGTTCGATAGCGGGGCCTGGGTGGTGCGCCGGCAGGCAGAGGGCCTGGCGGCGGAGGGCCACTATGTCGCCATCTTCACCCTGGCCGCCGACCTGACCGCGCCGGGCGCCGACCTGTTCGTCATGGGCATGCCCCGTGCCTCGTTCTGGGAGAAGGTGTACCGCCTGCTCTTCCCCCTCGACCTTTTCAAGACGGCGCGGTGGCTCCCCAGGCTCAAAGGGTTCGACGTGGTCATCGTCCACCTCTACCCCCTGACCTGGCTGGGCTACCTGGCCAAGAAGGTGTACGGCGTGTGCTATACCCTGTGGTACCACGGCATCATGGACCCCCAGTGCTTCCCCCGCCTCTACGAGCGCGTCTACATCAGGCTGCACATACTGGGTACCAGGCTCACCGTGCGCAATGCCGACAGGGCGGTGGCGGTGAGCAGGTATGCCGCCGATGAGCTCACGCGCTACACCGGCCTGGAGAGCGAGGTGGTCTATAACCGGGTGGAGCTGGAGGGCTTCCACCCCGGCATCGATGGGACGGAGGTCAGGGAGAGGCACTGCCTGGGGGATGACCCGGTCATCCTCTTCGTCGGCATGCTGCGCCCGGTGAAGGGGGTCTCCCTGCTCATCGAGGCCTTCAACCTGGTCAGAGAGCAGATACCCGGCGCCCGCCTGCTCATAGTGGGGCGCCCGGACTACCCCTACTACTTCGAGGAGCTCAAGCGCATGGGCAACGGCGCGGTGACCTTCGCCGGCTTCGTGCCCCGCGAGAAGCTCCCCGCCTACTACTGCACGAGCGACCTCTATGCCACCTGCACCCTGTGGGAGACGTTCAACATCCCCATCGTGGAGGCCCAGGCCTGCGGCACGCCGGTGGTGGCCTTCGACCTGGGGCCCCACCCGGAGGTGGTGGACCAGTGCGGGGTGCTGGTGGAGCCCAGGGACATTGAGGGCTTCGCCCGGGCCTGTGTCGACACGCTCAAGCGGGTGCGGGGGACGGGGTAGTGGCCATGGAGAGGTACTACAGCGTCCACGATATCGTCACCTTTAAGGTAGTGGACAGTACTGCCCTCCTGGGGCGGCTGCTCCCCTCCTGGGACAGCGAGCTCCGCGATATGGAGTCCCCGCATGAGGCCGAGCCCGACTTCACCGTCTACGTGGGCAGGTTCCGCCCGCACCTCGCCGGCTGCCGCGCGCAGGACGACGATTTCTACCTGGCGGAGGGCCGCCTCTACTGCCGCGACAGCGTGGGGTGGGCCCGGTGGCAGCTTGAGATATCGGGGCTCGATGGCGGGGCCATGGAGGTGCGCATCTGGGCCAACCCCTGGGGACTGCTGCAGGTGTGTGAGCTCATAGTGAACCCGCTGGTCTGGTACGTGCTCAACAGGAAGGGCTTTGCCGTGTGTCACGGCTCAGGGGTGGCCAGGGACGGACAGGCCTTTGTCTTTGCCGGCCGGGGCGGCAGCGGCAAGACCACCATCGCCCTGGACCTGGTGAGGCGGGGGTACCGGCTCCTGGGGGACCACTTCGTCATCTTGAACGGCGGCGACGTGCTGGGCCTGCCCGCGCCGCTGCACCTGATGGGTTTCAACGCAGGCCCCCTCGTCGCCGGGGGCATGACGGCGCGGCAGAGGCTGCTCCTCCGGGCGAACGGGCTCCTGCACCGGGCCACCGGGAAGGAGATAGCCACCAAGGTGAGCCCCAGGGCCCTGTTTCCGGGCTCGCTCCAGGAGAGGGCGCGGCTGCACTCTGCCTTCCTGCTCCTGCCCCGGGGGCGCCTCGGGGTGGAGGGGATGGACAGGGAGGGGCTCGTGGCCCACATGGTGGCCAACCAGTGGCTGGAGTCCCTGCCCTTCACCAGGTACATGATGGAATATTCCTACTTGTTTCCTCAAAGCCCGTTAGCAAGTCATTGGACTCGATATGAGGAGAACGTAAGGCAGGCCCTAGACTCGCTGGAAAATTGTTACCGAGTTGAGGTGCCACATACTTACGACGCCGAGACCCTGGACGAGATAGCCGGGATGGTGGCCGGGCTCGCCGGGCGGGGCGATGAAGGCAGGGAGAGGCAGAGGGATGAGGCAGGTTGCCAGCTACAACTGCCATGACATCGTGAGGTTCCAGGTCGCCGGCGGGGGCGGGGCCGGCCTCAAGTGGGGGGCCGACTTCAGGTTCTCCCCGTTCCGGGCCGACGGCGTGGAGAGGCCCGATATCTGCTTGAACGTGGGCCGGTTCACCCCGGCCAACGACCACTGCTACCTGGTGGATCACAGGTACTACGTGAAGGAAGACTACTTCTACTGTCGCGATGCCGAGGGGGCGGCGAGCTGGGAGGTGGAGATAGCGGGGTTCGAGGGCGGGGCGATCACCATGAACCTAGACCTGGGCCGCCGCTTCACCGCGAGGCCGGGCGCCCTGGTGAGCACGCCCGTGCTCCTGCCCCTCTCCTTCATGCTGCGGGCCATCGAGCACAGGCTGGGGATGGACGGCTACCTGCTCAGCCACTCGGCGGCGGTGGCCAGGGAGGGCCGGGCCTACCTGCTCAGCGGCCGCTCTGGCTGCTTCAAGACCTCGCTGTGCATGGACCTGGTGCGCCGCGCCGGGTACGGGCTGCTCGGCGACGACAGGGTCATCCTGGGCGGTGACCGGGCCTGGGCCTTCCCCCTGAACCGCGCCCTGTTCGATTTCATGGCCCAGCGCCTGCCCGACGAGACCCATTTAGGCCCGCTACAGAAGGCCCAGTTCGTCGCCCACTACCTCCGCGGCGGCCACGGAGAGGCAGACGGGGTGGGCCCGGCCCAGGTTGGGGCCGTGCTGCTCCTGGGCAGGGGCCAGGGGCCAGAGGTGGTGTTCCAGCCCCTCCCCGCGGACTCGCTGCCAGGGGTGGTGGCGGGCCTCCTGGTGAGCAACCGCCTGGAGGCATTCGCGGGGATGGGCATGCCTGGGTTTGGCATAAGCTCCGCCCCCTTCCTGCGCTACATGCTGGCATACTCCTTCGTGTTCCCCCGCAGCCCGGTGGCCACCATGGAGCGGGGGCTGGCGCAGGGGCTGGAGGAGGCGCTTCGCGGCATACCGCTCTACCGGGTGGAGGTGCCCCCGCGCTACGGCCCGGAGGTGTCCCACCAGGTGCAACGCTTTATGGAGGGTATCTGCCCATGATGGGCGAGAGAGAAACGGGGCCGGGGCACGGCCTCAAGATAGGCATCGTCGGCGACGCGCTGGCCCCCAACTTCAACGAGGCGTACGCCAACCAGGTGCGCCTGCTCTCGCGGGAGCTGGGGGCGCCGGTGCTGACCTGCAACGACCTGGGGCCGCTCCCTTTGAAGAGGATGGGCCGCTACCTCATCGTCAACGCCCGCTTCTTGAGGGGAGGGGGACACAACAGGCTCCTCTCGCTGGCCAATGGCGCCCTCTTCTACCCCTTCGTCAAGCTGTTCGAGCGCCGGTGCGATGTCGTCTTCCTGTCCGCCGGCATCGATAGCGGGTTCCTGCCCATCCTGGACGCCAGGAAGTGCGTCCCCATCATCAATACCCTCCCCTACGGCGACGGCGACGGGCCGGCGGCGGCGTTCGCCCACAGGTTCGGCCCCCACATGCCCGCCATCGTGGCCCAGGGCCAGAGGATACGGGCGCGGCTGATAGACATGGCGCTCGACGCCGAGAGGATATTCGTGGCCTACCCCTGGGTCGACCCGGAGAGGTTCCGCTACAGCGAGCCGCCCCAGGGCGACGAGTTCAGGATACTGTTTGCCAGCGCCCCCAACTCAGAGGGCGAGGGCGATGACATGTTCGTGGACAAGGGGCTCCCCCTGCTCCTGGAGGCGTTCGCCCGCTTCCAGCAGCAGTGCCCGGCCTCCCTCTGCCTGCTGTGGCGGGGGAAGTACACAGAGGCGCTGCGCCGCACCATAGACGAGCTGGGCCTGTGGGGCCGCGTCGAGGTCATCGACCGGGTGGCCGATACCCCGCCGCTGTATGCCCGCGCCCACGTCACGGTCACCCCGTTCTTGAACTTGAAGGACAGCCCGGAGATACCGCTCTCGGCGGTGGAGTCGCTGGCCTGCGGGCGCCCCGTGGTGACCACCGATATCGCCGAGCTGGCGGGGCTGGTGGCGGAGTACCGCTGTGGCTGCGTCGCCCCGCCGCACCCGGAGGGGTTCCTCTCCGCCCTCGTCGAGTGTCGCAGGGGCTACTCTCTGTACCAGGGAAACTGCCGCCGCGCCGCCGAGGAGCTGTTCAGCGTGAGCGTGGGGCCGGTGACGCAGGCGCTGGCCTCTCTCCGCCAGAAGGGGGGTCGTGGGTCATGAGCGGCAGGGAGAGGACGAAGCGACCCACCATCGCCATAGTCTCGTCGCCCACCGAGCTGTACCGGCAGGCCTCGGAGAGCAATATCGCCACCCTTGTCGATATCGTCGGGCCGCTCTCGGAGGGGCTCTATCTCATCGCCGGCAGCTCCCCCTACGACGACGGCCGGGTGCGCCACATCAAGGTCACCAGGTGGCGGGACCGTGAGAAGGACTTCATCGTCGCCAAGCTGGTGAGCCGCCTGGTGACCGACCTGAGGCTGGCGCGGGCCCTGGTGAGCGTAGCCCGCGATGTCGACGTGGTGCTCTACTACCTCGGGGCCAAGGGCTTCCTGATATCCATGGCGGCGGCCAGGCTGCTGCGCATGCGGGTGGTGGTGTGCTCGTTCAGCTCCATGCCCATCGTGGCCAGGTCACTGTACCGGGACAGCTCCCTGCTGCGGGACGGTGCCGTCCCGCCCGCCGTGCTGGGCTTCCTGGAGCGGGCCACCTTCGCCCTGGCCCACCGCATCTGGGTGGAGTCACCGGGCGTCGTCGGCTTCTCCGGGCTGGGCAGATACGGCGCCAGGACATCTGTCTTTCCCTTCCTGTACGTCGACACCTCTCGCTATCGGCCGCTCAAGGGGCTGCCGGAGCGGGGTATGGTGATCGGGTACGTGGGGCGGCTCAGCGAGGAGAAGGGGGTCCGGGAGTTCGCCGCCGCCGCCCCCATGATCCTGGAACGTGTGGACGGGGCCCGGCTCTTCATCTTCGGCGACGGGCCGCTGCGCCCAGTTGTAGAGGCGGAGATGGCGAGCGACGGCCTGGGCCAGAGGGTACAGCTCTTCGGGGAGGTCCCCAGGGAGAGCATACCTCTGTGCCTCAACGAGCTTGCGCTGCTGGTGCTCCCCTCGCACAGCGAGGGGCTCCCCAACGTGGTCCTGGAGGCCATGGCCTGCGGCACTCCGGTGGTGGCGACGCCGGTGGGGGGCGTGCCTGACGTGATACGGGACGGCGAGACCGGGTTCATCGTGGCGGATGGCTCCCCCCAGGGCATCGCCCGCGGCGTCTTGCGGGCGCTCGCACACCCCGGGCTCGGGGACATCGCCGAGAACGCGCGCCGGCTGGTGGTCGAGGAGTACGCCTACCAGGCCGTGGTGGAGGGGTGCCGCCGCGCCCTCGATGAGCTTTTTTAAGGAGCGAGAGAGAGAGCATGGGCTGTGAACAGGCAATGACCAGCTACTACTCCCAGTGGTGGGAGAACCCGCGGGACATCAGGAACGCCGTGTTCGAGAAGCTCAACCGGTACGTGAGCTCCCGGATACCGCCGGGCGACGGCAAGAGGGCGCTCGACCTGGGCTCGGGGCGGGGCAGGATCGTCTCCTACCTGCTGGACAAGGGGTACCAGGTCACGGCGGTGGAGCTCAACGAGGACTTCTGCGCCGAGATGAGGGAGAGGTTCCCCTCGGTGAACGTGATATCGGGGGACGTCCGCCACATCCGCTTCGACGGGGAGTACGACGTGGTGACCTGCATCGAGCTGGTGCAGAACTTGCAGCCGGAGGAGCTGGCCGACCTCCTGTCCCGGCTGGCGCCGGTGGCCAGGGTGCTGCTGGTAAACATCTCCAACCGCGACTCCATGCACCATCGCTGGGTCGAGCTCCGCGGCTGGAGGAACAGCTTCGTCTTCAGCTATGCGCCCGGTGAGCTCGACCGCGCCCTGCGCCAGGCCGGGTTCCACACCCTCCACCAGAGGGGCGTGGGGCTGGTCACCCCGATAAGCCTGTTCTCGGGCTTCCGCGGCAGGCTGCTCCCGGCCCAGGTGGCCAATGCCGTGAACCGGCTCGACCCCATCGCGGCCAGGATATGCCACCTCTACTACGTGGAGGCGGCGGGCAATAGCTATCAATAAGAGGTGAGTTGCTATGATGCAGATACCAGCGGCACGGATACACTTCGCCGAGGAGGACCGGCGGGAGCTGGTGCGGCGCTTCGACGAGATACTCGAAAGCGGCCAGCTCACACTGGGCAAGTACGGCAGGGAGTTCGAGAGTGAGTTCGCCCGCTGCACCGGCACGGAGTACGCCGTGGCGGTGAGCAGCGGCACCAGCGCCCTGGAGATAATCTTGCGGGCGCTCGACATCGAGGGGTGGTCGGTGGTGGTGCCCACCAATACCTTCTTCGCCACCGCGGCCTCGGTGGTGCACGCCGGCGGCCGGGTCATCTTCGCCGACGTGGGCGATAACCTGTGCTTAGACGCGGAGGCCCTGCGCCGCGCCATCGCCCCCGATACCAGGGCCGTCATCGTGGTCCACATCGGGGGGGCCATCCCGCCACAGATAGCGGAGATAGAGGAGATATGCCGCGAGCGCGGCCTGTTCCTCGTCGAGGACGCCGCCCACGCCCACGGCAGCACCCTGGACGGCCGCAGGGCAGGGGCACTGGGGAAGGCCGCCGCCTTCTCCTTCTACCCCACCAAGGTGCTCACCTCCGCGGAGGGGGGCATGATCACCACCGACGACGAGGGGCTCTACCAGCGGGCGACGGTCTTCAGGGACCAGGGCAAGGCGGGTTTCCACGGCAACGTGCACGTGGAGATGGGCTACAACTGGAGGATGAGCGAGCTCCACGCCGCCGTGGGCCTGGCCCAGCTCGCCCGCCTGGAGGGTGCTATCGCCGAGAGGAGGAGGATAGCCCGCATCTACGACCAGGGCCTGGGTGAGATCGAGGGGGTGGCCCCGCTGGCACTGCCGGCGGAGGTGGGCTCCAACTACTACAAGTACGTCGCATTCCTGGCCGACGGCATCGACCGCGCCTCCTTGAAGGGGAGGCTCAAGGAGGGCTACGGCGTGAGCCTGAGCGGGGAGGTCTATGAGCTGCCCTGCCACCTGCAGCCCATCTTTAAAGGGCGGTGCCACGTGGGCGACGGCGGGCTTGCCAGGGCGGAGGACCTGTGCCGGCGGCACATCTGCCTGCCCGTGTTCGTCGGGATGACGGAGGAGCAGGCAGGCTATGTACTAGACTCGTTGAGGGAGGCACTCTAAGTGAACATCGGGGTCATCGGCGGCTCGGGGTTTGTGGGCTCTCACGTAGTGGACAGGCTGGTGGAGCACGGCCACGAGGTCACCGTGTTCGACATCATGAGGCCGCACCGGGACGACGTGCGCCACATCTACATCGACATCACCGACCTCTCCAAGACCTGTGTGGCGCTCGGCGGTGCCTACGATGCGGTCTACATGCTGGCGGCCATGGCCGACGTCAACGACGTGTACCGCAACCCGGTGGAGGCGGGAGAGGTGAACATCCTCGCCGTGGCCAACGTGCTGGAGGCGGCGAGGAGGAGCGGCATCGGGAGGGTGATACTGGCGAGCACGGTGTGGGTGTACGAGATGGCACAGGACGGCGACCTGGGCGAGGACACCTCCCTGGTGCCTTCGAAGACAGGGCACGTGTATACCGCATCCAAGGTGGCGGCGGAGCTGTACTGCCATGCCTACCAGAGGCTCTACGACCAGGGATTCACCATACTGCGCTACGGCATCCCCTACGGGCCCAGGGCGCGTGGGGACACCGTCATCGCCCTGTTCGTGCGCAAGGCATTGAGTGGACAGTCACTCACCATATTTGGCGACGGCTCCCAGTACCGCAACTTCATCTACGTAGAAGACCTGGCCGAGGGCAACGTGGCGGCGCTGAGTACCGTGGCCCGGAACCAGACCTACAACCTGGAGGGCCCCAGGCCGGTGACCATCAGGGAGATCGCGGAGCGCGTGGTGGCCCTGGTGGGCAACGTCGCCATCGAGTACCGGGAGGCCCGGCCCGGTGACTACGGCGGGGGCATGGTCTTGGCGGAGAAGGCGCGGAGCGAGCTGGGCTGGCAGCCGACGGTCGATTTCGAGGAGGGGATGAGGCGATACATCGAGTGGTATAGAGGTGCTCTCGGCGGGGGCGGGGCATGAGCGTACGGGCGGCGAAGGCCATCTCGGCGGCGTGCTTTGGGCTCGTCGCCGTGGCCCTGCTCGTCATCGCCGGCTCGCCGGCCACGGGCTACGAGGTGTCCATCTACAGCGGCACCCCGCTCCTGGCATGGGTGTCGCTGGCGCTCGCCGTCGCCGGTGGGGTCACTCTCATCGTCAGGGGGGCCTTTGCCCGGGAGGGTGAGGGCGATGGGTGGTGGCGCATGGGCCTGGCCGTGGTGTGCCTGTCCACATTCGTCCTCACTGCGTTGCCGGCGCTTAGGGGTTATCTCACCGGCAGGGCGGATATCCTGTCTCACGTAGGCTACGGCGTCGATATCATGACCACCGGCCACTTGAGTGCCGAGAACTTCTATCCCATCGCCCACATACTGACCGCCCAGATTGCCGAGATATGCGATGTATCCGTCATCACCGCGATGAACTACCTTGGCCCCCTGTTCTCGGTGCTGTCTGTGGTGTTCATCTATATGCTGGCAAGCGCCGTCCTGCCCGACCGCAGGTGGGCGCTGGTGGCCACGGCCTCGGCGGCGGTGCTGCTGCTCCTAAACGACAATGTCTATGCCCGTCCCGTCGCCCTGTCCTTCCTGGTGCTGCCGCTACTGTTCCTGCTCTACTTCAAGGCCTCTGGTGTGGGGGCCCCGCTCTCGTACAAGGTGGCGTTCATCGTGATGCTGTTCCTGCTCCCCTTCCTGCACCCGTTTGTCACCGTCATGTTCATCGCCAGCCTGGTGCTCCTGGAGCTCTCCAAGCTGCTCTACGCACTGGTATCTAGCCGCAGGGCGACGGTGGGGCAGAGGTCGCCCCGGCCCCAGGTCTCACTGGTGCCACCCCTCATCTGCCTGGGCACCTTCCTCACCTGGCTCATGCCCTTCGCCATGTTCGGCAGCGCCACCGTTGCCGTGGCCGCGTGGTTCAGCGGCGAGGCCATCTCCAACCCCACCGCGGACATGCTGGCCACACTGGGGAAGCTGGACATGTCTATGTGGGGCAACCTGCTCATGGTGTTAAAGCTCTCCGGGCAGCAGCTCCTGTTCATGGGGCTCTCCCTGGTGGCGGTGGTCATGGTGGTGAGGAGGGTGCGCTCGGCCACCGACGGCCGGGACATGAGGGGCCTCTTCATGCTGTCGGGGTGGCTGCTGGCCATGTGCCTGGTCATCGCCGTCGGCTACTTCTCCCCGGGGGTATCTGCCATCTTTAGCTGGGACAAGGTGATGAGGAGCACCATAGTGATAACCCCCGTGTTCGTCGGGTTCGTCCTGTACCAGGCACTGGGGCGGGCCAGCCGCTCTGCCCTGCTGAACGTGGCGGCCATCGTGCTGGTCATCACCAGCGTGGCAGTGGTGGGCATATTGAACCTGCACCGCTCCCCCTACATAGCGCAGCCCACGCTCCAGGTCACCCAGATGGAGATGACGGGCTGGGAGTGGTTCTTTGAGTCCAAGGAGCAGTCGGTGCCGACCACCAGCCACATCACCCCGGCGCGCAGGTTCGGGGACGCCATACTGGGGCGGGACACCAGCATGCAGCGGCGCGATATCGTGGAGAACTATGCCTTCGAGGGCAGGGCCCCCGACCACTTCAACTACACCGTCTATGACACGCTGGGCCAGTCCTACACCATCGACAGGTACATGGTGGTGTCCGAGTACGACAGGTCGGTCTACACCGACGTGTGGACCCAGATGGCCAGGTTCACCGAGGCCGACTTCGCGCAGCTGGGCGACGACCCCTCGGTGGCCAGGCTGTACTCCAACGGAGACCTCGATTGCTGGATGATAACCGCTGCGCCGGTGGAAGGAGAGACATGATATCGGTAGTTATATCGACGCTCAACGACGCCACTACCCTGGAGGAGTGCTTGAGCTCGCTCTTTGCGGCGGGCGACCACAACGGGCTGGAGGTCGTAGTGGTGGATGCCTACAGCAGAGACGGCACCCGGGAGATAGCGGGGCGCTACCCGGTGACCCTGTACTCGAGCGGCGGCGGCATAAGCGTGCAGCGGAACATCGGCTGGAGGATGGCTAGGGGCGACCTCATCCTCTCCCTGGACGCCGACGCCTACGTAGAGCCGGGCTGCCTGGCCGAGATGGAGAGGGGGTTCGCCGACCCCAAGGTGGGCATCGTGGAGTGCTACCCCCGCGCGGTGGCCAGGACGTGGCTGTCCCGTGCGCAGGGCCAGCTCTGGGACGCCGACTTCCCCCACTACCGGGCCATCCCGGTGAGGAGCAAGGGCGGTGGCCCGGTGGTGATGTACCGCCGGGACATGATGGAGGACGTGGGTGGCTTCAACGAGGAGCATACCTACGGCGCAGAGGACATCTGCCTGTCCCACCGCGCGTTCTCGCGGGGGTGGCGGATCGCCCTCATCGACGACCGCCCGGCATTCCATCACCCCAGGCACACCCTGAAGGGGCTTATCAAGCAGCAGTTCGGGTGGGGCCGGGGGCTCTCCATACTCTTGGAGAACGACGCCGATGTCTACCGCGGGCACCCCTTGGGCCGGTACACCCCGCTCATCGCCCGGCTCGCCGGCCCTCTCCTGGCCGTGAAGTGGGCCGTAGTCTTACGCAATCCCTCGTTCCTCTTGTTCTATCCGTTGATGCAGTACTCCTATATCGTCGGGTACATCTACGGCCGGGCGAAGGAGAGGGGAGAAGACGGCCATGGATGAGGTCATCTGCCACCGGGTGGGGACGCGCGATATCGCGGGCGCGCTCGCCGATCTGCTGGGGGAGGCCGGCGGCCGCGGCTGGCTGGAGGGCCTGCAAAAAGACCGCGTGGTGATAAAGCCCAACCTGTGCTACTTCGCCAGCCACCGCTACGGCATCACCACCGACCCCCTCCTGGTGGAGCACCTCATCAGGTATATCAGGGAGATACGGCCGCGGTGCGAGATATCCCTGGTCGAGTCCGATGGCTCCGACAGGAGGCTGGACGAGGTCTGCGAGCGGCTGGGCTATACCGAGCTGGCCGACAGGCTCGGCGTCGAGCTCGTAAACGTGAGCCAGGCACGGCAGGTCGAGATCAGGCCCCGGGAGCTCCCCTTCACCCTGTCTGTGCCAGAGCTGTTCTTGCAGGACCTCTTCTTCATCTCGGTGGCGCAGCTCAAGACGCACCACTACCAGAGGATCACCTGCTGCCTTAAGAACCAGTTCGGCTGCCTCCCGACGCCGAGAAAGAGGGAGCTGCACCCCTACCTGGAGGAGGTGATATACGTCATCAACAAGGTGGCGGCCCCCGACCTGTGCATAGTAGATGGCAGGGTCGGCCTGGAGGGCATGGGGCCGGTGTCGGGCAATCCCCGGCAGGTGGGCCTGCTGGTGGCGGGGAGGGACCCCCTGACCACCGACATCGCCTGCGCCCACATCATGGGGTTCGGCCCCAGGCAGGTGCCCGCCATCGCGTACGCCCTGGAGAGGGACGGCCTCAAGGCGCCCCGCCCGAACATCGAGCAGGGGCTGGTGAGCAGGTTTCGCTCTATATCTGCCCCTGAGTACCGCCTGTTGCGCGCCAAGATAAAGGTGACCCGCCTGACCAACCGGGCCGAGCGCCGGATAAAGGACTTGCTCACCCTGCCCTACAGGGTGATCGCGGCCGTGCCTGAAGGGGCGGTCAAGAGATACATGGTACGGAGTCTATCGAGCAATCTGAGGGTGAGATAGCCCTGCTCCTTGAAGGGAGAGAGGTGTGAGAACGGTAAAGATGGGACTCATCGGGTGTGGCTACGTTGCCTTGAGCTGCCACATCCCCGCGATATGCCACAGCCCCGAGGTGGAGCTGGTGGCCGTGGTCGATGCTGACCTGTCGTGGGCACAGGAGGTGGCCACGCGGTTCCTGGTGCCCAGGTGCTGCCAGGACTACCGGGAGGTGTTCGGCGAGGTCGAGGCGGCGATAGTGGCCCTGCCCCCTCACCTGCACGCCGAGGTGAGCGCCGCTCTCTTGAGGCAGGGCATCCACGTGCTGTGCGAGAAGCCCATGGCCACCAGCGTGAGGGGGTGCCAGGCCATGCTTGAGGCCAGCGAAGAGGGCGCTGCCCGCCTGGCCATAGGCCACCAGCGCCGCTTCCGGCCCAATATCACGTATCTGCACGACATCGTGGAGCGGGGCTGGCTGGGCCAGGTGAGCAGCTTCCACTACTACGATGGCTGGAGGCAGAGGCGCTCTTCGAGGACGGACTTCTTGAGCGGCGCGGGCCTGGCCGGGGTGGGACATCTCATGGAGTACGGCACACACGTGCTCGACATGCTGCAGTGGCTGCTGGGGCCGGTCACCTCCTGTACCTACAGCGACGACCGCGGCGACCAAAGGCAGGTGGAGGATAACCTGGAGATGAGCATGGGCTTCGCCGGCGGGGCCAGCGGGCCGGTCAGGCTGAGCCGGGAGCGCGAGCTGGCCAACAGGTTCCGCCTGGAGGGGGACAACGGGTGGGCCGAGCTGGCGGTGAACGATGCCCTCCACCTCACCCTCTTCAAGCGGGACGCCACGCTCTGCTCCGGGTACGGCGCGGTGGAGATAAGGGCCGCCGAGGAGGACCGCTGCTTCGCCGAGCAACTGGGGCGCTTTGTGCGCTACATCGGGAGCGGCGATGCCCAGGGGCTGTCAACGGGTGTGGACGGGTGGAACACCATCAGGATAGTGGAGGAGTGCTATCGCTCCGGGGGCACTGAGGCCGCCCTCCCGGAGGCGGTGAGGACATAGGGGCGAGTGGGGGCAGAGATGGCGCAGACAGCGGTGCTGGTGAACTGGTCGACCCCCATACAGCACGTACGCCTGATCAGGTACCTGTCGCGGGCCTACACCCTCGTGAGAGGGCACAGGGCAGATGCCTCCCTGGAGGAGGTGCTGCGCCGCTACGGTGAGGCCGCGGTGATAGCCACCAGCACCGGCGCCGAGAGGATGCTCGGCGACAGGGGCGTCGCCTACCGCGGCGCAGAGGACTACCTCGACGAGGCGGCCTACCAGCGCATAGAGCAGGCCGCGGAGCACCTGGCCCACCACTGGTGCCAGGGCCGAGAGGGGCTGTTCTACCACCAGGGCATCTCCCTGGGGGACATGGCCCAGGCCGAGGCCCTCCACATGTTCTATTTCCTGGTCGAGGTGCTCAAGGGCATCGAGGTGGCCAGGGCCATCTGCGAGGAGGAGAGGCCCGCCAGCATAGCGGTGATAAACAACGTGCACTACGGGGCGGTCGATAGCCTGATGAAACGCAGGGCAGAGGATATCTGGGGGCAGGCGGCAGTGGCGGTGGCCGCGGGGCGCGGCCTCGCCGTCGACGAGCACCGCTTCACCTCGGCGCCCGACTTCAAGGGTGCCCTCGAATCGCTCTACTTCCGCGCCATGAGGTATGCCACCGCGGCCCGTGCCGGGACACGGCGGCGGGGCCGCTGGTGGGGTGAAGGGGATACCAGGAGGATAGTGGGGATAGGTCGCGGCCGCCACCTGACGTACCTCGTCCCGGTGGCGAGAGAGCTTGCCAGGGATGGCGGCAACGAGGTGGTGCTGGTGGGGGTGGGCTCCGAGTGGACCCTCGGCGAGTACCGCGCGCTGCGGGCGGAGGGGGTGCCGCTGGAGGTGTTCGAGGGCTACATAGACCGCGATGTCAGGCGCAGGGTGCGCAGCGCAGAGAGAGGGCTCAAGGCGCTGTGGGCGCTCCTCGAGCAGGACACGGGCTTCAAGGGGGTCTTCACCTACGATGGGGTACCCCTGTGGGGCCTGGTGGCGGGGAGGCTTGAGCACCTGCTGTGCCATCGCTTTGTCAAGCTGGTGGAGTACATCGAGGTGGCGGGGCGCATCGCCGGGCAGGGTATTGACATAATGATAGCTACCGGCGAGGTGGGCAGCTTCGAGAGGACGGTGCTCACCGTGGCCCAGCGCCACGGCGTGCCCACCCTGGATATCCTGCACGGGGCCCCGGCAACGCGCTGCGGCATGCTGCCGGTGACGGTGGACAGGCTCGCGGTGTGGGGTGAAATCGTCGAGGGGTGGTTCGTGGGGAACGGCGTGCCACGAGAGCGGCTGGCGGTGACCGGGCAGCCCCGGTTCGATGAGCTCGTCGGGCGGAACGGTGGGCAGGACAGGCAGCGGCTCTACCGGCGGCTCGGCCTCGACCCCGGGAAGGGGCTCATCGTGGTGACACCCCCCGCCGGCATCAACTTCACCTCGGCGCGCACCGCCACCGAGAGGAGGCTGTTCGCCGAGGAGGTGCTCGCCGCGCTCCGGCGGTTCCCCGGCTACCAGGTGGTGGTCAGGCCCCACAGCTCGGACGTCGATATCAGCCTGTACTGTGAGACCCTTGCCCGGCTGGGGGTGAGGGGGGCGGTCGTCACCGGCGGGGCCGACCTCTACGACCTGCTCGATGGCTGTGACCTGCTCGTATCCGAGCCCCACACCACGGTGTGCCTGGAGGCCATGATGGTGGGGCGGCCGGTGATAACGGTGAACCTGTCCGGCGCCCCCGACCGCATACCGTACGCCGGGTCGGGCGCGGCCATAGGTGTCTACCGGGCACGGGATATCGTCCCCGCCGTCGGCGAGGCGCTTTTCAGCGAGGAGGCCCGCGCCCTGATGTCGCAGGCACAGCGGGAGTTCGTCTACCAGTATGCCTACCGCCAGGACGGGCAGGCGTCGCGGCGGGTGGCGGAGCTAGTAGCAGAGATGATAGAGCGCTCGGAGGGGCGCAGCCAGAGATCGGAGGTGGTATGAAGATAAACAGGAACATCTTTACCCTTGATTCACACGCCAGGGATGTCAGGTATCTGCTCAAGGAGGGGAATGCCAGCTACCTGTCAAACCGGTTCCGGTGGTACTACTACCCCAGGATGCACCATGTCGCCCGGTTTCCCATCCACGTCGACATCGAGAGCAGCAGCGAGTGCAACATGAACTGCCCCATGTGTTTCCGTGGCCGGCTCTCCGTGAAGCACGGCATCATGGACATCGGCCTGTACCGCAGGATCATCGATGAGTGCGCCGCTCACCACATCTACTCGGTGAAGCTGAGCTGGCGGGGTGAGCCGCTGCTCAACCCGGCCCTGCCCCAGATGGTGGCCTATGCCAAGGAGAAGGGGATAAAGGAGGTCGCCTTCCTGACCAACGGCCTTGTCCTGGAGGAGTCACTGGCCGCCGAGCTCATCAGGTCTGGGCTGGACTGGATGACCATCTCCTTCGATGGCCTGGGCGAGACCTACGAGAGCATAAGGAGGCCGGCACGGTACCACGAGGCGGTGGAGAGGGTGAGGGGGGTGCGCCGGATAAGAGACCGCCTGGGCAGGAGCAAGCCCCTGCTCCGGGTGCAGACCATATGGACCGCCATCGAGGACGACCCCGATGCCTACAGAGAGGTGTGGGGGCCCATCGTCGATAAGGTGCTCTTCATCCCCGATAAGGACTTCTACAGCGAGATACACCACGACACCGATTTCGTCTGCCAGTACCTGTGGCAGAGGCTCACCGTGACCTGGAACGGAAAGGTGACCCAGTGCATCGGGGATACCAACGAGGACAACCTGATAGGCGACGTGAACGAGAGCACCCTCCACGAGATATGGCACGGCGCTGAGATGAACCACAGGCGCCGGCTGCACCTCGAGCGCAGGCGGCTGGAGATAGAGTGCTGTCGCCAGTGCCCTGAGGGCAGGGTGGAGACCACTAAAGGGGACCGGGAGATCCCCAAGGACATGGGGAACGTGAGGGGTTAGATGGAGAGCGTGGCCATCATTCCCGCCCGCGGTGGCTCCAAGGGGGTAAAGCACAAGAACGTGAAGCCCCTGGGGGGCAGGCCGCTCATCACCTATACCATAGAGACCGCCTTAAAGACGGCGTGCATCGGCAGGACGGTGGTCTCCACGGACGACGACCGCATCGCCGCCGTGGCCCGGGGCTGCGGGGCCGAGGTGCGCGCCCGTCCCGCCGCGCTGGCCCAGGATGACGTCCCGGTCCTGCCCGTGGTGCAGCACCTGCTCGCAGAGCTGGCGGGGGAGGGGTACCGCCCCGACATCGCGGTGGTGCTGCAGCCCACCAGCCCGTTCCGCCGCGGCGAGGACATCCAGAGGGCGGTGCAGAAGCTGGTGGACACCGGTGCCGACTGCGTCATCTCCCTCTCCGAGGCGGCGCAGCACCCCTTCCGCATGAGGAGGCTGGAGGGGGACAGGCCGCTGCCCCTCTTCGAGGTCGATGAGCGGGTGCTCTACGCCCAGCGGCAGGAGCTGCCCCCGGTATATATGATGGACGGCGCCATCTACGCCTGCCGGCGGGACGCCGTGATGGGGCAGGCGGTCTTCTACGGCCAGGACGTCAGGGCGATAGTCATCGAGAGGGCATCTGCCCTGGATATTGATACCACCGCCGACTTCGAGCTCGCAGAGTGGATGATGAGGGGCTGGGCCGGGGAATGACCTGCCGGCGAGGAAGCGGGGCGGCACTGGGAGGTGGGACATGAAGAAGCTCTATATCGGCGACAGGGCCGTCGGCCCGGGCGAGCCGGTCTACATCGTGGCCGAGGCCGGGCGCAACCACAATGGCGACATGGAGATGGCCGAGGGACTGGTGAAGGCGGCGGCCTGGGCCGGGGCCGATGCCGTCAAGTTCCAGTCCTTCAGGGCCCGGGAGCTGATGGTGAAGGACATATTCAAGCTCACGCACGAGGAGCACACCACCCAGGCCCAGGAGTCCGCCTACCAGGCCACGGAGAAGGTGGAGCTTTGCGAGGAGGCCCACTACAGGCTGGCCGAGGTCGCCAGGAGAGAGGGGGTGGCCTTCCTCTCGACGCCCGAGGACATGGAGATGGTGGAGGTACTGGAGCGGGCCGGTGTCCCCGCCTTCAAGACGGCCTCCGTAGACCTCACCTACTTAGACCTCCTGCGCGCCATATCCGCCAAGGGGAGGCCGATGATAGTGTCCACGGGCATGGCCACCATGGACGAGGTAGCCGGGGCCATCGACGCCATAGCCTCCACGGGCAACGACCAGGTGTGCCTGCTCCACTGTGTCTCCTGCTATCCCCCGCCGGTCGAGGACACCAACTTGAGGGCCATGGAGGCCTTGCGGCAGGCCTTCCCCTTTCCTGTGGGCTACTCCGACCACTCCCTGGGCATCACCATACCCATCGCCGCGGTGGCCCTGGGGGCCTGCCTCATCGAGAAGCACTTCACCCTCGACCGGGGGCTGCCGGGGTCGGACCACCGCATCTCGGCGGACCCGGCGGAGCTTCGGGCCATGGTCGAGGGCATCAGGACGGTGGAGCGGGCGCTGGGGGACGGGGTCAAGGTGCCGGCGCCATCGGAGATGGACATGCGCTGCGCCCGGCGCAAGATAGTGGCCCGCAGGGATATCGAGAGCGGCACCACCTTGAGCATCGACATGCTGGCGGTGAAGATGTGCCGCGACAGGGGCATCGAGCCCAGGTTCCTCCCGGCGGTGGTGGGCAGGGAGACCAAGGCCTCCTTGAGAGAAGACGAGGTGATAACGTGGCACAAGATAGAGGGCACACCATACTGGTGACCGGGGCCGGCGGCGGCTCCGGGATGTATGCTATAAAGGCCTTGAAGCGGTCGACGGCGCACACCGTCGTCGCCTGTGACGTAAGCCCCCACTCCGCGGGCCTCTACCTCGCCGACCGCTACGCCCTGGTGCCCGCGGCGCGCGACCCCCAGTTCATCCCCGCCGTGCGCCGGCTCATCGCGGAGCACGGCATCGATATCGTCCTGCCCAACGTGGACGAGGAGCTGCTGGTGTTCGCCCGGAACAGGACGGCGCTGGGCGCCACCGTGGTGGTCTCCGACCCCGATACCATCGAGTGCTGCAACGATAAGCTCTTGACCATGGAGCGGCTCTCCGCCGTCTGCCCCTGCCCCCGCGGGGGCGAGCGCTTCCCCTGCGTCTTAAAGCCGCGCATATCCCGCGGCTCCAAGGGCGTGTACGTGGCCGGGGACAGTGGGGAGCTCGCCCTCTCCATGCAGCTCCTGGAGCGCCAGGGCTACACCAGGGCAGACGTCCTGGTCCAGGAGTACCTCCCCGGGGTGGAGTACACCGTGGACGCGCTGTGCGACGGCGCGGGGAGGCTCGTCGTGGCCGTGCCCCGCGAGAGGCTCAAGACCAGGGGCGGTATCTCGGAGGCGGGGAGGACGGTGAGACACCAGGGCATCATCGACTCGGTGGCCGCCATCACCGCGGCGCTCCCCTTCTTCGGGCCGATAAACGTGCAGTTCAGGGAGGACTCCGCCGGCTGCCCCCGCCTCATGGAGATAAACCCCAGGTGCTCCGGGGGGCTGCCCATCGCGTGTGCCGCCGGGGCCGACATCGTGAACTTGGCGGTGCAGGTGGTGAACGGCGCAGCGCTGCCCGACGTCGAGTGGCGGGAGCTCACGGTCTATCGCTACCTGGAGGAGCTGGTGGTATGAGGGTGCTGTTCCGCGTCGACGGCGACACCGCCACCGGCCTGGGCCACGTCACCAGGTGCCTGAACCTGGCGCGGGCGCTGGACGGGGAGGTGCTCTTTGCCTCGAAGGGGGGCTCGCCGGGGTTCCACCAGGTAGCGCGCCACTTCGAGTGCCTGCCCTGCGAGGACAACGGCGGGCTGCGCGCCGTGCTGCGCAGGTTCCGCCCCGACGTGGTGGTCGTCGATCTCCTGGGAAACAGCGACCGCTACCTGTCGGGCATCGAGGTGCCCACGGTGAGCCTGTTCGACTCGTCGGCAGCCAGCCCGGTATCCCGCGGCATCGTGATAAACCACAATATCCTCCAGGGGCCGTCGCACGGGCCGGTGTTCTACCTGGGCCCGGCATACGTCATCGTGAGCCCGGCCTTCAGGCAGGAGAGGCCCTTCGCCGAGCAGTGCCGCTCCATCCTGGTAAACTCCGGGGGCAGCGACCCCTACGGCCTCACCCTGAAGGTGGTGGCCGCGCTCTCCTCGCTGGACGGCCTGCTCACTGTGGTGGTGGGGGCGGCCTGCCCGGACTACGAGGAGCTGCGGCGGCTCGAGCGCCAGCGGGGCTTTGCCCTGTACCACGACGTGGCCAACGACGAGATGGCGGCGCTCATCAGGGAGAGTGACATCGTCGTCACCGCGGGCGGCAACACCCTGTACGAGTGCGCCGCGGCGGCGACCCCCAGCATCGTAGTGTGTCACCACCACAGGCACGAGGAGGTGGCTGCGGCCTTCGCCGCGAGGGGGGCGGCGATCAACCTGGGGGTGGGGCAGGGGCTGGCGGGGGAGCGGGTGCTCGGTGCCGTGCGGCTCCTCATGGGGGATGCCGGCGCCAGGAGGGAGCTGGGCCAGAGGGCGCAGTCGCTGGTGGACGGCAGGGGGGTGGAGCGGGTGGCAACGCTGGTTCAAGGAGTGGCAGGATGAAGGTTCTGGCTATCGGCGCCCACTTCGACGATATCGAGCTGGGCTGCGGCGGCACACTGGCCAGGCACGTGGCCAGGGAAGACCAGGTGTGCATGTACGTGATAACCGACTCGGAGTACCGGGGCTACGACGGCACCATGATAAGGACCAGGGACGTGGCCCAAAAAGAGGGGCAGAGCGCCGCCCGCATACTGGGCGTGGACAACCTGGTCTGCCAGGGCTTGAAGACCAAGGAGCTGCTCTACTCCGTGGGGCTCATAGAGGTCATCAACAGGATGGTGGACGAGCTTGAGGTGGACATAGTGTACACCCACTGGATACACGACGTGCACCAGGACCACTCCGCCGTGGGCCGGGCAACGCTGAACGCGGCGCGGCATGTGCCCCGGATTCTGATGTACCGCAGCAACTGGTACGCCACCAGCGTCGCCTTCAACGGCAGCTTCTTCGTCGATATATCGCCCATCATCGAGACCAAGGTGGCGGCCATAAAGGCGCACCAGACCGAGTACCGGAAGTACGGGGACCGGTGGATAGATTTCGTCGTCCACCAGAACAGGAACAGCGGCATAGAGGTGGAGGTGGAGTATGCCGAGGTCTTCGAGGTGGTCAAGTACCTGTGGTAGCCAGAGGGGGGCCCCAGTGACCAGGATGGATATGCACTGCCACTCGCACTTCTCGGACGGCTTGAACTCGCCCGAGGAGATGGTGTGCGCCGCCATCGAGGCGGGCCTGGAGGCCATCTGCATGGTTGAGCACGTGAGGGCGGACTCTGACTGGCTGGGCGACTTTTGCCGGGAGATGGCATCTCTCAAGGCGAGGTACCGCAGCCAGATAGCGGTGTACTCCGGCATCGAGGCCAAGGTCTGCGACCTGCACGGCTCCATCGACATCGCCCCCGGCTTCATCGGGCAGACCGACCTGGTGGTGGGGGCGTTCCACAGGCTCCCCTCTGGGGACGGCTTCCTCTCCCAGTCGGAGATAGCGGAGCACCCGGGGCGCGCCCTCTCTCTGTGGGCCCAGGCCATGCGGGCACTCCTGGAGGTGCCGCACGTGGACGTCGTGGCCCACCCCACGGCCATACTCAAGGAAAACGGCATAGCCCCCCCCACCGACCTGAAGCGGGAGATCGCCCGCCGCGGCGGGCAGACGGGCATCGCCTTTGAGCTCAACGCCAGGTACGGCGTGCCCGACCCCGAGTTCGTCGAGATATTGAGCGCGGAGGGGGTGAGGCTGGTCTTCGGGAGCGATAGCCACAGCGCGGCCGAGGTCGGCCGCCTCTACCGGCGGGGGCAGCGCCTCTTCGGCAGGTACATGCGGGAGGCCGTGCTGCCCTTCCGGGCGAAAGGAGGGTGTATAACGTGAGGGTGCTGCTGGTAAATCCCCCCATCAGGGAGCACGAGGCCCCGTGGTATTTCCCCTCCGGGCTGGGCTACGTCGCCAGGTCGCTGCGCGATGCCGGGCACGAGGTGAGCGTGCTGGAGATAAATGCCCACAGGTATCCCCCGGACAGGGTAGAGAGGTTGATACGGGGGCTGTCCTACGACGTGGTGGGCATCGGGGCCATGGTCACCAGGTACAGCTACATAAAGTGGCTCACCCCGCTGTTAAAGGCCCGCAACCCCGGGGCGAAGGTCATCGTGGGCGGGGGCATAGCCTCCTCCATCCCTGAGCTGCTCCTGGGGGGCACGGAGACGGACATCGCCTGCCTGGGCGAGGGGGAGGTCACCGCCAGGGGGCTCCTGCGGGCGCTGGAGGACTCCTCCGACCTGGAGCAGGTGCCGGGCATCTGCTACCGGCGCAACGGGGAGATGGTGCGGACGGCACCCCGGGAGCAGGTAGCGTCGCTGGACGATATCCCGTTCCCGGCATACGAGCTGTTCCCCATGGAGATATACCTGCACCACGATACCCAGAGCATCGTGCCGCTGGCCGCCCCCAACATCAGCATGATAACCTCCCGTGGCTGCCCCTATCGGTGCACCTTCTGCCACCGCGTCATCAGGGGCAAGACCCGCTTCCGCTCCGCCGATAACATCCTGGCCGAGGTGAGGATGCTCAAGGACAGCTACGGGGTGAAGGGCATATTCTTCCACGACGAGCTCACCATCACCAATAAGAGGCTGACCTACGAGCTGTGCGACCGCCTGCTCGCGGAGGGCGTCGGCGTGGAGTGGGCCTGCTCAGTGAGGGCCAACCTGGTCGACCGCGAGCTGATGGCCCGCATGAGGCAGGCGGGGTGTGTCTATGTGACCTATGGCATAGAGTCCGGCAGCCAGCGCATGCTGGACCAGATGAAAAAGGGGACCACCGTGGAGCAGAACAGGGAGGCGTGGCAGGTAATCAGGGAGTCGGGCATCGCCTGCTCGCCCTCCTTCATCCTGGGGATGCCCAGTGAGACAGAAGAGACCGTCCGCGAGACCGTCGACTTCGTGGCCCAGGCCGGCATCAAGCCCTTCACCTTCTTCTTCGCCACGCCCTATCCCGGCACCGAGCTCTACGAGGAAGCCAGGGCCATGGGCCGCATAGCGGACGAGGAGTCCTTCATCGAGGAGCTGGACGACGCCACCAAGTTCGTGGTGAACCTCACCGCCCTCTCCGACGATGAGCTGGTGCGCTTAAAGAAGGAGGCGGAGCTGGCCATCATCAGGGGCTACTTCCGCACCCATAGGCGGCAGCTCGTGGCCCTGTACCTGGGGAACGCCGCCAGGGTGCCCGGGGAGCTCTGGCGCTACTACCGGGCCTACGGCGTAAAGAGCACGGTGCGCAGGCTGTGGGGGTTTCTGTCGGCGCTCTTCCGGTAGCGGGGCCCGCTACGCACGCGCCAGCAGCCCCTTGAAGAACGCGAGCTCTTCTCTATTGAAGCCTTTGAGCATGAGCAGGACGGCGGCGTATACCACCACCCCCGCCACCACCGCGAGCACGACGGTGAGCGTCTGCGCCGGGGCTATCAGCCACACGACGGCCGACATGACGGCCGATGCCGCGAGGCTCTTCGCGATGGAGTGCCACTCGATGCCGAACGTGAGCTGCCTTAAAGAGAAGTACACTATCACGCCGCTGGCCAGCGCATAGGCCACCAGGGTGCTCACCGCCGCCCCCAGGATGCCCATCGCGGGGACGAGCAGGATGTTCAGCACCAGGTTCAAGGCCGCGGCCACGATCCAGGTGGCACCGATGGCCCTGGTCTTCTTGGCCAGGATCAGGGTGAGGCTGATGACGGAGTAGACGCCGAAGAGCAGGACGGCACACGCGATGACGGGGGTCACCAGGTACCCCTGGGCGGCGATCTCTGGGGTGGAGAGTATGACCAGCAGCGGGCGCGACAGCAGGGTGGCCCCGAAGACGAAGGGGATGGCCACCATCAGGTAGTACTTCAGGGCATACTTTAGGTGGGTCTTCACCTCGTCGAGCCTGCCCTCATCGTAGAGGCGGGAGAGCGAGGGTACCAGGACGAAGCTGAGCGACGGTATTATCATCATGGTGAGGAAGTTGCCCAGGGTGTACCCCGGCGAGTAGAACCCGACGAACGTGGCCCCCAGGAAGTAGCCGATGACGTAGCGGTCGCAGGAGCTCACCGCCCAGGCGGAGAGGGTGCCCGGCATGGTGGGCAGGCCGAAGCTCAAGTGCTCCTTGAGCATGGAGAAGGTGGGCATCTTTATCCCTATCTTGGACGCGATGAGGAAGAGCAGGATGCCGAGCAGGCAGGCCCTCACGATCAGCACCGCGAGGCAGGCGCCGAATATCCCGTGGCCGGCGAGCACCAGCCAGACGATGAGCCCCACCTCGCCGTAGGTCTTGAGCAGTATGAATACGGAGTACCTCCCTATCTGGAGGAAGGCACGGAAGTAGTGGAGACATACCCAGTCGAGGCACCACACCGGGACCACCAGTGCCACTATGGTCACGATCTCCGTGGCGCCGTCGAAGAGGCCCCTCGCTATGGGTGCGGAGAAGATGAACAGCAGGGCCGATATGGCGACGGAGGTGAACAGGATGAAGACCAGCGTGGAGTAGAACCGCTCCTGTATCATGGCCCGCTCCCGCTCGGCGGGGAGGAAGCGGGTCAGGGCGAACGGCAGCCCGAATATCGACAGGGACTCGGCCAGGGCTATGGTGACGGTGGCCTGGACCCATATCCCGTAGTCGTGGGCACCCAGGGTCTTGGTGAGAAAGGGCAGCAGGATGAGCCCGCTCACGGATACCAGGGCATTGGCCATCGCTATGAGCAGGATGTGCCTGGCCGATCGTCGGTACGAGTTCTCCACTGGAATCTCCCACATGGTAGCGGTTGCCCCAGCCTGGTGATAGCTCCAATGGGGCCTGTTGCCCGTGGTGTACTGGCCCGGCTCTGGCGACCCGAATGGGCCGGCCTTGACTGGAGAGTGGTTCTGCTACCTGTGCCCGAAAGATTCTTGTAGCCCTGGGAAAAGGCTGCTACAATACGCCCCAACGAGGAGGCTTTTTTATGCGGTCAAGGCTTTCCATAGACCTGCTGGTGGTGAATATCGCCGCCCTCCTGCTCGTTGCCGTCATCGCCCTCATCCCTTCCTCTCTCTCCAATGTGCCTCGCCTGGTACTGGGCCTGCCCTTCGTCCTGTTCTTTCCCGGCTACACCCTGGTCGCCGCCCTCTTCCCCGGCAGGGAGACCTTGAGCGGCACGTGGAGGCTGGGGCTCAGCGCCGGCCTCTCCATCGCCGTGGTGCCCCTCATCGGGCTCGTCCTGAACTATACCCCCTGGGGGATAACGCTCCATCCCGTTCTCGTCTCGGTCACCTTCTTCATCATGGGGACCTCCATAATCGCCTTCTACCGGCGCCTGCGGCTGCCCCCCGATGAGCGCTTCAGCCCGCGCCTGCCCCTCTCCTCGCCCCTGGGGGGAGGGCGCGCCCTGGACCGCGCCCTGGGCGTGCTCCTGGCCCTCTCCGTGGTCGCCGCCGTGGGCTCCCTGGCCTACGTCGTGGCAACCCCCACGGAGGGGGAGCGCTTCACCGAGCTCTCTGTCCTGGGCCGCGACGGCACCGCCGACTGCTACCCCGCCGAGTTCGTCCTGGAGGGGCAGGCAGTCGCGCTGGTGGGCTATGAGTGCAGCGGCCAGGCCGTCCAGTACGTGGAGGAGCAGGTGGGGTGGGTCACCCTGGGCATCAGGAACCAGGAGCAGCAGGCCGTGGAGTACCGGGTGGAGATAGCCATCGACGGTGAGCCCGTGGCCGAGGTCTCGTCCATCCTCCTGGGGCACGGGGAGGAGTGGCAGCAGGAGGTGGGCTTCGCCCCCACGAGGGCGGGGCCGGGGCAGAAGGTGGAGTTCCTGCTCTACGAAGGTGCGGCGACCGAGGCCTCCCTCGAAGTCCACCTGTGGATAGACGCAAGCCAGGGGGCGCCTTAAGGGGGGCTCGATGGCGGGGTGTCACCGCGCCTGTGTCGGCACGGGGGGCGGTGCCGCCGGCTTCAGGGCAGCCCGTCGCTGACGTAGCCGCCGAGGATGATGCCCTCGGCGCCGTCGGGCTCCGCGAGCTCCTGGGGGTAGACGAGCAGGACGGAGCAGTTGTCACTGCCACCGAAGCGGGTGATGGCCCTGTCGTATATGGTCTCCTCGAAGACGGCGTTGCAGCCCTCGATGACGCTGCGGGCGAAGCCCGAAAGGCCGCCGGGGACGATGTGCTCCCGCAGGGCCTGCTCCAGGCTGACCCCGTCACGGTTGCGCCTCAAGGACTGGATGCCGTCGCTGGCGATGATGAAGAAGTCGCCCCGCTCGAGCTCTATGCGCTGCGCCTCGATGGAGATGTGGGGGTTCCCCATGAAGGCGGGGTCGCCCTCGATGCTGCGCAGCCGCCCGTGGGAGAGGTTCCCGTGGAAGATGTAGCTGTCGCCGGCGGCCAAGGCCAGGGCGCTGCCCGCCCTGCCCTCTGTGCCCTCTCTGGGGAGGTAGAGCAGGCTCAGCGTGGTGCTGTCTGCCTGGCTGGTCTCCCTGTTCAAGGCGTTCACGATGTCGGCGATGTCGGCTGGGGGGTGGGCGTGCAGGCGCTGCTCCAGCTTCGAGAGCAGCAGGCGTGAGCTGGTGCTCGCCCCTGGGGCGTCGGATACGGCGAAGACCCCGAGGCCGGGGTCGAGGTACAGGCAGTCGCTGTTGTATATGAAGGTAGAGGTAGCGACCATGGCGGCGATGAAGCAGTTGTCGGCCCCGGGGTGGGTGCCCGCGCAGATGCCCGGGCCCACCACCAGCGGCCAGGTGACCTGCTCCTGGTACCGGGAGAGGGCCGCCCGCGCCTTCTGGTAGCCGGCCTTTAAGTGGTCGGGGGTGTTGTGGAGGAAGCGGCTGAAGAGGTCGGGGTGCCTCTCGAACACCCCCCTCTCGAACACGGGGTGGTGGTGAATGGAGAGATGGCCTGCCATATCGACTACCTCATCGCTCGTATAGGGCGGTGTGACGACAGCGTCCCGTCGCCTCCACCGCGGCGCTCACTTTAAGAGGCGGCGCTTCATCGTGGCCAGGGACAGGGGGAAGAACACCGCGACGATGCCCACCATGATGGCCAGTCCCCACCAGGCCCCGGAGGCCACCTCGCCGCTCACCGCTGCCCTCATCAGGTTGGTCACCGGGGTGAGCGGGGCGATCCAGCTCAGCTGCTGGACGATGTCGGGGAAGCGGTCCAGCGGGAAGAAGACGCCGCTGAAGAAGAACATGGGGGTGAGGAATAGCGTAAAGAAGTAGTTGAAGGAGTACACCGCCGGCGCCAGCGAGGTGTAGAGCAGGGCGATGGAGGCGAACATCAGCCCCTCGAGCACGGCGAGGGGCAGCACCAGGAGTGCCCACGGTGAGGACACCAGCCCGAAGGCGGCGACCACTATCATCACCACGCACGCCGTGATGAGGCTCCTGGTGGCCCCCCACAGCACCTCGCCGGCCACCACGTCCTCTATGTTGAGCGGGGTGGTGATGATGGCATCGTAGGTCTTCTGGTACTCCATGCGGATGAAGCTGCCGTAGGTGCACTCGAAGCTGGCGCTGAACATGGCGTAGGCGGCCACGATGCCGGGGGCGATGAACTCCAGGTAGCTCTGCCCGTCCTCCAGTGCCACGTAGGCCCCCAGGCCCAGCCCCATGGCCAGGAGCACCATGAGCGGCTCGGCGAAGAAGCCCGGCACCTCGCTCTTCCACAGCTTGAAGAAGACGTCGCGGTTGCGCTGCCACACGCGGAGCGAGCGGCGGGAGACCCCCATCATTCGCGCAAGGACCTCCCGGTGAGCTTCAGGTAGACGTCCTCCAGCGTGGGGACTCGCCTGCTCACCACGGCGAGGTCTCCCTCCAGCGCCTCGTCCCACCCGTGGTCGTCGTCGCGAAAGATGTACACGGTGTCCTCGACCTCCTGCCACTCCACCCCCAGCCCGTCCAGCCTCTCCTGCACCGCGTCCCGCTGCCCTGGCCAGCGCAGGCGGGCCTCCACGATCTCGCTGCCCCCGTGCTGTGCCAGCAGCCCCCGCGGGGTGCCCTGGGCGATGAGGAGGCCCTCGCTCATGATGGCGACGCGGTCGCAGAGGTGCCACGCCTCCTCCATGTTCTGGGTGCACAGCAGGATGGTGAGGCCCTGGTCGCGCATGGCGGTGAGGCGTTGCCACACCAGGTGCCTGGCCTGGGGGTCGAGCCCCACGGTGGGCTCGTCCAGTATGAGCAGCCGGGGCTGGTTGATGAGCGACCGCGCGATGAGCAGGCGGCGCTTCATGCCCCCTGAGAGCTCGTCTATCTTGGCCCGCTCCTTGTCCCCTAGCTCGAACAGGTGGAGCAGCTCCCCTGCCCGCCGCCCGGCCTCGGCGCCGGGGATATCGAAGTAGCGGGCGAAGGTGAGCAGGTTCTGCAGCACGTTCAAGTCGGGGTCCAGGTTGTCTTCCTGGGGCACCACGCCCAGGTGGGCCTTCACCTCCCGCGCCGCGGCGGCGATGTCCCTGCCGTCTATTGAGATGGAGCCGGCGGTGATCGGCGAGGCGGCGATGACCATGCGCACCAGCGATGTCTTGCCGGCGCCGTTGGGCCCCAGCAGGCCGAAGCACTCGCCGGCGGCGACGTCGAGGTCTACCCCGGCCACCGCGGTGACCGCCCCGTAGCGCTTGACGGCACCCCTTATGCTGATCGCGACCATATCCCCTCTATTGTACCATGGATGGCCGCTGGCGTGGGCGTGGGGCTGGGCGATGGGGGGCCTCGTCACCCTGTGTCGTGGCGCTGCGGGGTATAGGGAGGCCCCCACCCCCCATGGGGCGGGTCCATGGCGGGGGGGGCCTGACATAACCAGGGTACGCGATGGGTGGTCAGGGCTTGGCCGCAGAGCGGAGCTGCCCCTCGGCCTCGAGGTAGAGCCGGGCGGCGGTCACCCTCAAGTGCTTCCGCGCGACGTCGGTCTCCGTCTTGAGCTTGCCGTACATGCTGTTTATGTGGTTCTCCACTGTCCTCACATCTATGCACAGGGCCTCGCCGATGGCGGCATTGGTGTAGCCGAGCGATACCAGGCCCAGGATCTCCAGCTCCCGGGAGGTGAGCCGTTTCAGGATGGGGAACTCGGACCTCTTCATGAGCAGTGACGCTATGAGCACTGGGTCGATGATGACCTGCCCCCCGCCGACGGCGAGGACTATCCCTGAGAGCTGCTCCACGTGGTCTATAGAGTGCTTGAGGAAGAGGGCCAGTCCCCCCTCGAACCCCGCCATCAGCTCTCTGAGCTGGCGTGACCTCCGCCCGTCGTGGGCGGAGAGCAGGAGGATTACCCCCATCGCGGGGAAGTACTCGCAGAGCTGCCGCAGGCCGTCCAGGGTCGGGCCGTCGAGCCGACGTATGCCCATGAGCAGCACGTCGGGCCTGAGGGAGGCCAGCTCCCTGTGGAGGGCGCTTGGGTCTCCATGAGCGGATACCCCGGTGAGGTCGATCTCGGGCGCGGTGATGAAGATGTGGCGGAAGAGCTCTCGGTAGATCTCCTGCTCCTCCGCCACGTAGAGTCGTACCGCCTTTGCCTCTGTCTGCGCCATGTCCTGCCTCCTCGACTCGCAGGTATCGCCCTGTCGGTGCTGTGTGTCGCTCCGGGCTTTCCTGGGCGCACTGGCTGCTCTTTGGTTATGGGTTATGTCTATATATGTGCCCCCTGGGACAAAGAGACGGAAACCCCCTCTCTTGCTCAAGGACGGGGCTTCCTGCGACAGTGGTGATATCGCGCCCGTTTCGGGTGACGGCCCGGGCTGCCTCATGATAGCCCACGAGACATAAAAAAGTCATAAACATAACTAATGAAAAGATAAACAATATGTTAACAAGGGGTGAGCACCTTCTCCTGGGGCGGTCTCCGCTTCAGGGTTTGCACAGGCGGTAGCCCACGCCGGGCTCGGTGAGGATGACCTGGGGGTTCTCCGGGTCGGCCTCGATCTTGTGGCGCAGGCGGCTTATGTACACCCGCAGGTACTCCCGCTCGTCCACGTACTCAGGGCCCCAGAGCCGCGAGAGGAGGTGGACGTGGGTGAGCACCTTTCCGGCATTGAGCGCAAGCTCCTGCATGAGGCTGTACTCGATGGGGGTGAGCCTCACCTCGTGCCCATCGACGGTGACGCGCCTCTCGATGAAGTTGACCTCCAGGCCGCAGCAGACGTACTGGGGGATGGTGGGGGGGGTGGGCGTCGCCCGGCTGCGGCGCAGCACGGAGCGGACGCGTGCCAGGAGCTCCTCCACGGCGAAGGGCTTGGTGACGTAGTCGTCGGCGCCGAGCTCGAGACACAGCACCTTGTCCCTCTCGTCGCCCTTGGCGCTGAGCATGATGATGGGCACCTGGGACCAGGCGCGGATGCGACGACATACCTCGTAGCCGTCGATGAGGGGCAGCATGATATCGAGGATGATGAGGTGGGGCATGGCCTCCTCCATGGCCTGGAGCGCCTCCCGGCCGTCCCGGGCCTCCAGCACCTCGTAGTCGCGGGCGCGCAGGTTGGCCCCGACGAACTTGAGCACGCCGGGGTCGTCGTCGACCACCAGGATGCGCTCACCCTCCATGGTTACCCCCGCGGCGTTTTCGCCGCCTGCGCTCTCGGTGGAGGGGCATGGTGAAGCTGAACGTTGTCCCCTTTTCCACCTCGCTCTCGGCCCATATCCTCCCCCCATTGGCCTCGACGATGCCGCGGCAGATGGAGAGCCCCAGGCCCATGCCCTGGCCCTGCAGCGACGCCCCGCCCTCCACCTGGTAGAAGCGTTCGAATATCCTGTCCAGGTGCTGCGGCGGTATGCCCCGGCCCTGGTCGACAACGCGCACCACCACTTCCTGGTCGGTGACCAGGGCCTCGATGGTGATCTCGCTGCCCGCGGGGGAGTTGTGCGCCGCGTTCTCCACCAGGTTGGTGAGCACGTGGCCCATGCGCTCGCTGTCGGCGAGGGCGAGCGGCAGACCGGGGGGGACGGCGAACTCCAGCCGGTGGTCTTTGGTGAGGTAGACCAGGGTGTTCCGCACCGAGTCTATGATATCGGCGACGTGACAGACAGAGCGCTCTATCCTGAGTGCCCCGGCCTCCAGGCGCGACATCTCCAGGAGGTCTGCGATGATGCGGGTGAGGCGGTCGGCCTCCTGGTCGATGTGGCGCAGGAAGTCCCGCTGGGCGTCGCGGTCCCACTCCACGTCTGGCTGGAGCAGCGTGCTGGCGAACCCCTTGATGGAGGCCAGCGGGGTGCGAAGCTGGTGAGAGACGTTGGCCAGGAGCTGGCCCCTCAGGCGGTCGAGCTCGCGGAGGGCCCGGGCGCTGCTCGCCTCCTCGTAGAGGCGGGCGTTGTCTATGCCCACGCCGATCTGGTTGCCGATGGCCTGGAGCAGCTCCACGTCTTCGGGGGTGAAGGGGCGGACCCCGCGGTTGCATACCACGATGGTCCCCTGGAGTGCGCCCTTGGCCCACAGCCCGGCCACGATGTGGGACTGTATCCCTTCTCGCTCCAGCGTCGCCGCCATCCGCGACCGGTGGGCCTCGTTGAGCACCCCCTCGATGTCGGCCAGGGGGTCTGCCCACCCCGTGACCGTGCCGGCCTCATCGTCGTCGATATGCCATATGCCGTCCCACAGGGCGAAGGTGTCGGAGTACCCGCGGTGGGCACCGAGCACGGCATCGCGCTGCTCCCAGTTGAGGAAATATATCGCTGAGGCGTCGGCATCCATGATCTCCTGCACCCGGGCCAGAGTGAACTCCAGGAGCTGGTCCAGCTCCAGGGTCTGGCTCAGCGTCTGGGTGATGGCGTGCAGCGCCTCTATCTGCCTGGTGTACCGCCGTCGCTCCTCATCTGCCCGCTTGCGCTCGGTGATGTCCCTGAAGAGGATGGAGAAGCCGGGCTCGCCCTCGTAGGCGATGTCCTTGAGGCTGACCTCACAGTGGACACTCTGTCCCCCCTTGGTCTGCATGAGCGTCTCGTAGTGGGATGAGACGGTATCCCCGCGCTGGACGGCCTCTAGCATCTGCAGTGCCTTGTCAATCCGCTGCGGTGCCACGAATTGTACGAGCTCCTGGCCGATGGCCTCTTCGAGGGTGAACCCCAGGATCTCGGAGGCCCTGACGTTGGCGAAGGCCACCCGGTCTCTCTTGGTGACGGCGTAGCCATCGCTCATCTCCTCGACGAGGCGGCGGTACTTCTCCTCCGATGCTTTGAGCTGCTCCTCGGTGTGCTTGCGCTCGGTGATGTCCACCCAGTTCGATATGAAGTACGTGAGATCGCCGTCGCTCCTTAGGGGCTCGGCCGTTATCTCCACCCAGAAACGCTCTCCGCCCTTTCTCTGGAAGAGCTCCTCGAGCCGCCGTGCCCCCTCGCTCATGGCCTCCACGAGGTCTCTGATTGTCTTGTGCCCTGTCTCCTCCGTCCACCAGGGGAACGGCGGCACCGTGCCGATGAGCTCCGAGGCGGTATAGCCGGTGAGTGCCTCCAGCGCCGGGTTCACGTACCGTATCGAGGCATCCGGGTTCAACACTAGTATGGGATTGGGGGAGTTGGCCAGCAGGCTTGCGCTGAACTTCTCAGACGCCCGGAGCTGCTCCTCGGCCCGCTTGCGTGCGGTGATGTCCCGGAACGATACCAGCGCCGCGGGCTGGCCTTGATAGTTGGTCTTGGTGCCCACGCCGCTAATCCATATCTCTTTGCCACCCCTATCGAACGCACGGACCTCGTGTATCTGCCGCAGGTCGTTATGGAACCTGTCCTCGGTGATGAGGCTGATGACCCTCTCCCTCTCCTCCTCGTGGACTAGATCGAGGGGGTCTGTCCCCACCAGGGCCTCGGGGGAGGGGACATCGAAGTACTGGGCGGCGGCGCGGTTGGCGTGCACAAACCTCATGGTCTCGGTATCGATGAGCGCCATGCCCACCAGCGACGTCTCGAAGATCTCCCGGTACATCCCCTCGTAGGAGCGGCGGGCCTCTTCCACCTGCTGGGCGGCGTGCATGGTGCTGAGCATGCGCTCCAGCACCTGTGCCGGCCCCGGCCACTGCGAGAGCTCGTGCGGGGGGATGTAGTAGGGATTGCTGCAGGCCAGGCCGTCGTTGACCACCACCGGGTGGGCGCGCACGATGTCGAGGAGGAGCTGGGGTGGGAACCCGGTGCGGTGGTACTGGCACAGCCCCACCAGCTCGGCGGCGGGAAAGAGGCGGTTGAGTGCGGACTCGTACTCAATGAGCCGCTCTGTCCCGTAGTGGCCGTCGAGGGCCCATCCCATCTCGCTGGCGACCCTCAAGGCGGCGAACCCGGCGGCCTGGGCCGCGCTCGCGGCCTCGCCCAGGAGGCCGACCATGTGCCCTGGGTCGAAGCGGGCGTCCTGAAGGTAGGTCTGGTATGCGCTGGCCACCTCCAGGGCACCGCGCCTGAAGGCGGCATCGACGTCGATGCCGTAGCGGCGCATGGCCGCCACTGTGGCGTCTATGTCTGCCCCATCGACGATGTACAGGCACCTCTCTCCGCGCTCAAGCCCGGTGCGGATGAAGGGCAGGGCGCAGGATAGCTGCTCGTCGCGGGTCTCATAGAGCAGGCACAGGTGGTCGTGAGGCCCCGCCCTTTCAAGTATATCGATGTGGGTGAGCGACTCGTTGGTAGTGTCCATACCGTGGCTCCTCTAGGGGGTCTCATCCGCGTGGGTAGGGTTGCGCGGGCGTCCACAGGCCGTGGTAGCTTTCTCGCCACCTGTGCCTGGGCCTTGGGTGGGGTTCCTGGCGGGTGTCGTTGGGGGGTGGGGGGTCGGCGCACCGCTTAGAGGACGTGCGCCGGGCGGCGACACGAGCGGAAGGCGGGATCACGTGTTGGTATCGGCGACCGCACAGCAATAAGTCCATGTATACGAGGGCCTCGCGCCTTTAAGTGGCGACATGTGTAGTTCCCGCCTGTGTTCGAATGTACCACGGGGTATTCGAGGCTGTCAAGGCGACTGGCCGCGGCTGAGCATGCCAGACATATTCGGCGTTCTGCGTCATCCTGCCCGGGGCTCTCCTCCCCTGGTGAAGAGGAGCGCCGCGACCCCGTCCATCGATGCCCGGTTCGGGCCCTTGCACAGCGGGCATCGGGCACAGTATGATGAGGTGTTGCCCCATCGGGGGCGTGGCTGACCGGGAGCGAAACAGAAGGGGGGCAGGGCAATGAAGAAGTACGACGTCATCGTCATCGGGTCGGGGTGCGGCATGATCTGCGTCGAGGAGGCGCTGGGGCACGGCCTCTCGGTGGCCCTGGTGGACAGGGGGCCGCTGGGCGGCACCTGCTTGAACGTGGGCTGCATCCCCTCCAAGATGCTCATCTTTCCCGCAGACCGCATCGTCGAGATCGAGGAGGCACAGAGGCTGGGCATCGGGGCGCAGGTGACCCACGTCGACTTCGGCGCCATCATGGAGCGGATGCGGAGGAGCGTGGCCCAGACCCAGGGGCACATCGAGGAGGCCATCACCAGCACCGACGAGTTCGACTTCTACCGCGGCGAGGGGCACTTCGTCGCCGACTACACCCTGGAGGTCGCCGGCGAGCGCATCAGGGGAAAGCGCATCTTCATCGCCTCTGGCTCACGGCCGCTCATACCTCCCATCAAGGGCTTAGACACCGTGGACTACCTCACCAACGAGACCGTGCTCGCGCTCACCGAGCGCCCGCAGAGCCTCATCATCATCGGGGGCGGCTACATCGCGGTGGAGTACGGCCACTTCTTCGCCGCCATGGGCACCAGGGTCACCATCCTGGAGATGGCGGAGCGGCTGGTGCTCTCCGAGGAGCCGGAGGTCGCCGAGCTCCTGAAGCAGGAGCTCTCCAGGCGCATGGAGGTGCACACCGGGGCCCTGGTCGAGGAGGCCAGGCGCGGCGCGGGGGGCTGTACCGTCTGGGCCAAGGACGCAAAGAGCGGCGAGCGCAGGGAGTTCGCCGCCGAGCGGGTCATGGTGGCGGTGGGACGCCGCTCCAACGCCGACCTGCTCCAGGTGGAGGCCGGCGGCATCGAGACCGACGGGCGGGGCTTCGTCAAGACCAACGAGTACCTGGAGACCAGCAAGGAGAACGTCTACGCGGTGGGAGATGCCAACGGCAAAGCCATGTTCACCCACACCGCCAACAGGGAGGCGTCGCTCGCGGTGCACGGGGCGCTCCGCGGCGAGAGGGTGGCCATGGACTACGCCACCGTCCCCCACGCGGTGTACTCCTCCCCCCAGGTCGCCTCGGTGGGGCTCACCGAGGAGGCGGCGAGGAAGGGTCACGAAGTGCTGGTGGGCCGGGCGCGCTACTTCGACGTGGCCAAGGGAGAGGCCATGATGGAGGAGCGGGGGTTCGCCAAGGCCATCGCGGAGAAGGAGAGCGGCCGCATCCTGGGCTTCCACGTCATCGGGCCCTACGCCCCGATACTCATCCAGGAGGTGGTGAACGCCATGACATCGGGCGGGCACATAGGTGAGGTCGCCCAGGGCATCCATATCCACCCCGCGCTCACTGAGCTCATCACGGCGACGCTGGGCAACCTGGAGGAGGGCTAGGCCCCGTTTATTGCCTTGCCTCTGGGGGTATGGTATAGTTTTTTACGTAACCTGTAGCGACGGGAGTGATAGCGGCATGGCACAGGTCACCATCGATGTCCCCGGCGGCACCATCACCTCGGCGAAGGGGTTCCTGGCTGGGGCCACCCACGCCGGGCTCAAGCAGGGGGGAGGGCTCGACCTGGGCATCTGCTACTCCGAGGTCCCGTGCGTGGCAGTGGGGCTGTTCACCCAGAACCGGGTCAAGTCGGCCCCGGTGCTGCTCTCGCAGCGGCACCTCGAGAACGGCCGTGCCCAGGCCATCGTGGCCAACGCCGGCTGCGCCAATGCCTGCACCGGCGACCGCGGCGTGAAGGACGCCCGTGAGATGGCGCGGCGGACGGCGGAGAGGCTGGGGCTGGAGCCAGAGGACGTCCTGGTGGCCAGCACCGGCGTCATCGGGGTGGGGCTGCCCATCCAGCGCATACGGCGGGGCATAGAGGCCATCACCTTCTCCCGGCAGGGGGGCCATGCCCTGGCATCGGCCATCACCACCACCGATACCTTCGCCAAGGAGATCGCGGTGCTCTTCACCGTGGACGGGATGGCCGTCGATATCGGGGGCGTGGCCAAGGGCGCGGGCATGATACACCCCGACCTGGCCACCATGCTCTGCTTCCTGGCCACCGACGCCGTCGTCGACGGTGCCTTCATGGAGCGGGCGCTCCGGGCGGCGGTGGAGGTCTCCTTCAACATGGTGACCATCGACGGCGATACCAGCCCCAGCGACATGGTGCTCATGCTGGCCAACGGGGTGGCGGCCAACAAGCCCATCGCGGAGGGCACGGCAGAGGGCGAGGCCTTCCAGGCCGCCCTCACCGATGTGTGTGTCCACCTGGCCCGGTGCGTCGCCCGCGACGGCGAGGGTGCTACCAGGCTCATCGAGGTCACGGTGGAGGGCGCGGCATCGGTGGAGGAGGCGCGGGTGGCGGCGCGCACCGTCGCCGGCTCGCCCCTGGTGAAGACGGCGGTCCACGGCGGCGACCCCAACTGGGGGCGCATCGTGGCGGCGCTGGGACGCAGCGGTGCCCAGGTCGACTGCGACCGCATAGACGTCTTCTTGAGGGACATGTGCTTGATGGAGCGGGGGGCGCCGTGCTCCTTCGGCCGCGACCAGGCGCGGGAGGCGCTCATGGCGCCGGAGGTGCCCATCACGGTGCGGCTCAACGTGGGGCCGGGGTCGGCGACGGCGTGGGGCTGCGACCTCTCAGAGGACTACGTGAAGATAAACAGCGAGTACACGACGTAGCGTCGCGTGCCGGCGCTACGGCTCTTGGGCTGGGTGCATAGCGTGAAAACAGTAGTGGTGAAGATAGGGGGCTCGACGCTGGGCAGCGGCGATACCGCGCTCCCAGACCTGGTGGCGCTGCAACGAGAGGGCCGGGCCATCGTCGTGGTGCACGGCGGGGGCAGGGTGATCTCGGAGTGGCTGGAGCGCTGCAACGTCGCTACCAGGTTCGAGCGCGGCTTGAGGGTCACCGACAGCGCCACCCTGGACGTGGTGGTGGCCGTCCTCTGCGGCCTGGTCAACACCCAGCTCGTCGCCGCCATCGGGGCCCTGGGGGGCAGGGCGGTGGGGCTGTCCGGTGCCGACGGGCGCCTCATCGAGGCCAGGGTGAAAGACCCGGCGCTGGGGTACACCGGAGAGGTGGTGCGGGTGAACACCGGCCCCATCGAGTCACTGCTGCGCGAGGGGTATATGCCGGTCATCGCACCGCTGGGCGTGGACAGAGACGGCCCCGCGGGACAGGTGCTTAACATAAACGCAGATACCGCCGCCGGCGAGATCGCCTCGGCGCTCGGTGCCGAGGGGCTCCTCCTGCTCACCGACGTCGCCGGGGTGATGGACGGCGTGGGCCGCCCCATCCCCAGGCTGAGCGCCGCCGAAGCCAGCGCCCTCATCGCGCAGGGGGTGGTCATGGGGGGGATGATACCCAAGGTGGAGGCCTGCCTCTGCGCCCTGTCCACGGTGGCGGTGGCCCACATCGTCGATGGCAGGCTGCCCTGCGCCCTGCGCGCCGCGCTCGACGAGGGGGGAGCGGGCACCACCATCTGCGAGCACCGGGAGAAGTGAATGACGGACTGGATGGAAGTTGAGCACAGGTACTATATGAATACCACCAGGCGCATGCCCCTGGTGCTGGTGCGGGGACGGGGGGCCCGTGCCTGGGACGACAAGGGCAACGAGTACTTAGACTTCGTCGGCGGGTGGGCCACCAACGTGCTGGGTCACTGTCACCCGGTGCTGGTGGCCGCCATCGCTGAGCAGGCGAGCACCCTTGTCCTGGCATCGAACCAGTTCTATACCGTGCCCCAGTTGAAGCTGGCCGAGCTCCTGGTGGAGAGCAGTTGCTGCGACAGGGTCTTCCTGTGCAACAGCGGCGCCGAGGCCAACGAGGGGGCGGTGAAGCTCGCCCGGCGCTACGGCCGGCTCCACCGCGACGGCGCCTACCAGGTCATCACCGCCCTGGGCTCGTTTCACGGGCGCACCCTGGCCATGACCGCGGCCACCGGCCAGCCCCGGCACCAGGAGCTGTACCGGCCGCTGCCCGAGGGCTTCGTGAACGTGGAGTACGACGATGTCGCCGCCATTGAGGGGGCCATCGGGCCCCAGACCTGCGCCGTCATGCTGGAGGCCATCCAGGGAGAGGGCGGGGTGCGCGTGCCCAAGGATGGCTACCTGCGCCAGGTGCACGACCTGTGCCGCGAGCGGGGCATCCTCCTGATACTCGACGAGGTGCAGACGGCGATGGGGCGGCTGGGCACCCTCTTCGCCTATGAGCAGGCGGGCATAGAGCCCGACGTCGTCACCCTGGCCAAGGGGCTGGGGGGAGGGGTGCCCATCGGGGCCATCATGGCCAGGGAGCACGCCGCGGTGTTCTCCCCCGGCGAGCACGGCACCACCTTCGGCGGGAACCCCCTGGCCTGCGCCGCGGGCTACGCCGTGCTCCGCTACATCCTGGACAACGACGTAGCGGGCAACTGCCGCCGCGTGGGGGGCTACCTGAAGGGCCGGCTGGAAGGGCTCGCCGAGAGGTTCGCCCCCATCGCCGAGGTGAGGGGGCGCGGCCTCCTCCTGGCCGTGGAGTTCACCTCTGATATCGCCGAGAGGGTGACCAGGGACTGCCTGGGGGCGGGGCTCCTGGTGAACACGGTGCGGCCCAACGCGGTGCGCCTCATGCCGCCGCTCATCATCGGTGAGGGGGAGGTCGACGTGGCCGTGGCCATCCTGGAGCGCGTGCTCGAGGGCGTGGCCGCTGGGGCGGGCGCCAATGCGTAGCGAGGTACTGGAGCCCCTATGATGAAGGGCTCTGTGCCGAAGACCGCACTCTGGCTCCTGGCGCTGCTGGTGCTGTTCCCCTTCCTCTGCTGGCTGCTCTTCGCCCCCGCCGCGGTGGGGGAGCTCAGCCTTCTCGACGAGGGCCCCGGCATCGCCATGGTGCCCCCGGAGGTGAGGGCAGAGGCCGAGGCACTGGCCGCAGAGCTGTTCGGGAGTGGCCCGGGACAGGGGGCGTTCGTCGACGGCCTGCTGGACGTGTACGCCGCCGCCGTGGACAAGGACTTCATACTCATCTTCAACTCCGGCGGCTCGGGGAAGCGGAAGATCGGCCCGGAGTGGGGCAGCATATACCAGGGGATAGAGTCGGAGCTTACGGCCGCGGGCTACGCCACGCTCTCCACCATCTATACCAGGACGCCCGAGGGGCTCTTCCACACCATCAAGGAGACCAGCGAGATGTTCCATAGCTACCCCTCGAAGGCAGAGCCCCTGGCCGCCGAGATCGATTTCTTGACCGAGAACATCGAGGGCATACACGTGATACTGCTCGGAGAGAGCTCCGGGGGCATCTTCAACCTGGAGGTGATGAGACACCTCCAGGCAAACCCCCAGGTGTACAGCATCGAGACCGGGGTGCCCTTCTACTACTACGCCCCGGTGCCGGGGCGCTCCCTGGTGATAAACGATAACGGCGTCGAGCCCGATGCCTTCTCGAGCGGGGACTTCTGGGCCATCGTCCGCTCCAACCTGATCTATATCCCGACGTACCGCCCGGAGGAGGGGCACCTGCTCTACTTCTTAAGGGCGCCGGGCCACATCTATACCTGGGACCACTGCGGGGTGAGGGCGCAGGTGGCGATGTTCTTGTACGACAATTTCTAGGGCGCACCGGGGGCGGCCTGTGCCGCCCGCGCCCTCTATCCTGGAGGGAGTGACCATGGCAGAGCGAGTGATACTGGCCTACAGCGGGGGGCTCGATACCTCGGTGGCCATCCGCTGGATAACCGAGCACTACGGCTTGGAGGTGGTCACCTTGACCGCCGACGTCGGCGGCGGGGGCGACCTGGCATCGGTGCGGCAGCGGGCCTTGAATACCGGCGCGATAAAGGCCCTGGTAGTGGACGCGCGGGAGCTCTTCGTCAAGTACTTCTGCTTCCCCGCCCTCCAGGCCAACGCCCTCTACGAGGGCCAGTACCCGCTGGCGACGGCCCTGGCCCGTCCTTTGATCGCCAAGCTCATGGTGGACGCCGCCCGCGAAGAGGGGGCATCGGCGGTGGCCCACGGCTGTACCGGCAAGGGCAACGACCAGGTGCGCTTCGACGTGAGCGTGGCGGCGCTGGCCCCCGACCTGAAGATAATCGCCCCGGCACGGGAGTGGGGCATGACCCGCGAGGAGGAGATCGCCTACGCCAAGCGCCACGAGATACCGGTGCCGGTGACGGGGCGCAGCCCCTACTCCACCGACGAGAACCTGTGGGGCCGCAGCATCGAGTGCGGCGTGCTGGAGGACCCCTGGGCCGAGCCGCCGGAGGAGGTCTTCTCCTGGACGCGCTCTCTTGAAGACGCCCCCGCCGAGCCGCGCTACGTGGAGATAGGGTTCGAGCACGGGGTGCCGGTGAGCATCGACGGCCAGGGGCAGGACGGCGTGTCTTTAATCGAGGGGCTGAACGCCATCGCCGGCGAGCACGGGGTGGGGCGCATCGACCACGTGGAGAACAGGCTGGTGGGGATAAAGTCACGGGAGATATACGAGGCACCGGCGGCCACGGTGCTGCTCTGCGCCCACAAGGCCCTGGAGGCCATGACGCTCTCCAGGGACCAGGTGCGCTTCAAGGAGCGGGTGGCCCAGGACTACGCCGACCTGGTGTATAATGGGCTGTGGTTCACCGCCCACCACCAGGACCTGGCGGCCTACGTGCACAGCTCGCAGCGCCACTGCGCGGGCGTGGTGCGGGTGAAGCTGCACCGCGGCAGCGCCCAGGTGGTGGGGCGCCGCTCGCCCACGTCGCTCTACAGCTTCGGGCTGGCCACCTACGAGAGGGGCGACCAGTTCGACCAGGGGGCATCGCCGGGGTTCATCCACATCTGGGGGCTGCCGGTCAAGACCCAGGCCCAGGCCCAGCTCCTCTCCCAGCCCGGGGGGCCGCTGGGCATCGCGGGAGAGACGGGGGAGGGCGAGGGGTAGGGGGCCTGGAGGCCGGGCAGGTGCTTTAGGGGGGCATCGCCATGCGTGAGCGCTTTGAGAAGGGGATGGAAAAGGGGGTGGAGGCCTACACCACCTCCATACACTACGACTGGCGGCTGTACAAGCACGACATCGCCGGCTCAGTGGCCCACGCCCGCGCCCTTTCGAAGCAGGGCATCATCACAGAGCGTGAAGCCGAGCTCATCTGCATGGGCCTATCTTCCATCCGTGAGGAGATAGAGAAGGGGACCTTCCCCTTCCATAGCGACCTGGAGGACATACACATGAATATAGAGGCCCGCCTCACCGAGAAGGTCGGCGATATCGGCGCGAAGCTGCACACCGCCCGCTCGCGCAACGACCAGATAGCGCTCGATATGCGCCTCTTCGTCAAGGAGGCCATCGCCGATACCATTGAGGGGCTGGTGGCGCTGCAGCGGGCGCTCCTCGACCTGGCCGAGAGGGGCCTGGACGTCATCGTCTTCGGCTACACCCACCTGCAGCGGGCGCAGCCCGTGCTCCTGGCCCACCACTACCTGGCCTACTTCGAGATGTTCCAGCGCGACGTGGAGCGCTTCCGCGATTGCCTGGCCCGCACCGATGTCATGCCCCTGGGCAGCGGCGCCCTGGCCGGGGTGCCTTACCCCATCGACCGCGAGTCCCTGGCCAGGGAGCTGGGGTTCGCCCGCGTGAGCGAGAACTCCATAGACGCCGTCTCCGACCGCGACTTCGTCATCGAGTACCAGGCGGCGGCCGCCGTGGCCATGATGCACCTCTCGCGCCTGGCCGAGGAGATCGTGGTCGGGGCCTCTTGGGAGTTCGGCCTCTTCGAGCTGGACGACGCCTACGCCACGGGCTCAAGCCTGATGCCGCAGAAGAAGAACCCCGACGTCGCCGAGCTGGCACGGGGCAAGACGGGACGCGTCTACGGCAACCTGTCTGCCATCCTCACCACGATGAAGGGCCTGCCCCTCTCCTACAACCGCGACATGCAGGAGGACAAGGAGGGCCTGTTCGATACCGTGGATACCCTGCTCTCCACCCTCGCCGTCTTCACCGGCATGATGAACACCCTGAAGATCAGGGGGAAGCAGGGGCGCCCGGCCGCGTCGGGTGGCTACGTGCTGGCCACCGACATCGCCGACTACCTGGTGGCCAAGGGGGTGCCCTTCCGCGAGGCCCACGGCATCGTGGGGCGGCTGGTACAGTACGCCCTGGACAAGGGGAAGAGCTTCGGCGAGATGGGCATCGAGGAGTACCGCGAGTTCTCCCCGCTCTTCGCCGAGGACGTGTACGATATCGACGTGGCGCGCTCGGTGGCGGCACGGGACGTGGTCGGGGGCACCGCGCCCAGGCGGGTGCGGGAGGCGCTCAAAAAGGCGAGGGAGGCCATTGGTGGATGAGGTGAAGATAGCGCCCTCCATCCTCTCCGCCGACTTCGCCCGGCTGGGGGAGCAGGTGGCCGAGGTCACCACGGCGGGTGCCGACTACATCCACGTGGACGTCATGGACGGCTGCTTCGTGCCGCCCATCACCATGGGCTCCATCGTGGTGGCGGCGCTCACGCCGTGGACCCACATCCCCTTCGACTGCCACCTCATGGTGGAGCGGCCGGAGCACCAGCTTGAGCAGTTCGCCCAGGCCGGCGCCGCCATCATCACCATCCACGCCGAGGCCTGCCACGACCTGGGGCGGACGCTCGCGGCGATCAAGGGGATGGGGCTCCGCGCCGGGGTGTCCCTGAACCCCGACACCCCGCTCACCGCCATCGAGGAGGTGCTGGAGGCCGTAGACCTGGTGCTGGTGATGACGGTGTACCCCGGCTACAGCGGGCAGCCCTTCATGGAGCCAGTGCTGGAGAAGATCGCCGGGCTGCGGCGCATCATCGACCAGAGGGGATTTAAGGCAGAGCTCGAGGTCGATGGCGGCATCTCCGAGCGCACGGCGCCGCGGGTGGTCGCGGCCGGGGGGCGGGTGCTGGTGGCGGGCTCGGCCATCTTCAACAGCAAGGAGAGCCCCACAGAGGCCATGGCCCGGCTGCGGGCGAGCATCAGGGGGGCGTAGCGGCTACCCGGCGAGCTTGTAGTGGGTGCGCAGACACCTGGTGCAGATGTTGATGCGCTGCTTCTTGCCGTCGATGACCATCGCCTTCTTGTGGGTGTTCTGCTTCCACTGGCGGTTGGTGTGCCGCTTGGAGTGGCTCACGTTGTGGCCGAACTGTGGCTGCTTGCCGCAGATATCGCACTTACCTGGCATTTCTCACTGTTCCCTTTACCTACGCGCAGTTTTGCGGTAAAATTCACCGTATGAGGATACCATAAACGGGACCCAGATGGCAAGGGGGCTATGGGGTCTCGCGTGGGGTGGGGGGCCGGTGGTGTCCTCGACACGCCTTTTTAACAGGCATTGCCAGGTGGTATTTCCGGGAGAGGGCACGTGCAATCGTCAAACTCGTACGACGGGCGTGAGGTGGTGCAGATGTTCGGCTCGGCCGCGGCGTGGCTAGAGAGAGACGCCGCGGAGATCAACTCGCTGAACGTGTTCCCCGTGCCCGACGGCGATACCGGTACCAATATGCTCCTCACCATGCGCGCCGCCGTGGACGAGGCCCGTCGCCTCCCTGACGGCAGCGCCTCCGCCGCGGCCCGCGCCCTGGCCCACGGCGCCCTCATGGGGGCGCGGGGCAACAGCGGCGTCATCCTGTCCCAGATCATGCGCGGTCTGGCCTCTTCGCTCGATGAGCAGCAGAGCCTGGAGGGCAGGAACCTGGCGGTGGGGCTTACCCAGGGGGCGAGCCTGGCCTACGAGGCGGTGAGCCACCCGGTGGAGGGCACCATCCTCACCGTCATCAGGGAGGCCTCGGCCGCTGCCCAGGGGGTCTCGGCCACCAACGACCTGGAGGCCATCCTGGAGGCCACGGTGAGCGAGGCGCGGGCGTCGGTGGCGCGCACCCCCCAGCTCCTCTCGGTGCTCCAGGAGGCGGGGGTGGTGGACGCCGGTGGCCTGGGGCTGTTCCGTATCCTGGAGGGGCTGCTGCGCTATATGCGCGGCGAGGCCGTGGAGGAGCTTGCCCCGATGGTGAGCGCTCCCCTCCCTGTCGGCGTGGAGGCAATGGGGGAGCACTCCTTCGGCTACTGCACCGAGTTCATGGTCGAGGGCAAGGACGTGAGCATATCACGGATACGCGAGCGGATGGAGGAGATCGGGGAGTCCGTCCTGGTAGTGGGCGACGGGCGCTCCATCCGTGTCCACGTGCACACCCACGACCCCGGGGCGGCACTGAGCTATGTCACCTCTATGGGGCGGCTGCGCCAGGTCAAGGTGCAGAACATGGACGAGCAGCACGAAGAGTTCATCGCGGCAGGTCGGTACGCTGCCCCCCTCGCCCTGGCCACGGTGGTAGTGGCCTGTGGTGAGGGGATGAAAGAGGTGTTCACCAGCGTGGGCGCCACCGTCATCGTCTCCGGGGGCGATACCATGAACCCCTCCACCGAGGACCTGCTGCGCGCGGTGGCGTCGGCGCCCTCCGAGCAGGTCATCGTCCTGCCCAACAACGCCAACGTCCTCCTCGCCGCGGAGCAGGCCTGCCGCTTGAGCGCCAAGCGCTGCGAGGTGGTGCCCACGGAGAGCATGCCCCAGGGCATGGCGGCGCTGCTCGCGTTCAACTTCGACGCCGACATCGACGAGAACGTGGCCCAGATGAGAGGGGCGATGGGCGCGGTGCGGACGGTGGAGGTCACCACCGCGGTGCGCTCGGTGGGGTTCCACGACCTGCCGGTGAAGGTGGGCCAGGCCATCGCCTTCCTCGACGGGGAGCTCGTCGCCGCCGCCGATACCCTCTCCGAGGTGACCCTCAAGGTGCTGGGGGGGATCGACCTGGGGGAGAGCGAGATCGTCACCATATACTATGGGGCCGATACCACCAGCGCTGATGCCGGGGAGCTCGCCGCTGCCTTGAAGGAGATGAGCCCCCACCTCGAGGTGGAGGTGGTCTTCGGGGGGCAGCCGCACTACCAGTTCATCATATCTGTGGAATAGTATCTCACCTCTGGGGGTTCCCCGTTGCACGCAGACGCCCAGACACTGCGCAAGATACTTGAGCTGGAGCGGAGCAGGGGCTACGGCGACAGCGCCGTCATCGGCGGGCTCGACCGCTACCTGGAGCGCTGGGTGGGCACTGCCCCCCCGCCCTCCGGTGACGCCCCGCCTGCCCCCACCAGCTACAGCGCCCTCGACGCCGGCCAGCGCCAGGAGTGGGTGCAGCGCATGCTGCACTGGCTCGATGACGAGGACCAGGAGGGGCCCGTGGCCGCCACCGCCGCCACTGCTGTCGATGACCCGCTGGGGCTGTCCATCACCGCCATAAAAGGCATGGGCCCCAGGATGGTGCCCAGGTTCCGCCGCCTGGGCGTGGAGCAGGTGCGAGATATGCTCTACCTCTTCCCGCGGCGGCACATCGACTACACCAGCCGCAAGGCCATCGCCCAGCTTGAGGTGGGGGCGGAGCAGACCGCCGTGGTCACGGTGTGGGAGATGCAGGAGACCACCCTGGGCGGCAGGCCCTCCACCGGGGCCGTGGTGGGCGACGAGACCGGCACCATGAGGGTGGTGTGGTTCAACCAGCCCTACCTGGCGCGGCAGATCGATACCAACGCCCAGGTAGTGCTCTCGGGGCGGGTGAGTACCTACAAGGGGGTCAAGGTGTTCCTCTCGCCGGAGTACGAGCCGCTCACCGCCGAGCTGGTGCACACCGGCAGGCTCATCCCGGTCTACCCCCTCACCCAGGGGCTGAGCCAGCGCGTGGTGCGCCGCCTGGTCAAGGAGGCGGTGGACCGCTGGGGGCGCCGCGTGCCCGACTTCCTCCCCGCCGAGGTGTTACAGCGCGCCCACCTGCCCCGGCTGGACGTCGCCATCAGGGAGGCCCACTATCCCAGGGACGAGCAGGCCAAGGACGAGGCCCGCCGCAGGCTGGCCTTCGACGAGCTCTTCATCCTGCAGCTGGGGGTGCTGTCGCGCCGCCGCGACTTCCGCGAGGGCGCCCAGGCCCACCCCATCCCCCCCGCCACTGAGACCCTGGATGCCTTCATCGGGGCGCTCCCCTTCACCATCACCGGGGCCCAGCGCCGCTCCCTCGATGACATCGTGGCCGACCTGGGGCGCGACCGCCCCATGAGCAGGCTGCTCCAGGGGGAGGTGGGCAGCGGCAAGACGGTGGTGGCCACCGCCGCCCTGCTGGCCACGGCCGCCGCCGGGCTCCAGGGGGCGTTCATGGCCCCCACAGAGCTCCTCGCCGAGCAGCACTTCTCCACCATCGCCGATATCATGGCCCGCGCCGGCCACAGCGTGGAGAGGGGGGAGGGCATGGCCACCGTCTGCGGCCTGCTGCCCCGCCCTTTAGGCATCGCCCTGCTCCACGGTGGCATGAGGGGGAGCGACAAGGAGCGAGTGCAGCACGCCATCGCCGCAGGCGAGGCGGATATCGTGGTGGGCACCCACGCCCTCATCCAGGAGCAGGTGGACTTCGAGCGCCTGGGGCTGGTCGTCGTCGACGAGCAGCACCGCTTCGGCGTGATGCAGCGGCAGGCACTGCGCCAGAAGGGGCACAACCCCCACCTCCTGGTGATGACCGCCACCCCCATCCCGCGCAGCCTGGCCCTCACCCTCTACGGGGACTTAGACCTCTCGGTGCTCGACGAGCTGCCCGCGGGGAGGCGCGCCATCAAGACCACCTGGCGCGAGGCCGGCGAGCGGGCCAAGGCCTACCGCTTCGTGCGCCAGCAGGTCGAGGAGGGGAGGCAGGCCTTCATCATCTGCCCCCTCATCGAAGAGTCCCCGTCCATCGAGGCGAGGGCCGCCACCAGGGAGTACGAGCGCCTCTCCACCGAGGTCTTCCCCCAGCTCCGCCTGGGGCTGCTCCACGGCAGGATGCGCCCCGCAGATAAGGAGGCAACCATGCGCCGCTTCCGCAGCGCTGATATCGATATCCTGGTCTCCACGCCGGTGGTGGAGGTGGGCATCGATGTCCCCAACGCCACCGTCATGCTCATCGAGGGGGCCGACCGCTTCGGCCTGGCCCAGCTCCACCAGTTCCGCGGCCGCGTCGGGCGCGGCCAGCACCAGAGCTACTGTATACTCATCGCCGACGACCCCTCGCCTGAGGGCCGCGAGCGCCTGGACCTCATCGAGCGCATCGAGGACGGCTTCGCCCTCGCCGAGGAGGACTTGAGGCTGCGCGGGCCGGGCGAGTTCTTCGGCACCAGGCAGAGCGGGCTCCCCGACTTGAAGATGGCGCGCCTGTCCGATGTGGCCCTCCTGGAGCTGGCCCGCAGTGAGGCCATACACCTGTTCCAGCGGGACCCCACCCTGGAGCGGCCCGAGCACCGCCCCCTGGCCGCGGAGCTGGCCCGCTCCTGGTGCGACCAGGGAGCCGGGGGTGAGGCATGATAAAGAACGATATCGCCGCCCTCCTCGCAGAGGCCGCCGCCGAGGCGCAGCGCAAGGGCCTGCTGCCCCCCATGGTCCTCCCCGAGATGCCCGTGGAGCGGCCGCAGAACCCTGAGCACGGCGACTACGCCAGCCCCATTGCCTTGAAGCTGGCGCGGGTGGCGCGCATGGACCCGCTCGCCATCGCCGAGGGCATCGCCGGGCTCATCTCACCCCCCGCGGAGATCGAGCGGGTATCGGTGGCCGCGCCCGGCTTCATCAACTTCTCCCTCAAGGAGGAGTGGCTGGCCCGCCAGGTGGACCACATCGTGGCCGCCGGCGACGCCTACGGCGACATCGACCTGGGCGGCAACGGCCCGGTGCAGGTGGAGTTCGTGAGCGTGAACCCCACCGGCCCCCTCCACGTGGGGCACGGCCGCGGCGCCGTCCTGGGCAGCACACTGGCCAACGTGCTGGCCGCCGCCGGCTACGCAGTGGTGCGGGAGTACTACATAAACGACGCCGGCAGCCAGATGGACGCCTTCTATCGCTCCCTCTACGCCCGCTACCAGCAGGCGCTGGGGCGCGACGTCGAGATGCCGGCAGAGGGCTACCTGGGCGGGTACATGGTCGACCTGGCACAGGAGATCGCCCGCGAGGAGGGGGAGCGCTTCCTGGCCATGCCCCCGGAGCAGGCCATCACCAGCCTGGGCGAGATGGGGATGGAGCGTACCATCGCCGCCATCAGGACCGAGCTTGCGTCGCTGGGGGTCACCTTCGATGAGTGGTTCAGCGAGCGGAGCCTCTTCGCCGGCGGCCAGTACCAGCGGGCCATGGCCCTGATCAGGGAGGGGAGCTACACCGTCGAGAAGGAGGGGGCACTGTGGTTCGCCTCCACCGCACTGGGCGAGGACAAGGACAACGTCCTGGTGCGCAGCGACGGCTCGCCCACCTACTTCGCGTCGGATATCGCCTACCACTACAGCAAGTTCATCGAGCGGGGGTTCGCCCGCGTCATCGACATCTGGGGCGCAGACCACCAGGGCCACGTCTCTCGGATGAAGGCCGTGGCCCGGGCCCTGGGCATCGACCCGGAGAGGCTCCAGATAATCATCTCCCAGATGGTCACCCTGAAGCGGGGCGACGCCACGGTCAGGGCGTCCAAGCGCACCGGCGAGCTCATCACCCTGCGCGAGCTGGTGGAGGAGGTGGGCCCCGATGCCTGCCGCTTCTTCTTCCTCTCCCGCTCGGCGGACAGCCAGATGGACTTCGACCTGGAGCTGGCGAAGAGCCAGTCGGCAGACAACCCGGTGTACTACGTCCAGTACGCCCACGCCCGCATCGCCGGCATCTTGAACCTGGCCGGGGAGCGGGACATCGACTACGGTGCCGGGGACGTCTTCCTCTTGACCGCCGCCCCGGAGCTGGACCTCATCCGCAAGATGCTCCAGCTCCCCGAGGTGGTGGAGATGGCGGCGCGCACGCTGGAGCCGCACCACCTCACCTACTATGCCCTCGATGTCGCCACTGCCTTCCACAACTTCTACGAGAGGTGCCGCGTCGTCTCCGACGAGGTGCCCCTCACCAGGGCCCGACTAAAGCTGGTGGAGGCCGCTCGCGTCTGTCTCGCCCGCACCCTCCACCTCATGGGTATGAGTGCCCCCACCCACATGTGACTGCGGGTCATGGCGTATCTCCCTGGGCCAGGCGTAAGGGGGGCATGTCTTTGACTTTTTCTCCCCTCATTTGTTAGAATGGGGTATTAAAAGGTGTAATCCATCTTGGGAGGTACTAAAGAGTGTCAAAGGGGCTTGCGAGAGCGAAAGAGCTGTATGAGGACCGGGGTAAGAGGGCCAGAGAGCTGAGGGCCCAGGGCCAGAAGGTCGTGGGCTACATCTGTGCCTTTCCCCCCACGGAGCTCATCACCGCCGCCGGCATGATGCCCTTCCGCGTCATGGGCACCCTGGAGCCGATCACCGAGGCCGATGCCTACCTGGAGACCCTGATGTGCCCCTACGTGAGAAGCTGCTTCGACCAGGGGGTCAAGGGGCGCTACGACTTCCTCGACGGCATGATATGGCCTCATACCTGTGACAACATCCAGAAGACCCACGATATCTGGAAACACTACGTCCCCCACGCCTATTTCAGGTACATGGACATCCCTCACATGTCTGACCCCGAGTCATTCGAGTTTTTTACCTCGGAGCTGGGCGTGGTCAGGGACACCATGGAGGAGTTCGCCGGGCGGAAGATCACCGACGAGGGGCTGCGCGACGCCATCCAGCTGCACAACACAAACCGCGCCCTGCTGCGAAAGCTCTCCGCGCTGCGAAAACAGGACCCGCCCGCCATATCGGGCGTGGAGATGATCCAGGTCATGGTGGCCGAGATGACCCTGCCGGTGACCGAGGCCAACGAGCTGGTGAAGGAGGTCATCGACGAGGTGAGCGCCAGGAAGGACGGCCCGCCGGTGCGGGCGGCCCGCGTGCTGGTGTACGGCTGCGAGGTAGACGACATCGCCTTCATCGACATGGTGGAGAAGGCGGGGGCCAACGTCGTCATCGACGACCTGTGCGTCGGCACCAGGCACTACCTGACGGACGTCTCCCCCAACGGCGACCTGATGCGGAGCCTGGCCGATCACTACCTGGGGGACATCATGTGCCCCCGCACCTTCCGCCGCTCGCCGGGGACGCGCCAGCAAGACCTGGACAACCGCTTCGGCTACCTCCGCGACCTGGTCAAAGACTACAACGTCAACGGGGCCATCCTCTACATCATCAGGTACTGCGATACCTTCGAGTTCGACGCCCCCGAGGTCATGGACTACCTCCGGGACATGGGCATACCTTCCCTGCACCTGGAGGATGACTACAGCCTGACCAGCATCGGCGGATTCAAGACCCGCATAGAGGCCTTCCTGGAGATGACGGGATAGGCCCGGGCAATGCCTGCGTTCAGAGAAGAGCAAGGGAGGCAGTTATGACACAGGAGCAAAAACCAGTCCCCGAGGAGAGGAAGAAGACCTCGGCGAAGAAGTGGACCGAGTCGGCGAAGAAGGTGCGCGAGGTGGTCAAGGACATGTACGTGCGCGCCCTGGTGGAGAACAAGCCCGTGGCCTGGGTGATGTTCACCCTGGCCAACGAGATCTTCGTGGCCATGGACGTTCTGCCCGTGTACCCGGAGAACTACGCTGGCCTGTGTGCCACCAAGAGGGTGGGCGACCCCTTCATCGAGAGGGCAGAGGCCGACGGCTTCTCCAACGTCACCTGCAGCTATGCCCGCATCGGCCTGGGGTACTCGGCGCTGTGGCAGGACACGGGTGAGATACCCTCCTTCGCCCCGGACGGCGGCATGGCGCGGCCGGTGATGATGGTGGGCTCCAGCCTGGTGTGCGACACCCGCTACAAGTGGTTCCAGACCTTCTCCCGCTACATGGACGTCCCCTACCACGCCTTCGACTGGGAGGGCCCCCCCGCCGATACCGTCCACCGCCCCGATGTCCGCGACCAGTACATTAAATACAGCCTGGCCCAGTTGCACGGGCTGGTCTCCTTCATGGAGGAGAGGCTGGGCAAGAAGATGGACTGGGACAAGCTGGACGAGATCGTGCGCCGCGGCGAGAAGACCTACCAGCTATGGCACGACGCCTACATGCTCGCGGGGCGCACCGTGCCCTGCCCCTTCCCTGCCGAGGACTCCTTCAACTGCTTCGTCCCCGCCTTCTTCCGCATGGGCGAGGAGGCCGCCCTGGAGTTCTACCAGGGGCTCTACGACGAGATCAAGTACAAGGCGGACAACGGCATCGGCAGCATCCCCGACGAGAAGTACCGCTTGATATGGGGCGGGGGCCTGCCCCCGTGGCACACCATGCAGATATTCAACTACGTCGAGGAGCAGGGGGCGGTGTTCTGCTTCCAGGCGGTCTACCTGCCCATGGAGCCTGCCGATATCCCCGACCGCATCACCCACCCCCTGGAGCGGCTGGTGCACAACCGCTACGAGATGGGCATAAGGAGGGCGGAGCGGGACCGCCAGCTGGGGATCTTCAACGAGTGCAACTTCGTCGGCCTGGGCAACCCGCTCTACTACATCGAGCCCTTCCAGGCCGACGGCCTGGTGATGCACTGGCTGCGCTCGTGTCGCGGCACCACCATCGGGCAGATATTCCAGAAGAACCTGGTCGAGGAGCGCACCAAAACGCCCACCCTGTTCCTTGAGAGCGACATGTGCGATGTCCGCGACTACTTTGAGGCCGACTGGAAGATGAAGCTGCAGGCCTTCTTCGAGACCCTGGAGTCGAGAAAGAGGGCTGGCTCCTAGGATGGCCCGGCAATCGGGGTGCCCGGGCAGGCAGACTCGTTATCGCAGCGGGGCGCTCTCCCCTGGGGGCGGCGCCCCGCCTGCTGGGAGAGGGTGATACCGCCATGTACTATGCAGGCGTTGACATCGGCTCTACCATGACCAAGGTGGTGGTAATGGCCGACGACGTGGTATCCAGCGTCATCGGCCCCACCGGCGCGGAGCACCGCCGCCTGGCCAACAAGGTCATCGAGGACGCGCTGGGCAAGGCCGATATCTCGTTCGACGACGTGTCCTACGTCGTGGCCACCGGCTACGGCCGCATCAATGTCCCCTTCGCCGATAAGCAGATCACCGAGATCACCTGCCACGCCCGCGGTGTGTACAGCCTGTTCCCCTCGGTGCGCACCATCATCGACATCGGGGGCCAGGACGCCAAGGGGATAAAGATCGCCGGGGGCAAGGTGGTCAACTTCGTGATGAACGATAAGTGCGCCGCCGGCACCGGCCGCTTCATCGAGGTCATCGCCGAGACGCTGGGCTTGAGCCTGGAGGATATGGGGCAGCTCTCTTTAAAGGCCGGGAGCTGCGCCAAGATAAGCAGCACCTGCACCGTCTTCGCCGAGCAGGAGGTAGTCTCGCGCATCGCCGAGGGTGTCGCCATCGAGGAGGTCGTGGCCGGCATCCACGACGCCATCGCGGTCCGTATCTACCGCATGGTGGAGCGTGTCAAGGTGGAGCGCGACGTGGTGGTCACCGGCGGCGTGGCCAAGAACATCGGGATGATAAAGGCCCTGGAGGACAAGCTGGGGTTTCCGGTGCTGGTCCCCCAGGAGCCGCTCCTCACCGGGGCCCGGGGCGCCGCCCTCCTGGGCAAGGAGCTTGTGGAGAAGGCCATCCAGAGCGGACAGCCCATCCAGAGGGCGTCGCGCCACCTGGAGGAGGCCACCTTCTTCGAGTAGCGTGCGAGAGGGGACGTAGATGGCATATTTCTGCGGCATAGACATAGGCTCGGTGACTGCCAAGATGGTGGTGATCGACGATGGTGAGCTCATCCTCCACCACGTGATACCGTCGGGGCACAACTACAGAGAGGCGGCAGTGAAGGGCATGGAGGGGCTCCTGGCCAAGGGGGGCCTCTCCCTGGACGATATCGCCTATACCGTCTCCACCGGCTACGGCGCAGCCAACGTCGCCACAGCCGCGGAGAGCGTCACCGATATCTCCTGCTGCGCCCGCGGGGTGCACTGCACCTTCCCCACGGTGAGGACGGTGGTCGACGTCGGTGGGCAGGCGAGCAAGGCCATCAGGGTGAACGAAGAGGGCCGGGCCACCAACTTCGTGGTCAGCGAGCGCTGCGCTGCGGGCAGCGGCCGCTTCCTCCAGATCATCGCCCGTGTCCTCCAGGTCCCCCTGGCCGACGTGGGCCCTCTGTCGCTCACGTCGCAGAACCCCATCATCTACACCACGGGCTGCGCCGTGTTCGGCGAGTCGGAGGCCATCTCCCGCGTCGCCGAGGGCACCCCGATGGAGGACATCATCGCCGGGGTGCACAACGCCATCGCCGCCAAGATATCCAACCTGATAGACCGGGTGGGATTAGAGCAGGAGTGCGCCCTCACCGGCGGCGGGGCACTGGACGTGGGCCTGGTCAAGCGCGTGGAGGACCGCATCGGGGTCACCTTCCTGGTGCCCCCCCACCCCCAGATCACCGCCGCCTTCGGTGCCGCCCTCATCGCCCGCGAGCGCGCCACCGCCCTGGTCTAGCCGACGAGGAACCCCCCCTCGACGAACAGCGTCGTCCCCGTGATGTACTCGGCGGCCTCCGATGCCAGGAACAGCACGGCCCGGGCCACGTCGTCGGGCTGCTCCAGTCGCCCCCACGGTATCCGCGGCGTGTAGATGTCGTTGGGGTCTAATCCCCAGGGCGCGGCCAGCTTCCACACCCCGGGCGTGTCCACTATCCCCGGTGCCACGGCGTTCACGTTTACGTGGTGCGGCGCCAGCTCCTTGGCCAGGTTCTTGGTGAAGGCGATCACCGCCGCCTTCGAAGAGTCGTAGTGGGCAAACCCCACCAGCAGGGGGTATACCCCGTCTATCGACGACAGGTTCACTATCTTGCCCCCCTGCCCCCGCTGCACCATGTCGCGGGCCGCGGCCTGGGCACAGAGGAAGGTCCCCTTCAGGTTGATGTCCAGGACCTGATCCCAGTCCTCCTCCTCCATCTCCAGCACCGGCTTTACCGGGATGACGCCGGCGTTGTTCACCAGGATGTCCACCCGCCCGAACCTCTCTATGGTGGCCGCAACCATCCCCCTAACCTGGGAGCCGTTGCTCACGTCGCAGGGCACCACCAGCGCCCGGGGCCCGATGGCCTCCACCTGCGCGGCCACCTTCTGCGCCGTCTCGGCGTCGATGTCGGCGATGACCACGCTGGCCCCGGCATGGGCCAGCAGGAGGGCGATGCCCCTGCCGATGCCCATGGCGCCACCAGTGACGATGGCCACCCGCCCGCTCAAGTCGAAGAGCCTGTTCACCGTCTCGTCGCTCATAGCTGCCACCTCCTGCCTATAGTCCCTGCCGCCTGTACTCCCGCGCCAGCTCGACGTAGGTTCTCACCCCGGACTCGATGCGCGCCAGGTGCTCCTCGGTGACCTGCTTCTTTATCTCCCCGGGCACGCCGGCGACGAAGGAGCGGTCGGGCACCTTCATCCCCTGGGCCACCACGGCGCCGGCACAGATCAGGCAGTCGTTGCCCACCTCGGCGCCGTCTAGGAGCACGGCGTTGTTGCCCACCAGCACGTTGCTGCCCACGCTGCGGCAGTGCACCACGGCGCCGTGCCCGATGTGCACGTTGTCGCCGATGGTCATGGGGATGCCGCTGTGCAGCACGGAGTTGTCCTCCACCTGGGTGTTGCGGCCTATGGCTATCTTGGCGAAGTCCCCCCTCACGACGGCCCCAGGCCACACGCTGGAGCCTTCCCCTATCTCGACGTCTCCTACCACGTAGGCCGCCTCGCTCACAAACGCGGAACCCGCTACCTGGGGCACCTTCTCACCCAAGGCCCTGATCATGCACCCTCCTTGTCTGTTCCCTGGGGCCCTCCTGGCCACGCGTCCCTAGCATAGCGGCTTCGGGGCGGATGTCAAGGGCCCGCCCCCAGGCCGGCTCCAGCTTGCCCCCTGTGCCGCTTTTATGCTATGCTTTCCCTTTAGAAAGGGGGCACACCTCCATGAACGACCGCGTCTTCTCTGGCGCCCGGCCCACGGGGAGGCAGCACATCGGCAACTACCTGGGGGCCATCCAGAACTACGAAAGGCTCCAGGCAGAGTTCCAGTGCATCTACTGCATCGTCGATATCCACGCCTTGACCACGCTCGAGGACACCCACAAGCTGCAGTGGAACATCAGGGAGATGATGCTCGACTGGCTCGCCGCCGGGCTCGACCCGGAGCGCAGCATCCTCTTCGTCCAGTCCCACGTGCCCCAGGTCACCGAGCTCCACACCCTGCTGAGCATGGTCACCCCCCTGGGCTGGCTCACCCGCGTCGCTACCTTCAAGGAGAAGGCGCGCATGCAGCCTGAGAACGTGAACTACGGGCTGGTGGGGTACCCGGTGCTGATGACCGCCGATATCGTGCTCTACAAGGCCAACGTCGTCCCGGTGGGCGAGGACCAGCTCCCCCACCTGGAGCTGGCGCGGGAGATAGTGCGCCGCTTCCACCACATATTCGGCCCCACCTTCCCCGAGCCTCAGGCCAGGCTCACCGAGACCCCGCTCATCGTCGGCCTCGACGGGGCCCACAAGATGAGCAAGAGCCTGGGCAACGAGGTCGAGCTCGCCCTCTCGCCGGAGGAGACCAGGGCGCGGGTGATGACCGCCTTCACCGACCCCGCCCGCCAGCGCCGCACCGACCCGGGCCGCCCCGAGGTTTGCAACGTGTGGCGGCTGCACGGCCTGTTCAATCCCCAGGACACCGGGCACATCGCCCAGGAGTGCCGCGACGCCACCCGCGGCTGCGTTGAGTGCAAGGAGCAGCTCGCCGAGGGCATAAATCGCACCCTGGCCCCCTTCCGCGCCCGGCGCACCGAGCTCGCGGAGAGGCCCCACTACGTACAGGACGTGCTCGCCGAGGGGGCGGAGCGCGCCCGCGCCATCGCCCAGGTCACCCTGGACGAGGTCAAGCACAAGATGGGGCTGCTCTAGCCATGGCCGCCATCGAGCTGCCGCAGGCACAGAGCGGGCAGGGGGCACTGGAGGTGGCCATCAGGGCGGCACGGGAGGCCGGGGCCACAGTGAAGGCCCACTTCGCCGGCGAGAAGCACGTGGCGTTCAAGGGGCGGACCGATATCGTCACCGATGTCGACCTCCTCGCCGAGCGCGGCATCCTCGACCTCCTGCAGCGGGAGTTCCCCCACTTCGGCATCGTCACCGAGGAGTCGGCGGACATCGCCGGTGACTCGGCCTACTCCTGGGTCGTCGACCCCATCGATGGGACGCGCAACTTCGCCGTGGGCATCCCCCACTTCTGCGTGGCCATCGCCCTGGCCCGCGGCGACGACCTGCTCCTGGGCGTCACCTACGACCCGATGAAGGAGGAGCTCTTCCACGCCACACGGGGCGGGGGCGCATACTTGAACGATGTGCCCATCTCGGTCTCGGCGCGGGACGGGCTCTCGTCGTCGCTCGTCGGCTTCGACATGGGCTACGACGCCGAGAGGGGAGGGGAGATATTGAAGGTGGCCGGGCTGCTCTGGCCCGGGGTGCAGAGTGTGAGGGTGATGGGCTCGGCGGCGCTGGGGCTGGCCTACGCCGCCTGTGGCCGCCTGGACGTCTACTTCCACCTCTACCTCTACCCCTGGGACATGGCGGCGGGCATCGTGCTGGTGCGCGAGGCCGGGGGCGTGGTCACCGACATCGACGGCGGGCCTGTTGACATAAGGGGGAAGCGCATCATCGCCACCAACGCCGCCATCCACGCCGACTTCATGCGCAGGGTGAAGGGGTAGGCCCTCACCCGCCTCGCGGCACCAGGTCGCAGTAGCTGAACGGGCCCCGCGCCACCACCTCGCCCCAGGTGAACGCCACCCGCTCCCGGAACAGGGGCCCGTCGAACACGAAGGTGTGGAACTCCCCGTTCTCGCCGTTGGCATCGACGTGGGGCGGGAGCGCGGCGAGGAAGGCCTCGTCGTAGTGCCTCCCGCAGAGGTCGCCATCGAGGGCCTTGGTGTCGATGCAGGTCACCACGGCCGCGAACCCCAGGTCGATGAAGCGACGGGGCAGGCCGTCGCGGTGCCACAGGGGGAACAGGCCGCGCATCCCCACCCGCGCCAGGTTGCGCTCGCGATAGGCGCGCACGTCCTCCAGGTGGATGTCGCCGAAGGCCACGGTGGCCACGCCGCGCTCCAGGAACGGGGTGAGGGCCTCTTGCATCCGCGCCTCATAGCCCTCGTTGGACTCGTCGGCGGCGATGGGCACCACGGCCAGGGGCAGGCCCAGGGAGCGCGCCTGCTGCTCCAGCAGCACCTGCCGCACCCCGTGCATGCTCACCCGCCCGTAGTCCTCGGTGACCGTGGTGAGGAGGGACACCACCCGGTAGCGCGGGTCTCTCGTCACCTCGTAGAGGGCCAGGGCGCTGTCCTTGCCCCCGCTCCAGGAGAAGAGCACCTCCTCTGGTTTCGGGGCGCCCCTGTCAGCGGCCGGGGCCACGTCCCACCTTGTCGATGAGCCAGCCCTTGAGCAGCGTGTGCAGCTCGTCGTGGCACTCCCGCAGGAAGTGACCCGACCCCTGGTAGATCACCAGCTCCTTGGGCTCCAGCGCCCAGCGGTAGATGTGCTCCGAGCACTCGGCGGGCAGGTTGCGATCGCGCTCGCCGTGCACCAGGAGCAGCGGCCGCGGCGAGAGCTGGGCCACGGCCTGCGCCCCGAAGGTCTGGCTGGAGAGCCCCACCACCGCCACCACCTGGGGGCTCATGGTGCCTGCCGCGATGACCACCGCCCCGCCGAAGGAGTGCCCCACCAGGGCCACGCGCTCCATGCCCGCTTGCGCCAGGAACTGCACCGCGGCCAGCACGTCGAGCACGCACGGGTCGAACTCGCCGGGCATGCGGTAGTGGAGGCGCAGCGAGCCTATGCCCCGGTCGACGAGCTCGGCGGCGATGGTGGAGTAGATGTCGAAGGAGGGGCCGTCGAAGCCGCCCAGGGCGCCGCACACCCAGACGACGCCGCCCACGGGGTGGGGCGCCGGGTGGAGGATGCCCGGTATCTGTCCCAGGGAGGTGTGGAGGATGGCGCGCTCGGTGCCGCCGGGGAGGGGGTCGCGCTGGAAGCCCTCCAGCTTGATGGGGGGCCCGGCCTCATCCCTGCTCAAGGGCGAACCTCTGGATATCCAGGAAGCGGTAGCCGTCGCGCAGCACCGGCTCGGCCTCCAGCACCAGGATGCGGCGGCGGAACAGCGGGCCGAAGGTGACCAGCGTGTGGAACTCGCCGCGCTCGCCGCAGGGGTCTATGCCCCTCTCCTCGCCCAGCCGCGCCAGCTCGTCTATGGAGGTGGCGTCTATGCGCCGTCCCAGCCACTCTTCGCCGAGGAGGTCGGCGTCGGCGGCGACGATGATGGCCTCGAAGCCGCTCTCGACGAGCTCGTCGAGGAGGGCGCGGCGCTCGCCGCCCCACAGGGGCAGCAGGGGCACCACCTCCACCTCGTGGCAGACGCGCTCGGCCCACTCGCGGTGCCCCGCAAGGTCGATGTCGCCGAAGACCACGCCGAGGACCCCCTCTGCCTTGAGCCCCGACACCGCCTCCTTGAACCCCTCCTCGTAGCTCTCCCAGGTGACCTCCCGCGATACCAGGGGGATGCCCATGGCCTGGGCCTGGGCCCGGAGCAGTGCCGGGTCGAGGCCGTGGGACATGCTCCTCCCGGCGTCGCGGTTCACCATGGTGAGCAGGAAGAGGGGCTCGTGCTCCTGGCGAAGGGCGCGGTGGAGGGCCAGGGCGCTGTCCTTGCCCCCGCTCCAGGATATGGCTACGTCCAGTCCGCTGTGCATTGGGGCCTCCGCTGTCGGTACATCACATAGGGTACGAGGGGTGGGGCCGCTCTCACGCCGCGCGGTGCCGCTGCACGAAGCGCCCCATGCGCTCCAGCGCCTCCTCTATATCTGCCATGGCGGTGGCGTAGCAGCAGCGCACGTGCCCCTCGCCGCAGCGCCCGAAGGTGGAGCCCGGGATCACCGCCACCCGGTCCTCGATGAGCAGCCTCTCCGCGAACTCCTCGGAGCTCATGCCGGTGACCTTTATCGAGGGGAAGGCGTAGAACGCCCCCTTGGGCTCGAAGCAGGTGAGACCGATGGCGTTCAGCCCCTTCACCATGACGCGGCGCCGCCGGTCGTAGTCGGCCACCATCTCGGCGACGTGGCCATCGCCGCCCTTGAGCGCCGCCAGTGCCGCCATCTGTGCCGTGATGGGGGCGCACAGCATGGTGTACTGGTGCACCTTGAGCATGGCCTCGATGACCTCGGGGCTGGCCGCGGCGTAGCCCACGCGCCAGCCAGTCATGGCGTAGGCCTTGGAGAAGCTGTTTAACAGGATGGTGCGCTCCTTCATGCCGGGGAGCTGGGCGAAGCAGGTGTGCCTGGTCCCGTACACCAGGCGGTCGTAGACCTCGTCGGAGATGACCAGCAGGTCGTGGCGCTCCGCTACCTCGGCGATGGCGGCCAGGCCCTTTCGGTCCATCACCGCCCCGGTGGGGTTGTTGGGGTAGCCCAGGAGCAGGGCCTTGGTCTGCGGCGTGATGCGGGCCTCGATGTCCTCGGCCCTCACCTTGAAGTCGGCCTCGATGGACGTGGGCACGGGCACCACTACGCCGCCGGCGAGCACGGCGCAGGGGGCATACGACACGTAGCCCGGGTCTGGGATGATGATCTCGTCGCCGGTGTCGAGGATGGCGCGCATGGCCAGGTCTATGCCCTCGCTCACCCCCACGGTGATGATGAGCTCTCGCTCCGGGTGGTAGCGCACCCCGTAGCGCGCCTCGATGTCGCGGGCCAGCTCCTCCCTGAGCTCCAGGATGCCGTAGTTGGAGGTGTAGCTGGTGTAGCCTTTCTCCAGCGAGAATATGCCGGCCTCGCGGATGTGCCACGGGGTCACGAAGTCGGGCTCACCGATGCCCAGCGATATCACGTCCTCCATGGTGGCCATGATATCGAAGAAGCGCCGTATCCCCGACGGCGATATGGACTTCACCCGCTGCGATACCCGGGGGCGCTTGCTCTGTGTCACCGCTCTCTCCTGTTATGGCATGAGGGGCACGCGCCGTGGGCGCTCCTCGGCGTCCAGCACCTCGCCGTCCTCCTTGTAGCGCTTGAGCAAGAAGTGGGTCACCGTGCCCTGCACCGTGTCCAGGGGGGCCAGCTTCTGCGAGATGAAGGAGGCCACCTCCTGCATGGTGCGCCCCACCACCAGCACCGCCAGGTCGTAGGTGCCTGATACCAGGTACACCGAGCGCGTCTCCGGGAAGCGATAGATGCGCTCGGCTATGGCGTCGAAGCCGACGTCCCGCTGCGGGGTGACCTTGACCTCGACCCAGGCCCCCACCTGCTCGTCGCCTGCCTTCTCCCAGTTGACCACGGTCTTGTACTTCACTATGGTGCGGTCGGCCTCGGCCTTCTTGATGGTGTCCTTCACCTGGTTGACGGGCACGCCGGTCATGGTGGCGATCTGCTGCGGCGTCTTGCGTGCGTCCTGCTCCAGTATCTTCAAGATATCATGCGTAGACATCTGCCTCTCCTCTCCTCTGCGCCAGAAGGCAGAGCGTGGTGAAGTAGCGGCCGCGATAGTTTGCCCTTTGCGGGTCGTCGAGGAGGGCGGGCCGGTAGTCGTGGCCGCCCACCAGGTGCAGCCCGGCCCCCTCCACGGTAGCGACGAACAGCCCCTCGATGTCCTCCAGGCGGTAGGCGGCGCCGATGCCGGGGTAGACCGCGCCCATGGGCCAGCCGTCTGTCTTTTGCCGCTCCGGGATGTAGGCGTCGGTGGTGAGGTACAGGTAGCCCCCCTCCGCCACCACGCGGCACATCTCGGCGAGGGCCTCCCTGGTAGCGGCGATGAACGCCTGGTACGGTATCGGCTCCCAGGCCGGGGTCATGTCCAGGTGCTCGATGGTGGAGGTGCAGGTCACCACGTCGAAGGCGCCGTCGCGGAAGGGCAGGCGCAGCATGGTGCCGCAGGTGGTGGCGACGCCGCTTGAGCGGCAGCGGGCGCGCAGGCCCTCCTTGTCCGGCGCCATGGGCTGGGGGTAGTCGATGGTGGTCACCTGCGCCCCGCGGTGCGCCAGGTACAGGCAGAAGGTGGAGTCGCCGGGCCCGACATCGAGCACGGTGAGCCCGCCCAGGTCGCCGAGGAAGGCCATGAGCCTGCCGTACTCCCACGCCTTGAGACCCTCGATGGAGCAGTCGCAGAGGCGGTCGTGGAGGTAGGCATCGAAGGCCACCATGTCTGCCACCTCGCCCTCCAGCGCGGCCAGGTCGCGGGCATCGATGAATGTGCTGTAGCAGGTCATAGCTCGGTGAGCAGCCATGTGTCCTCTCGCTCGCGATAGTAGACGTGGAATGCCTTTGCCCCCTCCGTCCTCACCCAGAAGTGCCTCTCCCCCGGCTCCAGCCACTCCCTCTCGATGGCCTTCACCTCGTGCTGCTCGCCGTGCCACGCGAAAGAGGCGGGGCGCTCGGCGTAGGTGCGCCCGGAGTGGCAGCGGACTTTACACTGTATTGCTACTTCCCTCGGAATATCGCCATAAGACATAATCCACGACTTTTGCCCTTTCTCCAACCAGCTTGGCTATACGATTTGCGAACTGCTGAACGCCCTCCTCCGTAGCTAGATGGCCGTATTGTTGGGCAAGACGAAGTAAGTGAACGTCTGGCTTTGCGACGTCAAT
>JAXHUE010000006.1:44444-76460 GCA_034189655.1 Chloroflexota bacterium | reverse complement strand
AGGTGGTGGCCGTCGGGGCCGCCATCCAGGCCGGGGTGCTCAAAGGCGAGGTCAGGGACGTGCTGCTCTTGGACGTCACCCCGCTCACCCTGGGCATCGAGACCCTGGGCGGCGTGATGACCCAGCTCATACAGCGCAACACCACCATCCCGACATCGAAGAGCCAGGTGTTCTCCACCGCCGCCGACGGCCAGACCAGCGTCGATATCCACGTGCTCCAGGGCGAGCGCGCCATGGCCGCGGACAACAAGACGCTGGGGCGCTTCATGCTCGACGGCATCCTGCCGGCGCCGCGGGGCATGCCCCAGATCGAGGTCACCTTCGACATCGATGCCAACGGCATCGTGAGCGTGAAGGCCCACGACAAGGGCACGGGCAAGGAGCAGAAGATAGTGATCACCGCCTCCAGCGGGCTGTCCAAGGACGAGGTGGAGCGCATGCAGAGAGAGGCCGAGCTCCACGCCGAGGACGACCGAACGCGGCGCGAAGAGGTGGAGACCAGGAACACCGCCGATACCATGGCCTACACCGCGGACAAGACCCTCCGCGAGCAGGGCGAGAGCGTGCCCCCCGATATCAGGCAGCGTGTCGAGGAGAAGACGGCCGCGGTGCGCTCCGCACTCCAGGGCACGGACACAAGCGAGGTGCAGCGCGCCATGCAGGAGCTCTCGGAGGCGCTGCAGCAACTGGGTGCCGCCGTCTACCAGCACCAGCCGCCGCCCGACGCTGAGCCGCCGCCCGGCGAGGGGCCCGACACCGGCGACGAGGGCACCGTGGAGGGCGAGTTCCGCGAGGTATAGCGATGTCGCATCCATCAGAAGAGGGCAGGGGCAGGGGTATACCCCTGCCCTGTTCTATTACCTCCCGTAGACAGGGGCACGCTCGCTTGTAATGTAGCGGCTGATGGATTACAATATGGTGTTATGTTAGTCCTGGGCTTTAGAGAGCGGCGATGACTACCAAGCGTGACTACTACGAGGTCTTGGGCGTCGAGCGGTCGGCCTCACCGGAGGAGATCAAGCGCGCCTTCAGGAGACTGGCCTTCGAGTGTCACCCCGACCGCAACCGCGACGACGGCGCCGAGGAGCGGTTCAAGGAGCTAAACGAGGCCTACGAGGTGCTCTCCGACCCCGACAAGAGGGCCTCCTACGACCGCTTCGGCCACTCCGGCGGCTTTGGCCGCGGCTTCCAGGACTTCGACATCTTCCGCGGCTTCGGCGATATCTTCGATAGCTTCTTCGGCGGCGCGACGACGCAGACCAGGCGCGGCCCGCAGCGGGGCGCCGACCTGCGCTTCGACCTCACCATCTCCTTCGAGGAGGCGGTGTTCGGCTGCGAGAAGGAAGTGGAGATCACCCGCGTAGAGGCCTGCTCCCGCTGCCAGGGCATGGGCAGCGAGCCGGGGAGCCAGCCGCAGCGGTGCCCGGAGTGCAACGGCAGCGGCGAGCTGCGCCGCGTACAGCGCAGCGTCTTCGGCCGCTTCGTCAATGTGACCCCCTGCCCCCGCTGCGGCGGTGAGGGCAGGGTCATCTCCGACCCCTGCTCCCAGTGCCGCGGCCAGGGCAGAGAGGAGCGGGTGCGCACCATCGCGGTCACCATACCTGCCGGCGTCGACGATGGCTCCCAGATGCGCTTGAGCGGCGAGGGCAACGCCGGCAGCCGCGGCGGCAGCCGGGGCAACCTCTACATCGTACTCTCAGTCAAGGGACACGAGCTCTTCAAGAGGCGGGGCGCCGACATACTCTATGACCTGGCCCTAAACGTCGCACAGGCGGCCCTGGGGGACGAGGTGGCGGTGCCCACCGTGGACGGCGATTTCACCGTGAAGGTCCCGGCGGGCACACAGCCGGGCAAGATCGTCCGCTTAAAGGGCAAGGGGGTGCCCCATCTCAACGGGGGCAGCAGGGGCGACCACCTGGTCATGGTCCACGTGGTGACCCCCCACTCCCTCACCGAGCGACAGCGAGAGCTGTTCCGCGAGCTGGCCAAGACCCTGGGCCCGGTACAGATGCCCAAGGAAGAGAAGGGCTTTTTCCACAGGCTGAAGGACGTTCTCGATATCTAGACCGAGAGGCAGCGTTGGGCCTTTCCAGCTGGCTGGAACTGACCGCCCTAGTGGACAGCGGCGATGCCGAGGTAGTGGCCTCGGCCATGGGCCGTTTTGGCCACGGCGGTGCCGCTATAGAGGAGGAGAGGGGTGGTGGGCCCCCCTCTCAGGCAGGCAAGGCCCGCGTCAGGGCCTTCATCCCCGTCGATGACCTTCTCCCCGGCAGGAGGGCTGAGATGGAGCGTGCCCTCTCCCAGCTTCGGCTGCGGTGCCCGGTAGAGCTCTCACCGCGCACCGTCGATGACCAGGAGTGGGAGACCATCTGGCGGGCCCACTTCCCGGTGCTCGCCGTGGGCCGTCGCCTGGTGGTCAAGCCCTCGTGGGAGGAGCACCGCGCCCGCCGCGGCCAGGTAGTTTTAGAGATAGACCCGGGGATGGCCTTCGGCACCGGCCACCATGCCACCACCAGGCTGTGCCTCGTCGCACTGGAGCGCCACCTCGCGCCGGGCATGGCGGTGCTCGACGTGGGCACCGGCTCTGGCATCCTCGCCATCGCCGCGGCCAAGCTGGAGGCCTCCGCGGTGGCCGCGCTCGACATAAACCCCGTAGCCGTCGACGTCGCCCGCTCCAACATAGCGAGCAACGGCGTCGCCGGAGTGGTGAGCGTGGAGCTGGGTGGCCTCCCCTTCGAGCGCCCCCTGGGCCCCTTCGACATAGTGATGGCCAACATCCTCTCCACCGTGGTCTGCGAGCTCGCCCCCCACCTGGCAGGCGCGCTCCGGCCCCGCGGGGTGCTCGTTGCCAGCGGGTTCATCGATGTCCACTGCCCAGAGGTGAGCGAGCGGCTCCGCCAGGAGGGGCTCGCCGTGGTGGAGACCATGGCCGAGGGCGACTGGCGCGCGCTCGTCGCGGTCAGGGAGGAGGGCTAGCGCCGTGCACCGCTTCTTCATCCCCGCGCAGGGCATCCAGGGTGAGCGGGTGACCATCGAGGGCAGCCAGGTGCACCAGATACGCGATGTGCTGAGGCTCGATGTCGGCGACCACATCGTCTGCTTGGACGACAGCGGCTGGGAGTACGAGGTGGAGCTCTCCGCGGTCGCGGGGATGCGCGCCGAGGGCGTGGTGTGCCGCAAGGGCCTGGTGGACGCCGAGCCCGCCACCAGGATAGTGCTCTACCAGGCGCTGCTCAAGGGCAGCAGCTTTGAGCTCGCGCTCCAGAAGTGCACCGAGCTGGGGGTGGCCGGCTTCGTCCCCCTACTGTGCGAGCGCTGCGTGGCCGGGCACTTGAGGGACGTGACCGGGGGCAAGATGGAGCGCTGGCAGCGCATCGTCACCGAGGCCGCAGAGCAGTCGCGGCGGGGCCGACTGCCCACGCTGGAGCCGGTGGTGTTCTTCCAGCAGGCGTGCCAGCAGGTGCAGGGCCTCTCCATCATGCCCTGGGAGGAAGAGCGGGAGGCGAGGTTGAGAGATGCCTTGAAGGAGGTCCGCCCGCGGGCAAAGAGGTCGGCGCAGAGGAAGCCGGCGGCGATAAACGTATTCGTCGGCCCTGAGGGCGGGTTCTCCCCGCCAGAGGTGGAGTTGGCCCGCACCAGTGGTATCGCAGTGGTGAGCCTGGGGCCGCGCGTCCTGCGCGCCGAGACGGCGGCGATGGCGGTGGTGGCGGCGGTGCTGTACGAGCTCGGCGACCTCGATCCCCTGCCCGCGACCGACTACCAGATGTCGCTATCTCTTCATTAGCCAGGACATCTCGTCTCTGATGTCGGCACCCTCGTAGAGGACGCGGTAGATCCGCTCGGTGATGGGCATCTCCACGCCCAGCCTCCGCGCCATCGCTATCGCGGCGGCGGTGGTGGCCACCCCCTCCACGACGCTGCCCATCAATGCCATCTGCTCCTCGAGCGACCTCCCCATGGCCAGGCCCTCCCCCAGGGTGTGGTTGCGGCTCAAAGGGCTTGAGCAGGTGGCCAGGAGGTCGCCCAGGCAGGAGAGCCCGATGAAGGTGATTGGCTTGGCCCCGGCGGCGACGCCCAGGCGGGTGATCTCGGTCAGGCCCTGTGACATGAAGGCGGCCTTGGCGTTCATGCCGTAGTTGAGGCCGTCGGCCATGCCGGCGCCCAGGGCGATGATGTTCTTGAGCGCCCCCCCCAGCTCCACCCCCACCACGTCGTCGCTGGTGTAGACGTGGAAGGTGGGCGAGGCCATGATGTCGGCCACCCCCTGGGCGAGGCTGATATCGGCGGCGGCGACCACCGTGGAGGCGGGCAGCCCCAGGGCGATCTCCCGTGAGAGGTTGGGCCCGGAGAGGACGCAGATGTGGTCCTGGTATGCCGCGCCCAGCTCCTCGGCGATGACCACAGACATCCGCTGTGCCGTGCCCGACTCCAGCCCCTTGGAGGCGCACATGAGGGGCACCGGCCCCTCCAGGTGCGGGCACACCTGCCTGACGTTGCCGCGCATGGTCTGGGAGGGGACGGCGACGATGACCAGCGCTGCCCCGGCGATGGCCCCTTTCAGGTCGCTGGTGGGTACCAGCCCCTGGGGGAGGGGGATGCCGGGCAGGCGGGTGGCGTTCTCGCCCTCCCGCGCCAGCCGCTGTGCCTCCTCGGCCGTCCGCGTCCACAGGTGGACCTCTGCGCCCTTTCTGGCCAGGAGCATCCCCATGGTGGTGCCCCAGCTCGTGCTGCCGACGATGGCGACCTTCACTGGCCCGCCCCCTCGCTGTCTGGCTGACTCTTGCCCAGCTTGGGCTCGGTGCCGTGGCGCAGCCTCCCGATGTTGCCCCGGTGGCGGAAGATGACGGCGGGCACCACGGCGAGGCCGTAGACCAGGTAGGCGATGGGCTCCCAGCCGAGCAGGACGAAGGGTATGGTCACCACCAGCATGGCCACCGCGGCGGCCATGGAGCCCAGCGACACATACCGCCAGGTGGCGACCACGGCGATGAAGATGGCGAAGGATATCACGCCTATAGGCCAGCTCATGACCAGGAGGGCGCCGAAGCCCGTGGTGACGCCGCGCCCGCCGCGGAACCCGATGTATACCGGCCAGCTATGCCCGACGACGGCGGCCACCCCTGCGGCCGCCATGCCCCACGGCACCACGGCGGGGGTGGAGGAGAGGATGGGCAAGGCCAGCGCGACGGCAGCGGCCCCCTTGGCCAGGTCGGCGCAGAAGACCACCACAGCGGCAACGGTGCCCACGGTGCGCAGCACGTTGGTCATCCCCATGCTGCCGCTGCCGAACTCCCGCACATCGATGCCGCGGGTGAGCCGGCCCACGATCACGCCGAAGGGGATGGCCCCGATGAGGTAGCCCAGGGCAATGGCCCCGATGAACTGTAAGACGATCACTCTTCACCCCTTCTCTTGAAAATAAGGTGCAGCGGCGTGCCGCGAAAGCCGAAGGCCTGGCGTAGCCTGTTCTCCAGGTAGCGCTGGTACGAAAAGTGGAGCAGGGCGGGGTCGTTGACGAAGAAGACGAAGGTGGGCGGGCTGGCCTCGGCCTGGGTGGCATAGAGCACCTTGAGCCTGCGCCCCCGCACCGAGGGCGGCGCGTGCTGGGCGATGGCCTGGCCCACCACGCCGTTCAAGGCGGCGGTGGGGACGCGCCTCCTGCGCTCCTCGTAGATTGCCTGTGCCGTGGCCAGCAGCTCGTCTATGCCCCTTTTCAGCATGGCCGATATGAAGAGCACCGGCACGTACGGCATGAACTTTAAGCGGCGCCGCACCTCCGTGGCGTAGCCCTCGCGGTTGACCTCGGCCTCCACCAGGTCCCACTTGTTCACCGCGAGCGCGATCCCCTTGTAGGCCTCGATGACGTGGCCGGCGATGTGGGCGTCCTGGGCGGTCACCAGCTCGGTGGCGTCGGTCAGGAGGAGGGCGACGTCGGCGCGGTCTATGGCGCGCAGGGCCCGCATCACGCTGTAGCGCTCGATGCCGCCGCCGATGCGCCCGCGGCGGCGGATGCCGGCGGTATCGATCAAGAGCATGGGCTCGCCCTGGTAGTGGAACACGGTGTCTATGGCGTCCCTGGTGGTGCCCGGCGCGGCGTCGACGAGGGAGCGCTCCCGGCCCAGGATGGCGTTTAACAGCATGGACTTGCCCACGTTGGGGCGGCCCACTATGGCCACCTTCATCATGTCCACCTCTTCCTCCGGGGGGAAGAAGGGAAGGTCGTGGACGATGGTGTCCAGCAGGTCGTCTATGCCCAGGTCGTGGTAGGCGCTCACCGGGAGCGGGTCGCCGAGGGCGAGCTGGTAGAACTGCGGGCAGTCGAGGAGGCGCTGCTCGTTGTCCACCTTGTTCACGGCCAGCACCAGCGGCTTCGTCGAGCGCCGGAGCATCTCGGCGATGTCACGGTCGGTGTGGGTGAGGCCGTCGCGCCCATCGGCGAGGAAGACGATTAAGTCGGCCTCGGCGATGGCGGTCTCCACCTGGGCCTTCACCCCCAGGGCGATGTCGCTATCGGGCTCGGGGAGGAGGCCACCGGTGTCCACGATGGTGAAGGCGCTGTCCCGCCACTGGATATCGGCGTAGAGGCGGTCGCGGGTGGTGCCCGGCTCGTCCTCGATGATGGATACGCGCCTCCCCACGAGCCGGTTGAACAGGGCAGACTTGCCCACGTTGGGGCGGCCCACTATGGCCACGATGGGCTTGGTCATGCCATGAGCTCCGCGAGGAGCGCCTTCTGCATGTGGAGCCTGTTCTCCGCCTGGTCGAAGACCACCGACTGCGGCACGTCGAGCAGCCCCTCTGCGATCTCCTCCCCGTGGTGTGCCGGCAGGGGGTGCATGAACAGGGCGTCCTCCCTGGCCAGCGCCAGCAGCGCGGCGTCCACCTGGTAGCGGGCAAAGGCCTGGCGGCGGCGCTGGGCCTCGGCCTCCTGCCCCATGCTGGTCCACACGTCGGTGTAGACCACGTCGGCCCCGCGCGCCGCCTCCCTGGGGTCCTCGGTCACGGTGACCCGCCCCCCCTGGGCGCGGGCCATCAGCTCCTCCGTGGGGCCGTACCCCGGGGGCGAGGCCATCTTTAGCTCCATGCCCAGCATGGAGCAGGCCAGGAGCAGGCTGGTGGCCACGTTGTTGGCGTCCCCGATGTAGGCCACCGCCAGCCCCTCCAGGCGGCCCTTCTTCTGGTACATGGTGAGCAGGTCGGAGAGGACCTGGCAGGGGTGCTCGGCATCGGAGAGGGCGTTTATCACCGGCACGCTGGCGTGTGAGGCGAGGAGCTCCACGGTGCGGTGGGCGAAGGTGCGGGCGATGATGCCGTCTACGTAGCGGGAGAGCACCCTGGCCACGTCGGCCACCGGCTCCCGCTGCCCCAGCCCCACCTCGGCGGGGGACAGGTACAGGGGGTGGCCTCCGAGCTGCCTTATGCCCACGTCGAAGCTCACCCGGGTGCGCAGGGAGGGCTTCTCGAAGAGGATGGCCAGGGCCTTCCCCTCCAGGATGGGCCTCGGCCCCTCTGCCTTCAAGGCCAGTGCCCTCTCGATCAGGTGGTGAACCTCCCCCGGTGTCAGGTCAGCTATGGATATCAGGTCTCTCCCTTTCATCGCCATCCTTGCTCTCTCTGCGTTGCCGCAACATAATCGGGTACAGTTTATACCATACTATGTTCCCAATCAAGCGGGGGGTACCCGTGTTTCGGATCGGGCCGCTTCTTGCTATAATGGTCGCAGGGAAGGAGCGCAGCGAGCTGCCTATGAGTGAGAGAGGGCCTCTCCTGGTGCTGTTCGACGGCAATGCCCTGGTCCACCGCGCCTATCACGCCCTGCCCCCGCTCTCGGTGACCAGGACGGGGGAGCCCACGGGCGCGGTGTACGGGTTTGCCACCATGGTGCTCAAGGTGCTCGCCGATCTCAGGCCCACCCACTACGCCATCGCCTTCGACTACCCCGGCCCCACCTTCCGCCACCGCGAGGTAGCCAGCTACAAGGCGCACCGCCCCAAGGCCCCCGACGAGCTCGTCGTGCAGATGGGGCGGGTGCGACAGCTCGTGCAGGCCCTGGACATCCCCAGCTTCGAGGTGGAGGGCTACGAGGCCGACGACATCCTGGGCACCATCTCGCACCAGGCCGCCGCGCGGGGCATGGACACCATCATCGTGACCGGGGATACCGATACGCTGCAGCTGGTCTCCCCCAGGGTGAGGGTGCTCACGCCGCGGCCGGGGAGGTCGTTCAGCGACACCGTGCTCTACGACGAGGAGGGGGTGGAGGGGCGCTATGGGCTTCTAGCGGCGCAGCTCGCCGACTTCAAGGGACTGAAAGGTGACCCCTCGGACAACGTGGGCGGGGTGCCCGGCATCGGGGAGAAGACGGCGGTGAAGCTGCTGAAGGAGTACGGCAGCATCGATGGCATCTATGCCCACGTAGACGAGGTCGCCCCGCCGAAGGTGAGACAGGCCCTGGTCGAGGGCGAGGAGGCGGCGCGGCAGAGCAAGTGGCTGGTCACCATAGCCACCGATGTCCCGCTCACCCTGGACCTGGATGCCTGTGCCGTCTCCCCCTATCGCCGCGACGAGGCGGTGGCGCTCCTCCGCGAGCTTGAGTTCAACGCGCTGCTGGAGCGGCTCAACCAGCTAGACATCGCGGAGACGGATGGAGCGGGGGCGTCCCGTGCCGGGGCCAGCGCCGCCGAGGGCGACTACTGTGTCGTGGATACCGCCGAGGCCCTGGAGCGGCTCGTCGCCGAGCTCTCCGCGGCCCCCTCCTTCGCCTTCGACCTGGAGACCACCGGCCTCGACCCGATGTACGCCGAGGTGGTGGGCCTCTCCTTCGCCTGCAAGGGGGGCTGCGCCTTCTACGTGCCGGTGGGACACAGGGTGGGCGCCCAGCTCCCCCGCGACCAGGTGCTTGTGCGGCTTGGGCCCTTGCTCGCAGACCCCGGTGTGGCCAAGGTGGCCCACAACGGCAAGTACGACATGATGGTGCTGGCGCAGCACGGCATCGAGGTACAGGGTCTCGCCTTCGATACCATGGTCGCCGCCTACCTGCTGGGGGAGAAGGCGCTGGGGCTCAAGGCCCTGGCCTTCAGCAGGCTGGGGGTGGAGATGACCCCCATCACCGATCTCATCGGGAAGGGGCCGAAGCAGGTGTCCATGGCCCACGTCGAGATACCGCGGGCGGCCCGGTACGCCTGCGCCGATGCCGACATGTGCTGGCGGCTCTCTGAGCTGTTCGCCGCCGAGCTCAAAGGGCAGGGGCTGTGGCCCCTGTTTCACGAGGTGGAGATGCCGCTGGTGCCGGTGCTCCTGGGCATGGAGCAGGCCGGGGTGGCCCTCGACGTGGGGTCACTGCACGAGATGTCGCAGGGCCTGGGCCAGAGGACGGCCGAGCGGGAGGCCGAGGTCTACGACCTCGTCGGCCACCGCTTCAACATCAACTCGACGCAGCAACTGGGGGCCGTCCTCTTCGAGGAGCTGCGGCTGCCCGGGGGGCGCAAGACCAAGAGCGGCTACTCCACCGATGCCCAGGCGCTCGAGGGGCTCAAAGGGCTGCACCCGGTCATCGACCCCCTCCTCGAGTACCGCCAGCTCTCCAAGCTGAAGTCCACCTACTTAGATGCCCTGCCCCAGCTGATAAACCCCAGGACGGGCCGGCTGCACACCAGCTACAACCAGACGGGCACCACCACCGGCCGCATCTCGTCGAGCGACCCCAACCTGCAGAACATACCGGTGCGCGGCGAGCTGGGGCGGCAGGTGAGGCGGGCCTTCGTCGCCGGGGAGGGCTGCGTGCTCCTGGGGGCCGACTACTCCCAGATAGACCTGCGGGTCATGGCCCACCTCTCCCAGGACGCCGGGCTGCTGGCCGCCTTCCGCGGTGACCAGGACATCCACGCCGCCACCGCGGCACAGGTCTTCTCCGTGCCCCCGGAAGAGGTGACCGCCGATATGAGGCGGGTGGCCAAGACGGTGAACTTCGGCGTCCTCTACGGGATGAGCGACTACGGGCTGGAGCAGGCCACCGAGCTCTCCAGGCAGGAGGCCGCCCAGTTCATCGCCGCCTACTTCCAGCGCTACCCCGGCGTGCGGGACTACATCGAGACCACGAAGCGCCTGGCCCGGGAGCGGGGGTACGTGGAGACCATGCTGGGCCGCAGGCGCTACATCCCGGACATCAAGTCCTCGAACGCCCAGGTGCGGGCGGCGGCGGAGCGCATGGCCACGAACATGCCGGTGCAGGGCACGTCCGCCGATATCATCAAGGTGGCCATGATAGGCATCCACCGCGAGATGGAGGGGCGCGGGCTGAAGGCGCGGATGATCCTCCAGGTGCACGATGAGCTGCTCTTCGAGGTGCCGCGGGGCGAGGTCGAGGGGGTGCGTGGGCTCGTCGCCGAGGTGATGCCAAAGGCCATGGAGCTCAGCGTGCCCCTCAAAGTAGACATAAACGTGGGCGAAAACTGGGGCGACATGAAGAAGTAGCGCTGGGGGGTGACAGAGCCCAGGGCGTCCTCTGTGCCCCTTTCCCGCCGCAGAGAAGGAGAGATGCCGGAGCTGCCCGAGGTGGAGACCATACGGAGGGACTTGGCCCGCAGGATAGTGGGCCGCCGCATTGTGGGCGTCACCGTGAAATGGCCTAAAGCGGTGCAAATTCCCTCGCCAGAGGCCTTTGCCTGCCAGATACAGGGAATGGGTATCGAGGGGCTGGAGAGGCGGGGGAAATACCTGATAGTGCGATTGGGCGGCGGCGTGGCCCTCGTCGTGCACATGAGGATGAGCGGCTCGCTGCTCCTCGACGCTGCCGGCGAGGGCGACCCCTACGCCCGCACCGTGTTCCACCTCGACGATGGGAGCGACCTCCTCTTCCGCGACCCGCGCAAGATGGGCCGCGTCTGGCTGGTGGCGGACGAGGCGGAGGTGGTGGGCGGGCTGGGCCCGGAGCCACTGGAGGACGGCTTCACTGCCGCGGCCCTGGAGAATAAACTGCACAGGCGCTCGGCACCGATAAAGGCGGTGCTCTGCGACCAGCGTGTCATCGCCGGGGTGGGCAACATGTACGCCGACGAGGCCCTGTTCGCCGCCGGCATCCACCCTTTGAAGAGGGCCAGGGACCTCTCCGCAGAGGAGGTGGCGCGGCTGCACCGCTCGCTTAGGCAGGTGCTGGCCGAGGCCATCGCCGGCTGCGGGGCCAGCATACGCGACTACCTGCGCCCCGGCGGTGAGCCCGGTGCGGCGCAGTTCTGCTTCAGGGTGGCCCATCGACGCGGCGAGCCCTGCCCGGCCTGTGGCACCCCCATCGAGCGCATCCCCATCCGCAACCGGGGGAGCTATTTCTGCCCCCGGTGCCAGGGGAGATTGTACATCGATTCACATGCCCCTTGACAATCACCGGGCCGTATGGTAGGCTAGCCTTGCCACCGACCCTTGCGGCGGTGAGTCTTTTAACCCCGTAGTTCACAAATGAAGTCGCTTGGATCGTTCGGGACCGAGACGGCAACAGACGCCACTCCTCACGCCTTCTCGGGCAGTGCCTGAGGGGGCGTTTTCGTCTCTTTTTGATGGGGTCTTGCCCATGAACAATGCCATCACCGATGTACCCGGCATCACAGTAGGCCACTACACCGACACAGAGGCGGCCACGGGCTGCACCGTGTGCCTGTGCCCGGAGGGGTTCATCGGTGGCGTCGATGTGCGCGGCTCGGCGCCGGGGACCAGGGAGACCGACCCGCTGCGCCACATGAGCCTGATGGGCAGGGCGCACGCCGTGGTCTTGAGCGGTGGCAGCGCCTTCGGGCTCGACAGCGCTGGCGGGGCGGTGCGCTACCTGGAGGAGCGGGGCTTCGGCCACGACGTCGGGGTGGCGCGCGTGCCCATCGTCCCTGCCGCCATCCTGTTCGACCTCCGCATCGGCAGCGCCACGGTGAGGCCGGGGATCGAGGAGGGCTACAAGGCCTGCCTCGCCGCCTCCGCCGGCCCCGTGGCCGAGGGCAGCGTGGGCGCCGGCACCGGGGCGACGGTGGGCAAGATACTGGGGGTGGAGCGTATGACCAAGGGCGGCCTGGGTACGGCGAGCCAGCGGGTGGGGGATGTCACCGTCGGGGCCATATTCGCGGTGAACGCCTTCGGCGACGTGGTGGACCCGCAGACAGGGAAGGTGCTCGCCGGCCCCCGCGACCTGGAGCGGGGCGGATTCCTCGATACCGTGGAGATCATGAAGAAGCAGGGGGTTGCTGCCAGCCCCCTCTCCACCAATACCGTGATCGGCGTGGTGGCCACCGATGCCACGCTGAACAAGGAGCAGGCCAACAAGGTGGCGCAGATGGCCCACGACGGCCTGGCGCGGGCGGTGCGCCCGGCGCACTCCATGGTCGACGGCGATGTCATCGTGGCCCTCGCCGCGGGCAAGGGTCGTGAGCTGGGGGTGGAGGGCGTCACCATCGTGGGGGCAATAGCGGCCGAGGTGGTGGCCACCGCCGTGGTGCGGGCGGTGATGATGGCCCAGGGCCTGGCCGGCGTACCCTCGGCGCGGGAGGTGATGGGCAGTGTATGAGATCGGGTTCATAGGGGCCGGCACCGTGGGCACGGCGCTCGCGGTGCGGCTTGGAGAGAAGGGCTACCCCGTCGTCGCCGTGTCCAGCAGGAGCCTCTCCTCGGCGCGGCGGCTGGCCCAGGCCGTCCCCGGCTGTGCGGTGTGTGCCGACAACCAGGGGGTGGCCGACAGCGCCCAGCTCGTCTTCATCACCACCCCCGACGATGTCATCGGCCGGGTCGCGGGCTCTCTCGCGTGGCGCGCCGGCCAGTGCGTGGTGCACTGCAGCGGGGCGGACTCCACCGCCGTCCTGGAGCCGGCGAGGGTACAGGGGGCATGGGTGGGCGGCTTCCACCCGCTCCAGACCTTCGCCAGCATCCGTCATGCCGTGGAGAACATACCGGGCTCCACCTTCGGCATCGAGGCCGAGGGGCCGCTCTTCGGCCTGCTCGAGGACATGGCGCGGGCGCTCGGTGGCCACGCGGTGAGGCTCGAGGCCGAGGACAAGGTGCTCTACCACGCCGCGGCGGTGCTGGCCTGCAACTACCTGGTCACCCTGGTGAAGCTGGCCACCGACCTGTGGCACACCTTCGGGGTATCGCAGGAGCAGGCGGTCGCGGCGCTCATGCCGCTCCTGGAGGGGACGCTCAACAACGTAGAGAACGTGGGCCTGCCCCACTGCCTCACCGGCCCCATCGCCCGCGGGGACGTCGGCACCGTGGAGAAGCACCTGGCCGCGCTGGAGCGGGCGGCGCCCTCTCTGGTCTCTGCCTACCGGGAGCTGGGCCTCCAGGCGATACCGATAGCCCTGGCGAAGGGGAGGATCGACCAGGCCAAGGCAGCGGAGCTCAAGGCACTCCTGGGCACTGGTGTTGCCATAGGTACGTGAGGACTTTTCTATAGATAGTGGACGGTTTTGCACGAGCGTTTCATGTGCCGGAAGGAGGGTACGCCATGCGAATGATGCTGAGGGGCAAGATCCACCGGGCCACGGTCACCGACGCCAACCTGCACTATGAGGGCAGCATAACCATAGACAGGCTGCTCATGGAGGCGGCGGACATTCTCCCCTACGAGCAGGTCCACGTGCTCGATGTCGACAACGGCGCCCGCTTCGAGACCTACGTCATCGAGGGGGAGCCGGACTCGGGCGTCATCTGTATTAACGGTGCCGCGGCCCGCCTGGTGAGCGTGGGCGACCGCGTGATCATAATCTCCTACAGCGTGGTCAGCGAGGAGGAGGCCTGGGAGGTGCAGCCACACCTGGTGTATGTCGACGAGAGAAACGTCATGGTGAGGGACACGGTACCCCACGCGGGGTGAGGGCAGATGAGGGTCACCATCGGCGAGCTCAAAGAGATGAAGCGGCAGGGCCAGCGGTTCGCCATGCTCACCGCCTACGACTACTCCATGGCCCGGCTCCTCGATGAGGTCGGCGTGCCCATCATCCTGGTCGGCGACAGCCTGGGCATGGTGGTGCTGGGCTACGAGTCCACCATACCGGTGACCATGGAGCACATGCTGCACCACGTAAAGGCCGTGGTGCGGGGCACGGAGCGGGCGCTGGTGGTGGGCGACATGCCCTTCATGACCTACCACGTCTCGGTCGAGGACGCCCTGCGCAATGCCGCCCGCTTCATCCAGGAGGGAGGGGCCCAGGCGGTGAAGCTCGAGGGCGGCGAGGTGGTGGCCGAGAAGGTGCGCAGGCTGGTGGAGTGCGGCATACCGGTGCAGGGGCACATCGGGCTCACCCCGCAGTCGGTGCACCAGTTGGGCGGCTTCAAGGTGGTGGGCAAGACCCAGGAGGCGGCGGCGCGCCTTCTGAACGATGCCCGGGCGCTGGAGCAGGCCGGGGCCTTCTCCATCGTCCTGGAGTCCGTGCCGGCGCCGCTCTCCAGGCTGATAACGGAGCGCGTGGCGGTCCCCACCATCGGCATCGGCGCCGGCCCCCACTGTGACGGCCAGGTGCAGGTGGTGCACGATATCCTGGGCCTGTACACCGATTTCGTTCCCCGGCACGCCAAGCAGTATGCGCGGCTGTGCGATACCATAAGGGGTGCAGTGACCAGCTACGTAGACGAGGTGGCATCGGGCACCTTCCCCACCGCAAAGGAGGGCTATACCATGGACGAGGCGATCGTCGCCGAGATCGCGCGCTCCGCCTAGAATCACGCCATGAATGTAGTGACCACAATAGCCGAGATGAACAGGGTGCGGGGCCAGTTCACTGGCTCCGTTGGCTTTGTGCCCACCATGGGCTACCTCCACGAGGGGCACCTGGAGCTGGTGCGCCGGGCCCGCCGCGAGAACGTAAACGTGGTGGTGAGTATCTTCATAAACCCCGCCCAGTTCGGCCCCAGGGAGGACCTGGGCCAGTACCCGCGGGACACAGAGCGGGACCTGGGCCTCTTGAAGAACGAGAGGATAGGCACGGTGTTCATGCCCAGCGCCGAGGAGGTGTACCCTCCGGGCTTTGCCACCTGGATCGACGTGGAGGGGGTAACCGAGAGGCTCGAGGGTGCGGCGCGCCCCGGACACTTCCGCGGCGTGGCCACCGTGGTGGCCGTGCTGCTCAACATCGTGGGGCCAGACCGGGCCTACTTCGGGGAGAAGGACGCCCAGCAGCTCGTGGTGATAAGGAGGATGGTCTCCGACCTACACATGTCCCCCGATGTCGTCGCGGTGCCCACCGTGCGCGAGGCGGACGGCCTGGCCATGAGCAGCCGCAACGTCTACCTGGGCCCGGAGGAGCGCGCCGCCGCCCCGGTGCTGTGGCGGGCGCTGTGCCGCGCCAGGGAGCTGTATGATGGGGGTGAGCGCCGGGCGCAGCGCCTGCGCCGCGAGATGACCCGTCTGGTAAAGGCAGAGCCCCTCGCCCGCATCGACTACGTGAGCGTGGCACACCCGGAGACGCTGGAGGAGCTGGAGGAGGCCGAGGGAAGGGCGCTTGCGTCGCTCGCGGTGCGCATCGGCAAGACGCGCTTGATCGATAACGTGACCCTCGGCGGGTGAGGCGGCGGTACCCCTCTCTGTGCCCCCTATGGTCAGGTGTTGAGCGCAGCCCTCGCTCGTTCCAGGATGGCCTCGGCGCCTCGCACCGTGCGCTCTATCAACTCCTGGCACGTAGGGATGTCCTCGATGAGGCCGCACACCTGGCCGGCGACGATGGTGCCCCTCTCCTCGTCGCCGTCGACCATGGCCATCCTCAGCCGGCCCACCCGCGAAGGTGGCTCGTCCCCGGCCAGGGCCTCGCCGGCACCGGGCCCCTGCACCATGTCGGTGAACCTGCTCTTGAGCAGGCGGCCGCGCAGCCCGGAGCGGATGCCGCCCAGCAGGATGGTATCCTCCTCGGAGGCGCCGATGATGAACGACTTGATGTTCGCCGGCACCGGGCTCTCCTGGGTCACGATGAAACGGGTGCCCATGGAGATGCCCCCGGCCCCCAGGGCCAGGGCGGCGGCCAGGCCGCGGGCGTCGCCGATGCCTCCCGCGGCTATCACGGGGATACTCACCTTGTTGACCACGGCCGGCACCAGCACCATGGTGGCCACGTTGCTGTTGTGCCCCCCGGCCTCGTGGCCCTGGACGATGATGGCATCGGCCCCGTTCTGCTGTGCGCGCACCGCGTGCTTCACCGCGCCCACCGTGGGCATGTTCACGATGCCGTGGGGCCTGGTGCGCTCGATTATCCGGTGGGGGTCGCCGATGCCGTAGCTGGCCACCTTGACCCCCTCCTCGATGATGATATCGAGGAGCTCCTCCAGCCGGGGGTTGTCCGGGATGAAGTTCACGCCGAAGGGCCTATCGGTGAGCTGCTTTACTGCCCGCACGTTCTCCCGTAGCTCATCGGGGTACATCGGGGCCGCCCCCAGGATGCCCAGGCCGCCGGCGTTGCTCACCGCAGCGACGAGGGGAGGGAGCGAGACCCAGGCCATGGGCCCCTGGATGATGGGGTAGGTGATACCAAGCAGCTCGGTGATGCCCGTCTTCATATGACACACTCCTAGAAGGCCGAGTACCGGCCACGTTCAACATTGCTTTCGGGCGACGATCACGCTCTGCGTCCGGCCGACGCATTAACTGGGTGCCGGCGCCTCGGCCTTCTTCTGCGTGCCGCTCTTGGCCCCGGGCTTGGACGACTGCCGGCGCCGCGGCGGGCGCTTCCCCTTCCACAGCCCCTTGAAGAAGGCGCTGTCGAGCTGGTGTCTCTTGTCGGCTATGTCCAGCAGGTCCTTGGAGATATTGCTCTCGAAGTAGGCTACCTCCACGTGCTTGCCCATGTTCTTCACTGCCTGCAGGGCGTAGGCGAAGTCCGAGTCCCCGCTCACCAGCACCGCCACCTCGTAGAGGCCGATCCAGGCGAAGTGCAGGAGGTCGGTGGCCAGCATGACGTCGATGCCCTTCTCCACCCGCGTGCCCTGAGACATCTTGGTGCCCCCCAGCCGCACCTCCAGGTAGGGCGTCTCCTTCAAGGCGTTCAGGAAGTCCTGCTGCTCGCGGGAGCCCTCCGCGCGCTGGCTGGGGTCCTGCAGCACGTTGTAGTAGTAGATGCGGAACAGCCTCCTCTCGCCGCTCAGCTTCTCGGCGAACAGGGCAAAGTTGAGGTCATAGCGCCCCATGTTGGCGCGAAGTGCATGGTAGAGATTGCTGCCATCTATGAAGATAGCCACCCTATCGTCCATGAACCCCTCCTTGGCAGAAGATAGATGCCCTCTGTGAATGGTCGGGTCTCGGCAGGGAGACCGGCGCGGCGTCATCTTAACGCGTAGCGCTGCGGTAAGTCAAGACGTTGGGGCAAGGAAATGCTCGTTTGCGTGCAGGGCCCGTCCCGGCTATTCCCTGATGAGCACCCAGAATGCCAGCATGGCTGCCCCCGCCATCGCCGCGCCGAAGAAGAACGGCGCCTGGGGGCCGATGGTGTCCCACATGACGCCGGCGATGACGCTCGCCGGCAGCAGGCTCACCCCCACCGCGCCGTGGAACAGGCCGTAGGCGGTGCCTCGCCTCTCCGCGGGGCAGATGTCGGCGACGAAGGCCCGGGTCACCCCCTCGATGGCACCGTAGTAGACCCCGTAGAGGGCGAAGAGCAGCACCACCAGCGCCGGGTGCCACCAGTCCTGGGCGAGGGCGAATCCCAGGTAGGTGAGGGCATAGACCGACCACCCGATGATGATGAGCCGCCTCCTGCCCACCCGGTCCGAGAGCCGCCCCAGGGGGTACGCCGTCGCGGCGTAGACCAGGTTGAGCGGTATGAGCATGAGCAGGATGTGGAGCGGCGCCAGGCCGATATCGCTCGCCCGCAGCACCAGGAAGATATCGGCGGAGTTGCCCAGGGTGAACACCACCATGATGCCCAGGAAGAGGAAGAAGCGCCGGTCCAGGCCGGTGGCGGTCGTCGCCGCCCCGGCCTCGGCTGGCCCGCGGCGAGTGCCTTTCGCCTCCCGGACGAAGAACAGCAGGACCAGCACCGCCAGCACCGCGGGCACCACGCCGATGATGACCAGCCAGCGGAAGGTGGGCGGGGCCAGCGTCGGCTGGAGCCCCTGCACCAGGTAGACGACGAGTGCGGCGATGGCGATGCCGGTGACGGCGCCCGCGGTGTCCATGGCGCGGTGGAAGCCGAAGCCCCGCCCCATGGCCGAGGGGGCGGTGGAGTCGGCCACCAGGGCATCGCGGGGAGAGGTGCGGATGCCCTTGCCCGCACGCTCGAAGAAGCGGATGGCGAGCGCGGCGGCGCCGCTCGTGGCGAGGAGCAGGAAGGGCTTGGCCGCGGTGGAGAGGATGTACCCCGCCGCGGTGGGCCCCTTGCGCCGCCCCAGGCGGTCGCTGGCCCAGCCGCTCGCAATCTTGAGCAGGGTGGCGGCGCTTTCGCCCAGCCCCTCGATGAGCCCGATGAACGTTGCCCCCAGTCCCAGCACGTGGGACAGGAAGAGGGGGAACATGTGGAAGATCATCTCGCTGGAGACGTCGGTGAGGAAGCTCACCCAGCCAAGGAAGAAGACGTTGCGGCTCACTGCGGGGCTGTTGTGCTCTCTCTGCTCCATATATCGCTCGCGATGCTCTTTCCTATAATGCCTCTCTCGCGCCCATCCGTCAAGTATGCGACTGACCCTCGCGGTGGCCCTGTGGTATAATCGGGCCATCTCGTAGAGAGGAGATGGCCCTGTTATGTCATGGGAGAGCGAGTATAGAGAGAAGCTGGTCTCTGCGGAGGAGGCGGTTAAAGTGGTGAAGTCGGGCGACACCGTGTGCATCGGCATCGCCCAGGCGACGCCCACCACGCTCTGTGAGGCCCTCGCCGCGCGCAAGGACGAGCTGGAGGGGGTGCGCATCATCCATTCTATCAACGTCGCCGGTGCCTTCGGCTGGCACTACGAGGATGCAAAGGGCGCCTTCCAGGTGAGCTCCAAGTTCCGCACCGTCATCGACCGCCTCTTCGGCGATATCATTGACTACCTGCCGGTGGGCATCTCCATGTTCGAAAGGCTCAAAGAAGACGAGGGACGCAAGGGCGCAGTGGACGTGTTCATGGTGCGCGTGTCACCGCCGGACCGGCACGGGTACGTGAGCCTGGGGGAATCGGTGTGGCTCTCCAAGACCTACGCCCAGAGGGCCCAGGTGATGGTGGGCGAGGTGGTCCCCGGCGTGGTCAGGGTGATGGGCGATACCCAGTTCCACGTGTCCGAGTTCGACCATCTGGTAGAGCGCGGCACCCCGGCGCAGCGCAAGTCCAAGGAGGACGTGGATACCCTCATGGGCACCAGGGTGGAGAAGATCGAGGTCATCGGGGCCAACGTCGCCGAGCTGGTGCGCGACGGCGATACCATCCAGCTCGGCACCGGCGACATCGGCTACGCCGCGGCGGAGTACTTCAGGAGCAAGCACGACCTGGGCATGCACACCGAGATACTGGGGCCGGAGGTGCTCAGCCTGGTGCGGGAGGGGGTGCTCAACGGCAGGCGCAAGACCCTGCACCGGGGCAAGGTGATCGCCACCTCGTTCTCGGTGCTCACCATCGCCGACGAGGACCTGGACTACATCGATAACAACCCGGCATTCGAGCTGTACGATGCCTCGTACGTGAACAACCCCAGGGTCATCGCCCAGAACGACAACATGGTGGCCATCAACAACGCCATGGCCATCGACCTCACCGGCCAGGTGGCGGCGGAGACCCTGGGCACCAGGATGTGGAGCGGCACCGGCGGGCAGCTCGATTTCACCATCGGGGCCTGGATGTCCCGCAACGGGAGGGTGGTGCTCGCCCTTCCCGCCACCGCGATGGAGGACACGCTCTCCCGCATCATGCCTACCCTGGAGGCGGGCAACGTGGTGACCATACCGCGCACCCTCGTCGACTACGTGGTCACCGAGTACGGCATCGCCAACCTGGCGGGCCGGAGCAGGCGGGAGCGGGCCCAGGAGCTCATCGCCATCGCCCACCCCGACTTCCACGCCGAGCTCAAGAGGGAGGCGCAGAGGCTCTAGCATGTACCAGGACACCATCGTCGCCATCGCCACCCCCATCGGCGAGGGGGGCATCGGCATCGTGCGCCTGAGCGGGGGCGAGGCCCGGGCCATCGCGGCGCAGGTCTTCCCCCACCGCCTGGAGGACCGCCGCATGGTGTACGGGCACATCGTCGACCCGGAGAGCGGCGAGGTCATAGACGAGGCCCTCGCCTGCTACATGGCGGCGCCGCACAGCTACACCAGGGAGGACGTGGTGGAGCTCAACTGCCACGGCGGCCCCCTGCCCCTGCAGCGCGTGCTGGGGCTCGTGCTCCGCTACGGGGCCCGCCTGGCCCAGCCCGGCGAGTTCACGCTCAGGGCCTTCTTAAACGGCCGCATCGACCTGGCCCAGGCCGAGGCCGTGCTCGACGTGGTGCGGGCCAAGACCGCGGCCGGCCTCAGGGTGGCCGCCCGGGGGCTGGGGGGGGGTCTCTCCCGCTCGGTCAGGGAGGTGCGCGCCGAGGTGATGGCGGCGCTGGCCTCTCTCACCGCGCGCATCGACTTCCCCGATGACGAGGTCGAGGAGCAGGACGTCTGCCCCGTGCTCGAGAGGGCGCTGGGGGCCATCGCCGGGCTGGTGGCCAGCGCCGACCAGGGGATGGTCTACCGGCAGGGGGTGCGCACCGCCATCGTGGGGCGGCCCAACGTGGGCAAGTCCAGCCTGCTCAACTGCCTCCTGCGCGAGGGGCGGGCCATCGTCACCCCGCACCCGGGCACCACCAGGGACACGCTGGAGGAGGTGGTCAACATCAGGGGGGTGCCCTTCTGCCTGGTCGACACCGCGGGCATCACCGAGAGCAAGGACCTCGTCGAGTCGCTGGGGGTGGAGCGCAGCCGCCGCGCCGTCGAGCAGGCGGACTTCGTCCTCCTGGTGGTGGATGCCCACCAGCCGCTCCAGGCCGCAGACGGGGATATCATCGACCTCCTCCACGGAAAGGAGGTGCTGGTGGTGGCCAACAAGCGAGACCTGGGGGTAGTGGCCGCCCTCGACCACCTGCCCTGGGAGCGGGTGTCCACCTCGGCCCTTACCGGCGAGGGGCTCGACCGCCTCGAGGAGAGGATGGTGGCCGCCGTGTTGGGGGGTGAGGCCGTGGCCTCCGATGCCCTGCTGGTCGCCAACCCACGTCACAAGGCGGCACTGGAGCAGGCCGCTGCCTACCTGGAGGGGGCACTCTCAGGCGTGGCCCAGGGGGTGCCCGACGACCTGGTCACCATCGACCTGACCGCCGCCGCGAACGCCCTGGGCGAGATCACCGGCGAGACGGTGAGCGACGAGCTGCTGGAGACCATCTTCAGCCGCTTCTGCATCGGCAAGTAGAGGGGGCGGGCCCTGGGCCCTTGGGGGCTTCCGCGCGCGTGGCCGTTGCTAGGGGACGCTTATCGAGTCGCTGTCCTCGGCGTTGGCATCGGGGTCGTAGACATACCTGCCGTTGGTGATAGTGTCCACCACGAAGGTGAAGGTGGTGCCGCTGGGCGGCTCGTTCACCCAATCCGACTTGAGCTCTGCCTCTCCTCGCCTGTCGGTCCGGTCTGAGTCGCTATCGCCGGTGGCGTCCTCCCAGTGGCCGTACACCCTGACCCTGCTCACCGGGCTGCCGCTGCCATCGACCACGGTCACCTGGGCCGTGGCGTTCACCCGCGAGCCGCCCTTTCTGGAGTTGAGCTCCATCTCTATGCTGTCCACGTGCATGGTGTAAGACGGCGTAGGGGTGGGCGTGGGTGAAGGCGTCGCCGTTGGCGTCGGCGTAGTGGTGGGTGTGGGCGTCGCTGTCGGTGTCGGCGTGGGAGTGGGCGTAGGGGTAGGTGTAGGCGTGGGCGTAGGCGTGGGCGTGGGCGCGGGCGATGACGATGTGGCTTCCTGGGCATCGACCAGGCCGTAGCCGAACAGGTCGTCCCGGCCCCTTCTCCCGATATCCTCGGCGGTGTCCTGGAGCTGGCCCCTCACCTGGGCGTTGCTCCACGAGGGGTTGGCGGCCCATACCAGGGCTGCCGTCCCTGCGACGTGGGGGCAGGCCATGCTGGTGCCGCTCATCTGGACGTAGGTATCGTTCCAGTACGTGGAGTAGATGTCGACACCAGGGGCGGCCAGCTCCACGTCGGGGCCGGCGCTTGACCAGCTTGCCTTGCGGTCCCTGGCGTCGGTGGCCGACACCGCGATGACGGACGTGTACCGCGCGGGGTAGTCCACGGTATCCCTTCGGCCCTTCCTGTCGCCGTCGTTACCCGCTGCCCCCACCAGCAGGAGCCCGGCGGCGTAGGCGGCGTCGCAGGCATCTTGCAGGGCGGTCGAGTTGTAGTCCGAGCCCAGGCTCATGGAGATGATATCTGCGTCGTGGGCCACCGCCCACTCGATCCCGGCGATGACATCGCTCACCCATCCTGAGCCGCCGCTATCGAGCACCTTGACCGCGTAGAGCCCGGCGTGGGGGGCCACCCCGATGACGCCCAGCCCGTTATCGGCGGCGGCCACTATGCCGGCGCAGTGGGTGCCGTGCCCGTTATCGTCCATGGGGTCGGCGTCTGCGTTCACGAAGTCGTAGCCACCGAGGTAGCCGGCGGCCAGGTCAGGGTGGTCGTAGTCGATCCCGGTGTCTATGATGGCCACCGTCACGCCGTCGCCGGCGTTGCGCCCTGCACCAACGCTGGTGGCGTTCTCGCTACCTCCCCATACCACCTCGGCGTCGATGCGGTCGATGCCCCAGGGGAGGATATCGATGGCGCGGACGGCGGTATCGGCCTCGACGTAGGCCACGACCGGGTCTTCGAGGAATAGGCCCACCTTCTCCGTTGGCACCGAGGCAGAGACGGCGCTCAAGGACTCATACCTGTGTTTGATGCTGCCGGCGGACTGCTCCACGAGCCGCTCCCCGCCCGTGTCTTCCTGGAACCCTATTATCACGTCGACCTTGTCCGGCGCCTGGGCCGAGGCCGGCGGCGCCGGTATCATGGCCGCCGCGAGGGCCACCACGGTGAGCGCTACGAGCAATCTGCTGGCCATTGCTCTGTGTCTCGCCGCACTATCACGTGACATAACAAACATCGCCCCCCTTTATACCACGTTGGTGCGGCCGGTGTCAACAGGGCCTTCACCCAGTTTGCTTGACATCGCTTGGGGGCATTTGCTATCATGGCGGTGCTCGCTATGGGGATATAGCTCAGCTGGGAGAGCGCTGCGTTCGCATCGCAGAGGTCGGGGGTTCGAATCCCCCTATCTCCACCACTGGTAGCAGATTCCAGACCCACTGCCCTGGAAGCTATAGAAGTGAGGGCGCATTGAGTCCCGTTTTTGCGGAGTCAACGGTGTCCTTCATCCCGGCCCTCTCTGCCTCTATCCAAGACCGTTGCCCGGAGGTGTGACATGGTGGCGTTCATCGACAGGGCCAGAGGCATCTACCACTTCGCCGCCGACAGGGCACCGCGGGACGCCCCCCTCGTCGAGCCCAGGCCCCGCTTCGCCAACCCGTGGCAGAGGGGAGGCCAGGCCCTGGTATCCAGGGTGGCGGTGAGCGAGGACGTCAAGGCCTCTGTAGAGCGTGCCATCGCCCTGCTCGGAGACCTGGGCCAGGCCGTGGCGCGGGGCGAGCGGGTGCTGGTGAAGCCCAACTTCAACAGCCCCGACCCCTCTCCCGGCTCCACCGACCTGGCATTCCTGGGCGCGGTCGTCGAGCTCCTCAAGGAGGCAGGGGCACAGGTCACCATAGGCGAGAGCTCGGGCGGGATCTGGAGGCCGACCAGGAATGTCTACGCCCAGGTGGGCCTCCCGGAGCTGGCGCGCCGCCTCGACGTGGGGCTTGTGGCGTTCGAGGACCGGCCCGACGACTGGGTCAGGGTGAGGGTGGGCGGCGACTACCTGGACACGGTGACCATGCCCCGCTCGGCCTACGAGGCAGACCGGCTGGTGTACCTGCCCTGCATGAAGACCCACAGCCTGGCCCGCTTCACCGGGGCGCTCAAGCTGGCGGTGGGCTTCATGCACCCTGGAGAGCGCCGCTCCCTCCACGCCAGCCACCTAGAGCACAAGGCCGCCGAGCTCAGCCTGTGCTGGCAGCCCCACCTCATCGTCATGGACGGCAGGAAGGCGTTCGTGAGAGGCGGCCCGGACAGGGGCCAGCTCGTGGAGCCGGGGCTGGTGCTGGCGTCGGGCGACCTCATCGCCATCGACGTCGAGGCCATGAAGGTCATCGCGAGCTACGGGGCCAGGAACAGGCTCCACGCCGACCCGTGGCAGTCTCCCCAGGTGCAGCAGGCCTTAAAGCACGGCCTGGGCAGCGGGCCCGGCGAGTACATCGTCGTCCAGTGAGCACAGGCCTGCGACAGCGTTCACACCAGGTCTATCTCTTTTAAGTCGGGGGCCACGGTGAGCCTGGGCTCGGTCAAGGCCTGTACCTCCGCCGCGCTCCAGCCCGGGGCCACCTCCTTGAGCACCAGGCCCTCCCCGGTCACCCAGATCACCGCCAGGTCGGTGACCACCAGGTCCACGCACTCCCTGGCGGTGAGGGGGTAGGTGCACTGCCCCACGATCTTGGGCTGGCCATCCTTGGAGGTGTGCTCCATGGTGATGATCACCCTCTTGGCCCCCACCGCGAGGTCCATGCCCCCGCCGATGGTGCCGCCCAGGGCGCCGCCGCCGGTGTTCCAGTTGGCCAGGTCGCCCCGCTCCGATACCTGGAGGCCACCCAGTATGGTGATGAGACGCCCGCTCCGGATCATGGCGAACGATGTGACGATGTCGAAGAGGGCCATGCCGGGGATGGGGGTCCAGTAGCGGCCCCCGGCGTCGACGTAGTGCTGGTCGGCGCGCTCGATCTCGCTCTCGCGCACCAGCGGCCCGTAGCCCAGGGCGCCGTTCTCGGTCTCGAAGAGGACGCCCTCCGGGATGTACAGGGCGCACAGGTTGGGTATGCCGATGCCGAGATTTACATAATCGCCATCCTGGAGCTCCTTTGCCGCCCTCATGGCGATGACCTCTCTCTCCAGTCTCTGCTTCATCTCCGTTACCTCCATGGGACGCGGTGTGATAGCCTAGCGGAACAGGAGCTTCCTCACCACCTCCACCTCGCCCAGCTTGGCAGTGAGCGCCCTGGCGCGTGATTCGCTGCCCAGGCCGTCTTCGGGCACCTCGACGATGCGGTCGACGAATATGCCGGGGGTCACCACGTGCTCAGCGTCGATGTCCCCCACCTCCACGATGTGGTCCACCTCGGCGATGGTGACCCGGGCCGCCATGGCCATCACCGGCTGGTCGGCACGGTAGACCCCCTTGTAGACCAGGTTGCCCAGCCTGTCGGCCCGGTACCCGCGGATGAAGGCGTAGTCCGGCCGTAGCGGCCGCTCGAAGATGTACTCCCGGCCATCGATGACCCGCTTCTCCTTGCCCTCCTCCAGGATGGTGCCCACGCCCACCGGGTTGTAGAACCCGCCCAGCCCGGTGGCGCCGGCGTACAGGCGCGAGGCCAGGGTGCCGTGGCTGGTGAGCTCCACCTCCAGCCCCCGGTCAACCCACTCCTTGACGAAGGCCCCGGCCCCGAGCTGCTGCAGGCCCACCACCGGCGTTATCAGCCGCTTGAGCTGGGGCAGCAGGTGGGTCAGGTTGGTCACCTCGTCCTCGCCGAAGAACACCAGCGGGATGAAGTTGTGGGTGATGAGGGTGAGGTCCTTCACCCCCTTCTTCTTGATGGCGGCGATCAGGTTCTGGGACATGGCGGATACCCCCCAGCACTCGGTGACGATGGAGGCACCGTCCCCGATGTCGGCCACCGCCTCATCGAAGCTGGCACATACCTTGTCTCTCATAGTCCCTCCTTTGTAACGGCCCTCGCTACGGGCAGGGGCCTGTCCCGCCCCATTGGCAGCGGTGAAGGCATTCGTCGCCGTCAGGCCATGCCACTACAGAGGGCCCTCACGTTCCTCCCCAGCACCTGGTGGTTGTAGCCCCCCTCCAGCACCCCGAACCTCCTCCCCCGGCACGACCTCTGGGCGAACCCCCTCACCATGCGGCCGATGGCCTCATAGTCCTCCGTCTTGAGCAGCCTTCCCCAGTCTGCCTCGTGTCTATCGAAGCCGGCGGACACCGCGATGATATCGGCGTCGTGCTCGCCGAGGTAGCGGGAGATGGCCTCCAGGAACCCCTTGCGGTCACCGGCCTGGGGGTGGCAATAGAGCACCTGGGGCGTGTCCCGAAATATGGCTACCGTGCCATCGCCGAAGTGAAGGTCGATGTCGAGGACGAGCGCCCTCTCTATCCTCCGCTCCCCCCTCAGCCGGGCGAGGGCGATGGCCACGTTGTTGAAGAAGCAGAAGCCCCAGCAGCGGTCAGGGCCGGCGTGGTGGCCCGGCGGCCGCACCAGGGCGAAGGCGGGCTCGCCGGCCCAGGCGTGCTCGGCGGCCGTGATGGCCCCGCCGGCGGCGAGCAGCGCCATCTCGTAGACCGGCCCCATCCGCCACACGCTGGCTATGTGGGACTCGGTGTGCACCCGCGCGATATCCTCGATAGCTGCCGGCGTCGGCTCGACGAGCTCGAACCGCCCCTCCAGCGCGAGGAGGATGCCCTCCATCCTCCCCGCCTCGGCCGCGGGGTCATCGGTGTACACCTCGGCGAACCTGGGGTGATAGACCACCTTCACCCCTGGGCCACCATGGCGTCGAGGGCATTGCGGTAGGCAGAGAGCGTCCCGGCATCGAAGAGGACGAAGGTGACCCGACGTAGGGACGTGGCCGACTGGAGGAAGTCGATGACCGCCCCCAGGGCCACCCGGGCCGCCTCCGCCACCGGGTAGCCATAGGCCCCGGTGCTGATGGAGGGGAAGGCGATGGTGGCCAGCCCCCGCTCTGCGGCGAGCCTCAAGCTCTGGCGATAGGCGCTGGCGAGGAGTTCGGCCTCCCCATGGTCGCCGCCGCGCCATATGGGGCCCACGGTGTGGATGACATAGCGCGCCTTTAAGTTGCCGCCGCCGGTGAGCACGGCCTGGCCCGCGGGCAGCCGCCCCTGCCGGGCCACGATCTCGCGGCACTCCTGGAGTATGAGCGGGCCCCCGGCGCGGTGGATGGCGCCGTCGACGCCACCGCCCCCCATAAGGCTTGAGTTGGCGGCATTGACGATGGCATCGGTGGCCTGCTGCGTGATATCGCCCAGCTCCAGGGAGAGCTGGGCCTGGTTGATGGTTACCTCCCTGGCGTTCTCGGCCATGGCCCGCACCTCCACACAGAGGATGGCCGGCGGCCCGGCATCTTCCTCTGCCCAAGGGACACCGGCATTAAACAGGAGGGGCCTAGGTGCCGCCCCCCATATCCATCGCCAGTATGGCGAGCACGCACCTGGCGCGCCGTATCTGAGAGGGGCAGTCCACCCCCAGGCCCACCCAGTGCTCCCGGGAGCTGAAGGCGATGCCGTAGCCCCAGGGGCCCTCGTTGCCGGGGTGAGTGGGTTGCCACTCGTAGTGCCATCCCAGCGCCTCCATCCTGCGGTTGAGCTCCATAGAGGAGGAAGGGTCGGCGCAGAATGCCGGGTGGGGGCAGCACTCACCGCTTGAGTCCCGCCACACGCGCGGCGAGGAGTCGGCGCCGCCAGGGTGAGGGGTGGGACACCACCCCATGACCCGCTCTGCGACCAGGACGTCCAGCTCCTCGTCGGGCATCTGGAGAAGTGCCTGGGCACTGGCCCTGTGCCCGGAGACCCCACAGTCGGCGAAGGAGACCGCGGCCTGCGCCACGACCTGGGGGGGAAGGCCTTCGGCCTCGAGCTGCCAGATGACCACCTCGGCCCCTTCCGGGCTGATATCGATGATGCCCGCCGTGCCCAGCCCGCGGTTGTAGTGGAGCAGGGTAGGGCTGCCCGGGCTCACGTACAGGACATCGTTGGAGCGCTGCAGCACCACGCGGTGCTCGTGGCCGAAGACCACGATGTCGGGCACACCGTCGGCGTGGCCGGCCTGGGCCTCCTCTCCCGGCGCCGAGGGCAGCGTGAAGAAGTAGGGCCGCTCGTGGACCAGCCACAGCTGCCGGCCCTCCACGGTCAGGCGGTGCCTCTTCTCTACCCTGTCGTCCCGCAAGGTCTCGCCGTAGTCGTCGTCGCCCTCGGCGGCGAGCACCGGCGCGACCTGGGCCATCTGCTCCAGCACCGAGCGGGCGTAGATATCGCCGCCGTGCAGGATGAGGTCGACGCCCTCGAAGGCCTGTGCCACCTGAAGGGGCACCTCCCTGGCCACCTCAGGGATGTGGGTATCTGACAGCAGTCCAATGCGCATGCACCCCAATTATGGGCATCGCCGGGCGATTTTGTCAATAAATTGGGCGGCCCGGGCCGGGGTATTCGAGCGGTTATGACATTTCGGCCCCCTGCCGTAATAAGGCCCTCATACCACCATGTCGTATATTCACACTGGCGCATGGTTGACCTTGACAGCGCACTCGCGGTGGCCTTACCATTATCGATGGCGATTCGATGTGGCAGGCCCCCTCAGTAGAGGCACTTCATTCGAGGAAAGGAGCGTAGCTATGGACTTCAAGTTCACCCCAGAGCAGGAGGCGCTCAGAAAAGAGTTCGAGGCCTTCGCCAAGGAACTGATGAAAGACGCTCCCCCGGGCTGGGGAACGGCGCTGGAGAGCCAGTACTCCGATGAGGGATGGGGGTTCACCCGCAGTTGTCATCGCAAGGTGGCGGAGAGGGGCTGGCTCGTGCGCCCCTGGCCCAAGGAGTACGGTGGGATGGAGACCTCAATCATCGACCAGTTCTTATTTCAGGAGGTCATGGGGTACTACCGGGTGCCGGCGGGCGATATCTTCGGCGTGGGCATGATCGGGCCCACCCTCCTCGCCGTGGGGAGCGAGGAGCAGAAGAAAGAGCACCTGCCCCCTATCGCTCGCGCCGAGATCTACTGGTGCCAGGGGTGGAGCGAGCCCAACGCCGGCTCCGACCTGGCCTCGCTCACGACGAAGGCGGTGCATGATGGCGACGAGTACGTGGTCAACGGCCAGAAGATCTGGACATCGAACGCCCACCACGCAGACTGGATGTTCATGATAGTGAGGACCAACCCGGAGGAGAAGCGGAGCCGTGGGCTCACCTACCTCCTGGTGGACATGAAGACCCCGGGCATAACGATAAGGCCGCTGCTCAGCATGGAGCAGTCGCACCTCTTCAACGAGGTCTTCTTCGACGACGTGCGCGTCCCGGTCAAGAACCGCGTCGGGGAGGAGAACGACGGCTGGGGGGTCACCAGGGCGACGATGAACTTCGAGAGGTCGGGCGTAGGCTCCATCGCGGGGGCCCAGCGCAGCCTCGACGACCTCATCGAGGAGTGCCAGAAGACCAAGGTCGACGGCAAGACCCTGGCACAGAACCCCTTCGTGCGCCACGGGCTGGCACAGCTCTACATCGAGATCGAGGCCGGGCGCGCGCTCGCCTACCGGGTGGCCTGGTCGCAGGAGAAGGGCGAGTTCATCGCCGCCGCCCAGCTCGCCTCTGCCTCCAAGGTCTACGGCACCGAGCTGGCACAGCGCATGGCCGACTTCGCCTGCCAGACCTTCGGCCTCTACAGCCAGGTCTCCCACGACAAGTATGCCGTGATGGGCGGCCGCTGGCAGAGCGGCTACCAGACCGCCCCCGGCTCCAACATACTTGCCGGGTCCTCCGAGATCCAGAGGAACATCATCGCCACCGTGGGCCTGGGCCTGCCCCGGACGTGGTAGGGGCCAGGAGCGGAGAGGAAAGGAGCTATAGATATGAACCTCGATTTCACCGAAGAGCAGGAGATGCTTAAGAACTCGGCCCGCGATTTCCTGTCCACCGAGTGCCCCAAGACGCTGGTCAAGGAGCTCGAGGAGGACGAGAAGGGATACTCCCCCGATATCTGGAAGAAGATGGCAGAGCTGGGATGGATGGGCCTGGTGATCCCGGAGGACTACGACGGCATGGGGATGGAGTTCATGGACCTGGTGCTGCTCCTCCAGGAGATGGGGCGCAACATCCTGCCCGGCCCCTTCTTCTCCACGGTGGTGCTGGGTGCCCTGCCCATCATCGCCGCCGGCAGCGAGGCACAGAAGAAGGAGCTCCTGCCCAAGATCGCCAACGGCGAGGCCATCGTGACCATGGCCCTAGTCGAGCCCAGCGCCAGCTACCAGCCGTCCGGGGTGAGCCTGAAGGCCACCGCCCAGGGCGATAGCTACGTGCTGGAGGGCACCAAGCTCTTCGTGGAGAACGCCCACATCGCCGACTACATCCTGGTCGTCGCCCGCACCAAGGAGGGCACGGCCGAGGCAGGCATCACGGTGTTCATCTGCGATGGCAAGGCCCCGGGCATAAGCAGCACGGTGATACCCACCATCGGCGCCGACAAGCAGTGCGAGGTGGTGTTCAGCAAGGTGAGCGTGCCCAAGACCGCGATACTGGGCGAGCTGGACAAGGGGTGGCCCATCGTGGCCCGGGCACTTGAGCAGGCCACCATCGCCAGGTGCGCCGAGATGCTCGGCGGCTGCGAGGCGGCACTGGACATGACCGTGGCCTACTCCAAGGACAGGGTGCAGTACGGGAAGCCCATCAGCTCCTTCCAGGTGCTGCAGCACTACATGGCAAACATGGTGATATACCTGGAGACGGCGCGCAACCTGATCTACGAGACGGCATGGATGGTCTCGGAGGGCATGCCCTGCTCCAAGCTGGTGGCGGCGACCAAGGGGTGGGCCAACCAGGCCTACAAGTTCATCACCGAGCGCTCGGTGCACATCCACGGCGCCATCGGCACCACCAGAGACCACGATATCGGCCTCTACTACCGCAGGGCGCTCTCCGCCGAGTTCAACTTCGGCAACGGGGAGGTGCAGCGGGAGGCCATCGCCCGGCAGCTTGGCATCTAGACACGGGCAGATATATGAACGGGGGGCCGCCACTGTGGCGGCCCCCTTTATCGTTGGCACCAGTGCCTGCTAGACACAAAGAGAGGCCCCCACCCTGCGAGCGGGGGCCTCGCCTGTTCCCTCTCTATACCCCGATACCCAAAAGCCCGGCGCTTATGACCACTGCCGCCATCACCGCGGCGAGGAAGATGGAGATGAGTATCATGATCATGATCCTTGAGCCGATGACGCTCCTCACGATCTCGGCGATGGGTACCGGCCGTGCCTCCGACGACGCCCGCAGGGCCTGGTCAGCCTTCTCCTGGGCCTGAAACACGAGCTGCTGCAGCACTGCCATCGCCGCCCTGATGGCCTCGTCGCCGGCGGTATCGGCGAGCTCGGCCTCGCTTCGCGCGCTGTTGGCCACCTCCAGGGCCGCGGCCGCGGCCTCCTTGGCGTCCTTGCCGGCAGCGCTGACCCTCTCTGCGATGGGCCCGGATACCTGTGCCGCCGCCTCGATGGCCTCGTCTCCGGCGAGGGCTGCGGCGTCGGCCTTGCGGCCCACCTCCTCAGCGACGCGGTACGTGTGAGCGGCGACCTTCTTGGCCTCTCTCCCGGCCTCGTCGGTCTTCTGGGCGTTCTCGGCGTTCTGGGCCGCCGCCAGGTCAGACCTGGCCTGCTGGGCCTGCGCGGCGAGCTCGGTGGCGCGAGCAGCCGCGGCATTCGCCGCGATGACGGCCTCCGCCAGTGAGCCCTTGGCCGCAGCCGCCGTCTCCGCGGCCAGCGTCGCGGCCTCCTCGGAGCGCGACTTCACCTCTGCGGCGCTCCTGGTAGCCTCCTGGGCGGCTATCTCGGCGGCCTTAGCCGTCTCCTCGGCCCGTTTCGCTGCCTCCTCGGCGCGACCTGCCGCCTCCCCCGATGTCCTCATGGCGGCCTCAGCGGCGTCCCTGGCCTCCTGGAGTGCCTTTGCCGCCGCGTCCATTGCCGCCTGGGCCGCCTCTTCGGCCCTCCTCGCCATCTCAGTGGCGGCGGCCTCGGCCTCCTTGAGCGCCCTCTCTGCTGCCTCCCTCGCCCCCTTCTCCGCCGCCTCGGCGGCCTTCATGGCAGCATTGGCCTGGTCCTCGGCCTTCTTGGCGGCAGCCGAGGCCGCCAAGAAG
>JAXHUE010000006.1:23035-44434 GCA_034189655.1 Chloroflexota bacterium | reverse complement strand
GCCGCCCGCGACGCCTTCTCTGCCGCCTCCTCGCCCGCCCGGCGCGCCTCTTCGGCCCTGTCCGCGGCCTCTTTCGAGGCGTTGGTGGCCGAGGAGGCAGCCTCCCTGGCATCCTTCGCCGCTTCCGTGGCCTTACGCGCCGCCTCGATGGCAGCCCTGATGTTATCGTCCATCTCGTCCAGGATCTGAGGAAGCGGCTTCGTCGTTATCTTCGACGGCTCCCGCGGCTCCTTAGTCTCATCGACCATTGCTACCCTCCTTTACCAGAGCGAAATCGGGTCGTTGCGCTCGAGTCAGCACAGGTTGCACCCGTGCATTGCCGGAGGCGACCGCGTGCGCCTCTACTGGATGGTCCGGATACGGGGAGGACACGGCCTCGCGAATGGCACCCCCACGGAGGCAGGGGCTGGACTCGTTTCGGCCATGGAAGGTTAGCAGGTTCTCACTGCCTGTGTCAAGGGGTTAGCCCCTTTTTATGCCATAATGAGGCGTTTCTGGGAGATGGCCTCGCCCTGAAAAGGCGCCGGCGGCGAATTCGAGGGGGCTCTCACCCACCCATCACCACTGCACGAACATAGGCATGATGACGTGCAGGTAGTTCTCGATGCCCACCTGGCTGAACACCCCAGGGCTTGAGGGGCTGGTGGTATCCAGGCGCACCTTCTCCCCACGCATCACCCCCAGCACGTCGGAGAGGTACCTGGTGTTGAAGGCGATCTTGGTCTCCTCACCCTCCACCGCGGCATCGACCTCGCCCACGTTGTCCCCCACCTCCTCGGCACGGGCGGAGAGCACCACCTTGCCCTGGGAGAGCTCCTTGCCGGGGGTGACCTGGACGCGCACGATGGCGCTGCCCTCGCGGGCGAAGATGGCGGAGGTCCTGGTCGCCTTGGTGAAGTCGGCGAGGCTCATATCGGCCCGGGTGGCGTGGGACTGGGGGATGAGCTGGGCATAGTTGGGGAAGGTGCCCTGGATGAGCTGGGACACCATCTCCACGTCCTTGAGCCTAAAGAGCACCTGGCTGCGGGTAGGGTTGATGGTGACATCCACGGGCTCGTCGCGCTCGGCGATCAAGCGGTGGAGCTCGTGTAAGGCGCGCGCCGGGACGATGACCGAGGTCTTCTCGGCGACTGGCTGGGACAGGGGGGCCTTGTGCACGGCGAGGCGGAAGCCGTCGGCGGCGGCGAGGGTGAGCGTATCGCCCTCAAACTCGCAGAGGCAGCCGGTGAGCACCGGGCGCGTGTCCTCGGTGGCGGCGGCGAAGGCCACCTGGGTGATGGCGAGCCTCAAGACGTCGGGGTCGAGCTGGGTGCTCACCCCCTCCCCTATCTGGGGGATGGGGGGGAACTCCGCGGCGTCTGTGCCGCTTATGCGGCCCTGGACACGCAGGCAGGCAAGCTCCATGGTGCGGGACTGGGGGGCCGTGCTCATGCCGATGGTGTCTGCGGGCAGGGTGTTTACGAAGTCGGCAAACAGCCGCGCCGGGACGGTGATGGCACCCTCCTCCTCCACCTTGGCCCCGACCCAGCACACGATGGCTATCTCCAGGTTGGTCGCGGCGAGCTTGAGCCTGGACTTCTCCGTGGCGAGGAGGACGTTGCCGGTGATGGGCAGGGTGCTCCGCGCGGCCACGGCACGGCCCACTATGCCCAGGCCCCGGCTCAAGTTCTCTTGGAGACACGTCAGTTTCATGGCTCACCCCCAGTATGTTGAAAGTAGTATACAACAATGGGGCGTGCCCATCAACCGTCTCGTGCGCCCTCCCCCTTCACCACGATGTTCACCAGCCGCCGCGGCACGTAGATGATGCGGGCGATGTCCCTGCCCTCGAGGTAGGCCTTTATGCGCTCCCGGCCCAGCGCTATCTCGCGGGCCTCCTCCTCGGTGATGGTGACCGGCACCTGGACGCGGTCGCGCAGCCTGCCGTTCACCTGCACCACCAGGGTGAACTCCTCGGCAGCGGCGAGCGCCTGGTCCCAGGTGGGGAAGGGCTGGTCGTGGATGCTGTAGGGGTGGCCGCTCAGGGCCCACAGCTCCTCGGTCATGTGGGGGGCGCTGGGGGCGAGGAGCAGGAGCAGGGTATCGATGGCCTCCTGCCACGAGGAGACATCCGCCGCCCCCTCGTCGCGGGCCCGGCCCAGGCTGTTGGTGAACTCCATGAGGGCGGCGACCATGGTGTTGAAGCGGAACCTCTCGAAGTCCTCGGTGACCCGCTTGATGGTGCGATGCGTGGTGCGCCTGAGCTCGGTGGAGGCCTGGTCGCGGGCGGCGGGCTCGACGTCGGGGGAGGGATGGTACCCGCCGTGGAGCAGTGCCCACACCCGGTTGAGCCAGCGGGCGATGCCCCTGATGCCGCGGTCGTCCCACTCTCCCCCCTGGTCCCAGGGGCCGACGAACATGAGGTAGATGCGCACCACGTCGGCACCCAGCTCGGCGACGTAGTCGTCGGAGGTGACCACGTTGCCGCGGGACTTGCTCATCTTCTGCCTCTCGAAGACGATGATCCCCTGGTTGAAGAGGCGCAGGAAGGGCTCGCCGAAGTCTATGACCCCCAGGTCGCGGAGCGCCTTTATGAAGAAGCGGGCATAGAGCAGGTGCATGGTGGCGTGCTCCACGCCGCCGGTGTAGAGGTCTACCGGCAGCCAGTACCTGATGTGCTCGGGCAGGAACGGAGAGTCCGTGGCGTGGGGGCTGGCGTAGCGCAGGAAGTACCACGAGGAGCACATGAAGGTGTCCATGGTGTCGGTCTCGCGCCGGGCGGGGCCGCCACACGCGGGGCACGTGGTGTTGACGAAGGACGGGCAGTACGTGAGCGGGGACTCCCCGGTGGGCCTGAACTCGGCGTCCTCGGGGAGGAGCACTGGCAGCTCCTCCTCGGGCACGGGGACGACGCCGCACCCCTCGCAGTAGACCATGGGTATGGGCGTCCCCCAGTAGCGCTGGCGGGAGATGAGCCAGTCGCGCAGGCGGTAGGTGACGGTGCGCCTGCCGTATCCCTGCTGCTCCATGAAGATGGCGATGGCCTCCTTGCCCTGCTCGCTGGGCATGCCGTCGAACTGGGCCGAGCCCACCATGGTGCCGGGCTCGATGTAGGCCTCGGCGAGCTCTTCGCCCTCCCACCCCGGCGGGGCGATGACCACCTTTATCGGCAGGTCGAAGGCATGGGCGAACTCGAAGTCGCGCTCATCGTGGGCGGGGACCGCCATCACGGCACCGGTGCCGTAGCCCATGAGCACGTAGTCGGCCACCCAGATGGGCACCCGCTCCCCGTTCAGCCTGTTCCTGGCGTAGGCACCGATGAAGACGCCGCTCTTCTCCCTCTCGGAGGAGAGGCGCTCGATCTCGCTGCGGCTGCGCGCCCGCTCCACGTACTGCATCACCTCCTGGCGGCGGTCGGGCGTGGTGAGCCGCTCCACGAGCGGGTTCTCAGGGGCCAGGCAGAGGAAGGTCACCCCGAACATGGTATCGGGGCGGGTGGTGAAGACGCAGAGCTCTGCGCCATCGTCGAGGTCGAAGGCCGCCTCCACGCCCTCGCTCCTGCCGATCCAGTTGCGCTGCATGGTCTTCACCCGCTCCGGCCACTCGATGCCCTCGAAGCTCAAGAGCTCCTCGGCGTAGCGGGTGATCCTGAAGAACCACTGCTCCAGGTCCTTCCTGATCACCGCGGTGCTGCAGCGCTCGCAGGAGCCGTCGGCCAGGACCTGCTCGTTGGCCAGCACCGTCTGGCAGTGGGGGCACCAGTTCACCGGTGCCAGGGCGCGGTAGGCCAGGCCGGCCTGGTAGAGCTTCAAGAAGAACAACTGCGACCACCTGTAGTACTCAGGGAGGCAGGATATCACCTCGCGGTCCCAGTCGTAGATGGCGCCGATGCTCTTGAGCTGGCGGCGCATCCTCTCTATGTTCTGCATCGTCCAGGTGAAGGGGTGGATGCCGCGGCTGATGGCGGCGTTCTCCGCGGGCAGGCCAAAGGCGTCGAACCCCATGGGGTGGAGCACGTTGTAGCCCCTCATGCGCATGTAGCGCGCCCTCACGTCGGAGGGGGCCATGGCGTACCAGTGCCCGATGTGGAGGTCGCCCGAGGTGTAGGGGAACATGGTGAGGGCGTAGAACTTGGGGCGCCCTTCGTCCTCGCTGGCCCGGTACAGGCCGTCGGCGGCCCACCGCTCCTGCCACTTGTGCTCTACCTCGCTGGGGACATACCTGGGTACCATATCTCCACCTTCATCTGTAGATACTTAATTCGGTCTTGAAGTGAATCGACGGCCTCTATCGATGCTATGTATCCTCCTGGCAAGCCATGTTCCTTGTTCGGGCAGTCGACCGATGCATTGTTCTTCAGCAGGAACGCGCTTAGCCAGTCCTTTCGCTTACTTGGTGGGGCCGTAGGCGTAGTAGAGCATGGTAGTTCTCGCTCTACTTCCGGATAACGGCTGCCCTGAGACGCGGTGTCGACCATCGCCTCGAAGGCTTTGTGAGTGCGCCTTGATTCTCTTCCTAGATCGTGAGCAGTTTAATGCCTGTCCTGTATCTCGTGTAGTGCTCATAGCTGCCGAACATCCATAGAACATGTGGTGCTTCGCCAGAGTATCCCCGAGGCACAACGGGTCTCACATTCAGGCCCTCAGACCTCCGGGTTATGGGTAGTGAGCGCCAGGTTCTACCCTTATCTGGGGTGTCCCATTTCTCGATCTCGAACGCCCCGTTCACCTGCCGAGAGAAGTAGACCGTAGACGGATTCGAATGGTCCAGCCCCATACCGCCCGAGTAGTGCGGCTCAGGTTCTCTCTTCCCCGCAGGTGTCTGTGGGAACCATTTGCCTCCCTCAGCGATTTGGGTGTCCTGCCACTTCTCTCCGGTCCACCGTGCATAGCAATACCTGTGGTCCTCCTCAGCGGGAAGGCGAGTGTAGGCTATGACCGGCAAACCAGCATCGTCGATGGCGATGTCCCACACCCAGGCCCGACCTCTGCTGTCTCCGTCATAGACCATGTCGCTCTTGCCGTGAGGAATCGGTAGAGCGTCTCTCTTCCCTATCACGCTGCCGTCTGCTTTGGAGAAGATGCCACCCTCGTATCGGGCGTAATAGAGCGAGTTCTTCTTCTCGCTGCGTGGATGGCCATCCGTGAATGCAAAGTGGATCGACGACGTGCCGTCGCTCACGATCTTCATATATTGCCTGACGTTTCTCCCGACCCGCCCCTTACCCTGGAGCAGGATACAGGGATTGCTCCAGGTCCTGCCGTCGCGTGACGTGGAAAATGTAGGTTCCCAGCTTGGCCCGCGCCAGAATACGTAGAATTTCTTCTCCTCGCTCAGGTAGAGCGGGTGATTGTACGTAATGGGCCCAGTGTTGCTTACCGTCACCTCGTCGTCCCACTGGAGGATGTCCTCCGCACTGGATGAAGTCCGGCAGAAGAGCCCACGCTTGCTGTGCCGGGCGTAGAAGACCATTATCCGGTTGTCGGGCAGTGCAATCAACGATCCGACGTTGTGGTCATCGCAGTCCCACTGCTCCTTGAGGGTGTGGACTTCCGTCCTCCCGGTCTCATGATCGTATGCCCCGATCTGCAGTCGGCCGTCATGTGTGACCCATTGCGCATATGTGCGTGTGCGCCTGCCTTTCACAAATACTGCGCGGGGGTCTTGGAACCAGCACCATGCCCCATCGTTCGACATGGTGTGCTCGACTGCACGTAGCGGGAGGGCGTCGAGCAGCAACAAGACGACCCAGCGAGTCCAGATGATGTGTGGTTTCAGCATATGCTCTTCTCGATTCGCACAACCCTGCCACTACGCCTGCTCGCTATAGAACGAAACCCCTCGCCCAAGGGACGAAGGGTCTTCTCCGCGGTACCACCCCTGTTGGCAGGCACGGGCCTGCCCACTCTGTGGCGCGATAACGGGCGCCCCGGCGCCGGCTACTGTGGCTTCACCGGCGCGGCTCCCAGGCGAGTTCGGCCCAGGTGCCGATTTCCACCAGCCATCGGCTCTCTGCGGGGGGGCCTACTACTCCTGTTCCCGGCCTTGTTCTACATATATACGGCGACGGCACGGGCCGTTGCTCAACGTGTAATTATAGCAGCGTGGCGCGGCCGGCGCAAGGGCGCCCCCGCCGATGACACCCCCCTAGAGCGCGGGGGGCAGGTGCTCCAGCGGCACGATGTGGGCCTCGGCCCACCCGTCGCTCACCTCCAGTATGCCCACCGTGCCTGGGCCGCGGCGATAGCCGGGGAAGTAGGGGCTGCCCGGGTTCACGTACAGGGTGCCGCTGTGGCGCTGCACCACCACCTGGTGGTCATGGCCGAAGACCACGATGTCGGGGGCGTAGTGGTCGCCCTGCCACGGCCGCTGGTGGCAGAGCCACAGTGAGAGGCCCCCTACCTCCAGCTCGTGCCTCTCCCGCACCCGGGGGTCCCGCTCGATGTCGCCGCAGTCGTCGTCGCCGCGTGCGGCATACACCGGCGCGATCAACTCCAGATCATCGAGCACGGAGGATATGTAGATATCGCCGGCGTGGAGGATGAGGTCTACGCCGCGCAAGGCCTCGCACAGCTCGGAAGAGAGCGCCCTCACCACATCGGGGATGTGGGTATCGGCGATAAGTCCAATACGCATTCGACGGTACTATTATGACCGCCATAGCTACCCATGTCAAGGAACCGCGTCCACTCACACGGCTGCAGAGGCAGAGGGCCACGGCCTACACGAAGGCCCGGATGCCGATGGCCTCGCGCCCCACGATGAGCTTCTGTATCTGGGTGGCGCCGTCGGGGATGGTGAGCATGCGGGCATCGCGGAAGTAGCGCTCCACCGGGTACTCGTCGGAGAGGCCCATGGCGCCGTGTATCTGGATGGCCTTGGAGGTGACCCTGACCGCGGCCTCGGTGGCGTAGGCCTTGGCCACAGAGGACTCCAGGCGTGCCCTCACCCCGCTATCGATGAGCCAGAGCGCCCGGTAGGCGAGGAGGCGCATGGCCTCGGTCTCGGCGATCATGTCGGCGATCATCTCCTGTATCATCTGGAAGCTGCCGATGGGCCTGCCGAACTGCTTGCGCTCCCGCGCGTAGGTGATGGAGGCATCGATGGCGGCCTGGGCCATGCCCGCGGACATCACCGCCATGCCGGAGCGCGCCGACTCGAAGCGCTGCATGGTCTTCTTGTAGCCCAGTGAGGGTTCGCCGAGCAGGTTGCCGCGGGGGACGCGGCAGTCGGTGAAGTACAGCTCCCCGGTGGGGAAGGCGCGCCACCCTATCTTGTGCAGCTCACGGTCCTCCCAGGGCGAGACCTCCCGCTCCACCAGGATGGTGGATATGCCCAGCGGGCCCTTCTCCTTGTCGGTGACCGCGAGCACGGTGGCGATATCGGCGATGGTGCCGTTGGATATCCAGGTCTTGGTGCCGTTGATGACCCACTCGTCGCCGTCCAGGACCGCCGTGGTGGCGATGGAGGCGGCATCGGAGCCGGCGTTGGGCTCGGTGATGGCGGCGCAGCCGATGAGGTCGCCCGACGCGATGCGGGGGAGGATACGGTCCCGCATCTCGTCAGAGGCGTTGAGCAGGGCGTTGGGCGCCCCCGACGCGATGAAGATGGTGGCGGCCAGGCTGGCCCACACCCGGGACAGCTCCTCGTTGAGCAGGCCGCCGGTGACGCCGTCTAGGCCCATGCCGCCGTACTCTTCGGGCAGGCTCCCGGTGTAGAAGCCGAAGGGCATCAACTGCTTGATGTAGCCCACCGCCTCCTCCCTGGAGAAGGGCCCCTGCCGGTCGCGCTCGTCCACGGTGGGGGCGATCTCCTTTTCCAGGAAGTCCCTGATATTGGTGCGCAGCATCTTCTGCTCTTCGCTGAACTCGAAGTCCACTATGATACCTCCTCGAATCACGGTCTCGAACGACTCGCAGTCGCTATCCTACAGAGAGTACGCCTGGTACACGCCGAAGACCTCCTCAAGCCCGCCGCACAGTCCTGGGCGGCGTCCGTGTGGGGCCTGGCGTCCTACTGTGCGCGCTCCCCGACGACCACCGTGGTGCCCAGGCCGCGGGCGATGAGCCTGCCCCCGCCGTCGGTGACCACCATCTCGGAGACGCCCAGGCTGCGGCCGCGGTGCAGGACGGTGGACTCGGCGAAGATGGTATCGCCCTCGGGGGCGGCGACGAAATTGACGTTGAGCTGGACGGCGACGTATATGCGCTCCAGGGTATTTAGGGCGGCACCGAAGGCCTGGTCGAGGAGGGACACGATGGCCCCGCCCTGGACCCTGCCGTCCCAGTTCCGGTGCTCCTCCCTGACCTTCATCTCGACCTTGGCATAGCCGGTGGCCAGCTCCACCAGCCTCATGCCCATGAAGAGGGCGTAGGGCGAGGCGTCGAAGCGCTCTCTCACCTGTGCCCAGTCTACGTCCATGGTAGAACCTCCTGTCTATCCTGCAGGGGGGCGTCTCCCCCTGTGCCGCGGTATATGGAATGCTAGCATCCCCGTCGGTGGCCGTCAAGCTTTCGCCCGTGTGGGGTCTCCCACCCGGGGCGGCCCCAGGGGCACGACGCTTTCGGCGGGGGTGCGAATCAGTGTATAATTTATGGTAGATATCGTGAAAGCAGTCCGGGCAGCCCCTGGGGCCGCCCGTCGGGGCGTTCTATGGTTCCTTTCCTTCTCACAGTAGCGGGGGTATCGATGTCCGGGGTCATGATGCCGGGCCCGGTGTTCGCCGTGACCGTGGCCAAGAGCGAGCGCTCCCCCTACGCCGGGGCGCTGGTAGCCCTGGGCCACGGCATCGTGGAGGTCCCCCTCATCATGCTCATCTACTTCGGCATCATCTCTGTGCTCCACGTCGAGGCAGTGCAGGCAGTGGTGGGCGTCCTGGGCGGGTTCGTCCTCTTCTCCATGGGGGTGATGGCCGCAGGCTCCATCAGGCAGCAGGCAGCGGTCACGGGCAACAGAGAGAGGCTCTCCATAAACCCCGTGGCCGGGGGGATAGTCACCACGCTGTTGAATCCCTACTTCCTCATCTGGTGGGCCTTCGTCGGGGCGGCACTCATCACCCAGGCCACCGCCTTCGGGCGCATCGGGCTGGCCCTGTTCGTCGCCGTCCACCTGCTGTGCGACGTGGCCTGGCTCACGTTCGTGGGCTTCGCCGTGCACCGCAGCGGCCGCCTGTGGGGGAGCAAGGTCACCACCGTCCTCATCGCGGTGAGCGCTGCCCTGCTCGTCGGCTTCGGGCTGTACTTCCTCATCTCCACGCTGCTCGCCATGGCCTAGCGGCACAGGCCGTAGTGGCGGGCCACCTCTTCGAAGCCGGGGAGCGCCCCCTGGATGGTCCTGTCCTCGATGCAGAAGGATATGCGCACGTACCCGCTGCGGCCGAAGCCCCTGCCGGGCACGGCGAGGATGAGGTGCCTCCTCAGCTCGGCGAGGAACTCCATCTCATCGGGCACAGGTGAGCGGGGGAACATGTAGAAGGCGCCCTGGGGCCGCGACACCGTATAGCCCATGTCGGTCAATGCCTGGTAGAGATAGTCACGCTTGCGCTGGTAGTCGGCGATGTCCACGGTGGCCCGCTGGAGCGCCGGCACCACGCGCTGCATGAGCGCCGGGGCATTGACGAACCCCAGCGTCCGGTTGTAGGAGGTCATGCCGTCCATCACCGTGCGTGCGCCCTCCAGGCGGGGGCTCAAGGCCACATAGCCGATGCGCTCTCCGGGGATGGCCAGGTCCTTGGAGTGGGAGTGCACCACGATGCTCCGCGGGTAGTGGTGCAGGACGGAGGGGAAGCCCAGGCCATCGTAGATGAGCTTGCGGTAGGGCTCGTCGGAGATGAGGTATATGCGGGAGCCGAGCTCGGCCTCCTTCTCCTGGAGCAGGCGGCCCATCTGGGCCAGGACCTCTGCGGGGTAGACCACGCCGGTGGGGTTGTTGGGGGAGTTCACGATGACCGCCCTGGTGCGCGGCCCGATGCTACCGGCGAGGGCGGGCATGGCGGGCACGAAGTCGTCGTCGGTCTGGGCCACCCTGCTTATGCCGTCGTGGTTGTCGATGTAGAAGAGGTACTCGGCGAAGTAGGGCGCCCACACCACCACCTCATCGCCGGGGTCGAGGATGGTCTTCAGCACCACGTTCATGCCGCCGGCGGCGCCCACCGTCATCAGGACGTTCTCGGCGGGCATATCGACCCCGAACTCCGCGGAGATGGCCTCTGCGACGGCGGCGCGGGTCTCCGGGTAGCCGGCGTTGGGCATGTAGCGGTGCATGCCGGGGACGGGGTCGCTGGCCCGTGCCGTGAGCTCCTGCTTGAACTCGGGCGGCGGCTCCACCACCGGGTTCCCCAGCGTCAGGTCGAAGACCCTGTCCTCGCCGTGCTCCCGCTTCAAGGCGATGCCCTCCTCGAACATGCGCCTGATCCAGGAGCCCCCCTCCATGTCGCGGTGCGCCCTGGCAGAGATGACCACGGCTACCTCCTTGGGTTTGGGCGGGGTGGTGCCCCTTGAGGCATCAGCCCCCGCCGAGCACTGCCTCCGCCCGCTCCAGGTCGCTCACCTTGAGCACCACGGTGGCCTTGCCCTGCTCGTTGCCGACGAAGGCGTAGAAGTACTCGATGTTTATCCCGGCCTGGAACAGGGGCTCGGTAACGGCCTTGAGCAGCCCTCCGGGGGTGTTTGCCATGTCGAAGGCCAAGACGTCGTTCACCCGCACCGTGAAGCGGGCATCGTGCAGCGCCCTAACCGCCCTGTCGGTGTCGGAGACCACCATGCGCATGATGCCGAAGTCGGCGGTCTCGGCGACGGAGAGGGCATGGATGTTGATATCGTTCTCGGCCAGGGGCCGGAGCATGTCCACCAGTCGCCCCGGCTCGTTGCCCACGAATACGGATACCTGCTTTATCCTCATCGCTCCTCCTTCCCTTGGGTCGGTGCCGCGCCCCTAGAGCTGGCGGCGGTCGACGACGCGCACCGCCTTGCCCTCGGTGCGGGCGATGGTCTTGGGCTCCACCAGCTTTATGCGGGCCGAGATGCCCAGCATGCTGTCCATCTCGGCCCGCACCCTGCGCTCCAGGTCTTCCAGCCCCCTCATCTCGTCGCTGAAGATGGCGTCAGACACCTCGACCCATATCTCGATCTCGTCAATGTGGCGCTCCCGGTCGACGATGATCTGGTAGTGCGGCTCCACCCCCTCCACGGAGAGCAGGACGCTCTCTATCTGGGTGGGGAACACGTTGACGCCGCGGATGATGAGCATGTCGTCGGTGCGGCCCTTCACCTTTGACATGCGTACCATGGTGCGCCCGCACTCGCACGGCTCGGGGTTCAAGGTCACTATATCGTGGGTGCGGAAGCGCAGCACAGGCATGGCCTCCTTGGTCAGGGTGGTGAGCACCAGCTCGCCCTGCGTGCCGTAGGGGAGCGGCTCCCCGCTCGCGGGGTCGACCAGCTCCACCAGGAAGTGGTCCTCCCACAGGTGCAGGCCGGCCTTGTGGGGGCACTCGCAGCCCACGCCCGGCCCCATGATCTCGGTGAGGCCGTAGATATCGATGGCGGTGACCCCCAGCTTGGCCTCGATCTCGGTCCTGATGCTCTCCGACCACGGCTCGGCGCCGCACACCGCGAGCCTGATCTGGCCCGGGACCAGGTCTATGCCCATCTCCCGCGCCGTCTCGGCGATGATCAGGGCGTAGGACGGGGTGCAGGTGAGGATGGTCACCCCCAGGTCCTCGGCGAGCATTATCTGGCGCTTGGTGTTGCCCACGGAGATGGGGATGACCGTGGCCCCCAGCCGCTCGCCCCCGTAGTGAAAGCCCAGGCCGCCGGTGAACAGGCCGTAGCCGTAGGCGTTCTGCATGATATCTCCCCGGTGCACCCCGGAGGTGGCCAGCGTGCGCGCCATCAGGTTAGACCAGGTGTCGATGTCACTGGCGCTGTACGCAGCCACTATCGGCTTACCGGTGGTGCCCGACGAGGCGTGTATCCGCACCACCTCGGCGAGCGGCACTGCCACCAGGCCGAAGGGGTAATTATCGCGGAACTCCGCCTTGCTGGTGAAGGGCAGCCTGGTCACGTCGTCCAAGGACTTGATGTCCTTGGGGGCCACCCCCATCTCCTGCAACCGGGAGCGGTAGAAGGGGACCCTCTCGTAGACGTATCTCACCTTCTCCTGGAGGCGCTCCAGTTGCAGCGTCTCCAGCTCGCTGCGCGACATCTTCTCGAATTGTGGCTCCCACATGGTCACTCGCCTCCCTCCTTAAGTTGTCCCTGCACCGCCCTGGCCCCGGCGCCGAAGGCGGCCAGGTTTATGTCGAGCAGGCGCGGCGGCAGGTGTCTCTCTATCCCCTGGCGCCATATGTCGTGCGGTATATCGAGGAAGCGGGAGAGGGCCCCCAGGCACAGCACGCTGGAGACCCGCGGGTTGCCCAGTCCCGCCGCCATGTCCGCCGCCGGCAGCATATACACGTGCCGCGTAACCGACGAGAGGCGCTCACTCACCTCCTCGGTGGAGGGATAGTGGTAGCCCTCGTTGAAGACGGAGAGCGGCACCACGGACTGGCTGTCGAAGATGACCACGCCGCCGGGCCTAAGCTGCCCCAAGAAGCGGAGGGCCTCCAGGCGCTCGTAGGCCACCAGGAAGTGGGCGCCGCCCTGGGGGATCAAGGGCGAGAACACCCTCTGGGCGATGCGCACGTTGCTGGTGACGCTGCCGCCGCGCTGCGCCATCCCCAGCGAGTCCGTCTTCTTCACGTCGTAGCCGGCGGCGACGGCGCAGTCGGCCAGGATGTCGGAGGCCAGGATGACGCCCTGTCCCCCCACACCGGTCATCAGGATATCTGTCCCCGTCATCATGGCGCGTCCACCTCGTGTATGGCCTTGCGGGCGCACACCTGGAGGCACAGGGCGCAGCCCGCCCCGACGCACTGGTGGGGGAGTATGTGCGCCTTCTCCCCGTCGAAGGTTATCGCCGGGCAGCCGATGTCGAGACATACCTGGCACCCGTTGCAGCGGTCTTCGTCCACGGTGAGGGGCACCCCCGCCGTACGCTCGTAGAGGGGACAGGCCCCGCGCACCACGATGACCGAGGGCTCCTCGTTCTCGGTGCAGCGGCGGATGGCCCCCTCGATGGCCTTCAAGTCGAAGGCGTCCACCTCTGTGACGTCCCGCACCCCCGCCCCGCGCGCGAGCTGGGCGATATCGACTATAGGGGCCTCCTCGCCCCGCGCCGAGCGCCCGGCGCCGGGGTGGCCCTGGTGCCCGGTCATGGCGGTGGTGTGGTTATCGAGCACGATGACCGTGCCGTGGCCCCGGTTGTACACCATGTCGATTAAGCCGGGGATGCCGCCGTGGAGGAAGGTGGAGTCTCCCAGCACCGCCACCGTCCTCTCCTGCACCCCCCCCTTCTCCAGGCCGTGGGCCATGCCGATGCTGGCCCCCATGCATATGCAGCTATCGATGGCGTAGAGCGGCGAGTAGACCATCAGGGTGTAGCAGCCGATGTCCGAGGTGACGATGTGCCACTGGCGGTCCCGCTTCACGCGTGCGGCAGAGGGCACCGAGCCCCTGGGGCCAAACCCGAGGCGTCCCAGGGCATAGGCCACCCCGCGGTGGGAGCAGCCGGGACAGAGGAGCGGCGGCCGGGGCGGCAGCGGACTGTCGCTGCCGGTGGGGGCCGCCACCGCGGCGGGCGGAGGCAGGAGCCCCGCCGCCGCCGCCCCACGGCGCACGATATCGGTGTTCAGCTCGCCGGTGGCCGGGAACAGCGACTTGCCCCAGACAGGGATGCCCATCGAGCGGATGAGCTCCTCCATGAAGGGGTCGAGCTCCTCGACCACGAGGAGACGCTCCACCCCCTGGGCAAAGCTGCGGATGAGCCCCTGGGGCACGGGATACGTGGAAATTAGCTTCAAGAACGAGGCCTGGGGAAAGGCCTCGCGGGCGTACTGGTAGGCCACCCCGGCGCTGATGATGCCCAGCGCCCCCTCGCCCTCTATGCGCTGGTTCAAGGGGAACCCCTCGAAGCGCTCCGCTGCCCTGGCCATGCGCTCCTCCATGAGCGGGTGCCGCGGCCGGGCATAGGAGGGGACCATCACGTACTTGCTGGGGGAGTGGGCAAACGGCGGCACCGGAGCCCTCTCCGGTCTCTGCCCGCTCACCGTCACCACCGACTTGGCATGGGAGATGCGAGTGGTGGTGCGCACCAGTACCGGGGTGTCCAGCTCCTCGCTCAAGGCGAAGGCGTGGGCCATTACGGAGTAGGCCTCTTCGCTGTCCGAGGGCTCCAGCATGGGCACCTTGGCGAAGCGCGCGTAGTGGCGGTTGTCCTGCTCGTTCTGGGAGCTGTGCATACCCGGGTCGTCGGCGGAGACCACCACCAGCCCGCCGCCCACGCCCACGATGGAGGCCCCGAAGAAGGCGTCGGCGGCCACGTTCAGGCCCACGTGCTTCATCGAGACCAGCGCCCGCACCCCGGCCAGAGATGCCCCCAGGCCCACCTCCATGGCCACCTTCTCGTTGGTGGACCACTCGGCGTAGACGTCGGGGAAGCGGGCCATGTGCTCCAGTATCTCGGTGCTGGGCGTGCCCGGGTAGGCCGCGGCGACGCCTGCGCCGGCGTGGTAGGCCCCCAGGGCGATGGCCTCGTTGCCAGAGAGAAGCTGCTTCATACCTGGTCTCCCCCGTCCGCGGGCCTCTTCCACTGCTGGCCCAGGTAGGCCTGGCGTACCCTGTCGTTGTCTATCAGGCCCCGGGCCGTGCCCTCGAACACGATGCGCCCCATCTCCACCACGTAGCCGCGGTCGGCTATCTTCAGGCTGGACACGGCGTCCTGCTCCACGAGCAGGATGGCCATGCCCTCTTCCCGCAGCTTCTTGAGCAGGGCGAATATCTCGCTGGCCACCGTGGGCGCCAGCCCCAGCGAGGGCTCATCGAGGAGGAGGACGGTGGGTGATGCCATGAGCGCCCTCCCGATGGCCAGCATCTGCTGCTCGCCCCCGGAGAGGCTGCCTGCCTTCTGCGACTGCCTGGTGGAGAGGCGGGGAAAGAGCTGGAATACATAGTCCATGGTATCAGCGATATCCTCTCGGCGCAAGAACCAGGACACATCCCCCAGCGTGGTGCGCCACCCCCGGCGCCGGGGATAGGCCCCCAGCACCAGGTTGTCGCCCACCGAGAGGGCACGGAAGATGCCCCTGCCCTCGGGGACGTAGCCTATGCCCAGCCGGGTGAGCTGGTGGGCCTTTAAGCCGGTGATGGTGCGCCCCCCCAGGTACACCGCGCCGCTCTTCGCCGGCACCAGCCCGGCGATGGCGTTTAGCAGGCTGGTCTTTCCCGAGCCGTTGGCGCCGAGCAGGGTCACGATCTCCCCCTTGCGCACGCCCAGCGAGATGTCCCACACCGCGTTGAGCTTGCCGTAGGCCACGGAGAGGTGGTCAACGCTCAAGATCACGGCTCATCCTCCTCCTCGCCGAGGTAGGCGGCGATGACCCGGCGGTCGCTCTGCACCTCTGCCGGCGTGCCGTCGGCTATCTTCTGGCCCCCGTCGAGCACCACCACGCGCTCCGCCGTCCCCATGACGAAGCGCATATCGTGCTCCACGAGCACCACCGTTATCTCCATCTCCAGCACCCGCCTAACGATGTCCGCTATCTCCATGCGCTCCAGGGCGTTGGAGCCAGCGGCGGGCTCGTCGAGGAGGATGATGCGCGGCCTGGTGGCCAGGGCCCTGGCGATGGCCACCAGCTTCTGCTGCCCGAAGGTGATGTCCGCGGCCCGGTCGTCGGCGCGCCGCCCCAGCCCCACCATGTTCAGGGTGTTTATGGCGGCGAGCCTTATGCCCTCCTCCTCGCGGCGCCCGTGGGGCAGGCGGAGGGCGGCGCCCATGATGCCGTACCTGCTCCGGGAGTGCAGGCCCACCATGACGTTCTCCAGCACCGAGATATCGCCGAAGAGGCGCACGTCCTGGAAGGTGCGGGCGATGCCCATGCCCACCCTCTGGTAGTCGGTGGCACGGCCCAGCTCCTTCCCCTGGAAGCATATCTGCCCACTGGTGGGGGGGAAGACGCCGGCGATCAAGTTGAACAGCGTGGTCTTCCCGGCGCCGTTGGGGCCGATTATGGCCGTTATCTGGCCCGCCTTGATGTCGAGGTCCAGCTCGCGCAAGGCGACCACGCCGCCGAAGTTCTTGGTGAGGCCCTTTATCTGGAGGATGTCCGTCATACGTCACCTATCCCGGCTGGGCCCTGCCCGGCAGGCGCGCCGACAGGGCGCGCCACAAGTCCCCCAGGCCCTGCGTCACCCCCTGGGGGGTGAGGATCATCACCACCATGAGGATGAGTCCAAACAGCACCACGTCGATATTGCCGAAGGGGTGGAGGAACTCGGTGAGCACGCGCACCGTGGCGGCACCGAAGACGGCACCCCATATGCTGGCCAGCCCGCCGACGACGGCCATCACCACCAGGTGTATGTTGAACAGGAAGCTGAAGGGCTGCGGGCTCACGAAGTTCAGGTAGTAGGTGAACAGGCTGCCGGCGAGGGCGGCGTAGGCCGCGGAGAGGGCGAGCACCTTCACCTTGACCATGGCGGTGTTGATGCCCACGGACTGGGCGGCGCTCTCGCTGTCGCGCACGGCGCGCATGGCGCGCCCCATGCGGGAGCCGACGATGTTCTGGGATATGAGCATCACCGCCAGGCACAGGCCCCACACCAGGTAGTAGAAGCGAAAGTCGCTGCTGAAGGCAAAGCCGGCGATGGAGAGGGAGGGCACGCCGGGCAGGCCCGAGGGGCCACCGGTTATCCCGGCGAGCTCGCGGAAGATGATCCAGAAGATGATGCCAAGGCCCAGTGTGGCCATCGCCAGGTAGTTGCCGCGGAGGCGGAAGATGGGGAAGCCGATGACAATGGCAAACGCGGTGGTGGCCACGATGGCCACCAGCATGGCCAGCCACGGGTTGACGAAGTACGTCGTGCTGAGGACGGCGGCTATGTAGGCCCCCAGGCCGTAGAAGGTGCTCTGCCCCAGGCTCACCTGCCCGGTGTAGCCCATGAGCAGGCACAGGCCCACGGTCACGATGGTATGGATGCCGATGATGATGAGGACACTGGTATAGTAGTTGTTCCCCAGCGAGGGGACGACGGCGAGGAACACGACGAAGAGCGCGATGGCCACCGTCTTGCCCCGCCCTTTCAGCACGGCCGGCATCACGTCTCTTCCTCCTCGACGACGAGGCTCCGGGAGCGTATGAGCAGGACGGCGAACAGGAACACCAGGGCGATGGCGTCCTTGTACGCCGAGGAGATGTAGCCCGCCCCCAGCGACTCGGCGAGGCCCAGGCCCAGGCCGCCCAGGAAGACGCCCCATATGCCGGTGAAGCCCCCCATGGCGGCGGCCACGAACCCCTTGAGCCCCAGCATGACGCCCATGTCGTAGTAGGCGAAGCTGATGGGCGCGATCACTATGCCGCACACCGCCCCGGTGGCGGCGGCGAGGGCGAAGCTGATGAGCGACATCGTGCGGGCGTCGATGCCCACCAGTGCCGCCGCCCGCCTGTTAAGCGCCGCCGCCTTGAGCGCCTTGCCCACCAGCGTCCGGTTCATCAACAGGTAGAGAGAGACCATGAGCAACAGGGTGAGCCCTATCACCCACAGGCTCTGCGGCTGTATGTAGGCCCCCAGGAACGAGATGGACTCGTTCCCGGTAAAGGGGGGCAGGGCCACCGCGTCCCTGCCCCATACCAATCCCGAGACGGCGCGTATGAAGAGCGCGCCGCCAATGGTTATTATGATCAGGCTGATGGTGGAGGCATTCCTCGCCGGGCGAATGGCGAGGAGGTTGAAGGCCGCTCCGATGAGCGTGACCAGCACCACCGTGAGGACGAACGCCGCAGGTAGAGGCAGACCAAGGCCAAGGAGACTGTAGGATATCATCGCGCCCAGCATGACGAACTCACCCTGGGCGAAATTGATGATCCCAGTGACGCTATAGATTATGGTGAAACCGAAGCCTACGATGGCATAGATGCTGCCCATCGTGACCCCGGACACTATGTACTGGACAAGCTGCGACGTTTCCATCCAACCACTGGTCGGCTACGTGCTGGCCGTCGACCATCGCGGCCCGCTACTGGAGCCAGGTCCACTCACCATCCACGATCTCAATGAGTACGAACGCCCCCTCGGAGAGGCCGTTGTGGTCGGTGGCGGACATGTTGAACACGCCACCGGTCCCGGCGAAGTCAGTGATGCCCTCGATGGCATCCCTGATACCCGCACTGTCGGCGCCGGCCGCCTCGATGGCCATCACCACCATCATGACGGCGTCATAGGCGTGCCCGCCGAAGGTGTTGGCCGTGCCCTCGCCGTAGAGGGCCTCAAAGTCAGCCTTGTACTGGACCAGGAGCGCCTTCTGCGGGTCGGTGTCGAGGAGCTGGTCCGCCACCAGGAGCTTGCCTGCGGGGAAAATGACACCGTCTGCGGCATCACCGGCGAGGTCGATGAAGGTCTTGTTGGCGATGCCGTGGCTGTTGAGCAGCGGCAGGTCCATGTTCAGGTCTCTCATGTTCTTGGCGATGACGGCAGGGCCCGGGTTGGTGCCCCAGCATATGACCGCCTCGGCATCGGTGCCGCCTATGGCAGTGAGCTGGCTGGTCATATCGGTGTCCTGGGTGCCGAACTTCTCATCGGCCACTATCTCCATGTCCCAGGTGTCGGCGAGGGCGATGAGCTGGTCGCGGCCCGTGGAGCCGAACCCACCGGAGTCAGTGATGAGGGCTACCTTGGATATGCCCTGTCCCTGGAGGTACTTGTAGATCTCGATGACGGCGAGGGTGTCGGTCTGCGGTGTCTTGAACACCCAGTAGCGCTCCGCTACCGGCTCCACGATCTTGGAGCTGGCGGCGCAGGAGATGAGCGGTATCTCGTCATCGGTGATGGTATCCAGTATCGCCAGGCTCTCGCCGGAGGAGCTGGGGCCTACGATGGCCAGCACGTTGTCCTCCTCGATGAGCCTCTTCACCGCAGTGACGCACTTGGTCTCATCGCTCTCGGTATCGTAGACGATGATGTCCACCGGGATGCCGTTGATACCGCCGGCGGCATTGATCTGCGCTTCTAGCATCTCTACGGTCTGCTTCTCCGGTGTGCCCAGCGGTGAGTTGAACCCGGTCACCGCAAAGACGGCGCCGATCTTGTACACCTCCCCGGCACCGCCATCGCAGCATGCCGTTAGGGGCATGATGCCGATGACGAGTGCCACCGCCAAGACTAGAGACGCGAGCCTTTTCATGCAGTTGTCCCCCCTTTCAACGCTTTTTTTGCCCTGGCCCGGCTGCTGCCACGTACGGCTTACGAGCCATGTCGCAGCCTCTAGCGCAGTATTATAGCAATTCTCACTGCCAAGTGCAATCGCACTGCTCTCCTTGGGGTGGGCGGCGGGCACGCACGGGGTGGGCTGCCTCGACATTCACCAGGCGGGCTAATATAATGGTCTCGCAGAAGGTGTGCAGGAGGTACCTATGCAGATAGTGGTAGCGCTGGTCTTCCTCGGCGTGTGGCTACTCATCTTGTGGGCGGGCTCTGTGGCACTTGAGGCGAGCGGCATGGAGCGACGCAAGGCGCGCTTCCAGGCCCTCTCGGCGCTCACCGGCACGGGGTTCACCACCACGGAGGCAGAGTCAGTGGTCAACCACCCGCGGCGGCGGCGCATCGTCACCTGGCTCATCGTGCTGGGCAACGTGGGCATCGTTGCCTTCCTCCTGCTGGTGATACTCTACATCCGGAGCGGCCTCATCGCGCCGTCGCCGCTTTTCATCGGGATGGTGGCCCTGGCCATCGTCCTCGTCGTCCTGTGCGTCCGCCTGGGGCTCCTCGACAGGATAAACGACGCCATCCTGGGTGCGCTGCGCAGGGGGGGGCCGGGGACCGCTGCGGTGACCGAGGAGGTGCTGCACCAGGCAGGGGGCTACGGTGTGGTGCGGCTCTCGGTGCGCCCGGACCGGGCCGAGGCCATTCTTGGAGACATCGGGCTCAAGGAGCGGGGCCTGGCCGTCATCGCCATCGAGCGCGGGGACACGGTGCTGCCCTTTCCCGGGGCAGAGGAGCCGCTACGGGCAGGGGACTGGCTCCTGTGCTACGGCGATATCGGGGAGGCCACCCGATAGTGTCGTGCCCCAGGCGATGCCTTGTAGTATGCTCGGTGAGCGTCTGTGAAAGGAGAGACACATGGGACCACTGGAAGGCATAAAGGTAGTTGAGCTGGGAACGTGGATACTGGCGCCGGCCACCTCGGCCATTTTAGCCGAGATGGGGGCTGACGTGGTGAAGATCGAGGAGCCTGTGGGTGGTGACCCCTCGCGTGGCACCACCATCGGGCCGCTCAAGGTAGGGCCGGTGTTCGTGCTGGAGAACCGCAACAAAAAGAGCCTGGCCCTGAACCTGGCAACGGACGAGGGCAAGGAGATAGCGCACCGACTCATCGCCACCGCCGATGTCTTCATCTCCAACATGCCTGAGGAGGTGCTGGCCCGGCTGGGCATGGACTACGAGACCCTGACCCAGGTGAACCCGGCGCTGGTGTATGCCTGGGCCTCGGCCTATGGGCGACAGGGCCCCGAGGCGGGGAGGCGCAACTTCGATGTCTCCGCCTTCTGGACCAGAGGTGGGTTCATGCACTACCTGGGAGAGCCAGACAGCGACCCGCCGGCGCAGGCCATAGGCGGATTCGGCGACCACGTGGGGTGCGTTCACCTGGCGCTGGGCGTCGTGCTGGCGCTGTACCATCGCCAGCGCACCGGAGAGGCGCAGCGGGTAGACATCTCTCTCCTGGGAACCGGGGTATGGACGGCGGCGCTGCCGGTGCAGATCGCCCTTCTGCTGGGGTTCTCCCTGCCCAGAGGTGGTCGCAAGGGGTCGACCAACCCTCTGTACAGCAACTACTGCTCTCGAGACGGCAAGTGGTTCCAGATCGCCCTGCTCCAGAGTGACCGGCACTGGCCCGACCTGTGCCGTGCCATGGGCAGAGATGAGCTGGTGAGCGACCCGCGGTTCGACTGCCAGGACAACAGGATGATGAACAATGCCGCCCTGGTGAGCATACTAGACGAGATATTTGCCACCAGGGACATGGATGAGTGGGCAGAGCTATTCGAGCGCAGCGGCATATTCTGGGATCGAGCCCGTGACTATGCCGAGATCGCCAACGACCCCCAGGTGCTGGCCAACGACTACATCGCCCAGATCGAAGATGAGGCCGTGGGCCCGATGAGGCTGGTAGCCTTCCCCGTCCAGCTAGAGAAGAGCAAAGGGGGCATCCGGAGTGGGCCGCCGGAGCATGGCCATCACACCGAAGAGCTTGTGCTGGAGCTGGGATACACGTGGGAAGACATTGCCCGCTTCAAGGAGAGGCAGGCCATACTGTAGGCCGAATACATGC
>JAXHUE010000006.1:0-22935 GCA_034189655.1 Chloroflexota bacterium | reverse complement strand
CCTTCGTAGAGCAATTCCTGGCGCGCGTCGTCGTGGCCGCAGTCTCCACGCTCAAAGGTACCGAAGAGATGGAGAGCCTGGAGGTCTACATAGAGAAGCGCGAGGTAAGCATCGTCGTGAACGAAAAAGAGCTACCCCTGACCCCGTTTCCCAGCGACATCATCGTCAACACACTCGAGGGGCTAGTCTCCACGCTGAAAGGCGTGGACAGAGTAGAGAGCCTTGACATCGTCGTCAAGGCAGGATAGAGAGTACACCATTTAAGCCTATCTATCGGCACGTAGGACGAAGCGGTGCAGCGTGATGTACTTGCGGCTGGCGACCACCAGCTCAAGCTCCTCCTCCACCAGTGCGAGGTGCTGCTCCTCCTCAGCGGCCAGGGCCCGGAACATAGCCTTACCGTGGACGTCCGGCGTGTTCTCCGCGGCCTCCCTGTAGAACGTAACTGACTCCTTCTCCGACTGCACAGCGTGGCGCAGGGCATCTATCTCAGCGTCGCTGACCTTGACGTCGCCGGAGGCCTCCGAGATAGGAGAGAACGCCTTCTCGATGGGAGTTATCCTTCTCCTCCACTCCAGCCACGTATCGTCGTTCAGGACCGACCTGAGCTGCTGGCGGAGCTTGGCCACGTGGCGGAGCTCCTGCTTAGCCAGCCACTGGAAGGCCCTCTTGCCGTTCGGGTCCTCCACCATATCGGCGGCCTCACGGTAGAACCTGTTCGCCCCCCGTTCCCTCTCGATGGCCAGCTTCAGGGCATCGACGGGGTCTACACGCCTCTTTGCCATGGTACAACCTCCTTAAGAGACACACATTATTTCCGTCCCTGCCGTTCCAGGGCCAGCTCGATCTCCCTCCTGGTAGAGCCGCCTGTCAGTGCTGCTATCTGTGCCAGGGTCGCCGCCGCCCGCTGCCGCGCCGCCTCGTCCGCGTCCCCGTAATCCCCGCTTTCAGGCCGGTGCAGGAACCCCAGCAGCTCGACTGCCATCTCTGCCGCCTTCACCCGGCGGTGCTCCTCGTCCAGCGCCTTGAACCCCTGGAGCTTGCGTGGCCCCTCAGTGCCGCCCTCAGCGAAGTACCAGTCCCTGAAGCCAACGCCGCAGCCGACAGAGTACAGCAGGTAGCCCAGAGGCGTAGCCACAGGCGGGACGCCCCTGCCCAGCGCCTGCGCCGTCTCCCAGCGCGGCGGGCTCTCGTACTCCGCCATCATGTGGCCACCAGGTGGGACGAGGCCGGCCAGGCCGGCGAAGAGCCCCTGCTCCATCCCCGTCCCGGTGACGTCACGCAGCCCGGCCCCTGCGCTGCCCGTGGCCGGGAAGTGCACCTGCCGGGCGACAGAGATGACCTCGACCCAGTTGTAGGCGGGGTATGGCCCCTGGTGAAAGAGGCCGACGAGAGCGGGCCCCTGGCTCACGCCTTCGTCGAGCTCAAGGAAGAGCTGGAGGTAGTGAGCGCCGAACCTGTTCATCGGCCCCAGGAGGGCCAGCACCGTAGTATCGTCCAGGCGCATGCCGTGTAAGGTGGCCAGAGGGTGGTTCTCGGCCACCGTCCAGCCACGGGCACCCAAGCGCTCAAGGACGCCTTCTCCCCCGGTCTCCATCGCACACAAGCCAGAGCCAGTTCGGTGGCTCACGGGCCACCTCCTAGAAGTATAGGGCATGCCCCGCGTGAAAGGCAAATCGGCCCCGCCCCGCGGCGATGTTCCAGCTGGCAGGAGACCAGGGCGCTACCCGGAGCTTGACACCCCGCCGGCCGCTCTATAGTATAGGCTGGCAGCGAGTTCCAGAGGAGGGCTTTCAGATGGAGCTGGAGACCGTTATCCTCAAGAAGGAAGAGCACATCGCCACCGTCACCTTGAACCGACCCGACAGGCTCAACGCCATAAACCAGCAGCTCGTGCTGGACCTCGAGGCCGTGCTCAAGGCAGTGGCCGGCGACCCCGACGTGAGGTGCATGGTGCTCACCGGGGCGGGGCGCGGCTTCTGTGCCGGGGCAGACTTGAGAGGTCATGGGGGCCTGAGGGGGGGCGACGAGGGCGACCGCCTCTTCGGCGGGGCGTCGCTGGAGGGCATGAGACAGGAGCTGCGCCGCGGCGTCCAGGCCATGACCAAGGGGGTAATGGGGCTGGGCATCCCCACCATCGCCATGGTCAACGGGGCCGCCGTGGGTGCCGGCTTCGACCTGGCCCTGGCCTGCGATATCAGGGTGGGCTCGGAGAGCGCCCGCTTCCGAGTGGCCTTCACCAGCATAGGCATAGTACCCGGCACCGGGGGCACCTGGCTCCTGCCGCGGGCGGTGGGGACGGCCAAGGCCTGCGAGCTCATCTTTGGCGCCGAGTTCGTCGATGCCCGCGAGGCGGAGCGCATCGGCATCTTGAACCGCGTGGTATCTGCCGAAGACCTGGAGGCCGAGACCATGGCCCTTGCCGCCAAGATAGCCAAGGGGCCGCCGATAGCCATCAGGCTGGACAAGATGCTCATCTACCAGGGGCTCACCATGGACTTCGACCAGGCCCTGGAGGTAGTGGCTGCCTGTGCCCCCCTGGGGCTCAGCTCCGAGGACCACGCCGAAGGGGTGCGGGCCTTCATCGAGAAGAGGGAGCCGCTCTACAAAGGAAGGTAGGCCGCGGCCTCCGGCGCCGAGTCTGGGCGCGCTGCCATTGCGAGGTGACGAGCGTTGGGTGATACGCCAGAGAGGAAAGACTTCCTCGCCAATCTGAAGGCCCCCATACCACTGGGCCGGAAGCTCCTCCTGTTTGTGCACAACAGCTTCCTTAAGGTGTGGCACCGCCAGGCCTGCTGCGGGCATGCCGGCGAGCCAGGCTGCTGACGGTAGCGCCGGGCGGGCCCCGTGGGGGCCTCACTCTAACGCTGGGGCAGGCAGCGCGCCGCCCGTCACATCACCCTATCTTGCTGGGGCCGCCCCGGTATGGTACTATCGGTAGCAGGGCCTTAAGAAGAGTGCCCTTATATAGTGAGGCAGGCTACTGTCATAGTGCAAGGAGGGTTCCCATGGGCTTCTTCCTGATATTCGCCGCGGTACCCGGTTTCTTCCTGAGCGCCCTCTTCCTCATGCTCCTCTGGGGGGTCATCGCCCCGGACCTGGGAATGCCCACCATCGGCTACGTCATGTCCATGCTGGTGACGATCACGCTGTGGATCGCGGTGGCACCACTGGTGGCGGCGGCCAGGCGCCACAAGAGCGACTAGGGGGCTTGTAGCAGCAGGGCGAGAGCCCTCGTGACCCCACAGCAGGCGGCGCAAGGCCCGTCGGCACGCAGCCCGGGGACGACTTGGCATAGCCCAGAGCCGTGTGGCAGGTGGCTGGCTGGATGTCGCATGCCTAGGGCGACTGGCCGGTGCCCTCGTCGCCCGCCTGGCGGTCGCGCAGCCAGCGGTGGATCTGGTCGAGGGCAGGTGGGGCCACGCTGAACACCTCTACGTCGCTGGGGAACTGCACCCAGTGCCCCTCCATGATGAAGAGGATGGCGGCCTCGTCCACCCCGAGCTCCTCGTCTATCCTCTTGGCGATGTGCTCGTACCTCCTGCGGGAGGCATCGACGTAGAGCTCGGAGACCTTCTGTGCCACCGTGGCGCTCAAGAACCCCATGAGCAGGAACCGCTCCCAGTCCATGCACTCGTCGGAGAGGGCGCGGTCCTCGGTGGCCTGGAGGCGGGTACCCTCCTGGCAGCGCTGGGCGCAGAGCTGGTAGCTCTTTTCGTTCAGGCGCCTTAAGAGCTCGAGGCCTTCGTCCCCAGTCGCAGTGACCGACTCGTGGAATATGTGGGCCGCCCTGCCTATGCTGGCCTCCAGGTTGGCGATGTGCTCTGCCACCTGCTGCCAGTAGAGCTCGAACCTCTCCACGAACTCGCCGGGGGCCTCGGTGCCCTGGTAGATCAGGGGAACGAGGTAGAGCTTCCTTCCCTCGCGGAAGCGCTCTGCCGATGGCTTCTCGATCCTTCCCAGCTCTTCACTCATGTCTTCTCATCCCCCTCTGTCTTGCCTGCGGGCGCACCTTCGACCGTGGGTGACGGGCCCGAAGCCCGGTCACGGGCGATCACTGCCTCCTGCGAAACAGCTTGAAGAAGCGGTCTTCGTATTCGGGGAAGAGGCCCCACCTGTCGAGCTCTCTCTTGAGCTCCGACGGCTCACACTCCCCTTTCGCAACCTGCTGGAAGAGCCACTCGACCCTGTACCTGGCCTCCCTGGGGACGCCGGCGTGGTCGATATCGAGGAGGCCGCTGCGGTTGAACTCGGCGATATTGCTCTGCAGCGAGCCCTCGGTAAGCTCGGAGATGAACTTGAGCAGGGAGACGTCCCACAGCTCGTCGACGCCCTGTATCACCGCTGCCAGGCTGTCGCCGCTCTTATCTATCATGTCGCCGAGCCTGCCCGCCACCACGTCGAGGCGGTCAGAGACGATGGAGAGCTCCCTCTGCTCGTTTCTGTAGCTGTAGAGGAGGCCCGGGACATGGGGGCCATACGCCCCTATCACCATCTCCAGGTATCTCTGGGCGTTTTCGCCGAACCCCTCGAGCCTGGTCAGGTAGTAGGGCGTCACGATACGCGGCCTCTCGGCGCTCACCTTGCCCTCGCGGACGACGGTCTCGTCCGCGTTCACCGTCTCGGCATACACCGGCATTGTCAGGAGGTAGTAGTTGATGTTGGTGGTGCCGAAGGTGGCCAGGTGCTGCCTGGGGAAGCGCAGTACCTCCGTCTGCTCGACGGCGTGCCGTATCCTCTCGTCCCAGGTCTCCACACGACACTCCCGACACTAGATGGTACCCAGTGCACCGGCACGGTGCTCACAGCCTATATTACCATAATTTCCCGGCGGCGGCACGGGGCCCGTCCTTGAGAACAGGGTATGGAGGCACCCCGCCGACGCCCAGGCAGGAGGGCGTCACCCGTACTATCGGGGGGCGGCCGCAATCGCCACCGCCCCACGGCTGCATAGAGGTCCATTGCCGGGCGCGGGCCTAGCGTCCGAGGCTCAGGCTTACCCCCCTGCCTCCCCCGGAGGACCCCCTCTCTTTCGGCAGGTGAGGGATCAGCCAGGAGAGGAAGGCGTCCTCACTTCTCGTCTGCATGAACAGCCGGCCGGGCCCGGTGAAGGAGCACACCAGCCCTTCACCGCTGAACAGGGTTGACTTGAGCCCCCCAACCCGCTTCACCTTGTAGGTGACGCTCTGGTCGAAGGCCACCATGTGCCCATTGTCTATCGTGTACGACTCCCCCTGGCCAAGCTGTACCAGGTGGATGGCGCCATAGCTGGAGAGGAAGACGTCGCCGGTGCCCTGTATCTTCAGCAGGAAGAGCCCTTCCTTGGCGAAGAAGCCCTTGGCCCCGGCCCACTTCGTGTCCACCGAGATGTCCGGCGACGAGGCCATGTAGGATGACGACTGCACGAAGATGGTCTCGCCATTCAGCTGGAAATGTACGATGTCCCCGGGCAGAGGTGGGGCCAGGGTTATCTCACCCTGGCTGGTCGCTTTGAAGGTGTTTAAGAAAAAGCTCTCACCGCCCAGGAAGCTGCGCTTGATCCCGGAGAGAAGCCCCCCTTTCGCCTCGGTTACCACGGTGATCCCCTGCGACATCGATACCATGGCCCCAGCCTCAGCGGTAATGGCCTCTCCCGCCTTCATCGTAATCCTGGCCAGAGAGTAGGAGGGTTGATACAGTATCTCGTAGTCCATGGTCGCTCACCTCCTGTAGTGTCCCCGGCATGGCCTTAGGCCCCTGTCCTTCTGGCCTGCCCCAGTGATTGTACCACTTGCTGGGTAGAGTTGATAGCATTTGTCATCGGAGTCGGCCGGGCAGCCGTGAGGGGCAAGGGGCAGGCACCTCGACGAGGGCTGTGCGGCTCCGCTGGAGGTCGGTATTGACACGGTATATGAAATTTGCGATAGTAGCCTAACCCGGCGCGGTCACTGCTACCGCGCTGCGAGAGGTAACGTTTATTGTCGTGGTCGAATAGGCTGCTGCTGCTGGCACGGCTGCTCAAGATTAACCAGTGGGCGAAGAACGTCCTCATCTTCATCCCGCTCGTATTCTCACAGAGCCTGCTCGACCCCGGCCTGCTGTACAAGAGCGCGGGTGCCTTCCTCTGTTTCTGTCTCCTGTCCAGCGGCGTCTACATAGTGCTGGACATACGCGACCTGAAGTGGGACCGGAATCACCCCCGCAAGAGAGACCGGCCCATGGCATCGGGTGCGGTCTCGTCGAGGTCGGCACTGGTCCTTGCGCTCTTTCTCTTTGCCTGCTCCCTCCCCGTCGCCTTCTGGCTGGAGCCCATGTTCGGCGTCGTTGCCGTCACCTATATCGGCCTGAACCTGCTCTACAGTGTAGCCCTTAAGAACATCCTGTTCCTCGACATACTGTGCATTGCCACTGGCCTGGTGCTGCGTGTAGCGGGAGGGACCGTAGTCATAAACGTGGAGTTCTCATCCTGGCTCCTGGTGGCCACCGGCATGCTGGCCCTCCTGCTCGCGGCCTCGAAGCGGCGCAGTGAGCTTTCGAACGCCGCGCAGCAGGCCGATATCTCGAGGCCGGTCCTCGCTCGCTACAACGGGCAACTGCTCGACCTCGTCATGGCCATCACAGCTACACTCACCCTCGGCGTCTATCTCATCTACGTCCTGCAGCCAACGACCGCAGACAAGTTTGGGACGCTGTTCGTGCTGTCCGTGCCGATAGCCATATATGGGGTCTTCCGTTATCTCTACCTGGCATACCTGCCCTCCACGGAGGAAGACCCTATCACGAAGGTGCTCCACGATGGGCCGTTGATAGCCTGCTGCCTGCTATGGGCGGCGAGTGTCACCTTGATCATCTATCTTGGGTAGGTACCGGGGGGTGGTGCCTGGAGCGCACCGCAGGCGCCCCCTCGGTGAGGGCACCGGCTTCTACCAGGCCGTTTCGCCTCTGGTATGTCAGGCCAGGTGGGGGGTTAAGGCATCTATCATGTCTCGTAACGCTACCAGGAGGTTGTTACTCCTCATCGTACTGGGCATAGTAGTGATGCTAGCCCTGCTGGCCTTCGTCGACCTCGACGAGCTCGGAGCGGCGTTTGCCGGTTTCACCTGGGCCTACATACCCTTGATCCTCGGCCTCACCCTGGTGAACTACGTCTTCAGGTTCTTCAAGTGGGAGTACTACTTGAGGCAGCTGGGGATCAGGCTGCGGGTGGGCAAGAGCGTGCTCATATTTCTCTCCGGCATGACGATGTCGATGACCCCGGCGAGGCTGGGAGAGGTCTTCAAATCGTACCTCATCAAGCAAGATGACGGGACCGAGATGAGCAGGTCGATACCCATAGTGTTTGCCGAGAGGGCCACCGATGTGATCGGGCTCACCCTATTGGCCGGCATAGGGCTGGCGTCCTTCAGGTACGGCCAGGGGCTGCTGCTGGCCAGCCTCCTCATCGTCGCTGCCCTCGTCCTTCTGATACGGCAGAGAGACCTCTGCACCAGGCTGCTCGGCCTCGTTGCCAGGGTACGCGTCGTTCGCCGCTACGCAGACAACCTCAACACCATGTACTTGAGCGCCTATCATCTGTTCAGTTGGAGGAGCCTGCTCATCGCTATTGGATTGAGCGTCACCTCTTGGTTCTTTGAGTGCGTGGCCTTATACTTCGTAATAGGCGGATTCGGCTGGGAGCCATCGCTCCTGGAGTCCACGTTCGTATTCTCGTTTTCGTCGGTGGCTGGAGCCCTGTCGATGCTCCCCGGCGGGCTGGGTGTGGCCGAGGGCTCCATCGCCGGCCTGCTGGTGCTACAGGGCCTGCCCGTCGCGCTGTCTGTGGCCGCGACCATCGTGATAAGGGTGTGCACCCTGTGGTTCGGCATGACTATCGGTGCCGTCGCCCTGGCGATATTCGCCAGGACGATGGGTTCAGAGACCAAAGAGGTGGAGGCGTGATATGTCCAAAGTAGCCGTGATGAAAACGTCGCCTGAGACCGTGCTGGCGGACTACACCGCGTTGATGCACCTGGCAGACTATGAGTCGTACCTGCCCAGGGACAGGCGGACGATAGTGAAGCTGAACCTCTCCTGGTCCCTCTACTTCCCTGCCTGCTCCACCGAGCCGTGGCAGCTCGAGGGCGTGCTCAAGACACTGCGCGATGACGGCTATACCGACATAGTGGCCATGGAGAACAAGACCGTGGTCACCAATGTCATGAAGGGGGCGACGGGCAACAAGTGGCTGCCCGTGCTCAAGAAGTACGATGTGGAGCTGGTCCCCCTGGAGGGCGTGTCCTGGGTACCGTACCGGCCCCAAGAGAGACTGCTCGTCCTCGATACCAAGGTCTTTCCCCACCTCACCATACCAGAGCCATTCCTGGGGACCAACGTGCTTCACCTGCCGACCATGAAGACCCACGGGCATGCTGTCATGACCGGGGCGATGAAAAACGCCTTCGGCGGCCTGCTCCAGGAGGCACGCCACCACTGTCACACCTACATACACGAGGTGCTGGTGGACCTGCTCACCATACAGAGAGAGATACACACCGGGATGTTCGCCGTAACGGATGGAACGGTATGCGGGGATGGCGCTGGCCCCCGTACCATGGTGCCCCGGATAATGAACTACATCCTGGCCAGCGGTGACATGGTCTCTATCGACGCCATAGCATCTCAGATGATGGGGTTTCAGCCCCTGCACATACCGAAGATAAAGACGGCCCACGATATGGGGCTAGGCACAGGCGACCCCGGCGGCATAGAGGTCGTTGGCGAGGACATCTCCGGCGTCGACTTCCACTTTCACACCAGCAAGAGCCCGGTCATATTCTTCGACAGGCTGCTTCGCGCCAGTGTGATCGAGCCTCTGCTGTTTCGGACCTGGTTCTTCAACCTGTGTATCCTCGCTTCGGGCGTATACCACGATTATCTGTGGTATCCCTTGATCGGCAGGCGCAGGGTGCACCAGTTCATGGAGACTGAGTGGGGCAGCCTGTTTCGCAGCTACTAGCGGGTGCGTACAGCGTGGATACCCGTGATAGGCTGGCCCCTCTCCCGGCCGTGGGGTGCTCTCTCACTCATGGAGAGGTCATCGATGTAGGGCTGCGATGTACCAGAAGGTAAAGGCATATATCTCTCGCCCCGGCGTTCGAGTGGCCATAGTCATGGGGGCACTGCTGCTGTGTGCCCTCTGCCTTCGCCTGTACGGCATCGTCTGGGACCAGGGCCAGATCCTGCACCCCGACGAGCACTCGATACTGGCAGCGGCCTGGCGCATCCACCTGCCGGACTGGCCCCCGTCACTGTCCCAGCTCCTAAACCCGGATGAGAGCCCGCTCAACCCTCATTTCTTCGGCTATGGGAGCCTGCCGATATATCTGCTGAAGGCCGTCGGCAGCATACTGTCCAACTTCAACGAGAGCCTGTCTGAGTTCGATCTGAGGCTGGTGGGCCGCGGCATGAATGCCGTGCTCGATACCGGGACCATACTGCTCGTATTCCTGCTGGGGAGACGCCTCTACAGCAACAGGGTGGGCATCCTGGCCGCTCTCTTTGCCACCTTCACTGTGCTGTCCATCCAGCAGGCCCACTTCTGCACCGTCGACTCGATGCTCACCTTCTTCATAGCCCTGACCGTCCTGCTGTCGGTACGGGCCATGAGCAACGGCACCAGGCGCACCTTCTGGGTCGCCCTGCCCATTGGCATCGGCCTGGGCCTGGCGGTGGCTACCAAGATGACCGCGTTCGTCCTGGTCGCGGTGATCGTAACCGCCTACGTGCTGCGGTGCTTCGAGGGCGACGGCCTCGCCAGGTCTTCGTTCCGCGCAGGCACCATCAAGGGCAGCCTCCTGGGGCTGGCCAGCGTGGCCGTCGTCGCGGCGGTGACGGTTGCCGTTGCCGAGCCGTATATCTTCATCGACTGGGACACGTTTATAGCCGATACCAACTTCAACAGGGATGCCGTGATCACCGGGGCCTCGGACCTGGCGTGGACGCGGCAGTTCATCGATACCACCCCGTTCCTCTACCACATCAGGAACCTCTCTATCTGGGGAATGGGCCTGCCCCTGTCGATCGCTGCGTGGGGGGCCCTCCTCTTCACCATCGGCTACGCAGCGAAACACCGCCACAAGTGCGACCTCCTGCTGCTCTCGTGGATACTGCCGTACTTCCTGGTCGTAGGCACCATGGAGGCCAAGTTCATTCGCTACATGCTGCCGCTCGTCCCCTTCCTGTGCCTGCTCGCTGCCCGCCTGTTTGACTTCGCGTACCAGCGACTGCGCGGCAGGTGGCGGATGTCTGTGGTCGGTCTGACTGTGCTCGTCGTTGCGGCCTCTGTGTTCTACTCCATCGCCCACGTCAGCATCTACGCTCAGCCCCATCCAGTGGTGCAGGCCACCGAGTGGGCAAACGCCACGATAGAGCCGGACGAGGTCGCCGCCGTGGAGGACTGGGAGCATCTGCTCTACCTGGGCCCGTATCATGTAGAGAGGCTTCGCCTCTTCGACCCGGACACACCGGAGAAGATGGCCGCCATGGCACAGCAGATAGACGAGGCCGACTACATCATCATCCTGACGAACAGGGTGTATGGTACCGTTGGGAGGCTCACAGAGCGGTACCCGTATAGCTCCAGGTACTACGAGCTCCTCTTCTCAGGGGAGCTTGGCTTCGAGCTGGTCTATTGTGCCACCTCCTATCCAAGCCTCTGGGGCGTTACAATAGTAGATGACACGTTCAATCGACCGGGCCTCCCTGTGCCCGAGGGTCTGGAGTCGTGCTATCCCGGGGGCATTGCCATCAACATGGGCTATGCCGATGAGACATTCACGGTGTTCGATCACCCGATGTCCATGGTATTTACGCGAGATACTGACCTCACCCAGGAGGAGATCCTCGATTTACTCATGGCCACCGATGAGCAACCCTAGCACACCTCTCCACCAACGTCTGAATTTGGTCGCAGATTCGCCACTGTGATCCTGTCATTTCAGGGCTATGGACGAGCCCAACCACAGGCATTTGACCGACCGGAGCCGCCCTGGCCAGAGCAATGTCACTTTCCCCGCGTTTGTGATATTCACGTCTGTCCACTCTGGCACAGGCCCGTGGTGGGAACTGCGTGATGACACACCTTTGCTTTCAGCCGAGAGACACAGTATTCCCCCAGAGATCAGGTATTGCCTTCTTCGGCGGATTTGTTATAATTGATATAGCTCAAGTGGTACAAGACGATGCTCGCAACACACCTCGATGGAGCCAGCCAGGCCCCCCCATACAGGCAGATAGCCGAGCAGGTAAAGCAACTCGTCGCAGCGAATAGACTATAGCGCTCGGGGTGAGGCCGATGTCGGGCTGGGCATCGAGGCATCTGCGCGCACCTCCTGGCCTCGGCTTCCTCCCGCTGATCAGGGAGAGATACGGCCTGGTCTTCCCAGTAGCGGATTACGGGGGGCCATTGCTGGCACCCTTTTGAGTGAGTAGTGGGAGTGAAGGTCTCAGAAAGGTGGTAGACAGTGTGCGTGGCTATGACACCTCCCGAACGGGTGCGACGGCTTTCTTGAAATAGACTAAAGGGTTCTCCGAGCCACCTGTCCTAAAGGCCATGTCCATGGAGGGTGGCCGATAGGGTGATGCTAGAAATGGTATCGCCTCCCGTAGTTGGAAAGGAGAAGTATATGGTATCTCTGCAAAGTCAGATAGCGCTTCCTTCTGCGAAGCGCTACTTCTTTCTCACTGCTACCTTTTCCCCGTCGCTTCTGCTCGTGAAGGCGCTGGGCACCATGAGATTCCTCAGATGGGAGAAGGGGCATGAGTAGACTTCTCTCTAGGGTGAGACTGGACAGCATGAGCATAGTCTTTATAGTGCTCGGCATCCTCATGCTGCTGTTCATTTTGGCCCCCCTGGTAAAGACGGCGACCTCCTCGTCACTGGGGATTCTGTGGGACACCCTCCTCGACCCGGAGGTTTATTCATCGATCCTGCTCACCATTTGTGCCGCTTTGATAGCTACAGCAGTGGGGCTACTCCTGGGTATCCCGCTCTCCTACCTCCTGGCCCGCCACGACTTTCGGGGTAAGCGGTTCCTGGAAGGGCTCATCGACGTGCCCATTGTGATCCCTCATTCGGCAGCCGGCATCGCGCTGCTCTTCGTCTTCGGAAGGCAGTTCTTCATGGGGAAGCTCTTCGGCTCTATAGGGATTACCTTTGTTGATGCCCTTGCCGGGGTTGTCATCGCCATGATGTTCGTCAGCGTCCCCTTCCTCATCGACTCCGCCAGGGATGGTTTCAAGGCGGTGGACGTGAGATTGGAGAAGGTAGCCCGGACCCTGGGCGCCTCGCCTTGGAGGGTCTTCTTCCGCGTCTCGCTGCCGCTGGCCTGGAGGAGCATTTTCTCTGGCTCAGTGATGATGTGGGCCCGGGGCGTGAGCGAATTCGGCGCTGTGCTCATCCTGGCCTATCATGTGCCCTTCATGGGAGAGCACCCCGTGGTTGCTCCCATCCTGGTCGCTGACCGCTTCAATCAATTCGGGCTGGACTATGCCCGCCCGGTGGCCGTGCTGGTAATACTGATATCGCTCGTCACCTTTGTGACGCTGAGGATGCTCGCTCTCAAAGGAAAGAAGTCTTGATCCAGGTCAGAGGTCTCAAGGTAAATCTTGGCAGTTTCCTGCTTCAGGACATCAGCCTCGATGTCGATGAGGGGGAGTATTTCATCATCCTGGGACCCACCGGTGCGGGGAAGACCGTGCTCCTGGAGGCCATAGCCGGGCTCTACCCCATCCTCCGCGGAACCGTCTCCGTCGACGGCAAGGAGATCACCAGGCTCAAGCCGGAGAAGAGGGGCATCGCCATGGTTTACCAGGAGCAGGTCCTTTTCCCCCATCTTTCTGTGGAGGATAACATCGCCTTCGGGCTTAGGGCGATGAAATGCCCTAGGAGGGAGATCAGGCCCAGGGTTCAGGGCATAGCCGAGGTGCTGGGCGTCACCGAGTTGCTCCAAAGAGACCCTACCACCATGAGCGGGGGTGAGAAGCAGAAGGTGGCGCTGGCCCGTGCCCTGGTCACGGAGCCTGCCGTGCTCTTGCTCGATGAGCCCCTGAGTGCCCTCGACCCCGAGACCAGAGAGAGGACGCAGCAGGAGCTGGTCGAGGTACATCGCAGGCTGAAGGTGACCATCATCCATGTCACCCACGATTTCGAGGAGGCCATCGCCCTCGGACACCGCGTCGCCGTGCTGAACGAAGGACGAATAGCGCAAATAGGGACGCCCGAGGATGTGCTTCGCCGCCCGAACTCGGAGTTCGTGGCGAACTTCGCCCTGTCGCGCAACGTTTTCAGCGGCGTGATAGAGGAGGGCGATGATGACTATGTCCAGGTCGACATCGGCGACGTCAGGCTGGCGACACTAACAGGGCTGAGGGGGAGAGTACACCTCTCGCTCCGCCCCGAGGACATCTTCATCTCGAGGGAGCCACTCAAGTCCACGGCCAGGAACTGCTTCGAGGGCGCTGTCACCAGCATTTTCGACAAGGGTGCCGTGCTGTACGTGACGGTAGATGTCCCACCGGCCTTCGTATGCCTGGTTACCAGGCAGGCCTTCGAGGAGCTGGACTTCACAAAGGAGGACAAGGTATGGATAACATTTAAGGCGTCGGCGATACACGTGTTTTAGCAAGGAGGATTGAGACCGTGAAACACAGAACGGTAAAAGCTACCCCGATAGTCCTGGCCCTGGCCCTGGTCCTGGCCCTGACCTCGCTGTTTGGATGCGGTTGTGGCAAGGAGGCCAGAACAGAGGTCCTTACGATCTACCATGCGGGCAGCCTGTCTGTGCCTTTCAGCCAGATGGAAGCCGAGTTCGAGGAGACTCATCCCGATGTGGACGTCCTGTGCGAGTCGGGCGGCAGCGCTGCGATGATAAACAAGTCCATAACGAGGGAGGAGGCGGGGGAAGCGCCTCCCGACATAATAGCCTCCGCTGACTATAAGCTGATACCGGAAAGGCTCTACGAGCCTGGTTATGCAGACTGGAACATCATCTTCGCCGGCAACAAGATGGTCCTCTGCTACCGGGACGGTGCGCCCTACGCCGACGAGATAGAGAACGGCAGCGAAATGTGGTATCACGTGCTGGGCAGCGGCGAGGTAACCTGGGGGCACAGCGACCCCGATGATGACCCTTGCGGCTACAGGACGCTCATGGTGTTTCAGCTGGCAGAGGAGTACTACTACGACCAGGCCGCTGAGTTTGGGCTCACCCCGGACCCCGACGCTGACGGGCTCTATGACGCCTGCATCCCGGGCAGCGAGCATGAGCGGGGCAGAGCGAGCCAGGGCCAGGAAATAGTAAGGTCCAAGTCGGTTGACCTGGTGGCCCTGCTCCAGTCCGGCGACCTGGACTATGCCTTCGAGTACAGCTCCGTGGCTGTGCAGCATGGGTTGAACTTCATCGACCTCGATGGTGCCATAAACCTCTCCCAGACAGGGGAGATTGGAGACTCCGGCATAAGCTACGAGGACTTCTACGCGGAAGCCTCCGTAGAGATAGTAAAATCAGCCGGCCCTCCTCCGACTTACGAAGCCCAGGTGGGGGCGCCCATCGTCTATGGCATTACCATCACCGAGAATGCGCCGAATAGTGAGCTGGCGGCGGAGTTCATCGAGCTGCTGCTCTCCGAGACGGGGAGGGAGATACTTGAGGAGCAGAACGGACAGCCCTGCTTCGTCCCGGCTCGCTGTGACTACCCGGAGAGACTGCCGTCATCGCTGAGCCCGCTGGTGGCCACCGTTCGCATACCAGTGTTCACCACAACTACGTCACGGTGTTGAAAGGGTCTCACCATGAGTGGTAGCTAGAGGAATTAGCATGGGAACCATAACATATAGGCCGATAGGTGTCATCCACTCACCGTTCAAAGAAGTGGAAGGGATGCCGATACAGCCCTGTGGCGCTCAAGGCATAGAGGGGACGGTGGAGGTGTATGAGCAGTACTGTGCTGGTCTCAAAGACATCGGCGGGTTCTCTCACATAATGCTACTCTATCACTTCCACCTGGTAAAGGGTTACGCACTACAGGCCATGCCTTTCCTGGGAGAGAAAGAGACCCATGGGATATTTGCCATAAGGGCACCGGCACGACCAAACCCGATTGGCATTTCCGTGGTGCGATTGGTTGCGATAGAGAACAACCTTCTCGATATTGAAGATGTGGACGTTGTTGATGGCACCCCTCTCCTGGACATCAAGCCGTATGTGCCAGATTTTGACTGGCGGGAAGTCGAACGGATAGGCTGGTGTTCAGGGAAGTCCACGCGGGCGTGGAAAGAGAGGTCAGACGCGAGGTTCAGAGTGTGACAATACCACCTGTACGTCTTCAGTAATTGGGCGGTAGCGAACCGTGGTTGGAGAAGAACGTGTGCTTCCCGACCGGCCATTCGACAGGATTTCGGCAGTGTCGGCTCGTGTCGTGAGCATCGGGGGTCACATACTTAATCAGCCGGGGCCCGACAATGACTACCTCGATACGTTCGTGGGTCTTGGACGATGGGCTTGCACTTGATTGAACAGGTGAGTTGCGTTATCATCCAATTACCTTCTAGGGGAGGAGACGAAAATGAGCGTTCAAGTGGGTAAAGAGGCGCCTGGCTTTGCCGCCAAGGCATTCCACGAGGGCACAGCCAAGGAGATCAAGCTCTCCGATTACCGGGGCAACTGGGTGATGCTTTGCTTTTACCCCGCCGATTTCACCTGTGTCTGACCGACTGAGTTGTCGGCAGTTGCCGTCAAGTATCCTGAATTTCAAGGGCTAGGAGTACAGGTGTTAGCAGTCAGTGTCGATAGCAACTTCTCCCACAAAGTGTGGCAAGAAGTGGAGCTCTCCAAGATGGTAGAGGGTGGCATCCCCTATCCCATGATTTCTGACCCTGGGGGAAAGATAGGCACTCTATACGGAGTGTATGATGGAGAGAAGGGAGTGGACGTTCGTGGTCGTTTCCTCATAGACCCAGAAGGGGTTGTCCAGGCTATGGAGGTTCTTACTCCACCGGTCGGAAGAAACGTAGCTGAAGTTCTACGTCAATTAGCGGCATTCCAGCACCATCAGAAAACAGGTGAACTCATGCCTTCAGGGTGGCAACCCGGCAAGCCGACCTTGCCGCCAGAGACAGAGACGTTGACAAGGGCTGGCCACGTCTGGGAGATTTGGAAACCAGACATGGCATTTTGAAGAGTAACAGTGCATACCACGAGGTAACACAAGCCCAGGATGTGCAGCTGAGGTCACATAAGCTTGTTTTGTTGAGTGAGGAGGTCAAACAGCGCTGGGTGCGCTGCTTTCACTCTGGCTGCCATCTCCTCTTCTTTCACCACTGCACGAACATGGGCATGCTCAAGGCGGTGGGTCTGCCTTTGTAGGCAAACAGCACCGGCCCGGCACCGTCACCAGAAGCGTACGGCGCCACGGCAGACAGTGAATGCGGCTGCTATCCCGTCCACGGCGATGCTCACTTGGCCAAGGGAGGAGTCCTCCTCCGCCCCGGGTGCTCCACAGGTATTTACGCCCCGCCGAGCCCCAGCAAGTCCGGGGCACATCCAGGCGTGATACCTGGGCGAATTGCACCTTCTCAACCCACCATTGCTGCTGTTCTCCCCGCTTCACCGACTGATTTATTGTTATCTCCTCCCCGTGCATTTATAATGAACCAAACTCATATGAGTATAGAAATAATCTAAAAGGTTGATGTGATGCTTGATTATGTTCCAACAGGTATTCCTGGTGCCGATAAAATCCTTGGAGAGAAGGGCATACCGAGGGGGCACAGCATCTTAATTGCCGGAGGTCCTGGTAGTGGGAAGACCACTTTCGCTATGCAGTATTTATATAAAGGGGCTACGGAGCACAACGAGCCGGGTATATATATTTCGCTTGACGAAGACCCTGAGGATGTGAAGAAGAACATGTCCAAATTCGGGTGGGATTTAGACCAGCTTGAGAGAGAGGGAAAGCTCGCCTTCATAAATGTCTCTCCAGTTCGGGCGGCGACCTCGGAAAAAGTTGGGATCATCCAACTCGGAATGAAGGAGTTCAAGCTGATCAAGCTGCTCGAAGCGGTCAGGATGGGCGTAGAAGAGATTCAAGCTAAGAGGATGGTCATCGACCCCATTACCATCTTCACACTCCAGTACCCCGACGAAGTTGAGCGCATATATGCTATGAGAGACTTGATAGCTGACTTCAGAAAGACTGCCTGTACCAATCTCCTTATCTCCGAGCTGAGAGGGACAGGATTGGAAAGGGAGCATCAATTCGAGGAATATCTGGCTCAAGGGGTAATCCTGCTGCGCACCGTTATGAAGGATGATAGGTTGACACGAATGTTTCAGGTAGAGAAAATGCGTGGACTGGAGGTTGACACCCAGCCACGCCCGTATAATATAACCAGCGGAGGAATAGAAGTGTATCCTACCCTGACTGTTTTCAAGTAGGGAGGAGGAAGGTGTCTCTCGCTGAGATACAAGAACCGCTCGATAAAGGTCTCATCTTGCTATCCGGGCCTCCGGGAGCAGGGGAATCCACATCGAGCAATGTGAGCAGTCTGGATAGGAGGGGGTGGGCACATGGAGAAAAGAGGCTCGCCATTAGCCGAAATACAGGAATTACCCAAGGAGAGCGTGACCCTGCTGGTCGGTCCCCCAGGAGCTGGAAAGTCCACCTTCTGCCACCAGGTAGTGCTCAATGGCATAGCTACAGATAGACCCGTCATATTCGTTACCACCGAGCAGAGTCCCTCTGCTGTCACGAGGCTTCTAACGGAGAAGGGCATGGGTGAGGCTGCGGCGCTCAACTTTGTCGATGCCTTCGCCCAGACGGTAGGTTTGGCAGCTCGAGAGTGCCCGGACACCGTATGCGCCAACTGTGAGGACTTAAACAGCATAAGCATGGCTATCGTCAAACTGCAGGAGAAGCTCGGCAGGCCGGACATCCTGCTCGCCTTTGATTCGCTGACATCCCCCTACCTTTTCAACAAAGAGGAGGTGTTCAGATTCATGAGGCTCTGTCTGGTGAGGTTCGCTGCCGAAGGGAACTCCGTGGTGGCTGTGATGGATGAAGGCTGTAGCAGGGCTGAGGACCTGGTGGCCATGATGAGCATCGCCGACAGCGTGATAAAGATCGAGACCTCGGAAGAGAAGCAATTCATGAACCTTGTGAAGCACCCCAAGGTGAGGCCGACGAGGATCGAAGTCCCCATAGAACCCAGCCCCACCATCAAATCTGCGAGGCATTTCGATCCCGGTGTAATGAGGCAGTTCGTCCAAAGCGCCTACGGACAAGATGAAGCCCGGGTTGAGGCACTACGAGGCACACTGAAAGGCATACCCCTCTTCTCGTCTATCCCTGCGGACGACCTCTCTACGCTCTCCCGCCAGCTCACAAGACGCCTCTACCGTAAGGGCGAGACCATCTTTCACAAGGATGACGTTGGTTCCACGTTCCACATGATCAATACCGGCAGCGTCAAGCTGAGCATCCCTTCGCAGGAGAGAGAGGATTTATTCCTGGCCCATCTGGGGCCTGGCGATTTCTTTGGCGAGCTGGCCTTGCTGGATGAGCATCCTCGCTCCGCCACCGCTACCGCCATGGAGCCTACGGAGACTTTGGCATTGGAACGGGGGGACTTCCTGGATTTTCTTACGTGTTATCCCGATGTTGCAGTCCGTATACTCGGTGTGCTGGCGCAACGGATTCGCAAACTCGATTCTCAGCTAGAAAGTATCATCTCAGTCAAACCACAGGCTCGCCTTGCCAGGACGCTGCTGCAGCTAGCGAGTACCCACGGCAGCGAAACGCAGCAGGGGTGGGATATCTCGATTCCGCTGACTGTGGCCGGGCTGGCTGGGATGGTAGGAGTGAGCACCACAACAGTCAGGCGTTTGTTGCGCGACCTCCAGGACGCCGGCATCGTAAGTATAAATAACCAGCGTTTCGTCGTTCACAAGCCGGAGGAATTGGTAGAAAAAAGTAGACCAGGGCTGGCCCGGAAATAAGGTTCAAGACTATACAGGGATTAACATTCCTATGGCATAGGTTGCCGCTGATGCTAACACCCCAATAGTCATCATCTCCAGTCCGCTCCGAATCCAGCTTTGTCTGGTAAAGATGGCTTTGCTGGCCCCAACCACGAAGAGACAGGCTATACTGGCGAGCGCCGCCGTGAGCACCGCCAGGTTTACCTCCATGAAGGCGAAGGGCAGGATTGGAATAAGAGATACGATGGCAAACGATAGTCCGGTAAAGGCAGCCGCTTTGATGGGAGGCCACCCTCCTTCCGATGTCAATCCAACCTCTTCTCCAATGCTATATTCCGATGACAATTCCATTTCTGAAGCTACTCTACTCGCCATAGCCTCAGCCTCATTTTTCTTGAACCCTCTCGTCTGGTAGAACCTGGCCAGCTCCCCCCTTTCTTCCTCAGGGGTTCCCCTCTTTCTGATCCCCTTGCGCTCACTCTCTTTCCTCGTCACCTCCTTCTCGGATTTCGACGAGAGGTAAGCGCCAGCACCCATGGAGATAGCCCCGGCGACCGCTCCGGCGATACCGGCTATCAGAATGGGGTAACTCTCGGTGATTGCCCCGTAGACCCCGGCCACCAGCGCCAGTATTGAAACCAGGCCGTCGTTGGCGCCAAAAATGACATCTCTTACCCCACCACCTCCTCCCATTTCCCACCCTTCCATCCCCAACACCTCTTCTTTCACCCTCTCTATGTGCAGCCGCTCATCCGAGGCGACTCTGATCCATTCCTCCGAAGTAGCCACGTCGCTGATATTTCCAGCCTGGATGGACAGGTCTCCGATACTCTCATCCTCGGCGATCATAACCCACTCAAAGAAACCCCTGGTGCCGAGAATACCCATCATGAGGCCGACCCTTAGGTTCACAGAATAAGCCCTGGGCAAATGCTCACCCTCATCCGCCAATCCCACGATTTTGTGTGACCAGTATTCGGAGTCCTTGAGTTCATTGGCGCTAAGCTCGGCTAGGATTTGCCCGGTTCGTTCGTCTTTGGCCTTCTTGACAAGCCTTGCATACCCCATGGCCTGCATGAGCTTGTAGGTACGGATTTTCTTTGCCGGGTCAAGCAGTGCTTTTCTTTCCCGGTCTGTCAGTTCAGCCATTGCTATTCACCCTGCCGCGAATTATAGCATACGCATCGGGCATCTGTATTTGGCACGGCTGTCTACGATCAGGTTGAGGGCACAAGACCAGCGTGAGAGCAGGGCTGTTTCGCCGATGGGAATCGCTTGACATCCCCGATTTCACATAGCCCTCGCCCCGACGGTGCCCCATTTTTACCGACGATTCAAAGACCATGTGAAGGACTTGAAAAGTCTCTCGGAGGGGGGTAATATATGGCGGCGAAGGGCATTTTCTCAGATCGTTCATCGAAAGCACAGAGGTGGACGAGGGGCACGTCACGCTGGACTACGCTGTGCCTCTCCCTGGCGACAGCTCGCGGCGGGAAGCGGTGTCGGCAGGTATCGTCCCCTCAGGCCTACTTAGGGGACGATACCAAAAATTCCCCGCCAGCATCGACGAGAGTTAAGTTGGCCGGGGAGATTTTTTTCCGATGACCCTCGCGTGGCCACCCTCGAAGGATACGGCGCGAGTGCATTAAAAGGGTTCGAGGCCGGCTTCATCGGTTTACTTCAATAAAAAGCTGAATTGTTGAGCTTCGGCACACTATCGGCAGAAGCGAGGTGGTCTCAACAATGCGGGGATTTCTACTCCATCACTAGTCTGGCAGAATTGGGGAAGGAAGGAGGACGTCATGAAAGATAAGCACCTCACCACGAATCAAGGGGTCCCGGTCAGCGACAACCAGAATTCACTGACTGTGGGTGAGCGTGGACCTGTGTTGCTGCAGGACGTGCATCTCATTGAGAAGCTGGCGCACTTCGACCGCGAGCGAATCCCCGAGCGCGTAGTTCACGCCAAGGGTGCGGGAGCCCATGGCTACTTCCAGGTATTTAAGAGTATGGAGAGATATACCTGCGCCAACTTCCTCCAGGATCCGGCAAAGCAGACACCTGTCTTCGCCCGCTTCTCTACGGTGGTTGGGGCACGAGGCTCGGCGGACACGGTTCGTGACCCAAGGGGCTTCGCCGTCAAGTTCTACACCGAAGAGGGCAACTACGATCTGGTGGGGAATAACCTGCCGGTCTTTTTCATCCGGGACGCCATCAAGTTTCCAGACATGGTCCATGCGTTCAAGCCCGCTCCGGATACAAACATCCCCACTGCCTCGAGCGCAAACAGTCGTTTCTGGGACTTCATCTCTTTGACCCCTGAGTCCACCCACATGATCATATGGCTCTTCTCTGACCGGGGCACGATCAGGAGCTACCGGAAAATGGAAGGGTTCGGCGTCAATACCTATAAGTGGGTGAACAAGGGAGGCAAGGCAGTTTACGTGAAATATCACTGGAAACCGATGGCAGGAATAGAGACAATCGACCGACAGGAGGCCACCCGACTGGCGGGCGTAGACCCTGACATCGCCACCCGCGACCTGTGGGACACCATCGCCTCAGGGGGAACAGCCGAGTACGAGTTGAACGTTCAGGTCATGGACATCGCCGACGAGTTGAAGCAGAGCTTCGACCCACTCGATCCGACCAAGACCTGGCCCGAGGACACGTTTCCGCTGATGCCGGTGGGCAAGATGGTGCTCAATCGCAATCCAGAAAACTACTTTGCCGAGGTGGAGCAGGCCACTTTCTGCCCGGCGTCTATCGTGCCTGGCGTTGAGCTCTCCGCAGACAAACTGCTGCAAGGCAGGGTCTTCTCCTACGCCGATACACAGCGACACCGCCTCGGGCCCAACTACCTGCAGTTGCCGGTCAACAGGCCACGGGCGCCAGTCAATAACAACCAGCGTGATGGGTTCATGCAGTACGCCCCCTATGGTGGCGGAACGGTTAACTACGAGCCCAACACTCTGGCGGGGGGGATGCCTCGTGAAGCCCCAGCCTATCCGACAAGCCAGACCGGTGTCGAAGGCGAGATAGTGCGCCGAAAGATAAGCCTGACCAATGACTTCGAGCAGGCAGGCGAGCTCTACCGTTCATTCAGCAAAGTGGATCAGGAGCACTTGGTGGACAATATCGCTGATTCTCTGGGCCAGGCGGACAAGCCGATTCAGCAGCGCATGGTCGATAACCTCACCCAGGCTAATGCCGAGCTTGGCAAGCGGGTGGCCAAAGGGCTGAAACTCTAGCCGGTGCGCTGGGTGCCTCTCACAATAGAGGTTTTCGTTGCCCCCACTGCGCTCCACAGCGGAAAGGTGACGCGCCATTCTCCGCTTGTGTTGCACTGCTGGGAGGCAGCGGTCATGTTATAGTGTGGCTGCCGGCCAGCAGGCTGCTTAGAACTCACAGTCTTTCAGCGCCATCGTCCCCTTTTCCGGCAGGTCTCAACGAATCTTTGGATAGAGCGAGCGCAGGGTTTTCCCGCATTGTCGGGAAAAAGCACGCCGTCGACTCACCCAACCGCCAATGGTATCTTCTCATCCGTGAGGGCGTAGTCACCAGCAGGAAGGGAGGCCTCGCTCACTGCGAGCCCCGGCACAACGCCAAGGGTAAAACGCTCGTCGCTCGCAATGCGAGTTTCGATAGCTTCAGCATAGGGGCGCCCAACGAGACTCGCTACGCGCCTATGCTGCTCGATTGACTCCTGGGCAGGCCAGAGTATCTGCTCTGCTCTCTCATTGGGATACCGCTGGTATGGCTACTGCCTTCCATCTCCGTGCAATCAACCCCTTTATTTCCGTGGGCTTCTACGCCTTGACAGCACACGAAAAGAGGGGTATCATTCTCTGAGGAGATGAGAATGAGTATCAATCGCATCCCATACTTCGACAAGAAGGGCCCACGTGTTACCCCGCAACAGCGGTTGCTTCTCGACACC
>JAXHUE010000057.1:0-1850 GCA_034189655.1 Chloroflexota bacterium | reverse complement strand
GGGGCCGAGGTGACCATCTCGGGGCGGGCGCTGCACCTGGGGGCCGGCGATGTGCTCATCATGCCCGCGGGTGAGCCGCACGCCCTCTCCGCCACGGAGCGGTTCAAGATGCTCCTGGTCATGGTCCACTCGTAGGGCCGTGCGTTGGGGCAGAGATGTCGATGTCAGCAGGCGGCAGAGGCTGCCGCCGGAGGGCCGATGAGTGGCGCTGAATAGATACCAGAGGCTGGCCCAGCGGTGGGCCCGGCATGAGTACAGCGCGGCACGGCGTGCAGTGGCCCTGCCTTTGTTGGGGCTGCTCTTCGTCGTTGCCCTGCCGGCGCTCATCGTATTTGCCGCCGCCGCCCTCGATGCCTGGTTTCATCTGCCCAGGTTGGTGTTCGCCCCGGTCAACATCGCTGTCGCCGCGGTCGCTATCGCCGCCGGCGGGTTCGTGGCCTTGTGGGCCATCAAGGCCCAGTTCGACCTTGGTCGCGGCACCCCGGCACCGATGATGCCGACACAGCGGCTGGTGGTACGCCCGCCGTTCTCCTACTGCCGCAACCCCATGTCCCTGGGCACCATCGTTCTCTACCTGGGCATCGCCATCTGGACGGGCTCGCTCTCCGCGCTCGGCCTGGTGGTGCTCTTCACCGCTCCCCTCATGGTCTACAACAGGTTCATCGAGGAGAGGGAGCTCGCCGAGCGCTTCGGCGACGACTATATCGCCTACCGCGAGGATACGCCGTTCCTGATACCGAGGCTGCGGGGGAGGGGCTGAGACGGGCCGCTCCTCGTAGGGGCACTCGCAGGTGGGAAGGGGAGACCCAAGTTGCGCGTGGCCATGTACTACTCCAATAGCGATGTGCGCCTGGAAGAGATGCCCACCCCCCAGGTGGGGCCGGGCGAGATACTGGTGCGGGTGCTGGCCAGCGGCATCTGCGGCAGCGACGCCATGGAGTGGTACCGCGCCGCAAAGGCCCCGCTGGTCCTGGGGCACGAGATCGCGGGGGAGGTGGTGGAGGTAGGCCAGGGGGTGAGCGGCTACGGGCCGGGCGACCGGGTGACCGCGGCCCACCACGTCCCGTGCAACACCTGCCACTTCTGTGCCAGCGGCCACCACACGGTGTGCGATACCTTGCGCCGCACCACCTTCGACCCGGGAGGGTTCGCTGAGATGGTGCGCCTGCCCGCTCTCAACGTGGACAGGGGGGTGTTCCCCCTGCCCGACGAGGTATCCTTCGAGGAGGCCACCTTCACCGAGCCGCTGGCCTGCGTGCTGCGCGGGCTTGGGCAGGCGCGCCTGGAGCCGGGCAACAGCGTGCTCGTGGTGGGGAGCGGCATCGCCGGGCTGCTCTTCGTAAAGGCGGCGCGCGCCCTGGGGGCAGGGCGCATCTTGGCGACTGATATCTCGCCCTATCGCCTGGAGGCGGCCAGGAGGTTCGGTGCCGAGGCCGCCATCCCCGCCGAGGAGGCCGTCCCCCAGCGGCTGCGCCAGCTAAACGATGGCCTCCTGGCCGACAGGGTGGTGGTGTGCACCGGGGCGGCACCGGCCATCGCCCAGGCCCTGGCCTCGGTGGAGCGCGGGGGCACGGTGCTCCTCTTCGCCCCCACGGGGCCGGGGGTGACCGTCCCCATCTCCATAAACGACCTCTTCTTCCGCAACGACGTGACGCTCACCACGTCCTACGCCGGGGCCCCCGCGGACTATGCCCTGGCCCTTGAGCTCATCCGCGCCCGCCGTGTAGAGGTGCAGGACATGGTGACGCACCGCCTGGGCCTCTCCGAGGTGGGCCGCGGGATCGAGCTGGTGGCCCAGGCCCAGGAGTCGCTCAAGGTCATCGTCGAGCCGCAGCGCTAGCCGCCGCCGG
>JAXHUE010000056.1:0-2448 GCA_034189655.1 Chloroflexota bacterium | reverse complement strand
CCCACTCCCACTCCTGAAGCCACTCCTGGGGAGACACCTGAGGCAACACCAGCAGAGACCCCTGAGGGCACCCCTGGGGAGACGCCCGCGGCCGGGGCGGCGCCCACGCTGGCGACGGGCGACCAGTGGGTGTGGTCGGTGACCTACGGGGCGCAGACCAATACCTACACCGAGGTGGTCACCGGCGAGGAGCAGGTCGACAGCACCATGGCCTACTCCACCGAGATCACCATCGATCCCGACTCTGAGCGATTGTACTCAGGGATAGACGCCACCATCTCCGGCTACGAGCGGTGGCTCGACACCGAAAACCTGGACGAGATAAAGTCGGTGATGCCCATAGAGGCCATGGGCATGACCATCACCGCCACTATTGAAAGCACCGTCACCCACGCGACGGCCAAGTGGCCGCTGGCGGTGGGGACGACGTGGACGGTGGAGAGGACCACCACGGTCAACCCGCCGCTGGCGTCTCCATCCACGGTGACCAGGACGGTCACGGTGGAGGCCGAGGAGGACGTAACGGTCCCCGCGGGTACCTTCACCTGCTTCAAGATCGTTACCACTGAGGGCGGCGAGGTGGTCAAGACGGAGTGGTTCAGCGGGGAAGTGAAGAACAACGTCAAGGTCATCGATACCGCCTTCGGCGAGGACGAGACCTGGGAGCTCACTTCCTACACCGTGGCCGAGTAGAGCAGGTATTAAAATAGCATACAAAGGCTGAGAACAAGGAGAGTACGTCCCAGAGCGGGGCGCAGAGAGTCGGGGAGAGGTGTGAGCCCGATGCCAGCGCGGGGACGGAATGGGCTTGGGAGCTGCAAGCCGAACTCCCCACAGGGGGATAGTAGGCCTTGACGGAGGGGCACCGTTATCACAGCCCAGGGCAGCACGACGGGCTTGTAAGAGTCCGGCCTGTGCCTGCGTGTCGAGAGGGCCCACCCCCGGCGTACCGGAGGGGGGGCCAAGAAGGGTGGCACCGCGGACCTTTGAACCCCGCCCCTTTGCCGGGGCGGGGTTTTTCTTGGAGCGGGTAACGCCCACCACGATGATACACAGCTATAGTACGAGAAAGGAGGGAGAATGGACACCAAGGTCATCCTGACAGAGAAAGAGATGCCCACTTCCTGGTACAACATCCAGGCTGACCTCCCCGAGCCCCTGCCACCCCTGCGCCACCCGGCAACCAAGGAGCCTACCAGGCTGCCACCACCTCTCTATGCCCGCGCCCTCGACGAGCAGGAGTTCAGCACCGAGCGCTACATCGAGATCCCGGAGGAGCTCCAGGAGATCTACAAGATGTGGCGGCCCACCCCGCTCCAGCGTGCCTTCCGCCTGGAACGGGCCCTCGATACCCCGGCCCACATCTACTACAAGTACGAGGGTGTGAGCCCCGCAGGCTCCCACAAGCTCAACACCGCCGTGGCCCAGGCCTACTACGCCAAGAAGGAGGGCTGCAAGCGCCTGGCCACCGAGACCGGCGCCGGCCAGTGGGGGAGCGCCCTGGCCCTGGGCTGCCAGATGCTGGGCCTGGAGCTCAAGGTCTACATGGTCAAGGTGAGCTACAACCAGAAGCCCTACCGCCGTATCATGATGGAGACCTGGGGCGCCCAGGTGGTGCCCAGCCCCAGCCCCGATACCGAGATCGGGCGCAAGATACTGGCCGATGACCCGGACTGCACGGGGAGCCTGGGCATCGCCATCAGCGAGGCCTGCGAGGACGCCTTCTCCCGCGACGACTCGCTCTACTCGCTGGGCAGCGTGGTGAACCACGTCCTCCTGCACCAGAGCATCGTGGGACAGGAGGCCATGAAGCAGGTGGAGAAGATTGACGCCTACCCCGATATCATCGTGGGCTGCATAGGCGGCGGCTCTAACTTCGCCGGGGTCTTCCTCCCCTTCGTCAAGGACAAGATCGAGGGTAAAAAGCCCAACCTGGAGATCATCTGTGTCGAGCCTCAGGCCTGCCCTACCATCACCAAGGGCCCCTACACATGGGACTTCGGCGACGTGGCCGGCCTGGCACCTATCGTCCTGATGTATACCCTGGGCCACTCCTTCGTACCACCCCCGGTGCACGCCGGCGGCCTGCGCTACCACGGCATGGCCCCCATCATCTGCCACCTGCATAAGCTGGGCTTCGTGAGCGCCCGCGCCGAGTACCAGATCCCGGTCTTCAAGGCGGCAGTGCAGTTCGCCCGCACCGAGGGCATCATCCCAGCACCAGAGCCGGCCCACGCCATCAAGGTGGTCATCGACGAGGCGCTGAAGTGCAAGGAGGCAGGCCAGAAGAAGAATATCCTCCTCGCCCTCTCTGGCCACGGCCACTTCGACTTGGGGGCCTACGAGAGCTACCTCTCTGGTAAGCTGGAGGACTACGAGTACCCGGAGGACAAGGTGAAGGAGGCTCTGGCTCACCTGCCGGAGGTCAACGTGTAGGCACTACCCCTC
>JAXHUE010000055.1:0-2812 GCA_034189655.1 Chloroflexota bacterium | reverse complement strand
TGTTCTTCAAGAACTCGATATCGCACACCTGCTGCCAGTCCATCTCGTGGAGGATGACGTGGTTCATGGCGTAGAGGAATGCGTGGTCTGTCTCCGGCTTGATGGGTATCCACTCGTCGGCTACGGCCCCGGTGACCGAGAGGTGGGGCTCCACCTGTACCCGCTTAAGCCCCCTGTTGGCCTTGGCGTCGGCCATGCGCCGCACGCCGGAGACACCTCCCGAGGCGGCCTCGTTGCGACCAAACGATACCAGGTACTGGCAATACTGTGGGTCTTGGTAGCAGGCAAAGGACTTGTGCCACAGCTCGCCCAGCAGGTGCTCGGTGTGGTAGCACTTGACCCCGCCGCCCTGGGCCACTGTGGGGTCGACCGGCCCCAGTATGCCAGGGGGGTATCCCAGGCACACGGAGAGGCCACCGAGGATGACGGGCAGGGTACCGTAGTAGGAGGGGCATGCCCCGTCGGAGCCCTCGGCAAAGGCCATCCTGGGATAGCCGTTGTCGTCGAGCAGTCCCGTCTCCATGACGGCAAGGGTCTTCCTGGCCCATATGTCGATGGCCTCGTCCCACGATATGTCGACGAAGCCGGGGTCCTCGTCCACGCCCTTCTTGGGGTTGGTGCGCTTCATCGGGCCCTTGATGCGGTGGGGGTTGTAGTGCTTGTTGATCATCCCGATGGCCTTGACGCACACCTTTGCCTCGGCCGGGTGTATGCTTGCGAAGTCATGATTGGGCTCTATGCCTATGGCCACGCCGTCCACGACGTGGACCTTCATCAGGTCAGGGCCTCCCATATTGCACATGAAGCAGTAGGTGGGCACCCACCTCTCTTCCACCTCTCTCGCTCCCCCTTTGCTATTGTCGACCATCTGCGCGCCTCCCATCCGTTTATCATGGGGCCGCTACGGTCAGTTCTGCACAGGTGATATTAAATACCTATTGCTAGTACACTCCGCCACTCTCACTGCGAGAACTACCGCTACGGCAGACCGCTGGAGAGAATGTAGCACTCCATGGTGATAGTGGACGCTGCTCGCTCAGGCTATGAATTAATCGCCATCGGTATCGCTGTCTGCACCTCCCACTACTTGTACTTGTATATTTTGACCTTGACGTGGTCTTTCGAACCGCCGCTCTCGTCAGTGAGTTCGATGAGGGCGGGTGCAACCTGGTTGAGGTTGGGCACCTTCAGGTCCTTGGCGAACGGCGTCTTGAAGTGTCCGTACATCTGGGTGGACAGGATGACGTCGGGCCTGATGCCCTCCCTGAGCTTGACCCGGCCCCGGGCCCGGGCATAGGGGGACTCGATCCAGACCTCGTCCTCGTCCTTGATGCCCAGCTTCTTGGCCGCCTTGGTGTTCATCTGGAGCCAGATGTGGCCCAGGACGTCGCTCGCCGCCTCGTGCATGAGCGGCACCCCGACGTTGGTGCCCCAGGCGTACTGCATGCTCCTGGTGTCGATGAGCCAGAAGGGGTAGTCCTTGGGGTTCTTGCCGTACACCTTCTCGGCGACCTCGTCGAGGATGCGGGCGATGTCGTGGTACTCAGGGAGCGCCCGGTACTCGTCGGCTTGGTGGTCCCACCAGGTGATGTTGTTCTCCTTGAGCCTGGCCTTGAGCTCCTCCCCGATGCGCTTCAGACGCTCCTGGTAGGGGAGCTCGAAGCGGATGCCGGTCTCCTTCATGTGCGGGTAGAGGAACCAGGGCCGCATGTAGACCGGGCCGTTCTGCATCCCCGGGCCCAGCTTGGGGTAGGGGCCGAAGAAGCCGCCGTTCTCCTTGAACCAGTCCAGCCCGAACTCCACGAAGCCCCCGCTGAACTGCGAGGTGAGCGCCCGGCACATGCGGTCGAAGAGCTCCTCGGCATCGTACTTCTTGTCCAGCGCAAGCTCGTGGGGGGTGCCCTTCATCACTATGCCCATGTAGGCCCCCCAGTTCAGGGCCTCGTTGTAGGCGGCGAGCATGCCCAGCCGCTCCGCGAGGTCGGTGGCGATGTCGGTGATGTTGCGGGTGTTGTGCATCCTCGGCACCACGGGCTGCTTGATGGCGAAGCCGGCGTGCTCCCAGAAGTGCTCGAAGAACGTGGTGCCGCCGCAGGGGAATATCTGCAGCGACTCCAGGTCGGTGTCCTCGGGCAGCACCAGGTCGGCGAACCACACCGTCTCGTCCATGGTGTAGCCGAAGGCGACGTGGAAGGGCATCTTCTTGAGCACCTCCAGGACCATGGGGGTATCGAACTGCGATATCACCGGGTTTATCTTGTAGGTGATGAACATCTCAGGCATGGACGGCGCCGGCCAGTTGGGCGGTGGCTCGACGAGCCACTTCCACGCCAGGTGCAGCGGGCCCAGGAAGGGGCCGGTGAGCGGGCAGATGGAGGCGCAGCCGTCGCGCCGCTCCGGCGGGAACTTCCAGTTCTCCTTGTCGGTGGCGTTGAAGGGGTACGTCATGAAGCCGTCTTCGGTCTTGTTCATCGGCCCGGCGAAGAGCACCCGGTTCCCGATGTGACCTCCCGGCACCTCAAGGGCCCCGACCAGCATCTGCAATGTATGGCTGGCCCACACGCACTGCATGCCCCCCCAGCCGTTGTTCTGGGTCTTGCCCATGACCGAGCACGACGGCCTGAGCGGCATCTCCACGCCGTCTATCTTGATGGTGGCCCCCACCATGGCGTTGGCCACGAACTCGGCGGTCACCTTCCTGATGGTGGCGGCGGAGACGTCGCATATCTTGGCCGCCCACTCCGGCGTGTGCTCCTTGAAGTGCTCCCTCATGAGCTGGAAGGAGGGCACCGCGGTGGCGTCCTTGAACTTC
>JAXHUE010000054.1:0-3079 GCA_034189655.1 Chloroflexota bacterium | reverse complement strand
CGCGCCTAGGCCCATTCTAGCGTCAAAGGCCCCCGTTGTAAAGAGGGCCACACTCACCCCTCGCCGCCCTGGATGGCCCCGCCTCGACCTGTCCCCCCACCAGGAGATTTTACCAAGATTTTACACAGAGACAATGCCGCGATAACACCCGCGCGCTACACTGGCAACAGGCTGATGGGTCGGCGGGCCAGTCGGGACAGCGGGGCCCCGTCCCGTCCCCCCTCGACCGGCCGAGAAAAAAGGGAGGTACGGACCATGAAGAAGATGCTCTCACTGCTCCTGGTAGCGGCGGTGCTCGCGACCAGCCTCGGCTGCGCCTCGGTGGCCTACGCCGAGGAGGCCGGTGCCGACGGGTACCAGGGCGGCGGCGGCACAGGCATCCTCACTGCCCAGGGAGACGGCATCGCCATACTGGGCGGCAGGGGCACGGTGGACGTGGCCGGCAACGGCATCCTGTGGGTGCGGGACATCGGCGGCGGCGCCACCATCGAGGTGACAGGCTACGGTCAGAAAGAGGAGTTCAACGATGGCTGGGTGCAGTACGCCGGCTTCCACGGCGATGCCCACGTGGAGGGGGCCAGGGTGGTGGTAGTCATCGCCGGCGTTGACATCGACATGGAGGCCCAGGGCCGCGGCCGCTTCATCCTCTGGGGCCACGGCACCTACGACGTAGGTGGGCGGAGCGGCGAGTGGAACACCGGGCGCGGCGTGCACATGAGGCTCGGCGGCCCCAGCGCCGTCGACGCTCAGTAGCAGCCCCATGGACGCGATGCACGGCAGATATGCTGGTGTGGGGCAGGCCGGGTCACCCGGCCTGCCCCACCTTGGGAGGTGGGCACGTCGGCCGCTTTGGGCTATAATGGGGCCGCGACGTGCTCTCTACCGGTGGTGTGATGACGACCATCCTCGTAGTCGATGACGAGCCCCACATCCGGGAGTTGGCCCGGCTCTACCTGGAGCAGGAGGGCTACCGCGTGGAGGAGGCGGCGAGCGGCGGCCAGGCGCTCTCCGCAGTGGAGCAGGTGAGGCCATCCCTCATCTGCCTCGACCTGATGCTGCCCGACATCGACGGCTTCGAGGTGTGCCGCCAGGTGCGGGCCCGGAGCGATATCCCCATACTCATGCTCACCGCGCGCAAGGAAGACGTGGACCGTATCGTGGGCCTTGAGCTCGGCGCCGACGACTATCTCACCAAGCCCTTTCACCCCAGGGAGCTGGTGGCACGGGTAAAGGCCATACTGCGGCGCTCCCAGGCAGGGGTGAGGCCGGGCCAGGCCATCGACGTGGGCAACCTCCACATCGACCTGTCCCGCCACGAGGCCACCGTGGACGGCCAGCCGCTCCAGCTCCGGGCCAAGGAGCTGGCCCTGCTCGCCCACCTGGCCCAGAACCTGGGGATGGTGCTCTCGCGGGAGCAGCTCCTGGAGTCGGTGTGGGGGTTCGATTTCTACGGCGAGACGCGCACCGTCGATGTCCACGTCAATCACCTGCGCGAGAAGCTGTCATCTGCCACCGCTGCCATAGAGACCGTTCGCGGCACCGGGTACAAGATGGTGGTGAGGGGGTCGCCAGATAGCGACGGGAGGGGGCGCTCGACGGAGGGGCAGCGATGAGCCTGCGCGTGCGCCTGATCCTCTCCCACACCCTCATCGTGGTGCTGTGCCTCTGCATCGTGGCCGTCGCCGTCGCCGCGCTGCTCCAGGGCTACCGCACCAAGTTCGCCGTGGCCCGCCTCGACGATATGACCGTCCCCCTCTACATCCAGGCCCGCTCCCTGGCCCAGGGCGAGGCCTCTCTCGACGAGGTGTGGGACAACCTGGCGGTGCAGGCGGTGGAGAACGGCGTCTACATCCTCCTCATCGATAGCGAGGGCACCATCGTGCGGCAGGCCTCTCCCGGCGACGGCCTGGGGGAGCGCCCCTTGAGGCTGCCGTCGGGATGGATGCCCGATGACCTCTCCGAGCCCTACCACGGCACCTACGTGGCCTCCGGGGGGCAGTCCTTCGTCTACGCGGCCTATCCCCTGGCCGGGCTCTTCGGCCCGGAGAAGGCCAATGTGCCCGAGGCCCTGGTCCTCGCCGTGCCCCGGAGCGGCGCCCTGGCCCTGTGGGCCGGCCTCGCCCGCCCCTTCCTCTGGGCCGGCCTCATCGCCCTGGCGGCCTCCGTGCTGGTCGCCATCTGGCTGGCGCGCTCCCTGTACCGTCCCCTCCACCGGGTGACCCGCGCCGCCGAGCGCATGGCCCAGGGCGACTACGGGCAGGAGATAGCGGCGGAGGGCCCCCAGGAGGTCAGGGGGCTGGCCCTGGCCTTCAACCACATGGCGCAGCAGGTGCAGCAGTCCCAGCAGAGGCTGCGCCAGTTCGTGGCCGACGTCTCCCACGAGCTGAGGAGCCCCCTCACCTCCATCAGCGGGTTTGCCCAGGCCATCCTCGACGGCACCGCCCGTGACCAGGCGGCCCAGGCAAGGGCGGTGGGCATAATCGACGACGAGTCCCGGCGCATGCGCCGGCTCGTCGATGAGCTGCTGGAGCTCTCCCGAATCGAGTCCGGGCAGGTACAGATCGCCCGGGAAACGGTGGACGTCAGTGAGCTCCTGGCCCACTGCGCCGAGCTCTTCCAGCTCCGTGCCGAGGACAGAGGCGTGGCGCTCGAGCTGGACCTGGGGGCCGTGCCCGCGGTGACGGGCGACATCGATCGCTTGGAGCAGGTCTTCGCCAACCTCATCGACAATGCGCTCAAGCACACCCCCGCGGGCGGCGAGGTGCGCATAGCCTCCAGGGAGGCCGGCGGCCACGTAGAGGTCGCCATCGCCGATAGCGGCCCCGGGATCCCGTTCGAGGAGCGGCCCCACATCTTCGAGCGCTTCTACCGCTCCGACGCCTCTCCAGGTGACGGCACCGGCCTGGGGCTGGCCATCGCCAGGGAGCTGGCCCGGGCCCACGGCGGGGACATCGAGGTGCGCAGCCCCGCAGGCCAGGGGGCCGAGCTCGTCGTGACGCTGCCGCTGGGCCCCTCTCCCGAGTGATGGCGGCACCCGGGACGCAAGGTAGCAACAGGCGGCTGCGCTATCCCCGGCGGA
>JAXHUE010000053.1:0-3085 GCA_034189655.1 Chloroflexota bacterium | reverse complement strand
GTGGTGCTCCTGGTGGGCACCCTGGGCGCGGGCAAGACCTGCCTGGCCCAGGGCATCGCCTGGGGGCTGGGCATCGAGGGCTATGCCACCAGCCCCTCGTTCATCATCGTAAACCGCTACCAGGGGAGGCTCGATATGTTCCACATCGACCTCTTCCGCCTGGAGCGGCTGGAGGAGGTGGCCGACCTCGGCCTTGACGACTACCTCCGCGGAGAGGGCATCTGCGTGGTGGAGTGGGCCGACAGGGCCATGGCCCTGCTCCCGGAGGAGCACCTGCTCATCGAGATGGCCATCACGGGAGAGGCAACGCGCGATATCACGCTCACCCCGCGCGGAGGGCGCTACCGCGAGGTGCTGGCCCGCCTCGATGTCGCGGAGAGGGCCAGGGGGTGACGTAGTGGAGCTGGCCATAGATACCTCCACCGATATCGCCAGCATCGCCCTGTCCCAGCGCGGCATCGCCTGCGCCGAGCTCACCTGGCCCGCAGGGCGCAACCACGGCGCGGAGCTGGTGCCCGCCATCGTCTACCTCCTGGATAAGGCGCAGGCGATGCCGCGCCACATCGAGGCCTGCTTCGTCGCCGTGGGGCCGGGCAGCTTCAACGGGCTGCGGGCGGCGGTGGGCACGGCCAAGGGGCTGGCCTTCGCCCTGGGCATCCCCTTAGTCGGCATCGGCACGCTGGAGGTGGAGGCCTTTCCCTACGCAGAGAGCGGGCTCCCCATATGCCCGGTGCAGGAGGCAGGCAGGGGCGAGGTGGCCTCCGCCCTCTTCCAGCGAAAGGACGGAGAGTGGCGGCAGCTCGCCGAAGCGCACATCACCACCGTGGAGGCGCTGTGCGCCTCAACGGAGCAGCGCACCCTCTTCTGCGGCCGCTTCTCCCCCGGCATAGCACAGCACATCGAGGGGGCGCTGGGGGAGCGGGCGCTGGTGCGCAACACATCGCTTAAGAGGGCCGGCCCCCTGGCCCACCTGGGGTGGCAGCGCCTGGAGCGGGGCCAGGGCGACCACCCCCACACCGTGCAGCCCCTCTACCTGCGCCGCCCCGCAATCACATGGAAGACAGGTCAGGAGAGCGCGAGATGAGCTTCTGGAAGGGCCCCCCCCTGCACTCGATGAAGGGATATGCCATGTGCTTCGCCTGCGGCAAGGAGAACCCCATCGGCTTAAAGCTCCACTTCCACCGCGAGGGCGACAGCGTGAGCAGCGAGTTCGTGCCCGGCGAGCTGCACCAGGGCTGGCCCGGCATCGTCCACGGTGGCATCATCAACACCCTGCTCGACGAGGCCATGTGCTACGTCCCCTACTTCCAGGGACTGCACTGTGTCACCGCCAAGCAGGAGGTGAGGCTGCGCTGCCCGGTGAGCGTGGGCGAGCGGCTCTTCATCCACGCCTGGCCGCTGCGCCAGACGCGTCGGCTCATCGAGACCGCCGCCGAGATCACCCGCGAGGACGGCACCACGATGGCCGAGGCCAGCGCCACCATGTACATCGTCAACGATGCGAGAAGGGACACGACATGAACCAGACACTTGTTCTCTTGAAGCCTGAGTCACTTCAGCGGGGGCTCGCCGGCGAGCTCATCTCCCGCCTGGAGAGGCGCGGGCTCACCATTGCCGCCATGAAGATGCTGTGGCTGGGCCGGGAGACGGCAGAGCGCCACTACGACATTCACCGGGACAAGCCCTTCTTCGCGGGCCTGGTGGCGCACATATGCTCAGGCCCGCTCATCGCCTGCGTCTTCCGGGGGGAAAACGCCGTCTCGGTGGTGAGGCAGACCATGGGGGAGACCGACCCCGCCCACGCCGCGCCGGGCACCATCAGGGGAGACCTGGCACTGCACATCGGGCGCAACCTGATCCACGGCTCAGACTCGGAGGAGAGTGCGGAGAAGGAGATCGCGCTCTTCTTCTCCGCGGAAGAGCTGCACAGCTACCAGAGGGACGGCGAGCGCTGGGTCACTGAATGCTGACCAGGGGCTTGGCCCGGCCCCAGAGCTCCTCCAGCTTGTAGTACTCCCGCTCGTCGGGGGCGAACACGTGCATGATGACGTCGCCGAAGTCCATGAGCACCCAGCCCGAGCCGGTGGCCCCCTCGAGGCGGCGCATCTTCACCCCCTGCTTCCCCAGCACGTCGCGCACCTCGTCGCAGATGGCCTCTATCTGGCGCCTGGTCTCGCCGCTGCATATGACGAAGTAGTCGGCGAAGCTACAGAGGCCCCTCATGTCGAGCAGCAGGATGTCGGCGGCCTGCTTGTCCGCGGCCGCCTCAACCACCTTCCTCGCCAGCTCCTGTGCCTCCAGTGCCTGACCCCCTTTGGCCTCTGTATATCACCATTATACCATCCGACGCGCCACAGGCAAGATGGCGGCTTCACATCGCCCCACCCGCTTGCTGGGCGGCTGGGGGTTGTGCTAGACTTCTCTCTGACACGGAGGTCGTAGCGAGTGCCAGCATCTCCCGGGCATCTGCCCAGCCTGAACGAGGAGAGGGCCCTGTGGCAGAGGGGCTATCGCCTGGTGGCCGGCATCGACGAGGTGGGCCGCGGCCCCCTCGCCGGGCCGGTGGTCGCTGCGGCGGTCATCTTCCCCCCCGACATCGAGGCCCCGTGGCTCGCCCTGGTGCGCGACTCCAAGCAGCTCAACGAGCGGGCGCGCCTGGCCCTGCGCACCCTGATCGGCGGTGCGGCGCTCTCGGTGGGCTACGGCATCGTGCTGCCGGAGACCATCGATGCGCAGGGCATCGTGAGGGCGACGAGGATGGCCATGGCCGCCGCGGTGGCAAACCTGGTGCTCACCCCCCACTATCTCCTCACCGATGCCGTAGCCCTGCCCGACATAGCCCTGCCCCAGAGCAACATCATCAAAGGGGACACCCTCTCCACCTCCATCGCCTGCGCCTCCATCGTGGCCAAGGTGATGCGTGACCGCATCATGGTCGAGATGGACGAGCTGTTCCCCGGCTACGGCTTTGCCCGGCACAAGGGCTATGCCACCGCCGAGCACCTAGAGCGCTTGAGGTGCCTGGGGGCCTGCCCCATTCACCGCCGCTGCTTCGCCCCCGTGCGCCAGCTCACAGAGTGAGCGG
>JAXHUE010000052.1:0-3855 GCA_034189655.1 Chloroflexota bacterium | reverse complement strand
GCCCGCTTATCGATCACGGTGCGGCTCACCACCGCGCCCTCCTGGTACTGCACCAGGTCGGCGAGGGGCAGGGCACGGGCTCTCACGTCCTCCATACGCTCTCTCCTGTTCGGCCGTCACTCCCTCCGACGTGGGACGCCGCCCGCCATCACAGCGAGATTACGATGTCGCCGTCGCCGGCCGCCACCTCGTAGCGGTGGAGCGGCTCCTTGGCCGGGCCGCTGAGGAGGTTCCCCTCCAGGTCGAAGGTGGAGTGCCCGATGCTACAGCAGCGCAGGACAGGCTCGCCCGGCACCGGGTCGAGCTTGCGCCCGCCGTGAGTGCAGCGGTTGGAGAAGGCCAGGTAGCGGTCGTCCTCCGTCCTCACGATGAGGACGGGCTGCTCAAGCCCCTTGCCCTCCAGGTACACTGCTCCCCCTTTAGGCAGAGGCTGGGGCATGGCGCTGAGCCTGACCCGGGCCTTGTTCCCCTCCAGGCTCCACATGTCACTGCCCAGGGGTCTGGTCTCGCAGACCCCCCGTATCGCCCTGAAAAGGCCAACGATACCCATGATGCTCCCCCTTCCGTACGGCTGCCGCCCCCACCTGTCCGACGTGTGGAACAAAGGGCCCCACAAGCCCCCTGCGGTTGGTGGCAGCTACTTGGCCTGGCGCACCCTGCCGAAGTACCAGGCCAGGCCGATGGAGGTGGCTATCGCACCCAGGCCCGCCATCAGGACGGCGACCCGCAGGTGGGGTACGAAGTCGCCCACCCCCAGGATAAGCTCGATGCCAAGGACAAGGTTGAACAGCCCCCAGAGGACATTGACCAGCGGCGATGACTCGCCCACAGCGGGTGGCGAGGCGAAGGGGCTCTGGAACTTCTTCCCCGATATCCCGTGCACGAAGTGAGGCACCCCATTGGCCAGGAACACGCCGGCGAAGAAGTAGGACACGAACATATACCACGCCATCTCAGTCTCCTCCTTTACGTTTCGAGCACCCTCGCACGAGAGCGGCCCGGGTGCGGCCGCCCCCTATATTACCTCGCGGCAACGACGATTGCAACCTGAGGCCCTCACGCCTAGGGGACGGCGATGTGCGTGGAGAAGCGCCGCTGCATACACACGGCCCGTGGGGTGTTAGAGTACCCCCCGCTCCCGGAACCAGCGTATGGCATCGATTATGGACTCCCTGATGGGGCGCGGGTGGTACCCCAGCTCGCAGCGGGCCTTCTCGCTGTTGACGATGCAGTCGGAGCTCAGCGTGCGGATGGAGTACTCGGTGAAGAGGGGCCGCTGCCCGGTGAGTCGCTGGTACAGCGGGGTGAAGATGGCGGCAAAGCGGGCCAGCAGGGTGGGCACCCGGGAGCGCGGCGCTGCGACCCCCAGCTCCCCTTCGAGGAGGAGCATGAGGTCACGGACGGTGACGCGCTCGCCGCTCAAGATGTAGCTCTCGCCGCTGCGGCCCCGCTCCACGGCCAGGACGTGGCCGGTGGCCACATCGCGGACGTCCACGAAGTCGTAGGCCCCCTCGATGTAGGCGCGGATGCGGCCCCGGGCGAAGTCGAGCAGGAGCTGCCCCATCTCCGATACCCTGTAGTCATAGGGCCCGATGACACCCGTGGGGCAGACGATGACTGCGTCCAGGCCCTGCCCCACCCCGTCCAGCACCTCCAGCGTGGCCAGGGCCTTGGACCTATCGTAGTCCCCCATGGCCCTCTGCGGGTCGAAGCCCAGGCCCTCGTCGACGACCGCGCCCGGCGGCGGCACCCCCAGGGCATGGACGGAGCTGGTGTAGACCAGCCGGGGCACGCCGGCCTCGAAGCAGGCCGCCACCACGTTCCGGGTACCCTCCACGTTGACCCGGTGCAGCCGCTGTCCCTGGCCGGGCAGGATGGACACCATGCCGGCGAGGTGGTACACAACGTCGGCCCCCCTGAAGGCGGCCACCAGGGAGCCGGGGGCGAGGATATCCCCTTCCACCCTTTCCACCGCCACCCCTTCCAGGGACGTGGTATCGTCGAAGGGCGGTATCAGCGCCCTCACCTCCACGCCGCGCGATAGCAGCTCCCTCACTAGCACATTGCCGATGTGTCCCGTTGCCCCCGTGACCACGTGCATGGCATCACCTCCCCACGCTCTCTTCACCTCCAGGGCCGATGCGTCAGCCCTGCGTTAAAAAGAAGCCCTACACCAGGCCCTTGAGGGACTCCCTCACCAGCCTGCCCACGACGGCGCGCCCCAGGGGCCCCCCGGCCACGGCAGCGGCGAAGTCCAGCCTATCGAAGTAGAGGCGCAGGCTTATGATCTTTTCACCCCGGTACTCCAAGACCTCGGCCTGCCGCGAGCGCACCTCGGAGCCGTCGGCCAGCCTGGCCACGACCACGAACTCCTCGAAGAAGGTGGTGCCCTCCACCATGATGGTGAGCGGCTCAAACTTCACCTCGCCGAGGTGGGCGTAGAGCCAGCGGAGCCAGCGTCGCGCCCCCTCTTTCCCCTGGAGCGCGATGCCGAGGAGCTCAATGGTGCAGTCGTCGGCGAGGTATGACAGCGCCGATTCCACGTCCCGGCGCTCGATGGCATCGTCGAACTCGGCGGCGAGGCGCCGTATCTCCTGAGGCGACCCTCTACCGCGCACGACCACACCTCCTTCGCTCTGCGCCCCCCACGCGAGACCCAAAGGCAGATATGTGCCTCCGGACACGGGGTCATCACAGATGGAGAGGCCTCCGTGCCCGGGCGACAGCCCCTACGTAAAAGGAGCGAGACGGCGAGTGCGGCTACACGCTTTCGCCGGAGCGCATGATGGCACCGAGCGCGAGCACGAGCACGCCCACGGCAAGGAGCAGCACCATCATGTCGGTGCTCATGGCGTGCAGTGCGCTCAATATAATGACCGCCACCGCCATGGCCAGGGCCACTGCCTTGAAGGCAAGCCCCACTATCCCCTGCAAGCCCTCCATCGCATTACCTCCTGGAAACAGTGCTGTGCCGTTCATCTGAGGTGGGACGGCCATCCCACCCTCTGCTGTGAACCCCCTGTGTGGAGGAATATAGAGTTGACTCTTCTAGCGCGCCTCGGCCTCGAATATGCCCTGCGCCTCGGCGGGGCTCTTGCCCTCGTGGATGATGGCGCGCAGCGCCTTGATCATGGCCACCGGGTGCTGGTTCTGCCACACGTTGCGCCCCAGGTTCACCCCCACAGCACCCCGCTGCAGGCCGTCATGAACGAACTGGAATACCTCCAGCTCGGTGTCGACCTGGGGCCCCCCGGCCATGACGACTGGCACCGGGCAGCCGCCGGTGACCTTCTCGAAGTCGGGGCACCAGTAGGTCTTGACTACGCTCGCCCCCAGCTCGGCGGCGATGCGGCAGCTCAGGGCAAGGTAACGGGCATCTCGCTTCTCTAGCTCTTTGCCCACGGCGGTCACTGCCATCACCGGGATGCCGTAGCACTGGCACTCGTCGACCAGGGCCGCCAGGTTGAGCAGCGAGTCGTGCTCGTAATCGCTGCCAACGAAGATGGAGAGCCCCACCGCGGCTGCATTTAAGCGGATGGCCTCCTCCACTGAGGTGGTGAGCCCCTCGTGGGCTAGGTCGTCCCCTACCATGCTGGTGCCACCGGACACCCTCAAGATAATGGGCTTGGTATCCTGCGGGTCGATGCAGGAGCGCAGCACGCCCCTGGTGACGAATATGGCATCGCAGTAGGGGATGAGGGGCTTTACCGTCTCGCCGGGTCGCTCTAAGCTCCTGGTAGGCCCCTGAAAGTAGCCGTGATCAATGGGCATGAAGAGGCAGCGACCGTCGAGCTGGATGAGCTGTGACAGGCGGTTCTTCATTCCCCAGTCCATGATACCTCTTCTCCTTTGACA
>JAXHUE010000051.1:0-4133 GCA_034189655.1 Chloroflexota bacterium | reverse complement strand
GATGACATGGTGCCAGGACTGTATCATCGCCGAGGGCGTCTCCATAGGGGACAGGAGCCAGGTCATGGAGGGCTGCATAGTGGGGGCCCACGTGAGCATCGGCTGCGATACCGTAGTGGTCCAGGACACCAAGGTGTGGCCCCGCGACGAGGTGAGCGCCGACCACCCTTAACAACCCCACAGGAGGTAGCAGTGCGCATACTGATAACCGGCGTCACCGGCATGGCAGGCAGCCACCTCGCTGAATACCTGCTCGCCAGGGGCGACCTGGAGGTGTACGGCACCTACAGGTGGCGCAGCCGGATGGAGAACTTGAGCGACTTGAAAAGGGCGGGGAGACTGTGCATCGTGGGGCAGCCCGCGGACGACGCCACCCGCTCGCCGTCGGTCTCTGGGGCAGGAGGGCCGGGGCTGAACCTGATAGACGGTGACATCGCCGATCCCGCCTCCATGAGGCGTGTCATCGCCGCGGTGAGGCCAGACTGCATCTTCCACCTCGCGGCGCAGAGCTTCGTGCCGAGCTCGTGGAGCGCCCCCGCCGAGACCTTGAGCCGCAACATCATAGGGCAGGTGAACCTGCTCGACGCGGTGCGCGATGCCGGCATCGACCCCGTCATCCACATCGCCGGCTCGTCTGAAGAGTACGGCATGGTGCTCCCCGACGAGGTCCCGGTCAAGGAGACCAACCCTTTAAGGCCCTTGAGCCCCTACGCGGTGAGCAAGATCGCCCAGGAGATGCTGGCCTACCAGTACCACAAGAGCTACGGCTTAAAGACCATCGTCACCAGGGGGTTCAACCACGAGGGGCCCAGGAGGGGAGAGGTGTTCGTCACCTCCAACATGGCCAAGCAGATCGCCGAGATCGAGGCCGGCCTGAGGCCCTCCATACTCTACACCGGCGACCTCTCCAGCGTGAGGGACTGGACCGACGTCCGAGACTTCGTGCGCGCCTACTGGCTGGCGGCGGAGAAGGGCGCCCCCGGCGAGGTATACAACATCGGCAGCGGCGTGGGCCGGGAGGTGGGCCAGATGCTCGACGTGCTGCTGGGGATGAGCGATGCCCAGGTCGAGGTCAGGCAGGACCCCAGCCGCCTTCGCCCATCCGATGTCAAGATACTGGTCTGCGACTCGACCAAGTTCCGCACCCTCACCGGGTGGGAGCCCACCATACCCTTCGAGCAGACCATGAGGGACATCCTCGACTACTGGCGAGGGAGGACCAGCGATGAGCTCTCCCATTAAGTTCGGCACCGATGGCTGGCGGGGGATAATAGCCCAGGACTTCACCTTCGACAACGTGAGGGTGTGCGCCCAGAGCGTGGCCAACTACGTGAGCAACGCCGGTCTCTCCGGCCGCGGCCTGGTCATCGGCTACGACACGCGCTTCGCCTCCGAGGACTTCGCCGCCGCCACCGCCGAGGTGATAGCGGCCAACGGGATAAAGGTGTACCTGTGCCAGCAGGCAGCGCCGACGCCGGTGATAGGATACACCATCCTAAACGAGAAGGCAGGGGGCGGCATCATCATCACCGCGAGCCACAACCCGGCAGCGTGGAATGGCATCAAGTTCAAGACAGAGCACGCCACCAGCGCCTCGTCGCAGGTCACGGCAGAGCTGGAGCGGCACATCGCCACCATACACGAGGCGAAAGACGTGCCTCGCCTCCCCATCGAGGAGGCAACCAGGAAGGGGATGGTGCACCCCCTAAACCCCTACCCTGCGTACCTTGAGCACATCGAGTCCCTGGTCGACATCGAGCGGCTGCGCGGTGCCGGCCTCAAGGTGGTCGTCGACTCCATGTACGGGGCGGGGGCAGGCTACTTCAGGGACATCCTGGGAAGGGGCGCCACCAAGGTCATCGAGCTCCACGGAGAGCGCAACCCCCTCTTCCCCGGCATACAGCCCGAGCCCATCGCCAGGAATCTCGCCGCCCTCTGTACCAGGGTGAGACGGACCAGGGCCAGCGTGGGCCTGGCCACGGACGGCGACGCCGACCGCATCGGCGTCGTGGACGAGCGGGGCGTCTTCGTCACCCCCCTCCAGGTCTTTGCCCTCCTCGCCCTCTACCTCATCGAGGTGTGCGGCACGCGTGGCGCCATAGTGAAGTCGATCACATCTACCAGCATGCTCTACCGGCTGGGGGAGCTCTACGGCGTCCCCGTCTTCGAGACACCGGTGGGGTTCAAGTACATCGCCGCCAAGATGATGGAGGAGGACGCCATAATAGGCGGCGAGGAGAGCGGCGGCTTCGGCTTCCGCGATAATATCCTGGAGCGCGACGGCATCCTCTCCGGCCTCTACTTCCTCGACCTCATGACCAGGCTGGGAAAGACCCCCACAGAGCTGCTGGACTACCTCTACGGAAAGATAGGGCCCCACTTCTATGAGCGCCTCGACATCCACTTCCCCCAGGAGCAGCGCGAGGCCATCATCCACCGCCTGAACATATTCCGTCCCTCCCACCTCGACGACACGGCGGTCGACGAGGTGGACACCGAGGACGGCTTTCGCTATCTGCTCTCCGACCGTAGCTGGCTGCTCGTCCGCTTCTCCGGCACGGAGCCCATCCTCCGCATCTACGCCGAGAGCGACAGCATAGAGCGCGTGAGGAGGCTCCTCGAAGAGGGAAGGAAGATGGTAGGGGTATAGCCATGCACCACCTGGACGACCTCGACCTCTACAGGAGGCTCGACCCCTCCGCCATGAGGGAGCGCATCGATGGCCTGCCCCAGCAGTGCCGCGACGCATGGCAGGCAGCGAGCGACCTCCCCCTCCCCGAAGACTACCATGGGGTTGACCAGGTCATCGTCCTGGGCATGGGGGGCTCCGCCATCGGCGGCGACCTGGCACGCGCCCTGGCCATGGAGGAGGGGAGGTCGGTCCAGGTGCACCGGGACTACGGACTGCCCTACCCCACCAGCGCCAGCACGCTCATCATCGCATCCAGCTACTCCGGCAACACCGAGGAGACCATCTCTGCGTTCTCGCAGGCGCTGGACACCCCGGCCAGGAAGCTGGCCATCACCACCGGCGGCACGCTGGGGCGCCTGGCACATGAGAGTGGCATCCCCTGCCTCCGCTTCCACTACCCCAGCGAGCCGCGCGCGGCGCTGGGCTACAGCCTGTTCTCACTGCTCGCCATCCTGGCACGGGTGGGGTGCCTCTCCCTGGGGCCGGGGGACATCGAGGAGACGGCGGCACTGCTGGAGAGGCAGGCGAGTCACCTCACCGTGAGCTGCCCGGCGCACCAAAACCAGGCCAAGCAGCTCGCCGCCCGGCTCAACGGGCACCTGGTGGTCATCTACGGCGCCGGCTTCTTGAGCAGCGTGGCCCGCCGCTGGAAGACCCAGCTCAACGAGAACAGCAAGGCCTGGGCCTTCGACGAGTCCCTCCCCGAGCTCAATCACAACGCCGTCGTCGGCTACCAGGCCCCCCCCTGGATGGCGGAGAAGGCCTTCGTCGTCATGCTGAAGGCTCCCTCGCTCCACGGACGGCTGCTCGCCCGCTACCAGGTCACCTCCGAGCTTCTCACCTCCGGCGGCATCGCCCACGAGGTCATCGACGCCAGTGGGGCAAGCCTCCTCGGCCAGATGATGAGCACCATCATGCTGGGAGACTACGTAAGCTACTACCTGGCGGTGCTGGGGGGCATCGACCCCTCACCGGTAGAGGCCATCGACTATTTAAAGTCCCGTCTTGGCAAGACCGGGCCTCGGTGATAGAATGGCCCAAATATCATAGCGGCCATCTCTCCCATTTCAGCACATCACGATGACAGAAAGGGGTGTTGTAATGGATTTAAAGTTCACTCCAGAGCAGGAGGCATTTCGCCAGGAGGTGAGAGACTACTTCAAGGAGATACTGCCCCCCGACTGGGACGGCCTTGAAGACGACTATGTGCCCGAGTCCAACTTCGCCTTCACCAAGTCCATCGTCAAGAAGCTGGCAGAGAAGAAGTGGCTCACCCTCTCCTGGCCCCAGGAGTACGGCGGCTACGGCGGTGACCCCTTCCAGCAGCTCATCTACAAGGAGGAGGCTGCCTACCACCGCGTTCCGGGTATAGACATGGGCATCGGCGGCATCAGCTGGGTGGGGCCCACCCTCATGATACTGGGCTCCGAGGAGCAGAAGC
>JAXHUE010000050.1:0-4252 GCA_034189655.1 Chloroflexota bacterium | reverse complement strand
ATGTTTGAGGCCGTTGAGAGCAGAGTGAGCTTCCCAGAGCTGGAGCGGCGCATCCTCCAGTTCTGGCGAGAGCGGCGCATATTCGAGCGCAGCGTAGAGGAGCGTCCTGCCCAGCGGCTCTTCGTGCTGTATGAGGGGCCGCCCACGGCCAATGCCAGTCCCGGCGTGCATCACGTGTTATCGCGCGTATTCAAAGACGTGATTCCCCGCTACAAGACCATGCAGGGGTACAGGTGTCCGCGCAAGGCAGGGTGGGACACCCATGGCCTGCCCGTAGAGCTAGAGATAGAGCGAGAGCTGGGGTTATCCTCCAAGGCCCAGATCGAGGCCTATGGTGTTGCCGCCTTCAACGAGCGCTGCCGGCAGAGCGTCTTTCGTTATGTGAAGGAGTGGGACCAGCTCACCGAGCGCATAGGCTTCTGGGTAGACACCGAGCACCCCTACATCACCCTGGAGAACGCCTACATAGAGACCTGCTGGTGGGTCATCAAGCAGCTCTGGGACAGAGGGCTCGTCTATCAGGGGTACCGCGTGACCCCCCACTGCCCCCGCTGCGGGACGTCGCTCTCGTCCCACGAGGTAGCCCTGGGCTATGCCGATACCGACGACCCCTCGGTGTACGTAAAGTTCAGGGTGACCGAGGAGACTCTGCAGCGGAATGCAGAGCGGTGTGGCGGCGCCTCCAGCCTGCCCACCTACCTCCTCGCCTGGACCACCACGCCGTGGACACTGCCCGGCAACACCGCCCTTGCCGTAGCGCCCGATGCCGACTACTCCGTGCTGGAGGGGGAAGCAGACCGTCTCATCGTGGCCTCCGCCCTGGTCGAGGCCGTGGTGACGGACGAGCGCGTCGAGGTGGCCAGAGTCAAGGGGAGCGCAATCGCAGACGCGCAGAGAGGCCTGCGGTATGAGCCCCTGTTCAATCCCCACGAGTTCGGCGTAGAGCGCCGGCGCTTTCAGGGCCCCGACCTGGTGGTGCAGGGGCCAGACATGGGGCTCACCTATCCCGTCATAGGTGCCGATTTCGTCTCCCTGGTAGAGGGCAGCGGCGTAGTGCACGTCGCCCCCTCCTTCGGCGAGGTCGATTTCGAGGCCGGCGCCGCCCTGGGCCTCGACCTTGTCCGAGATTATGTCGACTTGCAGGGCGTGGTACAGGGCGGCTACCCCTTTGCCGGGAGGTTCGTGAAAGAGGCCGACGGCCTCATCATCGAAGGGCTCAAGGAGAGAGGGAGGCTCTATCGCAGCGAGCGCCTGAGCCACAGCTATCCCTTCTGCTGGCGCTGTCACACCCCGCTGCTGTACTATGCCAAGCCCTCGTGGTACATAAAGACCACCGCCCGGAAAGAGCGGCTCATCGCCGGCAACGAAGCGATAAGCTGGTACCCAGAGCACATAAAGCGCGGGCGCTTCGGGGACTGGCTGGCCAACAACGTAGACTGGGCCGTCTCCCGCGAGCGCTACTGGGGGACGCCGCTGCCCGTGTGGCGCTGCGCCTCGTGTGGTGCCTGGGAGTGCGTGGGGGGCCTCGCCGAGCTTGCGACCAAGGAGGGGCTCCAGGGCCTCACCGAGGACCTGGACCTCCATCGCCCCTACGTGGACGAGGTGAGCTTCTCCTGTGGCCGGTGTGGCGGCGAGATGAGGCGCTGCCCCGAGGTGCTGGATGCCTGGTTCGATTCCGGGGCCATGCCCGTGGCCCAGTGGCACTACCCCTTCGAGAACGAGGAGCTCTTTGACCGCCACTTCCCCGCCGACTACATCTGCGAGGCCGTAGACCAGACGCGGGGCTGGTTCTACACCCTGCACGCCCTCTCCGTGCTCCTCTTCGACCGCCCCTGCTTCCGCAACGTCATCTGCCTGGGCCACATCCTCGATGCCCAGGGGGAGAAGATGAGCAAGTCGCGGGGCAACGTCGTCGAGCCGTGGCAGATACTGGAGGGCCAGGGTGCCGATGCCCTGCGCTGGTACCTGCTCACCGCCTCCCCTGCGGGGATGGCCCGCCGCTTCTCCGCGGAGCTGGTGGGCGAGGCGCAGCGGCGCTTCCTGCTCACCCTGTGGAACGTGTACTCCTTCTTCGTCACCTATGCCACCATAGACCGCTTCGACCCCCGCCAGGGCGAGGAGGCCGCCTGCGAGTCCGAGCTCGACCGCTGGGTCATATCCGAGCTCAACCTGCTTGTAGACGGCGTGACCGGGGCCTTCGAGGGCTACAACCCCACCGAGGCCGGCCGCAAGATCGCTGCCTTCGTCGACGAGCTGTCCAACTGGTACGTTCGTCGCTCGCGGCGCCGCTTCTGGAAGAGCGAGAGCGATGCCGACAAGCTCTCGGCGTACCACACCCTGTACCGCTGCCTGGTCACGCTGTGCCACCTGCTGGCCCCGCTCACCCCCTTCGTTGCCGAGGAGATGTACCGCAACCTGGTGCTGGGCGTCTACCCCGATGGTGCAGAGAGCGTGCACCTGGCCCCCTTCCCCGTCGCCGACCTCTCCCTGGTGGACGAGCGGCTCTCCCAGGACGTCGCCCTCGCCATGAAGGTATCGAGCATGGGCCGTGCCGCCCGGAGCCAGGCCGGCATCAAGGTGCGCCAGCCCCTGGAGAAGGTGGTGGTGTGGGCGAGGTCTGGTGGAGAGCGAGAGGGGCTTATGCGGGTCAGGCAGCAGGTCATCGAGGAGCTGAACGTGAAGGGGCTGGAGCTTGCCCCGGACGAGGAGGGGCTCCTCTCCCCCGGCTCGCCGCTCTCGGCCGTCGCCGAGGGCGGCTACGTCGTGGCCGTTCCCCGTGACGTGCCCCCCCACCTCGCCGACGAGGGCCTGGCGCGGGAGATCGTGCACCGCGTGCAGACCATGCGCAAGCAGGCCGGGTTCGACATCGCCGACTACATCCAGACGTCCTATCGTGGGGGAGAGCGGGTGGAGCGGGTGATGGCGGCCCACGCCGACTACATCAGGCAGGAGACCCTCTCCCGTGAGCTGGTGCCCGGGGTCTTTGAGGAGGGTGCCTACGTGCAGGGCCACCGCATCGATGGCGAGGAGGTGGAGCTGGGGGTGCGGCGGGTGCCCGCCGCTGGCTAGGGCCGCGCGGTGAGGGTGACCGATACCTGGCGCTGGGTGGAGCCACGGAAGAAGGTGAGAGAGATGCGGTCGCCTATCTCGTGGCTGCGGATGGCGAGCACGACGTCGTCGGCGGTGGCGATGGGCTCGCCCGCCATGCCGACGATGACGTCTAATGGGGCCAGCCCGACGCCCTCGGCGGGGCTCCCCGGAGCTACCTGGTAGACCAGGGCCCCCTCCTGGGTTGCCAGGCCGTAGGCCTCGGCGATGTTGGGCGTCACCGTGACCAGGGAGACCCCCAGGTAAGGCCGAGACACCGACCCCTTCTCGATGAGCTCCGCCACCACGGAGGCAGCGGTGTTGGCGCTCACGGCGAAGCCCACGCCAGAGACCTCCACTGCGGTCACCTTGGCGGTATTGACCCCTACCACCTCCCCCTGGAGGTTTATCAGGGGCCCGCCGCTGTTGCCCGGGTTGATGGCGGCGTCGGTCTGGATGACGTCGTAGAGGGTGACCCCGTTCTGCTCCTGGATGGTGCGGCCCAGGGCGCTCACCACGCCCACGGTGACCGTGGGGCCGCCGGGGAGGTCCAGGGCATTGCCGATGGCCACCACCCACTCGCCCACGGCGAGCGTGGAGGAGTCGCCGAAGGAGACCGTGGGCAGCCCCTCCCCCTCGATGGCGATGACAGCCAGGTCGGTGAGCGGGTCGGTGCCCACCACCGTCGCGTCGAAGCTGCGCCCGTCGGGGATGGTGACCAGTATGCTCTCCGCGCCCTCTACCACGTGGTTATTGGTGACGATGTAGCCCCTGGGGTCGACTAGGAAGCCAGAGCCCGCCTTCTCCTCTGGCACCGGCTGCAGGAAGATGTTGTAGCTCACTGCGCCCACGGTGATGGAGGCCACCGCCGGGTTCACCTGCGCCACCACGTCGGTGATGGAGGGCAGGGTGCCCGTTGCCGGGGTGATAGTGGTGGGGGAGGGGCAGGGTGTTGCTGTAGCGGCGGCGGTGGGGGTAGGGGTGGGTGGGGGTGTGGGCGTGGGGGTACAGCCCGCGAGCGCTAAAGCCAGGGCCGCTACCGCCGTGGCCCCCAGCCGTCCATATCGTGTCCAGGCCCTCACCGTCGCAGTCGCCCCCTTGAAGCGGTGCTGAATCCATTGTAGCACCTTTCGCCCCTGCCTGTCCTGAGAAGGGTGAAGAGAAG
>JAXHUE010000005.1:75309-88809 GCA_034189655.1 Chloroflexota bacterium | reverse complement strand
CTATTCTGGCATGCCTTGACACCACGAATTCCCAGCAGGTATAATGGCGCATTGTAGCGTGTTCATGGCGCAGCACTATCGCGCGTGCGATGCGGGTGGTGTGGCGGGCGCGATAGCGAGCAGGGGGATGGGCTACCGGCAGGGCCTTGAGGCCACGGCCGGGCGCGGAGGTGAGGAGACCCTCGACCGGCGCCGTGCCAATGACGATGGTGCCGGCAGCAGGGCGTGCCCCCGTCCTTCCCTCCCCGGCACCAAGTCGCTCGTCCCCATCAAGAAGAACCAGCCCCTTTCGCGAGACTTCCACAGGAGGAGGGTGAATTGACCGAGCCGAAGCGGTCCCGCATGCCCATAGGTACTTTTATCCTGCTATTCGCACTCTTGCTCGTTGCCCCCCTCGCTGCCTGCGGCGGCGGGGCACCACCCACGACCCCAACCCCGGGCCCCACGCCCACCACCACGCCGATCACCATCCCGCCCAGCACGCTCTCCGACGTATCGGGCACGGTGCTGGTGCTGAACCCGGGGGCTACCTCCTGGCAGCAGGCCACCGACGGTATGAGCGTGGACGTGGGGGACTCGATAAAGACCGGGGCCAGCGGCCATGTGCTCATCATCTTCTTCGACGGCTCCATCATGGAGCTGGACGACTACACGGAGGTGGTGGTGGTCGACCTGGACATGGCGGAGGGCGGCTCCACCACAGTCAACATGTTCCAGGCAGTGGGCGATACCTTAAACCGCGTGGAGCAGCTCACCGATACCGCCTCCAGCTACGAGGTGGAGACCCCCGCCGGCGTCGCCGTGGTGCGGGGCACCACATTCGGCCTCGGCGTCGACGACGATGGCGTCACCATCCTCGACGTGGATGAAGGCGATGCCTGCTTCGAGGCCCAGGGGGACAAGGTGTGTGCCGAGGCGGGCTACTACATCGTGACCGAGCCAGGCAACTCGCCGGGCCAGCCCCAGTCCAATACACCCCCGGACATAGCCCCGCCACCGCCGGGCTTCGTCGACTCTGGGGGGCCACCGCCCATCACAGGGGTAAATGTAGAGATCACCGACCCCGACGACGGCTCCACGGTAGACGAGGACCTGGTACACATAGAGGGGACGGTGGTGAGCGAGAACCAGATACCGGGCCCCCAGGGGATCATCACCATAAATGGCAATCCCAATACCCTGCCGCTCACCTACGAGGGGCAGGGAAGCCATCACTACAGCTTCGACTATCCCACCTACCTGGTACCGGGCTGGAACGTGATACGGGTAGATGCCGACGACGGCCAGGGGGCGGCAGACAGCGATACCATAAACGTATTTGCCGATATCGGCGGCGCCGGTATAAAGATAGAGCTCACCTGGGACGCGGGCAGCACTGACCCCGGGTGTGACGACGACTGCGTTGACGTGGACGCCCACTTCATCGCCCCTGGCTATGCGATGTGGGATGGGACCTACGACTGTCACTGGGGCAACCCTGCCCCCGACTGGGACGGCGGCGGCAGCGGCGATGACGGCGACCCCACCCTGGACGTAGACAACACCTGGGGCTTCGGGCCGGAGCTCATAGAGCTGGTGGCCCCGCCCTTCGATGGCACCTATCAGTACGTGGTTGACTACTGGGACTACTGCGTAGAGACCACCGATGTCCAGGTGCGGGTATGGATAAACGACGTGCTGGCGGCCACCTATACCCACACCTTCGTGTGCAACGGCCAGATGTCCGTGGACGGCGAGACGGTACAGGGCAATCCATGGGAGTGGTATGCCGCCTGCATCGCCTGGGACACCGGGGCGGGCACGGGCCAGGTGAGCCCGGGCGTATGCAACGGGTATTAGGGTGATGCCATGTGGGCCTGGCTAGGTAGCCTGTGGCAGGGGCGGAGCCGGCGGCAGCGGCGTGTGCTGGGACATACCGGCATAGTCCTGGCCGTGGGCGTGGCCTTCACCTTCATCGCGTTCTACGTGCAGCCCTTCGCCAGCATAAACTGGCGGCTCACCGACATGCTCTTCCTCCCCCACGCCCCCACCCAGAACGTGGTCATCGCCGCCATCGATGACCAGACCCTCGCCGAGTACGGGAAGTGGTCGGAGTGGCCGCGCTCCCTCCACGCCCAGGCCATCGCGAACCTGGACGCCGCCGGGGCCCGGGTGGTGGGCTACGACGTCCTCTTCGCCGACGAGTCTATCGATGACCCGGGGCTGGCCCAGGCCATGGCCGATGCCGGTAACGTGGTGCTGGCCGTCGCCGGGGACGTGACGGTGGCATCGCCGCACCCGGAGGTCACCTTCCACGAGGTGCTGCGCCCCAGTGAGACGCTGGAGGCGGCGGCCGTGGCCACCGGCCACGCCAACGTGGCCAACGACGGCGACGGCGTGGTGCGCCGCGTACCACTGGTGGTGCGGGACGCCGCCGGCGAGGCCTACCCGGCGTTCATCCTCGCCGTGCTCTACACCCACTTCGGCAGGGAGCTGCCCCAGGGCCTCGATGGCGAGGGCGGCGTGATCGCCATCCTCGACCGCGACGTGCCGGTGGACGGCTCGGTGAGCATGAGGATAGGGTTCACCGGCCCTCCGGGCACCTTCACCCACATCTCCTACCGCGATATCATCGAGGGCACCTTCGACCCCGACGCGGTGCGGCACAAGATGGTGCTGGTGGGGATGACCGCCACCGGTGAGCCCGACTCCTGGGTGACGCCGGTCTCCGCGGAGAAGATGTTCGGCGTGGAGATCCACGCCAACGGGATAGACACCATCCTCACCCAGGGCTTCCTCGTCGGGGAGAGCCCGGGGACTACGCTGCTCACCCTGTTGCTCATCACCCTGGTGGCCGCAGTGGCCCTGCCCCGCCTGAACTTAAGGTGGGGCGGGCTCTTGAGCGCCGCCATGTTCGTGGGCTACGTGCTCGCCGTCTTCTTCTCCTTCGACGGCGGCTCCATACTGAACCTGCTCTACCCCGTGATCGCGGTGCCCCTGCTCTACGTCTCCGTCGTGCTCTGCCGCGTCGTCTCCACCCAGGCAGAGCGCAGGGAGGTGCGCGACCTCTTCGGCAGGTACGTCTCCGACCAGGTGGCGGGCGAGATAATGAAGATGTCAGACAGTGGGGCGCTTCACCTCGGCGGCGAGCGCCGCAACGTCACCGTGCTCTTCGCCGACGCCCGCGGCTTCACCAAGATGAGCGAGCGGATGTCGCCTGAGGAGGTGGTGAGCTGGCTCAACCGCTACCTCTCGGCCATGATAGGCCCCATCCTGGAGAACGAGGGGATGATAAACAAGTTCGCCGGCGACAACATCATGGCGGTGTGGAACGCCCCCCAGCTCCAGGAAGACCACGCCTTCCTCGCGGTGAAGGCGGCGCTGGGGGCGCAGCAGGCCATAGAGGATATGCAGGAGAGGGAGCCCGACCTGCCCAGGGTGCAGTTCGGCTTCGGCATAAACAGCGGAGATGCGGTGGTGGGCAACATGGGCTCCGAGGGGCGGCTGGAGTACACCGTCATCGGCGACTCGGTGAACCTGGCGTCGCGCATCTGCGGCGTCGCCCCCGGGACCAAGGTGTGGATCGGCCCCCAGACCTACGAGCAGGTGCGTGACAAGGTCGAGGCCGAGCCCCTGGAGCCGCAGCACTTCAAGGGCAAGGAGGAGGCGGTGGTGGTGTACGAGGTGCGACGGCTGCTTCCGGAAGGGCCGGGCGCTACTTCACCGTGACCGACTTGGCCAGGTTGCGCGGCCGGTCGGGGTCTTTGCCGCGGGCCACTGCCATGTGGTAGGCGAGGAGCTGGAGCGGCACCGTAGCCACCAGTGGGTAGAGGGCCTCGTCTACCTCCGGGACCTCGATCCAGTGGTCGAAGCCCTCGTTGTCCTCGCTGCTTATGCCCGTCACCAGGCCCCCCCTGGCCCTGGTCTCCATGATGTTGCTCAAGGTCTCCTGGAAGGTATCGTCCCTGGGGCACAGGGCGACGATGGGCGTCCCCTCCTCGATGAGGGCCAGTGTGCCGTGCTTCAGCTCCCCCGCCGACATCCACTCGGCGTGGCAGTAGGAGACCTCCTTCAGCTTGAGCGCCCCCTCTGCCGCTATGGGCAGGTTGAGCCCGCGCGCGATGTAGAGGAAGTGGTCGCGGTCCTTCATCTCCTGTGCCAGGCGCTTCAGCACGGAGTCGTCCCGCTCCAGGCCCTCCCTCATCTTCTGGGACGCGGCCCTCATCATCCCGGTGCCCTCTGCAAGCCTGCCGGCGAGGGCGAAGGCGATGAGGTAGAACACCACCATCTGGGCGATGAACGACTTGGTGGCGGCCACCCCTACCTCCGGGCCACAGTTCAAGTAGAGCACGCGGTCGCTGGTACGGGAGAGCAGGGAGCCCACGACATTGACGATGGAGAACACCCGTACCCCCCTCGACCGGGCCTGCCTGGCCACCTCCACGACGTCGGCGGTCTCTCCGCTCTGGGAGACCGCCACTACCAGGGCGTCCTCTGCGAGGGAGTGGGCCAGGTAGCGGAACTCAGAGGCGGTGACCACGTGGCACAGCTTCCCTCCCATCCTGGAGAGGAGGTAGCTGCCCAGGAGCGCGGCGTGGCGAGAGGTGCCGCACCCGGTGAGCACCACCTGGCGGGCACGCGATATCTCCTGGGCGAACTCCGCCAGGGCGTCCCTGTCCTGGTCCAGGGCGCGCAGTATGACGTCGGGCCCCTCCCTGATCTCCTTGAGCATGAACGAGTCGTAGCCCTCTCTCGTCGCCTCCGGCCACTGCCAGTCCAGCTCCTGGGGCTCCCTGGCCAGCCGCCGTCCCTCCCGGTCGCGGAAGGTGACCCCGTCGCGGCTGAGCGAGGCCACCTCGCCCTCCTCCAGGAATACCACCCGGTTGCACTGGTCGAGGAAGGAGAGGGCATCGCTGGCCACGAAGTAGCTGCCGTCGCCTATGCCCACGGCGAGGGGGCTGTCCTTGGTGATGGCCACTATCCGGGGCGGCCCATCGGCGGCGATCACGGCCAGGGCGTACGAGCCCTCCAGGACGTCCGCTGCCCGGAGCAGGGCCTCCTCCAGGGATGCGCCCTCGTCCATGTAGTCCTCGATGAGGTGGCACACCACCTCGGTATCGGCGTCTGACACGAAGCGGTGCCGGGCCGCGAGCTGTGCGCGGAGCCCCTGGAAGTTCTCTATTATGCCGTTGTGCACCACCGCGATGCGCCCGGAGCAGTCGAAGAGGGGGTGGGCATTGGCCCTGTCGGCGCGGCCGTGTGTGGCCCAGCGGACGTGGGCCAGCGCCACGTCCCCGGGCAGCCGGTCTAAGCGGTGCTTGCGCTGCACATCGCGTATCCCGCCCACGTCCTTCTTCAGATAGAGCCGGCCGTCGCACAGGCTCACCATGCCCGCCGAGTCGTAGCCGCGATACTCCAGCCTGGTCACGGCCTTGAGCACCACCGGGGCCGCCTCGTCGCCCACGAATCCCACTATGCCACACATCGCGCTTAAGGACTCTCCCGCCGCTTCACCTGGAACGAGCCGCGGGTATCGAGCAGTATGGAGCTATAGGGCTCCAGGTCGTGCGCCAGCAGCACGTGCGGCCCCACGATGGAGCCGCGCCCGATGCGTACCCCGGGCATGATGCTGGCGTTTATCCCCGTCTTGCAGCCCGGGCCGATCATGGCCCCCAGCTTGTCGAGGCCGCTATCTGTGGCCTGGCCGCCACCCCTCACCTTCACCGTCCCCTCATCGAAGCGCAGGTTTGCGGTCACGGTGCCGGCGCCGAAGGAGCAGCGGTCGGCGATGACCGAGTCGCCGATGTAGTTGCGGTGGAACAGGCACCCGTCCCCCACGTAGGAGCGCGCCACCTCGGTGGCGAACCCCACCACGCAGTCGGACCCGATGTGACAGTGGTCGCGCACCAGGGCGCCGTTCCCGACGACGGAGCGGGCCCCTATGTAGCACGGCCCCCGTATCACCGCGCCCTCGAACACCCTCACCCCTTCGGCGAGCACCACGCTGCCCTCCACGGTGGCCCGCTCCGATACCTGCGCCGAGGGGGCGATGGCCCTGTGGCAGCCGTCCAGGATGCGCTCCATGGCCCCCAGGACGTGCCAGGGGCGGGCGATGGGGCCATAGCACCCGTCGCAGGGCACCCGCTCCCCACCGTGGCCCCGCTGCGCCAGGCCGGCCATGGCATTGGCCTCTGGCCCCGCCACGGCCTCGAGGGCCTCCAGGAGGGAGGCACCATCGGGGTGGAGGAGGGCGCAGGCCGCGCTCGAGCCGTCATCCGTCCTGCCCACGAGGGAGCACGGAGCCTGCCCTTTCTGTGCCCGGGCCCGGAGCTCGTCGTAGGCCGAGGGTGCCAGTATGCAGCCGGCATCGACCAGCACGACCTCACCCCCAAGAAAAGGTCTGGCGCCCCTCAAGGCGTCGGCCCAGGCGGAGGGCCCCTCCGCGGCGGCCACCCTTACGCGGGAATGGCCCCGGGCGACCTCCTCTGCCCTGCCCGCGCCGGGCCCGGCGGCCACGACCACCACTGCCTCCACCCCCGCCGCCACTGCCTGGTCGATGTGGTGCTGCAGCAGGGTCTGCCCCAGGAACTGGAGCAGGGACACATCCTGGTCTATGGGGTACATATCAGCGGCGGCACCGCCGCACAGGAAGACGGCCTGCAATGCGTATCCCCTCTCCCTAGAACACGATCTCGATGCGATAGAAGGCCTCGGCGAGCGGGATGCCCCCCTCCTCCCCCATCTTTGTCGCCCGCTCGCTCACCCGCTGCCTGATGAGCTCCATGTAGTGGCCCACCTGGCTCGTGTGACAGCCCAGGGCGGCGAGCTTGGTCTCGAAGGTCTCGCTGATATCGATGTGGGTGTTGGGCTCCTCCGAGGCCCAGAGGTAGACCTCCCTCACCTTGTGGGGCTCCAGGCCCTCGGCGAGGTGCTCCGGGTAGGACAGGTGGTCGCGGGCGTAGGGGAACACGGCGTCCAGTGTCACCCTGCCCGCGATGCGGTGGTCGCGGTGCCACAGGTACTTGCGGTAGGGGTCGGCGGTCACCACCACGTCGGGGCGGTACTTCCTTATGAGCCGCACCAGGTCGCCGCGGAACTCCGGGGTGTCCTCCAGGCCACCGTCCGGGTAGCCCAGGAAGACCACCTCGCTCACGCCGAGCACCTTTGCCGCCTCCATCTGCTCGGCGCGCCTTATCTGGGCCACCCTCTCCGGCGTCATCTCGCGGTCGGAGCTCCCCTTGTCCCCGTCGGTGCACACCACGTAGACCACCCTTCGCCCCTGCCTCACCCACAGGGCAACGGTGCCGGCGACGCCGAACTCGGCATCGTCGGGGTGAGGAGTCACCACCATCACCGTTGTCTCCTGGCCCTCCATCGAAGCTCTCGTGGCGTAGCGTACGCTCACTTCCGATTGTAACACAGCCGCCATTGGGCTACAATAACGGCGGCACCGCCAGGTCATGGCGCAAAAGGAGGGGGGTTGCTCGTCGTACGGACACCTCGCCCAGAAGACCTTGAGCGTTATGTCCAGCTCATGGCCCAGGTGGAGCAGGCCGACGGCCCGGGCCAGGCGGCCTCGCTGGAGCGCGTGCGGGAGCACCTGGAGCGGCCGGGCCTCTTCCCCGGCGAGGAGGTCTTCTTTGCCGAGGAGGACGGCGCCATCGCGGGGTACGTCGAGGTGCGGCCGGAGCTGGAGATCGGGAGGGCCGTCGTCGAGGGTGCCGTCGGCCCGGCCCATCGCGGCCGAGGCATAGGGGGCAGGCTGCTCGACGAGGCCCTCACCCACAGCCGCCGGCTCGGCGCCCTGGTGGCCCACGTCCCGGTCGCCCAGGGCATGGCAGCGGGGCGGCGCCTGTTGGAGGGAAGGGGCCTCGCCGTGGTGCGCCGCCACTGGCAGATGGCCCTCGTCGACCTCGACGTGGAGAGGCCGCAGGTGCCACCGGGGCTTGTCATCGACCACCTGCGGGTGGGCCAGGAGGCCGAGCTGTGCGCCCTGCAGAACGCGGCCTTCGCCGGGAGCTGGGGGTTCCACCCCAACACCGTAGAGGAGGTAGCCCGCCTCCTTGTGATGGCAACGTGCCGCCACCAGTGCGTGCTCACCATCACCGAGGGCGGGGCCATGGTGGCCTACTGCTGGACCACCGAGCACCCCCGGGCCCCGCAGCGGGGCTGCATCCGCATGGTGGGGGTACACCCCTCTCGCCGCGGCCGTGGCCTGGGCCGGGCCGTGCTCCTGGCCGCCATCGACTACCTGCGGGGACAGGGCAAGAGCGGGGTGGAGCTCTCCGTCGACAGCAGGAACACCGCCGCCACGCGCCTCTATCGCTCGCTGGGGTTTCGCCGCGAGGGGGTGCTGCTCTGGTACCAGGCTCAGCTCACGTAGGTCTCGGCGAGCTCCCGGTACACGGCGAGCACCTCGTCGGCGACGGCCGACCAGCGGTACCGCTGCACCGAGAGCCGCCCCGCCTCTCCCATGCGCCGCCCCAGCCCTCCGTCGCCCAGGATGAGCTCCAGGCGCTGCGCGAAGGCCTCGGCGGAGCGCTCGGCGACGAGGAAGCCGCTCTCGCCGTCGCGCACCGTGGTGGCCAGGGCACCGGCGCGCGAGGCCACCACCGGGGTGCCACAGGCCAGGGCCTCGATGGCGGTGAGGCCGAAGCTCTCGTGGTACGAGGGGACGACGCACACATCGGCGGCGCTGTAGAACAGGGGCATCGCCTCGTGCGGTGCCGCGCCCCAGAAGGTCACCCGCTCCTCGATGGCCAGCTCGCGGCACAGTGCCCGCAGCCTGGCCAGCTCCTCGTCGCTCTCGGAGTCCCCGCCCACGATGAGCAGCCTCAGGCCGTCGTGGCGCCCCAGGCGGGCCACGGCCTCCAGCAGGACATCGATGCCCTTTATGGGCTGTATCCTCCCGGCGAAGAGGAGGAGCGGCGAGCGCTGGGGGAGGCCCAGCGCCTGTCGGGCGCGGCCCTGGTCCTGGGGGCGGAAGAGTTCCAGGTCTATGCCGCAGGGGACTATCCTCACCCGCTCAGGCTCAGCGCCGTAGGTGGCGACGAGGTCGTCCCGCTCCTCGGCGGTGAAGGCGATGATGCGGTCGGCGCCGGCGATGGCCTCCCTCTCCACGGCGATGCGGAGCTCCGGCTCCTGCTCCTCGGGACGGGCGCGGTTCTTCACCGCCCCCAGCGTGTGGAAGGTGGCCACGTAGGGGATGCCCACCCTGCGCTTGAGCTCTCTCGCCGCGTGTGCCGAGAGCCAGTAGTGGCTGTGAATCAGGTCGTAGCCTATGCCCTCCCTCTCCTGGAGGCGCTGGACGCCGTGGACAAACTGGGGGAGATAGTGGTAGATATCGTAGCGGGGCATGTCCTGGGGCCCTCCTGCCTCGAGGTGTACCAGGCGGGCCCTCTCCCCGATGCTCATCACCTCGGGCTCAGCGGGCTCGTGCCAGCGGGTGAGCACGTCCACTGCGATGCCGCGCCTGCCCAGCTCGGCGCTGAGCTCCCGCACGTAGACGTTCATGCCGCCGGTGTCCCTGCCCCCGAGCGACCTCAAGGGGCAGCCATGGACGCTTACCTGTGCGATCCTCTGCCGCTTCATCGTCTGGAGACCAGGCACCTGTAGAGTGGCACGTCCTCCCCCCCCATGTGGTACTTGTAGGACTCCGCCCCGCGGAGGAAGTCGAAGCGTCTCTTTCCCTGGAGGATGCCCTCCCTGATGCACAGGGCCTTGCACAGCAGGCCCACGCTCAAGGCAGAGTGGGCCGGGTCGTACCCGCTGTTGTACAGGTGGAGGTGGTCGCGGCAGTCGAAGCACAGGGCCGCTGCCACCCGCTCGCCCGCCACCTCCAGGAAGGCCAGCCTCAGGTATCCCTCCTCCGCCGTGGCAGAGGCCATGTCCCGAAAGAAGCCCCTCATCTGGTCGGTCATGAACCCCCTCTTCTCGTCCCTGCCCCGCGCGAAGAGGCTGAAGAAGTCCTCCATGTCCCGGTGCAGCCCCTCCCCGCCCTCGACCATGGAGAACCGGTAGCCCTCCTGGGAGAGCCTCCTCATCTTGCGCCTCATCTCGTGGCGATCCTTCCGGGTGAGGCCCTCAAGGTAGTCGTCCCAGTGTGCAGGCAGCATGAGCTGGGGGCTCACGTCCTCCTGGGCGGTCTCCACGTGGTGGCCCCGCTCACGGGCCAGCGGGACGAGGTGGCCCAGGGCGACGGAGTGGGGGAGCAGGGAGTGCAGCTCTACCTGGCGCCAGCCCAGCGGCTCCAGGTGGTCGAGCACCGCGGTGAGAAAGGCCTTCTCCTCCCCAGGCCTGGCGATGAAGTCCATGTAGTCGCACACGTCGTCGCTGCCGACGAGCGAGATGGTGTCCCCCTCTCTCATGAGGGGGGCTATGCCCACCAGCTCGCCGCCCCGGTGCACCGACAGCAGGAGGAGCTCCCTCCCCACGCCGAAGTGCTGCCACCAGGTACGGTGCCACCCCGGGGAGAAGAACACGTGACACTCGGAGCAGGCCTGGAGGAGCCCCCGCCAGCCCTCCTCGAGGCTGGAAAACCCCCCCACTTCGATGGAGTAGCTCATCACCCCTCGGATTATAGCATTTAATAGCCGGGCCTTACAATCGCCCGTCCCGCCTGGTGGGGCCACGGGTGTCCCCTCGTTGACAGGGCCCGTCGTTTGACCGTAAGATGGCATCGACCGCTGCCGCCACTGTACAGGAGGACTGCATGAGCTGGCACTACGACGGTGAGATACGCATAAAGAGGCTGGAGATGCCGCCCTTCGGCACCAACTGCTACATCGTGGCCTGCCCCCGGAGCGGCGAGGGCATCATCGTGGACACCCCCGGCGAGGGGTCGCACATAGTGGCCGAGGCCGAGGGGACGGACATCAAGTACATCGTCATCACCCACACCCATTTCGACCACCTGATGGGCTTCCAGGAGGTGAGGGAGCGGCTCGGGGCCCCCGTGGCCATCCACGCGCTGGAGGCCCAGGCCCTGCCCCAGGCCCCCGACGTGCTGCTGGGCCACGGCGATGTGCTCACCATCGGCCAGGTGCACCTCACGGTGCTGCACACGCCGGGCCACACCGCGGGCAGCATATGCCTCCTTGGCGGGGGCCACCTCTTCTCCGGCGATACCCTGTTCCCGGGAGGGCCGGGAAAGACGGCGAGCCCCGACGCCTTCCGCCAGATCGTCGCCTCCATCACCGAGAGGCTCTTCGTGCTCCCCGACGACACCCGCATATACCCCGGCCACGGCGACGGCTCCGTCCTGGGCAAGGAGAAGGGGGAGTATGCCCTGTTCGCCGGGCGCAGCCACGACCCCGGGCTGTGCGGAGACGTGCTCTGGCTCTCCTCGTGACCGCCGGTGCCCCGCCGCCTGTCTCAGGGGCGGGGGCCCTGGCCTCTGAAGTATAGATGGGAGGTATCATGGCATGAGGCACATTGAGAGGGGTGGCTGGGTGGCAGTGGTGGTGCTGGTCATCGCCCTGCTCGCCACCAGCGCCTGCCTGTGTCCCAGCCTTCAGCCCCCGCTTATCTTAAGCCTCACCGCCGACCCGGGGCTCGTCCCCCCCGGAGGCTCCAGCACCGTGCGCTGCGAGGCCACCGACCCCGACTACACAGACGATTTCTTCGAGGGCAACGTCCTGGTATACAGGTGGCAGGCGAGCGGGGGCACCATCTTCCTTGAGGGCGAGTACTGCAACCCGCAGACCGGGCAGGGGTGCTGGAAGATAGTGTGGCACGGCCCCCAGGAGCCGGGGACGTACACCATCACCGTCATGGTAGAGGACAACGAGATAATCGTGTCCGGCACCCCCGCCTTTCCACCGGCGCAGGAGTCGGTGGACGTCGAGGTCGTGGACAACTACCCGCCGCAGGTCGACGAGGTCACGGCGAGCCCAGGGGTGATCGAGCCCCTGCAGTCCACCGTGCTCACCTGCCATGCCACCGACCCCGATGACGATGCGCTCACCTACCAGTGGAAGGCGGCCCACGGCAGCCTGGTACCCCACCCCGGCACCAACACCGCCGACTGGGACGCCCCCGGCGACGAGGGGGTCTACACCATCGAGGTCACCGTGAGCGACGGCACCTGGGAGGCCCAGGGCTCGGTCGACGTAGAGGTGTACCACAACCGCCCGCCGCAGATCGTGAATGTGTCCGTCGACCCCGAAACGGTGGCCCCCGGCCACTTTGCCAGCCTGACCGTCGAGGTCGTCGACCCCGACGGCGATAGCCTCACCATCACCTGGCTGCCACTGGACGGCGGGGCCATCGTGCTGGCCCACGAGAACGGCGCGGTGTGGGTGGCGCCGACGGAGGAGGGCACCTACAGTATCCAGATCACGGCCGACGATGGCAAAGGGGAATCGGACACCGTCATCGTGGAGGTGGATGTCAGCGCCGCGGGAGGGGATGACGGCTGCCCCGGAGGTGGATGATACATATATCCCACATGAGCCTGTGCAACTTCCGCAACTACGGCGAGCTGGAGCTGGACCTCCCCCCCCACCCGGCGGTGTTCCAGGGGGGCAACGCCCAGGGGAAGACCAACCTCCTGGAGGCGATGTACCTGCTGGCCACCACCAGGCCCTACCGCGCCATCACGGAGCGGGAGCTCATCAACTGGTCTGCGATGGCCGAGGAGCTGCCGGTGGCCCGCCTCGTCGCCCGGGTGCAGCGCGGCGACGGCGAGGTCCGGGTGGAGGTGGCCATCAGGGGGCCGCAGCCGGGCACAGAGGGGGCGGGCCACGCCCACAAGCAGATAAGGATAAACGGCGTCCCCCGCCGCGCCGCCGACGCCGTGGGCCAGGTGCGGGCGGTCATGTTCAGCTCCCAGGACATCGAGCTCATATCAGGCGCCCCTGCGGGGCGTCGCCGCTACCTGGACCTCACCAGCTCGCAGCTCGACCCCCGCTACGTGCGCGCCCTCCAACGCTACCACAAGGTCGTGGTACAGCGGAACCACCTCCTGCGCCAGATAGCGGAGCGGCGCGCCCGGGCAGACCAGCTTGAGTTCTGGGACCACGAGATGCTCGAGGCCGGCAGCTACATCGTCGGGGTGCGACAGGACATGCTCGCCGAGCTCGACCGGCTGGTGGCGCCCATCCACCAGGAGCTCAGCGGCGGCACAGAGCAGCTCGACATCGCCTACGTGCCCAGCGCCCTCCCCGATGACTTCGCCCGCCGCCTGGCGGCGTCCCGGGAGCGTGAGGTCGCCCAGGGACGCTCGCTGGTGGGCCCCCACCGCGACGACCTGGTGCTCTCCATAGACCAGAGGGCGGTGGGCGTCTTCGGCTCCCGCGGCCAGCAGCGCACCGCGGCGCTCTCGCTCAAGCTGGCCGAGGCCAGGCTCATGCGCGCCCGGGGCGGCGACTCTCCCGTCCTCCTGCTGGACGACGTGTTGAGTGAGCTCGACGCGGCGCGGCGCCGCCAGCTCCTGCAGTTCATCGCCTCCTACGAGCAGGTGGTGCTCACCGCCACCGATATCGACCGCTTCCCTCCAGAGTTCCTCGACCGGGCCACCCT
>JAXHUE010000005.1:0-75209 GCA_034189655.1 Chloroflexota bacterium | reverse complement strand
TTGCACGGCGGGACCAGGTTGGCCCCTATGCTGTCCTCCTCGTCGAAGGCCTTGAGCCGCTCGTAGGCCCTCACCCACACGCACTTCTTCTCGTTGGGGTAGACCTCGCACCACCCTTCGTAGCTGCCGCCGCAGGGGCCGTTCCTCTGGCCCTTGGGGCACTGGGACATGGGGCACAGGTAGGCCACATCGAACAGGGCACAGTCTCCGCAGTTCTGGCAGTCGAACATGACCACCTTTGCCAGGTGCTCCAAGAAGCCGAATGCCCGCTTGGAGGTGGCATTGGAGTCGAGGAGACGGGCGAAGGGCTTGAGCATCTTGAAGGTGGGGTTGTGGGGCTCGAAGAGCAGGGCATGGGCCAGCCGGGTGAAGCGGTACATCGGCTGCAGCGAGAAGCCCGATGGCCGTGGTGTGGGCCTCTCCAGGTTCAGGCCGGTCTTGGGGTCTCGCTCGAAGTAGTAGAAGCCGTTCTTCTGGGGAAAGTCGAAGCCGGGGACCAGCCGCTCCCAGTCCCTGGAGAGCTCCTCCCCGCGGTCGATGATCTGCTCCACCGTCCTGTAGGCGATGCCGTGCCCCCCTATGTGGGCGCCGGCGCAGCCCATCCCCTTGGCGATGGCGTACATCTGGGCGGCACGCTCCACCCGTGCCCCCTTCCCCTTGTCCTCGGCCTTGGCCTCGTCGGCGAGGGCTGCCACCATCTTGTCGGTGACCACGCACCCCGGTATCTGGTTTGCGTTCATCACCCGGGCCGCCCCCAGGGGCAGGATGTAGATGTTTGCCAGCACCGGTATATCGTAGCCGTTCACCTTGAGCCAGGTCATGAGCTCGTGGAGCTTGCGGGCGTCGTACCCCACCTGGGTGATGATGAAGCCGGCCCCGGCCCTGATCTTCTTGCCCAGCTTGTAGTACTGGCCCATGAGCTCTGGCTGCGACTGTTTGAAGGGCGATACACAGGCCCCGGCGAAGAAATCGGTGGTGGCCAGGGTCTTCTTGCGCCCCATCACCTCGTGCTCCAGCCCGCGGTTCAGCGCCCCCACGAGCTGCAGCACCTGCACCGGGTCGACATCGAACACCGGCTTGGGCCTCCCCATGAATGCCTCCGTCGAGGGGAAGTCCCCGGTCAGGATCAAGAGGTTGCGCACCCCTTCCGCCGCCAGGCCGTAGAACATGCTCTCGAACTCGTTCCTGTTCTTGTCCCGGCACGCCAGGTGGACCAGGGGCTCGATGCCCAGTGACCTGATCTCGGTGCAGAGCATCTCGGTGGATATGGCCGGGTTGCCGCCGGGGTTATCGGTCACGCTGATGGCGTGCACCCGGCCCCCCTTCGCCGCCTTCTCCGCGTTCTCGATGGTCTCGTACTGCTGTGCCTCGAAGGCGCCCCGGCCCGGTATCTGCTCCCAGGTGACACAGAAGGTCTCCGGCGAGAGGATGGCCTCCTTGAACAGGTTCACCCTCTCGCCCAGCTTGGCGTTCACCCTCTCTCTCAAGGCCGCCGTCTCGAAAGACCCGGCGGCGGGGAGGGAGATAGAGTCCTCCGCCGCGAGCTGCATGTCCTCCTCTCGCGCCCACCCCCCGCGGGGCTTCCCATCGAAGCGGACATCCACCACCAGGAGGGGGATGTGCCTGGTGACCCACCCCCCGCGGAGCCGGCGATAGAGCCCAGACGCGGTGCCCTGGGGTTCCAGGTAGCCCAGGATGATGGCGTCCGGGCGCTCCTTTTTCACCATGTCCAGTCCCTCGCCATCGCTCGTGGCGATGATCAGCTCAAGTGAGGGTTCAAGGGCACCCCTGGCCATCTCCAGGAAATCGGGCTCGCTGCCCACCACGAGAACCCTGCTCTCTCCGCGTGCCTTTTCCATTCACCATCTCCTATTGTTTGAACATTGATTATCCCTGATGCAGCGCCTGATGTGTGGGTACACCGGGGGGCGGGGCGGGACAGAAAAAGGACCAGTCCCCGTCCATGCAAGCTGCCACCCCAGGGGTAATTATATGCCCGTTTCCGCCTAATCGCAAGCTCCATAGGGCCGCGGTGGCGTGTGCCGGCACCCACTTTTTCTGCCTGGCCGGCCGGTTAGAGGCCCTGGGGCAGTGGGCGGAGCAGAATCTCCTCCAGGGGCAGGCGCGGCCGCGGCGGCGGTGCCTGGGCAGGGTATCCCACGGCCACCAGCGCCACCACGAGCATGTGCTCCGGGATGCCCAGGAGCTCCTTTATGGCCTGGTGGTCGGTGATACCCCCCACCCAGCAGGAGCCCAGCCCCAGGGCGGTGGCCGTGAGCACGATGTGCTCGGCGGCGATGTAGGTGTTGGCCGTGGCCGGGGCTCTCACCGCCCTCTGCTCGGGCTCAGGGATGGAGTCCATGAGGCCCTGGTACCTGGGGTCGGCGAAGCGCCCGGAGAGCTCCACCTGGGCCTCCAGTATCTCCTGGTAGCGTCGTCGCGTGGCCGCCCGGGAGTAGCGGGAGAGGTCGGCGCAGGCGACGAAGACCACCGCCGCCTCCTCGATGAAGGCCTGGTCCAGGCAGAGCTCGCGCAGCCGCCGCTTCTCCGCGGCGTCGGTGACCACGACGAAGCGCCACGGCTGCAGGTTGCTCGCCGACGGCGCCAGGCGCGCCGCCTCCAGCATCTGGAGCACGTGCTCCCTGGAGATGGGCTCGGGGCGGAAGCGGCGGGTGCTGCGTCGCTTCCGTATGGCCTCCTCTACGCTCATCATGGTGCGCTCCTCACACGTCGTTCCCACGAGCGGTGCCGGCGGGGCACCCGGGCTTCAAGTCTAGCAGAGGCGGCCACCGCCGGCAAGGCGACCCCCAGTTTGTGCGATAGCGGGCACACCTCGTGTGTGGGGAAAGTCCACTTGACCTGCCGTGCCGTGCGCGATAGAATTGTTCATTAGTATCTTCCACCCGGTGACAGGCCATTTCAGCAGTCACCGGCGCCGTCGCCCACAACGCCCAGAGAGGCGTTTCTTTCGCAGGAGGTGTTTGTTGAAGGAAAGTTCGCCGCAGTCAAGCGGCATATACCAGAGGGGGCAAGCGCTTGAGTACATCTTCCACCCCCGCTCCATTGCCCTGGTAGGGATAAGCAGCGACCCCAACAGTCTCATCGGGCAGGGCTTCTTGAGAGGGCTCATCGATTTCGGCTACCAGGGCGACATCTACCCCATAAACCCAAAGGCCAAAGAGATAGGGGGGCTCCGGGCCTACCCCAGCATACTAGACGTGCCCGGCCCGGTAGACCACACCATATCGATGATCCCGGCCCCGATGACCCTGAAGCTCGCCGAGGAGTGCGGTGCCAAGGGGGTCAAGGTGCTCCACCTCTTCACCGCCGGCTTCTCCGAGACCGGTGACGAGGAGGGGAAGCGGATGGAGGCGGAGCTCCTGGCCACGACGCGCCGGGTGGGCATCCGCCTGCTGGGCCCCAACTGCATGGGCATCCACTACGCGCGGAACCGCATCACCTTTGACCAGGGCGTCGACGAGAAGGCCCGGGAGAGCGGGGGGGTCAGCTTCCTCTCCCAGAGCGGTGGCAATGCCGTGGGCCTCATCCAGAGGGGGCCGTTCCGGGGCGTCCGCTTCAACAAGGTGGTGAGCTACGGCAACGCCCTGGACTTAGACGAGACCGACATCCTGGAGCACTTCATCGCCGACCCCGCTACCGAGCTCATCGCCGCCTACATCGAGGGTATCAAGGACGGCCCCAGGTTCCGGGACGCGCTCATGGAGGCGACACGGACGAAGCCCGTCATCGTGCTCAAAGGGGGCCGCACCGCGGCCGGTGCCGGGGCGGTGAGCTCACACACAGGGGCCCTGGCCGGCAGCGACGAGATATGGGACGCGCTCCTGCGGCAGGCGGGCGCGGTGCGGGTCTACAGCATGGACGAGCTCATGGACATGCTCGTCGCCTTCTGCAACGTGCCGCTGCCCCGGGGCCGCAGTGCCGGCATCATCGGCGTCGGCGGCGGCGCCAGCGTGGAGGCCGCCGACCTGTGCGAGAGCGTGGGCATCAAGGTCCCTGCCCTGCCGGCGGAGATACGGAAGAAGCTCCGCGAGTTCACCCCGGAGGCGGGCACCAGCGTGCGGAACCCGGTGGACACCATCAGCATGTTCAACCCCCCGGAGCTGGGGCGCACCCTGGAGCTGGTCGCCGGCTGGGAGGGCATCGACTTCATCATCTTCCAGCAGGAGCTGGGGATAAGCTTCCTCCACGGCCCGGGAAAGATCGTGCTCGACATGGGCTTAGATGCGCTGATAGCGGCGGCGAAGGGGCTGGGCAAGCCCGTGGTGCTGGTCCTCCGCGCCGGCGGCAGGGCCCAGGGCATCTCCATCCTCGCCGAGACCCAGGAGAGGTGCCTCCGCGGGGGCCTTCCCATCTTCCCCTCCATCAGGGAGGCCGCGCTCGCCATGAGCCGCTACATCTCGTACCACGAGGAGCGGGACAGCGGGTAGAGGCCGGAGAGCACCCCTGGCGAGGGCCTCCGTGCCCGGGCCGCCGGCCCCGGGGTCTGTGCGATAGCGCACCCGCCGATAGAGGAGGCATGGCATGGGAACACCGCTAGAAGGTATCAGGGTGCTGGAGCTCAGCGTGGCCCAGTTCGGCCCCCACTGCGGGGTCATGCTCGCCGACATGGGCGCCGACGTCATCAAGGTGGAGCCGCCCAGCGGCGAGTTCTCCCGCGGGGTGCCGTGGCCCCATGAGACCAGGGGTATAAACTCGTACTACCTGGCCCACAACCGGGGCAAGCGGGGGCTCGCCGTGGACTACACCCGGCCCCAGGGCCGGGAGATAGTGTACCGGCTCGCCGAGCGCTCGGACGTCTTCCTCACCAACTACCGCCTGGGCACCATGGAGCGGAACGGCCTCGACTACGAGACGCTGAAGAGCATCAACCCCGGCATCATATATGCCCGTGGGACGCCATTCGGCCCCCGCGGGTCAAAGGCCTTCTGGCCGGGCTTCGACCTCCTGGGCGTGGCCGCCTCCGGGCTGATGGCCAGCACCGGCTGGGACGACGAGGACAGGCCCCACCCCATGGGGGCCGCCATCTGCGACCAGACGGCCTCGTTCATACTGGCCTACGGCATCATGACCGCGCTCTACGTCCGGGAGCGGACCGGGGTCGGCCAGATGGTGGACGTGTCCCTCTTCGGCTCCATGCTCAGCCTGCAGTCGTGGGAGGTCGATTCGTCCTCGGTGAACCAGCAGGCGGTACCCCGTGCCGGCCGGGGGCACCCCTACATCCGCGGTCTGTGGAGCATATTCCAGGCCGGCGACGGCTGGATCGCCATCGCCGGTGTGAGGCAGGACGTGTGGCACGGCTTCTGCCAGGTGATGGGCATCCAGCACCTGGAGCACGACCCCCGCTTCGAGAACGACCTCACCCGCTTTCTGTACATAGGCGACCTGGTCGAGGTGCTGGACGGCATATTCCCCGCCAGGACCAGGGACGAGTGGGTGGACATGCTGCGCGAGGCCGATGTCATCGCCTCCCCCATCTACAACCACCTCGAGGCCATCGCCGACCCCCAGGCCAGGGAGAACGGGTACATCGTAGGCATGGAGTACCGCGGGCACGATGCCGTCCCCACCCAAACCGTGGACATCGTGGGGCTCCCGGTGGAGCTCTCGGAGACGCCGGGGAGGGTGACCACCCGCCACCCCGACCTGGGAGAGCACAACAGCGAGGTGCTGCAGGAGCTGGGCTACACCTGGGAGGACATCGCCGACCTGGTGAGCGAGGGCATCATCGTCTAGGGGGGCGGCGGGCACATCATAGAGGAGGTGTGAAGCCATGACGAGGCTGGTAATGGAGCTGGGCATGGGGGTAGACCTCCATGGCCAGGACTACACCAAGGCAGCGCGAAGGGCGGTGGAAGACGCCATACACCGCAGCTCTCTGCTCTACCTCCTCGATGCCGCCAAGGGTGGCGAGCTCCCCAGGGTGCGCGTGGATGTCACCATAGCTGCGCCCCGGCCACAGGCCGTCGACGGCGAGGCCGTGCTCGGTGCCCTCCCCTTCGGCGAGCGTTCGATCACGGTGGTCGCCGGTGGCATGGAGGTAGCGCGGGCCGAGCCCGACAACATCGTCATCTGCAACGCCGCGATACTGGTGACCGTAGAGCCGTAAGTCCCAGGCCCCAGCGACCACTGCCGCGACCGGCAACGGCTGCCCCGTGCCGTCCCTGTTCAAGGTGGCGCGGGGCCCCCTCTCCGCACTCCCCCTGCCGCCTGCACATGGCGCTGCGGCGTGCCCCCTTCCTCGATCCGGCAGTAGGGGGCAGCTACCAGCCGCAATTTGGGGAAAGGCTACTCACCAAATACATGATGGCATGGTCGTATCTGGACGCCAGCCTTGGTACTTTCAAATAGATGAAACTGTTACCCAGGCGGCGTCACAAGAGAATACGGGTCATGGCACTGTTCCCCGGGACGGAGGTATGGGCCCCGGACAATGGCCACGTCGACCGTGTAGGCCAGTGGCTCGCCATGTGTGGGCAGGGCGAGTGTCCTCGCGGCAGCTACCCCCTGTCCCGTGGCACCGCCACGTCATCGCACGGCCCAGACGGCGAGCAGGCGGCGCGCTGCCCCCTCGACGCGTGAGGTGAAGCGACGTCCACAGCCCCAGGGCAGGCCCCGAGGCGCGAGGCAGCGCACGAGGCCCACGGGGCCGGCCGACCATCGGCCGACGCACGGTGTACAGCAGGAGAAAGGGGCACTGCCCCCTTCTCCGCGCTGCCCCAGTGGAGGCCCGTGTCGGGAACTATAGGCAGGGCCAGCCCACCCGTGGTAGGCATCGCCCGAAAGGAGGCATCGAGTAGCGTGGACCATGTAGAAAAGAAGTCACAGGCTGCCTCCACCACCTACGCACTGGTGGCGGCCATGGAGGCCAAGGATCCCTTCTCCAAGGGCCACTCTGCCATGGTGTCACGCATAGTGGCATCCATAGGCAGGGAGATGGGGCTCTCCGAGTCTGTCATCCAGGGGCTACAGATAGCCGCCCTGCTGCACGACGTGGGCAAGATAGGGGTGCCGGGAGAGGTCCTCAACAAGCCGGGGAGGCTCACCCGCGTGGAGTGGGAGATGGTCAAGGGCCACGTGGAGCAGGGGGCGAGGATACTCCACAACGTCAGCTTCCCGTGGCCGGTGAAGACCATGGTCTACCAGCATCACGAGAGGCTCGACGGCAGTGGCTATCCCCGCGGTGTGTGGGGTGAGCACATCATCTTGGAGGCCCGCATCATGGCCGTGGCCGATGTCTTCGAGGCCATGACCTCGCACCGGCCGTACCGCCCGGCGGCGAGCCTGGAGGAGACCCTCGAGCACCTCCAGCAGAACGCCGGCACCAAGTTCGACCCTACAGTGGTGAGCGCCCTCTTGAACGTAGTGGCCCAGGAGGGCAAGCTGGTGAGGCCCGATGCGTCGGGCGGCATGTACATCCCCCCGGCAAGCCTCGATGCGAGGCCTTCCAACGGCACAGTGCATCGCCGCATCCAGCGCCGCATCACGAGGAGGGTGAAGAGCCCGACGGCGATGAACAGGAGCGCCCGGTACGCCGCCAAACCCCTCTTGTGAGGCCTGGCAAGGGAGATTCAGGAGGCCCTCTGGCCGAGACGGCACAGAGGGCCTCTTCGTGCCCCGGTTCGGGCAGCGTAAAGGGGTATACTGGGTCAGCCGGAGTGAGAGGCGATGGTCACCGCCTGCGGCGCAAACACGGCCGAGGCCACCTCCACCACCGCCGGGTCGAACTGCGTGCCCGCGTTCTGCTGGAGCACCCGTACCGCCTCGGCGGCGGTCCTCATGCCCTGGTAGGGCCGGGGGGAGGTCATGGCGTCGAAGGCATCGCACACCGCGATGACGCGGGCGCCCAGCGGGATGTCCGCGCCGGCGATGTTATCGGGGTACCCCTCCCCGTTGTAGTAGGCCTGGTGATAGGCGACGAGGGGTGCCAGGTGGCGCAGGCAGCTCACCTGCTCCACCACCAGCTTGCTACGGACGGGGTGTGCCCGCACCAGCCCCCTCTCCTGCTCGCTCAGGCCGCGGGGGGCATCGAGGACGTGCCGGGGCACGGCCACCATGCCGGCGTCGTGGAGGAGTGCCGCCCAGCGGAAGTCTCTCACCACCTCGGGCAGGAGCCCCATGGCCAAAGACACCTCGTCGCAGTACCGCGCCACACGCTGGGAGTGGCCCTCGGTGTAGGTGTGCCGGGAATCGATGATCTCGGCGAACAGCCAGAGCACATCCTCGGTGCGGCGGCCATCGCGGAGAGACGTCCCCTCCATGTAGAGGGTCTCGTTGGGGGGCGCCCCCACGGCGCGCGGGGGCATGGTGGCCACGAGCTGGTCCACCAGTGTCCCCAGCTTTATATCGCTGCACACCTGCTCCTTGGCCTCGTCGCCTGCCAGGATGTCTTCCAGGCGGTGCTGCAGCTCGCTGGTGAACTGCCGGTTGGCCCCCTCGCCGTCGAAGACCGCAGACAGGGACGGCCGGGTGGGCTGGCCGAGCTGGCGCAGCCTGAGGTCGAAGTAGTCCGCTATGCGGATGAGCTGGGCCCCCAGCGCGATCTCATCGCCCTGCGTGCCGCGGGGGTAGCCAGTGCCGTCCCAGTACTCGTGGTGCTCCAGGACCAGGTCGGCGATGCCGTGGCTCGACGGGAGACGCCTCACCAGCTGTGCCCCCGCCTCGGGGTGACGGCGCACCACGGGCTCCGCGAGCTGGGCCTCGAAGCTGGTATAGTGGGTGATATGGTGGGGTGCCGGCAGGGCGCCGATATCGTGGATGAGGCCGGCATAGAACACCTCCTCGGCCTGCTCCGGGAGGCACTCGCTCGCCAGAAGCCAGGCGACGAACCCCACCCTCTCGCCGTGGCCCAGGTACCCGTTGGGAGAGAGGTCCAGCAGCCGGGAGAGGGTCAGGACTAGCTCACCGAACACGTTCATATCGTCACTTCCTCCTCTCTGGTAGAGGGATACCGCATCATACAGTCTTCCCGGCGCCACTGCGGGCCAGAGGCTGCCGTCCCCAGATACGACGCGGGGGGCGGCCTGAACTCATCCGGCCTGGAGCTCCGTATCAGCGCCTCCTCACCGCTTATCTGGCCCGAGACCACGAGCTCCCACAGCGAGCTCTCGAAGGTCTGTATCCCGCGCTCACCGCACGTCTGCATAAAGCTGTGCAGGTGGTATATCCGGCCCTCCCTGATGAGGGCGCGGACCTCGTCGCTGGCCGTCATGACCTCGCACGCCACGACCCTGCCCTGCCCCTCGGCCCTGGGCAGCAGCATCTGGGCGACGATGCCCTGCAGCGCCGTAGAGAGCTGCAGCCTTATCCGGCCCTGCTGGCTCGGGGGGAAGGCGTCCACGATGCGCTCCACGGCCTGGATGACATCGTTGGCGCGGAGCGTGCCCAGCACCAGGTGGCCATTTTCAGCGGCGGTGATGAGCGTGGCCACGGTATCGAGGTCAGACATCTCGCTCACCACTATCACGTCGGGGTCCTGTCTCAAGGCCTGACGCAGGGCCGCCGCCGCAGAGAGGGTATCGTCTCCCAGCTCACGCTGTGCGATGACGGAGCACCGGTTGCGGTGGAGGAACTCGATGGGGTTCTCGATGGTGATGATGTTCCGCGTCTGGTGGCAGTTGATATAGTCGATCATGGCGGCAAGCGTGGTGGACTTGCCGCAGCCGCCGGGTCCGGTCACCAGCACCAGCCCCTTTGCGTTTAAGGCCAGCGTCTTGCACACCTGGGGCAGGCCGAGCTCCTCGATGCTGGGGATGTGGATGGGCACGCGGCGGACGGCGAGGCCGACGGTGCCCCTCTGGAAGAAGGCGTTCACCCGGAACCGGGCCAGGCGGTGAACGCTGTAGCTGAAGTCGAGCTCCCTGTTGGCGTAGAACGCCCGGCGCTGCTCCTCCGTCGTTATCTGCTCGAAGGCGTTGTGTATCGCCTCCGGGGAGAGCGGCGGCACGTCTGCGGCGGGGACCAGTGTCCCGTCCACCCTGAGTATGGGCGAGCTGCCCGCCCTGATGTGGAGGTCTGATGCCTCCCTTCCTGCCATCAGGTGCAGGAGGTGACGGACATCGATCTGCATCACCTGGTCGGCACTGGGTGACTCCCACTCCTGGCCTGTCAGGCATTCCCTTTCGTCCATCTGTACCGCCCTCCCGGTTAGTCGAATTTGAAACCCCGCTCCTGTATGAGCTTTATGCAGGCGTCCACCGCCCTGGGGTCGTAGAGCGTCCCCCTCTTCTGCGATATCTCCTCCACGGCCCGCTCGGTGCCGATGACGGAGCGGTAGGGGCGGCTGGAGGACATGGCCTCGACGACGTCGGCGACGGCCAAGACCCTCGCCTCCAGCAGTATCTCCTCCCCGTGCAGGCCGGAGGGGTACCCGCTGCCGTCGAGCATCTCGTGGTGCTGGAGGATGATCTGGGCCACGGGCCCCTCGAAGGGCAGCATGCTCACGATGTCGTACCCTATCTGGGGGTGGGTCTTTACCAGGGCCTTCTCGATATCGCTCAGCCAGATAGGCTTGGCCAGTACCTCGGTGGGGATGTGGACCTTGCCGATATCGTGGAGGATGCCGGCTATGCGGATGGTATCGACCTGCTGCTGGGAGAGCCCCATCTCCTGCGCGATGGCGCAGGCGAGTCGGGTCACCCGCTGCTGGTGGCGAGCGGTGTAGGGGTCTCTCTTCTCTATGGTCCGGGTGAGTGTGTCCACCGTCTCCTGGAGGGTCTGGCGCAGCTTGGTGAAGCTCTCTTTGAGCTCGCGCTCTGTGCGCATGCGCTCGGTGATGTCGATGAAGGAGGCCATGATGCAGATGGGCTTATCGCCCTCGCCCACGGTGCTCGCCCACATCTGGACATCGAACAGGGTGCCGTCCTTCTTCCGGGCCTTGAGCTCACCCTGCCAGTTCCCGTACCGCAGGAGGGGCCCCAGTATGTCCGCTGCCCCCGCCTCGACCTGCCAGAACTCACGCGCCGGCCTCTCCAGCACATCCTTGTCGCTGTAGTACCCCCACATCTGGAGGAACGAGCGGTTGACGTAGATCATGTCGCCCTCAAGGTCGATGACGGCAACGGCGTTTACCGTCAGCGAAAGCCCGTTATCGTTGACCCGCTTCTCTCCCTTGCCGTGGCCCGCCTCCCCGCCCTCACGCATGGCGTTTAGGAGGATGTTCATCACTGCCTCCCTGATCTCGGCCTCGCCGCAGAAGGGGGACACCTGGTCCAGTTCGGCAAAGAGGCCGGCGCCCACCAGCGGGTCGACGTCGTGCCCCGTCCCGGCCCCTCTCTCCCGCTCACCGTTTCCCCCCGGCGCCACGTCGAGCGGCACGGGTGCGACGTCGGGGCCCACGGCGGCGATGTCCTGGAGGCGGCGTACCGTGTTGGCCCCATTCAAGGCCCGCTTCTCTATGACCTCCAGGTTCGCCCGGACCTGGCGGCCCCTGGCATCCTCGAGGGCCTGTCTCGCCCTGCTCACGATGGAGGAGAGGGCATCGTTCAGGTCGCGCACCGCCTCCTCGGCCACCTCGCTCAAGTGCATGAGCTGCTCCGACTGTGCGGCGGTGTCCTGGGCCACCCTGGCCCCATCGCCCGCCCCCGCCATCTGTCTCCCGCTCAACCTGACCTGCGATATGAGGGCGGCATTCTCCAGTGCGATGGCCAGCTGGTTTGAGATGCGCTCCAGGAACTCCGCCTCCTTCCCGCCAAAGGCATGGGGCCGCCGGCTCCTCACGTTGAAGGTGCCGAATGCCCTCCCCTTGGCGACGAGGGGGAGCTGTACCAGGGACACAAACCCGTACGCCAGCAGCAGGTTGTCCGACGAGAAGGGGCACTCCTTGCTGGCGAGGTCATCTTCGATGCGGGGCCTCATGTGCTCGACGACCCACTCCGTGCCGCTGCCCTCCAGAGGCATCACGACCCCTTCCCCCAGGCCCGACTCCATGTCACGGGAGAGGGCCAATACCCTCATGGTGCCGGCCTCCCTATCGACGAGGTGGATGCTGGCCTGGTCGAACTCCACGAGCCTCCCTATCCCGTCGGTGACGGTGCGGAAGACCTCGTCGATGTCTGTGCTGGAGGCGATGGCCTTGGCTATCTCCCCCACCACGGCCAGCCACTCCACGTTCTGCCTCGTCTCCTCGTACAGCTCGGAGTTGGCGATGCCCACCGCTATCTGGTCGGCGATTGAGTTCAGCAGCTCTATCTCCTGGGGGCTCAGCCTGTGCCCGGAGGTGCACCCCAGGGTGAGCGTGCCGTGGAGGGTCCCCTTGGAGCGCAGCGGTATGGTGACGACGGACTCGAGCGCCTCGCGCTCGAAGCCCGTGCTCTCGACGACCCTGTCATCGACCTCGATCCTGACCCTGGTATCACCGGGGTGCTCGACGGCCTTGGACACGAGCTCTATCATCGAGGACAGGAACACCTCCAGGGACTCGCTCTTCTCCGCTGCCTTTCCCACGTCGCAGAGGTACTTGAGCTCCCGCTCGCTCTTGCGGCGCTCGTCGTCTCCCTTCTGTAGCATGGCTATGGCGGCGCCCACGGCGCTCAAGATGATGGCCAGCGCCGTGGCCCTTAACAGGCCGTCCGAGTAGGGCGAGATGAACGCGGCATAGGGGAGGATGATCAGCATGGACAGTATGGCGGTTATGAAGACCCCCCTGATGCCGAATACGTACGCTGCGTAGACCACCGGGACGAAGAAGACCAGCCCGTAGAAGTCGTGCAGCACGCCCAGCGCCCCTTCCATGGATGTCCCCCCGGCGAGGCCAGCTATGGGCGGCAGGTAGTAGAACACGGTACATACCACCGTGACCAGGCCGATAAGCCGCAGGTGACGATTGTGCCACAGCCCCTGTGCTCTTTCTCTCACTGTCATAGTCCGCTCCCTTGAAGGTATAGAGTGTGCCCTACTTGCGCGGCCACCAGCCGCGCCAGCTCTGGCGGGTGCACTTGGTACACTTGAACAGGACGGCGACCAGGCCCTGGCTCCCGCACTTGTCACAGGTGAAGGTGTGGTAGACGTCGTAGCCCAGTGTGCCCTGTAGCTTTGTCGACATCGCCTTCAGCTCCTCGTTCAGCTCCTGTACTCGATTGACCACCACCTGTATCTGGCGATGAGAGAGCTGGGAGGTGTTCCCCGCCTCGGCGATGAGCTTCTCCAGGCGGTCGAGCCTGGCCAGCGATGTCTCCACCTTGACCAGCCGCTGGGCGAGCTCTGCCAGCCTCTCCTCGGTCCTCTCGTCGACGGCCGCGGCCTGGGGAGGCGGGCCCGGTGGCGGCGGCGCCCCCTTGGAAGGCGAGGCGGCGGTCGGCGGGGCAGTGGCACCGCGTGGGGGTGCAGTGTCTGCCGCGGCGGTGGCCGTCGCCTTCGGCGCTGCCGGCTCGCTCGCGGAGAGCCGCGACACCAGGTTGTCGATGTCTGACTGTGAGAGCGGCTTATCGCTCACTGCTCGGGTCCCCCCATTGGGTGTACGCTGTCCCTTCCGGTCAATACTCCAGTATCTCGGTGATGAGCTTGCTCTGGTACTCCGTGTCGGTCAAGTCTATGTCATAGGGCCTGCTCACCTCATCGCCGTAGCGGTCGCTGCATATGCGCACCACCGGCCTGCCTATGTAGCCCACGTTGGCGTTGGTGACGATGCCGCCCTCCCCTGTATTGAGCTTCACCGATATCCCCTTGGGATAGAAGGGGACGCTCCTTATGAAGAGCTGGGCGAGCTGGGGATCGAAGAGCTCCCCGCTGTAGGCAGAGATGTACTCCGCCGCCTCGGGAGGGGGGTAGGGCTGCTGGTTGGGCCTCTTCGAGACCAGGGCGTGGTAGGTGCTGGCTATGGCGATGATGCGGGCAAAGAGGGATATCTGGTCCCCTTTCAGCCCCTTGGGGAACCCCTCCCCATTCCACCTCTCGTGGTGCTGTAGTACTGCGAGCTGCGCCTTGGCGTCTATATCGGGGTACCGCCTCAGGATGTAGTATCCCCACTCCGGGTGTTTCTTGTAGTCCTCCGGGGGGTCACCCTTCGTCGGGTCCAGGTTTGTCACCATGTTCCTGGGCAGCAGTATATAGCTGATATTCTGCAGCAGGGCGGCTATGCCCAGGTGGGCCAGCTCAGAGCGGGGGATGCCCGCCTCCTTGCCCAGCATGAGGCACAGGCTCGCCGTCTTCACCGGGTGGACGTACTCGTAGTTTCCCAGGGAGTGGCACCCCGCTACGTCGATCTCGCCCATGAATGCGGAGTACAGCTCCTGGAGCATGGCCTTCACCACGCGGTCGAGGGATACCACGTCCAGCTGAATGTACTTTAAGCTCCGCCCCCGGTTACCATCCAGCAGCCTGTGCAGCAGCCGCGTCGCCCGCGCCTCTATCCCCTCCGAGATGAGGGGCTCGATGATGACATCGTCGACACGGGGGTCCTGGACCAGGATCTCCCGCACCTCCAGCCGGCCGAGGACGGGCAGGTGGCGCGCATCGAGGGCCATGCCGGCATTGAGCAGCTGTGTGCCGGTGCCATCGTATACTGCCCTGGCCAGTACCATCCCCAGTTCAGCGTGGGCTACGGTAATTCGGCGCACTTTCCTTACCTCCTACAATGCTCCTGCCGTTGCCGCCTCTTCGGCCACGGAGTGAAGCTTGCGATAGAAAGACGGCATCATGTGAACGAAGCCGATGTCGCCCGGCCGCAGCATGACCTCGCTGCCGCCGACGAAGAGCACTCCCCCCTCCTTGAGACAGCGATTGAACTTGGCGAAGAGCCTGTCCCGGACACTGTCGCAGAAGTAGATAATGGCGTTGCGACACAGCACCAGGTCGAAGCCCTCGTCGAACGGGTCGTAGAGCAGGTTGTGGTGGCGGAACTCCACCCTCTTCTTTATGCAGTCTGCGACCGAGAACCCCTTGTCGGTCTCCACGAAGTATCTCTCGAGCAGGTGGCGCTCTACGTTCTTTATATCAGAGGGGGGATAGGGCCCTCCGGCGCTGGCATAGGCCAGGGCGTCCTGGTCGATATCGGTGGCCAGTATGCGGTGCCTGCGGGCGGGGCAGAGCTCCTCCAGGACAATGGCAATGGTGTACGGCTCCTGGCCGCGGGAGCAGGCAGCGCTCCATATGTTGAGCCGCGGGCTCCGCGCCAGGAGCTGGGGCAGGACGACCTCCTTGAGCGTGCGGAACTGGGCGACATCGCGCCAGAACTCGGACACGTTGATGGTGAGGAACGCCAGGAGCTCGTGGAGTCGGCCCCGGTCCCGCTCCAGCGTGTTGCAGTAGGCGATGACGCCCTGGGGGCTGTGCCGTGCGATGAAGCCATCGAGGCGACGGCGCATCTGCTGCTCCTTGTAGCAATCGATATCGATGTTGGCCAGCTTCAATATCTTTCCCTTGAGATACGAGTACTCTCGTTCGTTCATGGCCGCCTGCCACCCCGCCCATTCTTGAGCACATGGATCATTTCCGCGGCCATCTGGGGCAGGGGCACCACCAGGTCCACGTTTCCGGCCGCGATGGCGCTCTTGGGCATCCCGTAGATGGTGCAGGTGGACTCGTCCTGGACCACCACCTTGCCCCCGGCCGCCCTGATGAGGCCTGCCCCCCTGGTGCCGTCGGCGCCCATGCCGGTGAGCACCACACCTACCACCGCGGCGCCGAACGCCCGCGCCGCCGACTCCATGGTCACGTTCACCGAGGGCCGCACGCCGCACTCTTGAGGGCCCTGGTTGAGCTCTACGGTCCCCTTCGCGGTCACCGTCATGTGGTAGTTGCCGGGGGCGATGAGGGCCTCCCCCTCCCTCAGCACATCCCCGGCCGCGGCCTCTCTGACCCGTACCGCCGAGAGCTGATCCAGCCGTTCGGCGAGTGACTTCGTGAACCCGGCCGGCATGTGCTGCACGACGAGGACGGCCGCCGGTATGTCGGCGGGCAGGTCTGGCATGAGCTGGTAGAGGGCCCTGGGCCCTCCGGTCGAGCTGCCGATGACCGCCACCATCTGCGGCGAGATGTTCTTGGGGAGTGGCCGGGTCTCTGTCCTTACCCTCTCCGTGCCGCGCCCTCGCCATAAGGGGGACACCTTGGCCGCGGCCGCCGTCATCACCCTGGCCCTCAGGCCGCTGGTGCCATCGCCAGACCCTGCCGGCGTCGAGAGCGAGGGCTTAAGGAAGAAGTCGACGGCGCCCAGCTCCAGCGCACGTATGGTGGCCTCTGCCCCCTCGGAGGTGATGCTGCTCAGCATGACCACCGGCGTGGGACACGTCGTCATGATGCGCTCCAGGGCACCGAGGCCGTCCATGCGGGGCATCTCTACGTCGAGGGTCACCACGTCGGGCCTCAGCGCCTGCACCTTCTCCACGGCCTCGACGCCGTCGCTGGCGAAGTCCACCACCTCGATAGCGGGATCGAGCCTGAGCTCGCGCGCGATGGCGAACCTGGCGAAGGCGGAGTCATCGACTATGAGCACCCTGACCTTGTCTCTCACCTGGCACCTCTTGGGAACGGCATTTTCGAAAACGCCCGCCACTATCCCACCAGCTTCTGTACCGCAGAGAGCACCCGGTCGGCATCGAAGGGCTTGACCACGAAGTCCTTGGCCCCCGACTTCAAGGCCTCTATCACCATCGACTGCTGCCCCATGGCGGTCACCATGGCCACCTTGGCGTCGGGGTACATCTCGGTGAGCTTCTTGAGCGTCTCTATCCCGTCCATGTTGGGCATGGTGATATCGAGGAGTACGCCGTCGGGCCGGCACTCCTTGAACTTCTCCAGGGCCTCGAGGCCGTCCCCGGCCTCGACCACCTCGTACCCCTTCTCGTTGAGCAGCTTGGCACACCGCATACGCATAAAGGCAGCGTCGTCTACGACCAGTATCCTTGGCATGTCTCCATCGCCTCCTCTTTCGGTTTCACAGCTCGGTGATCGCCCCCCCCGCCATCCTCACCACGACCTTGCCCGAGTCAACGAACAGCTGAACGGTGCGACCACAGTTGCCTCCGACGTCCGCAGCGGCTACGGCGATGCCCTCTCTCTCCATGGCGGCATGCGTTGCGGCGACATTCCTCTCCCCGATGTTGAGACTCCCATCCGTCCCCGGCACCGAGAACATGTGGGCCCCGCCGGCGATCTTTATGTACATGCTGGACTTCAAGGCCCCTTGCCTTCTCATCTCGGTGATCAGCAGGGGGACGCCGCTATCCACGAACTTGGGGGCGGCCTTCGTGCCATCGCCGTTGTTGCCACTGGGCAACACGCCGTGCAACATGCCTCCCACCTTTGATGCTGGGTCATAGGCACATATGGCAATGCATGAGCCCAGACCTATACAGCTGAGTACCACGGTTTGGTTCTTCATCACCCGCATCTCGCCCATGCCGACGACAATCATCTCTTTACATATCGTCATTGTGTCGCGCCTCCACACGCTATGACGTGTCTGCCGTGCTATCGAACGTTGGGAGCACCAGGAACCGGCCCTCGATCTGCCGGCTCTGCGTGCTGAAGTTCATCTTGATCACGAATACCGACTCGGTGGAGCTGAAGACCGGGGCCATGAGCGAGCCGATGATGGCCCCCGCCATGTCCATGACCACCGCCGGCGGCGAGGGCAGCAGGCGAAGCCCGGCATAGTCGGCCACCGCGTTCAAGAAGAAGGAGCCCACGATGTTCCCTATCTCGCCCAGGGCCGACCTCTCCATGTCCCCAAGCTCAGTGGTGGAGCCCGAGGTCTGGGCCATCAGCATGTCCACCAGCTCGAATGCGGTCTCCGGCGGGAAGGCGAGCATGATCTGTCCGTCGCCGTTACCTGAGAACAGGAGGTATATCCCCACTACCACGTCTTCGGCCTTGCCCATCAGGCTGGTGGCATTGCGCAGCGAGACCTCCTGAAGGTCGAGGGCGGTGACCTGCATCTCCTCGTTCACCATCTGGGAGAGCCCCAGGATGGCGTTGGTGCTTCCCATGTGGGCCAGCTTTGACCAACTGGCCAGATCGAAGTTACGCCGTGTCCTGTTCATTGCCAAGTTCCTTGCCTCCTTTCATGCCCTGCATCCAGGTGTGGAGTGCCCGGTGGCCTCCCTCACCAGGGTGGCTGTGTCGAGTATCAGCGCCACTCGTCCGTCCCCCAGGATGGTGGCACCGGCTATGCCCCGAACGCCGCCGATATACTTGCCCAGGGGCTTGACAACGGTATCTTGAGGCTCCATCACGGAGTCTACGGCAAGGCCCACCGCCTTCTCCCCGGCCTTCACCACCGAGACCAGGGTGCCGTCGATGTCCCGCTCCTCCGCGCGGTGGTTGCTGAACTCCCGGTCCAGCCGGAGCAGGGGCAGGACGTTGTCCCGGAGCCTCACCACCTCCTTGCCCATGATGGTCTTTATCTCCTGCGGCTCCACCTTGAGCACCTCCACCATGGACGCCATGGGGATGACGTAGACCGTGCCGCTGGACGACACCAGGAGCCCGTTTATGGTGGCCAGCGTGAGGGGGAGCCTCATGGTGAAGGTGGTACCCCTTCCCAGGGTGCTCTCCAGGCTGACCGACCCCCCCAGTGCCTCGATGTTGGTCCTCACCACGTCCATGCCCACGCCGCGCCCCGATACCTCTGTGGCCCTCTCCGCGGTGGACACCCCCGGGGCGAAGATGAGATCCATGACCTCGGCGACGGCGAGCCGCGACGCCTCCTCGGCGGCGATGAGCCCTTTGTCCACGGTAGAGCGCTTCACCTTCTCGGCATCTATGCCCCTGCCGTCGTCCTGCACCCTGATGACGATGTGGTTCTGCTCCTGGCAGGCGGAGAGGCGGATGGTTCCCTTCTCCGGCTTGCCGACGGCCTTGCGCTCGCTCACGGGCTCTATGCCGTGGTCGACGGCATTCCTGAGCAGGTGGAGGAGCGGATCCCGCATCTGCTCGATGATGGTGCGGTCCAGCTCTGTCTCCCTGCCCTCGATGAGGAAGTCCACCTTCTTGTGAGCCCTCTGCGCCAGGTCTCTCACCACGCGAGGCAGCGTGTTGAACACCGTGCCTATGGGGAGCATACGAGCCTTCAGCACGCTCTCCTGGAGCTCACCCACCACCTTCCCCATGTGGGCCGAGGTCTCCCTGAGCTCTATGATGGCCTCGTCTCCCACGTATCTCTGCTCCAGTACCTTGCCCACCTGCCCGATGCGGGTGCGGTCGATCACCATCTCCCCGGCCAGGTTCATCATCTGGTCTAGCAGCGATACATCGACCCGCACTGTCTGCTGGGTGTGGGACAGCTTCCCGGCGGCCCTGGCTGCGGCCGGTGTGCCGGCATCGCCGCTCTCCCCGCCAGTATCCTGGTCCGCGGCCACGTCACCCATGTCCTCAGGCTCATAGGGCCTGATGGAGACGCTCGCTATCTCGCACACGTCGTGCAAGGTATCCCTGATGGCCGCGGCCTCCTGCAGGCTGGCCAGTATCACCTCCAGGGTTGAGCCCACGCTCCCGGCCTCGATATCCTCCGCGGAGGGCACGGTGTGCAGCGGCTCCCCGGCCTGGGACAGCTCCTGGAGCGCCTGAAAGCACCTCACCGCCGCCCAGCTACTGGAGGGGTCTATCTCTATCGTCACCCGGTAGAGGGTGAGCCCGCTATCGAGCGCCTCCTTGAGCCTCTGCCACAGCCCGTCTGCGGCGCCCTCGTCCTCTATCACGTCGCTACATGCCTCGTCCTGGGCGCTGGCCACCCTCTCCAGCTCGGCCACGACTGAGTCAACGTTCAGCCCCTCGCCTTCCTCGGAGACCAGCTCCTCCCTCAAGGACTTGAGCGCATCCAGCCCGTAGAGGAGCGCGTTGATGACCGGGGTGCTGACCTCCATCTGCCCTGAGCGCAGCCTATCGAGCACGGTCTCCATGGCGTGGGCCACCTGGGACATCTTCTCCAGCCCCACCATGGCCGAGGAGCCCTTAAGCGTGTGGGCGGCGCGGAATATCTCCTGGATGAGCTCGGCATCGAAGCCTGCCTTCTCCAGCGCAACGAAGTCTTCGTCCAGGAGCAGCAGTTGCTCGTCAGCCTCTTGCAGGAAGAGCTCCATCTCTTCCTGCGTGATGTCTGAAGGCAGGCCCATCGTCTTATCCTGATCCTCTCCTCTTTCGTTCACGGTCTGCACGCGGCAGGCGACCGGCACCAGGGTTCCGAGATGGCCGTTCCCCCCTCCCCTAGTGGGATGGGGGGATACGGCTTCTCTCTCTCGCGTTCTAGGCCTCGGCCAGTGCCGTCTCCTCGACCGCGCAGGCGGCCCGCCCCGCGACCTGGGACGGGGCCTCCTCTCGCAACACACCGGCCGCGAGCGAGGTCTTCTCATCCCGGGAGAGCACCCGGTCGGCGTCGAGCAGGATCACCAGCCTGTCGGGGAGCTTCAAGATGCCCAGGAGGTACTCAGAGTCGGAGGTGGTTATCATGGAAGAGGGCGGCTCTATAGAGTCAGCCGCGACGCGGAGCACCTCTGCCACTGAGTCCACGATGATCCCGATGTCCTGCCCCTTGCTGTTCACCACCACGATGCGGGTGTCCTTGCCGTGCTCGACGGCCTCCAGGCCGAACCGGGTGCGCAGGTCCACCACCGGGATCACAGAGCCCCGCAGGTTGATCACCCCCTGCACGAAGTGGGGCGTGCCCGGCACGGTGGTGACCGGCTGCATCTGGATGATCTCCCGCACCGTGGCAATGTCCACTCCGTAGGCCTCGCCGCCGAGATTGAAGACCACCAGTTGCCTCTCCGTTCCTATGGCGATGTCGTTCATGCTCTCACCCCGTGTACATTTAGTCTGGTGTCTCTCACCCTGCCTGCCCACTCCCTCACGCGGCACTGCTCCCGTTGATCCGGAAGGTGGCCACGGAGTCCTGCAGGTCGCCGGCCATCCCGGCCAGGGACTGGGCCAGGGCGATGATCTCCTCCATCTGGGCGCTCATCTCCTCCGCAGATGCCGATACCTGCTCGGTGGCGGCGGTGTTCTCCTCGGAGATGCCCGCGGCATTCTCGATGGACTGGGATATCTGGGTCACGCTGGCCATCATCTGCTGGGCACTGGCCGCGTTCTGCTGCGCGGCGGAGCTTATGGCATCCACTGCCTTGACCATCTCGGCGGTGGAGGCGTTTATCTGCTGCGTGCCTGCCGATATCTGCTCTACCTGCTGCTGCGAGTGCTCGACCTCATCCAGCACCGACTTGAGCGAATCCGCGGTCTCCCTGGAGAGCTGGGCCCCGTCGGCGGCCTGCTTGTTGCCGCTCTCCACGGCGTCCACTGCCTGCTTCACGCCCTTCTGCATATCCCCGATGATGTCCGCCGTCTCCTTGGTGGCCACCGCGGTGCGCTCGGCGAGCTTGCGCACCTCGTCGGCGACGACGGCGAACCCGCGGCCGTGCTCCCCGGCCCGCGCCGCCTCGATGGCGGCGTTCAGTGCCAGGAGGTTGGTCTGGGCGGCGATGTCGTCGATGGTGGCCACGATCTTGCCGATCTGCGTGGCGCGCTCGCTCATCTCGTTCACCTTCTCCGCCATCACCCCTATGCTCTCCTTGATCCCGTTCATGACCTCGGCGGTCTTGCGGGTCATCTCCTCGCCGTGCTGCGTGGTCTGGGCCGACCTGGTCGCGCTCTCGGTAGCGGACTGGGCGCTGTCCGTGGCCTGAGCGATGGCCTCAGACACCTGGCTGATTAAGCTGGAGGACTGCTCCACCAGCTTGTTCTGCTCCTGGGAGGCGGCGGCGACCGCGCTCACGGCCTCCGTCACCCCGCTCATGCCGGCGGTCACCTGCTGCAGGTTGCTCGACTGCTCCTGGGCCCCGCGCGCCATCTCCTGGCCGGAGCTCGCTATCTGCTGGATGGCCTGCCCCGACTGGTCCGCCGCCTGGGAGAGCTGCTGGCTCGATACGCCCAGGTTGTCCGCCTTCCCCTTGATGTCCCCCACCAGACTGGTCAGGTTCTGGGTCATATTGGCGAGGGCCTTCATGAGCTCGTCCTGCTCCGACCGCATCTCCACGGCGACGGTGAGGTTGCCGCTCGCTATCTCCCGCGCGATATCGGTGACCATGGTCAGGGAGTCGATGACGGCGTTTATGTTGTCCATGACCTCTTTGTAGTCGCCCTTGAACACGTTAGAGCTCTCGTCGGCGACGGTGATGCGCTTGGAGATATCGCCCTTGGCGATGCGGTCCAGGTAGATCCCGGCGACGTTGATGGGGGTGACCACGGCGTCGAGGGTCTTGTTCAGCCCCTGCACTATCTTCTGGAAGTCGCCCTCGTGCCTGGAGTCGTCGGCGCGGGTGGAGAGCTGGCCCTGGAGCGCACCCTCCACCAGCATGTTGGTGTCCTCTATCAGCGCCTTGATGGCAGACACGGTGTGGTGAATGCTCTCGACGATGGTCCCGATCTCGTCGTCCTGCTCCTTCTCCAGCACGATGGCCAGGTTGCCCTTGGCCATCTCTTTCATGACGGCGCTTATACGCTCAGCATTGCGCTCCAGGTACGCCCGCTGCTCTTCCTGCTGTCGCATCGCGTCCTTTATGTCGCTTATGTCCTTGCCGATTATCACCATGCCCAGGGCGTTGCCCTCACCGTCCTTCATCATCGCCACCGAGAGGGCGAAGGGTATCTGCCTGCCGTCCCTGTGCACCATGTCGGTCTCGGTGGTGATGATCCCGGCCTCCATGAGCTGCCCCGCGCTCTGCTGCACGTTGGCCCGTCTCTCTGGGGGGAGTATGGGCAGCTCGGTGAAGGCCTTGCCCATGACGTCCTCCGCGGAGTAGCCCAGGAGCCGCTCCAGTGCCGGGTTGACCAGGTTCACCACCATGTCCTTGTCCATGGTGATGACCACGTCGGCGATGGAGTTCAAGGTGCCCTCGAAGAAGTGGGCCGCCTCCTCCTGCTCCCTCATCATGGCCTTCATATCGGTGATGTCCTTGCCGATTATCACCATGCCCAGGGCGTTGCCCTCTTCGTCCTTCATCATCGCCATGGTGTTCAAGAACGGTATCCTCCTGCCGTCCTTGTGCACCAGCTCGGTCTCGTTGCTCATGACGCCGGCGCTCAAGAGCTCGGCGAGGCTCTCATTGGTGATCGACTCGCGCATCTCTTGCGGCAGTATGGGCAGCTCCATGGTGGACTTGCCCATCACGTCCTCTGTGGTGTAGCCCAGGAGCCGCTCCAGGGCCGGGTTGACCATGTTCACCACCATGTCCTTGTCCGTGGTCATCACCATGTCGGCGATGGAGTTCAGGGTGCCCTCGAAGAAGTGGGCCGCCGCCTCCTGCTGCTGCATGGCGGCCTTGAGCTCACCTATGTCCTTGCCGATGACCACCATGCCCGTCATGTCGCCGTCTTCATCCTTCATCACGGCGATGGACATGGCGATGGGGACCCTCCGGCCGTCTCTGTGGATGAGCTCCAGCTCGCTGCTCCTTATCCCGGCGGCGAATATCTCTGCCATCCGCTCGCCCATGGTGTCGCGCAGCTCCGGCGGCAGGATGGGGAGCTCCATCATCCCCTTGCCCATCACGTCCTCTGGCCTGTATCCCAGTATCCGCTCCATTGCCGGGTTGACCATGGTGGTCACCAGGTCTTTGTCGGTGGCGATGATCATATCGGCGATGTTGTTCAAGGTGCCCTCCAGGAAGCTGGAGGCCTCCTCCTGCTCTCTCATCATGGCCTTGATATCGGTGATGTCCTTGCCGATGATCACCATGCCCAGCATCTCCCCGGCCTCGTCCTTCATCACCGCCATAGAGTTCAAGAACGGTATCCTCCTCCCGTCCTTGTGTGCCATCTCGATCTCCATGGTGGCCACGCCCCGCTCCGCGATCTCGGCGAGCCTCTGGCCCATGGTCTCGAGCACCTCCGGCGGCAGCATGGCGAGCTCGAAGGAAGTCTTGCCCAGCACCTCCTCCGGCGTATACCCCAGGAGCCTCTCCATGGCGGGGTTCACCATCTGCACCACCATGTCCTTGTCCGTGGTACAGATCATGTCCCCCATGGCGTTCAGCGTGCCCTCGAAGAAGCTGAGGGTCTCTTCCTGCTGCCTCATGGCGCCCTTCATCTCGGTGATGTCCTTGCCGATCATCACCATCCCCATCTGCGTGCCATCGTCGTCCTTCATCATGGCGATGGACATGAGGAAGGGCACGTTGCGGCCGTCCTTGTGCACCAGCTCGGTCTCCCTGGTGGCGATATCCCCCCTCTGGATCTCTGCCAGGGACTCGCCTATGGTGGCCAGCCTCTCCCTGGGGAGTATGGGCAGCTCGAGGGGAGACTTGCCCAGCACCTCTTCGGGCGTATACCCCAGGAGCACCTCCATGGCGGGGTTGACCGTCTTCACCACCAGGTCGTTGTCCGTGGTGATGACCACGTCCGTGATGGTATTCAACGTGGCCGAGAGGAAGCTGGCGGCGTCCTCCTGCTGCCGCATGGCGGCCTTTAGCTCGCTTATGTCCTTGCCGATGACCACCATGCCCATGGGGTTGCCCCCCTCGTCCTTCATCGTGGCGACCGAGGTGGAGAAGGGCACACGGTGACCATCCTTGTGTATCATCTCCGATTCCGTGGTTATCATCCCCACCGCCGCGAGCTCGGCCAGGCGCTCCCCCATGCTCTGGTTCATCTCCGGCGGCATCATCGGCAGCTCGGTAATGGGCCTGCCCACCACCTCGTCTGCCTTGTAGCCGAGGAGCCTCTCGGTGGCAGGGTTCACCATGGTCACCACCAGGTTGTTGTCCACGGTGCACACCATGTCGGCGATGCTGTGTATGATTCCTGTAGCGTATGCCATGGCACCGCCGTCCACCACGGCACCACTCTCGGGGGCGGCGGCCTCTTCGGTCACCAGTCCAGTGGCGGGCTCACCGTTACTGCGACGGGCCCCGCCATTGCCCTGCGCCTTCGTCCTGCTCCGCGTCGGCGCGCTCTTGGTCTGCGTCATGGCTCTTGCTCCTCCTTGGTGATTTCGTTGATACCAGATCGATGCCATCTCTTTACGTGAGGCACTTTAATAGCCGCCTGCTCCGGGACATCACCTCCCCTGCGGTCCCTGCCCATACAGAGCACCACAGCATATCTGAAGGTACTAGTGCGCGATGAAAAAGACGACCACGCTATCTCCCATTTTCTCGTGACCTGCACCCAATTCCATGTAGGAGGAGCCCCCCACACCTACCGCTACAGCTCGACGTCGTACCTGAGCTGCATCAGTGTCTTCACCTCCATCAGCTCATCGTAGAGCTCCTCGGCCGTCACATCGGGCAGTGAGGCGATCAAGCGGTCGAGGGCGGTCTCTTCTTCCTCTATCTCCTGGTTGAAAATGGAGGCCAGGAACTCCCGCTCCTCGTCGGTCACCTCCTCGGCACCCCCCGGCACAAGGCACTCGCCGATGCCCTCGTCCGTCGTCTCACCGGGGAGTGGGGCCGCCCCCTCTTCATCCGCGGCGGGGGGCACATCGGGGGTCTCCTCCGGCAGGGCGACGCCCTCATCTGCCGGCTCGTCCGTGCCGTTGAGCAGGGACTCCCCCTCCTTGTACCACGGGCTTGACTCCCGCTCCTCCCGAAGGCGCTGTGTCATGAGCAGCCTCTCGCTGCCGCTCATCTCTTCCTTCGGCCCCTGCTTCCTCTTCTTACCCCCCTTTGGGGCGCCCTTGCCCTCCCTGCCCGGCGACGAGTTCTTCGGGCGCGGGCGCGACTCACCCTGGGGCCTGCCCTTGCCCTTCGAGCGCTCCCGTGGGCCACCGCTGGCCGCGCCCTTTTTGCCGGAGCGCGCGCCCGGCCCTCCCACATCGGGGGCATGCTCGTCCCCCTGCCGGCCCAGCTCTCTCTTCGTTCTGGCCTTCCTGTTGAAGCGCCCTCGTGTACTGGTTATAGCTGAAAGCAGAGGCATAGAGACTCCTGCTCCTTTGCCACCAGGGGCGGTCGCCGCCCCCGCGCTATTAGCCGCTCCCCCTCACGGCAACGGTCACCGGAAATAGCCCTCGCGGTATGCCTTCGATAGGACACCGTATACCTCGTAGAAGTTGGTGATGTCCCGCTCCTGGATGCGCTTCAAGACCTCGGCCCGCTGCTTGATCTGGGAGTATATCTGGTGTCTCTTATCGTGGGGGATGCCGCGCTTGGCCGCGATCTTCTCCTCAAGCAGGTAGGAGTTACGGTATCCCGGGAACCTGAAGGTGTCCTCGATAGGGTCCCAGGTGAACACCTCGATGAAGGAGAAGGTATCGGTCACTGAGTCGTAGCTCACTATCTCGCTGATGCTGGTGACGCGACGGGCCGATTGCCCGTTGGGCAGGTGCACCATCTGGCAGATCACCACCACGTTCAGGTTGTCCACGTAGGACTTGGGCACGCTTATGGGGCTGCCGGTGATGCGCTGCACCAGCTTGGTCACCGAGGCCGCGTGGAATGTGCTCATGCAGGCGTGGCCGGTCTGCATCGCCTGGAAGGCGATGTTCCCCTCCTCGCCGCGGATCTCGCCGACGATGATTATGTTGGGCCGCTGTCGCAGCGAGGCCTTGAGCAGGTCGAACATCGACACCTCGGATGCGTCCGAGCTCTTGGTGGAGCCGCGTGTGACGCCGCGTATCCAGTTGGGGTGGGGCACCTGGATCTCGGGTGTGTCCTCGATGCTCACCACCTTAGACTCCGGCGGCAGGAAGGTAGCCAGCGCGTTTAACAGCGTGGTCTTGCCCGAGGCCGTCTCCCCTGACACGAACACGTTCATCTGGTCCTGGATGATGATGGACATGTAGGCCGCCATCTCGTAGCTGATGGTGCCGTACTGGATGAGCTCTATCACGCTTATCGGCACCGGGCTGAACTTCCTGATGGTGAAGTTGCTGCCCCGCTTGGATACATCGGTGCCATAGACGATGTTGATACGGGAGCCATCAGGCAGCGTGGCATCGACACAGGGGTCGCGGAAGGTCACCGGGTGCTTGATACGCTCGGCGAGCCCGATGACGAACTTGTCCAGCTCCTCGTGGTCCTCGAAGCCTATGATGGTCTTCAGCCCGCCGAATATCTTGTGCTCCACGAATATGTGCCCCACGCCGGAGCAGGAGATGTCCTCGATGTAGGGGTCTTGTATCAGTGGCTCAAGCACCCCCAGCCCCTCCAGCTTCCGCTTGAGCAGGTAGCGCAGGCCCTGGTACTGGGTGGTGGTCACGGCGAGGGCGTTTTTCCCGTTCTTGCCCCCCTTTCCCCTGGCACCCGCCTGCTGGGTGCGACTGCCGTTTCTGCCGCCACCGCGATGTGCCTTGCCCCCATTGCCCCCCTTGGTGCTGACCATCCGGTCCATTATCTTGAGTATGACCTCCAGCCTCTTCTCGTCGCTGGACACGCCCTCCAGCTCCTCGACGTGGTCGGCGAGCCGCTGCTCCACCTCCTCCAGGACGTGGTCCATGTCGCGGAGCAGGCTCGGCTCTACGGGGATATAGTGGTCCCTGATATCGTCCGGGTTGGCCAGTATGTGGATGAATATCCTGCCCTCCACCGGGTAGAGCAGGTTGCGGTTCTGGGCCCCCCTCATGCCCCGACTGAGCTTCACGTGGTACTCGGGCAGGCCCATCTCGTCCAGCGGGAGCATATGCAGGTACTGCAAGAGGTGGAGGTTCTCCCGGCATGCCCCTTTCAGGTCGGCGGGTAGGTTATGGAAAGTGGGGCATTTGTCGAAGGTGACGCCGCACCTCTTCTCGCAATCGACGTGGCAGGGCTTGGCTACGAAGGGCAGGCGGTACATGCCGTCCCCCTAGACCCTCGCCTTGGCCAGCGGTATGATGCGCATGCCCAGCTTGGGCTCTATCTCGAAGCTCACGATGTCCCCTGTAGGGCGGTCGGCACCGCGCACCTTGAGCACCTCCAGCATCTTCACCAGGCGGTCCCCCACCTGCTGCAGCTTCAGCCTCAGGTGGGCATCGCACAGAGAACGGGTGCGGGACAGCACCTCGTCGTCGAAGGCATACGAGTGCGCCACCAGGAGGATGGAGCGACCCTCGTCGCACAGGTCCTTGCACGCCGAGAAGAAATCGATTATGGATACCGCGCTGCTGTGCGCGACGAGGAGGGTGATGGAGTCCACCACCAGCACCGTGAAATCGCGCGGCAGGTAGGCGAAGTGCTCCACCAGCAGGCGGAAGGGCCTGCTGGTGTCCTGCTGGTCGCTGCGCAGTGTGAGCGGATAGATGCGCAGGCGATCGGTGAGGAAGTGGTCCAGCGTGAACAGTGAGAGCGAGTCCATCTGGGCGATCAAGCTCCTCACCGTGTTCTCCGTGGTGTAGTACACCACGGAGCTCTGGGAGCAGCTCAGGGCGCCGTGGGTGAAGTGCTGGCTCAGCACGCTCTTCCCGGCATCGGAGTGGCCTTCTATTATGCACAGGGAGCCGATGGGAATGCCCCCGCCCAGCTTCTCGTCCATCTCGCGGATGCCGGTAAGTATGACATCAGACGCAAAGGCGGTATCCTCCATCATGGTATCCTACCTCCAAGCCGCGGCTACAGCCGCTTCAATAGTCGTCGTCCCGGGGGTGATGGCCCCTGGGAGTGTGCATCGGCCCCCGTCCTCTCACGCTCACTGGTGTGCGCCGTCCTGGAGGATGGCGTGCAGCTCCAGGGCGAGCCTGCTCCATATCTCCGCCGGGCTCAGGCGCTCAGGCGGCTCCTCCACCACCACTGCGAGGTGCAGGATGAGCTCCTTCATCTCCGCCGGGAGCGGCCCGTGGGCCCGGAACGCCTCCAGGAAGGTGGGCAGTTGCTGGGTCCCTATCTCTTTCTTGGCGGACGAGACCCAGCGTATGAGATTGGCCAGCGAATTCATCTGGGAAAGTGACCCGTTTGTCTCTTTCATCCTCTCCTCCTTGAGTGCCTGTGGTGGCGCTTCCCGCCTCGCCCCCTGGGGTCTCTCCGTCGGCGGCCTGGCCTCGGCCGGCGCGTCATCTGGGGGCAGGGAGGGCACTTCGTCTATGTCATCGAGTGCGGACAGCACGTCGAGCGGTCCCTCGTCGAAGGGCAGCGGTGAGTGGATGTCCTCCTCACACGGTATTGCGCCGTAACCGGCGGCCGCGGGGGGCTCATCGAGTATGTCCTCCTCCACCACGGTCTCTTCCACCATGAAATCGGAAGGGCCCTGCGGCTGCGGGACGTGGTGCGCGGACTCCCGGAGCGGCGGCTGCGGGGCCGGCCCCTCGGCCATCTCCGCCGATGGCGGCGCTGTGTCCTCGACCTCCTCTATCGGCGGCGGTGTCCCCATATCGTCGAGCGCCTCCTCCCCTGTACCCGGCACCTGCCCCTCCACCGCCTCGGCCTCTGGCAGCGGCGGGACAGTGTTGTCCTCGTCCTCCACGAGGGGCGGCAGCACTGCCTCCGACCTCTCTTCAGGCGGCTCCGGCTCGTCCACCGCCATCTCCGCAGACGGCGGCTGCACTGTATCCTCGGCCGGCCCCGGTGACAGCGGGGAGTCGTCGTCATCGGTCTCCTGAGGCGGGGGCGGCGGGACGTAGGCCTCCGCAGGTATCAGGGTCTCCGAGTCGGTCTCGGGGACCTCCTCTATATCGAGGGGCGCCGGCCTGGCGTTCAACAGGAAGTCGCGGATACTGATGAGGGTATGCTTGAGCTCCCCCTTCATCAGCTTGAACTCCCCCTCCAACGCGTCGATCTTCTTCTCCATGGTCATGGGTGCTCATCCCTCCTTCCTGAACCGCCCTGGGAGGGGCCCTTTCCCGCGCTCCACTCTCCGGGCAGGGGGGTGTGGAGCTCCATGAGGAAGGCGCGAATGTCCAGGAGGATGCGCCGCCACTCCTCCTTCAGCTCCTGGAACTCGTCTTCCAGCGCCTGAAGCCTCTGCTGTGGGTCCATTGTCCCGCCCTCACATCTGTATCGAGCTGAATAGCCAGGTGGCCACGCCGGGCAGCGCAATCAGGCTCAATCCCGATATGGCCGCCGTTATCCCCAGCGGGTAGAGGAACTTCCACTTGCTTCCGCCGTCGACTATGCTGGGGGCCAGCGCATTGGCCACGGTGAATATCAAGACCAGGGGCAGCACGATGCGGCCCATCAGCTCGATCCCTGAGTAGTTGAAGCTGGCAAAGCTAGTCATCGAGGCGGCGCCCGGGCTCTGGGGCATGGCCTCCTCGGCCTCGGCCACCATCCCCCCGAAGATGGTGATCACCTCGGTGACGAAGACCAACAGCATGATGACCGCACCATGCATGGCGATGCACAGCCAGTGGAACGGTGACGACACCACCCTCCGCCGGGCGCGCAGCATCGCGATCTTGTTGGCGAAGATCGAGGCGTGGTACCCCGCCCGCTCCGGCTCTCCCCCCATATCGATGGCGTCGTAGAACATGGTCACGCTCCTGCTGGCGAGCTCGCTCCCCGTCTCCTCGATGAACCGCTGCCAGCACAGCCTGGCCCTGATGCCGGAGACGAGCCTGGTGTGCAGGTTCTTCACCTGGGGCCTGAGCGTGTTTATCGAATCCAGGTCCAGCCGCCCCAGGGCGTCCCGCACCGTTGTCCCTATGGCAGCACAGACACCGCCCAGTGACCTCAAGAAGGGCCCCACCTCGGCGTCCCGCGCCGACACCTTCTTATCGTCGCGCGAGGCCACGAACCCTATGGGCAAGACCAGGGCAGCCCCGATGAGCAGTATCCATCCGATGTTTGCCCCCCGTACCAGGAGCACGATGCACACCACCACGGCAGCGGGGAGGAAGAACTTGAGCGCCTTCCTCACGACGCCCCTTCCCTGCGCGTCCCAGCCCAGGACCATGACCTCTCGCGGCGACATGAGATAGAGCAGCCATACCCCCACGGCAGTGCAACCGATGCACACCGCCATGAGCCCCATGATGAATATGGTATCCATCTTCCATATCATGGTAGATACCAGGCCGATGATGACCACGAGCACCGCCGAGAGTGTGAGGGACACATAGGCATCGGTCCACTGCCGCAGTGACTCCAGCTTGCCCTCGTACTCGTTGTCGTAGGTCTTGGCCAGGGCCTCTGCCTCCCTGGTCAGGAACTCGGCCTCGGGCTCGCCGGAGACCAGGGAGCTCGAGAAGCGGAGCAGGAGCCCCTTGATGTCCTCCTCCTTCGCCTGCTCTCCCACCACCCGGCACGCCCGTGCGTAGTCGTAGCCCAGCCTCTGGCAGGTGAGCTGTATCTTCCTGAAATACTTGGAAGAGGCGTTCGAGAGCTGCGAAGAGCGCTCGAATATCTGGCTGCGGGGAACGCCCGCCGCAGCGATGACGGACATGTAGGAGAGCTGGTAGAGCAGGTCGAAGTCGATATACTTGCTGTTACCTGCCGCCTTGGTCGGTGCGCCCTCCCCCGCCTCTGGCCTCTTGCCAAGCCTTCCAAACTTCATGCTGCCTTTTCCTCTGCGACCTCCGCTGTCTCGGAGGTCGACCTCCGGAGCGGCTATGGCTGGTATCCGGCGAAGGGGATGACGGTGGCGATGCCATTGGGGGTGGCGACTATCACCATATTGGTGGTACCGGCCCCCACGGGCGGGTCGAGCCTGGCCTCGATCGCCACGTCCTCTCCTGGGTTCAAGATATCTGGCTCAAAGACCTCCGGCGTCGAGCTCTCCACGTCGAGGTATATCCCCGCTATCGTCCACTTATTGTCTCCCGGCACCTCCTCGGTGTAGGGAAGCCACGTTATGTGATACGAGCCGCCGTCGTCGTAGTACTGAACGATGACATCCCACTTATCGAACGAGCCCAGCTTGGTCTGTCCATCGTTCCCCAGCCATATGTCCAGCACCTCGGCCTGGGACTGGCTCCCAGAGAGGGGAGAGAGCTCGGTGCGCATGATCTCCCCGGCCCTATCGCCCATCTCCTCGAGGCCGCTACTGGTGCTGTCCACCGAGTCGAGGAAGCTCTGCGAGATGGTCATCCCCCCGAGCACGATGAGCGCGATGCATATCAACGAGACGATAGCAGTCTCCATTCTCCTCTCCGTTAAATGCTGAAGTAGTACTCATCCGCTATCCCGTTCGGTATGATCACCTTCACGAAGTAGGTCCCGGTCCCCGGGTCAACGTCGTAGGTGATGGTTATCTTCACGGTGGCACCCTTCTTCCACTCGGCATCGTTCTCTATGGTGTAGCTCCACCTGGGGTAGCTGGCGCCGGCCTCCGACGTGTGGGGAACGCGAGAGAAGCTGCCCTCCTTGCCGAAAAACACGTCGCTCCTCTCTATGGTGGTGATGCGGGCATCCCCCACGTTCTTCACCCACACATAGTGCGTGAGCCGGTCGGACGAGCTCGCCGCGTGCACTATGTTTATGCTGCTCTTCATCCTCTCGTCTATGTTCTCAGCCATGCTCACCATGGCCTCGCTGGAACGGTTCACCATCGGGTAGACGCTGTTAAAGATGAATACGGTACATATGATCCCCGCTATGATCAGCAGAGCCGTCGTCACTACCTTGTCCACAGAAGACCACTCCTATCTGTTCCTGTGAGTAACAGGTCCTGGCCACCGCACCACCCGCCCCACCGCCCCCCCAATTCTCACAAAGGCCCTTCTGATCGTATCGGGCCACGAGGGGTGGGGGCCCCTAAAGGTGCCCCCACCCCTGGCAAGTGAACGCTAGTGAAGGTCCATTACTGTGTCCAGGTAGCCGGGTGTAGTGCGCTCGATGGGCAGCACGGCACCTTTAGGCGGCTTCACCTCCAGGGTGAACGTGTGATTTGTGCCGATGAGCTTCTCCTCATCGTCGATGAAGGGGTCGCTATCGTCGCTGCCGTGGTCGTAGTACAGCATGCTGTTGGTGCTGCTGTACGGGTAGTCCACCAGCCACACGGTGATGACGGCGTTCTCATCGATCTCGAGGAGGTAGTCGTCGCTGTGCTTGCCCACCCAGGAAAGGGTCCAGGCACACTCGGCGATGAAGGTGTTGTCATCGCTGAATGCGATCTGGATCACGTTGTCCAGGTTGCTGGGCGCCAGGTTGCCGTTCCCGTCCGAGTCGATGACGTAGGGCGGGGTCACGTCTATGGCATCCCCATCGAGGGCGTTGGTCACGGTGCACTCTACCTTGTTGACGTAGGGCACGATCTCGATGTCGTCCAGCCACACGTTCACGACCCCCGCGGCGTCTCCGTCATCGTAGAGCGCCACCGACTCGATGGCGGTGCAGGCAGACGGGTCAGCGAGGGAGAGCTCGACGAGCGTCCACTCGTTGGCGCTCAGTGCCGGGATGGCCAGGTCCTCGACCGAGACCGCGCCGGCATTGTCCGAGCACAGGTTCAAGTCGAAGACGCTCGCCGCTACGTCGCTATCGGCCTTGATCCAGAGACGTATCTTGTCGGCGGTGGGCATCATTAACGTCGAGGTGTCGTAGTAGGAGACCAGACCGCCGGCGAACCCGCTCGCGATCACCAGCTTGGAGCTGTAGCTGCCCTCCTTGCGGTCTGTATCCGCCGACGTGGTCACCCCGGCGACGGTGTCGTCCCACGCGTTCTCGCAGTCGTCTATCTGTATCTCGGTGGTGTAGGCGACGACGCTCCCCCGCAGCTCCAGGGTGGAGCTGGTCTCCTCCAACCCGGAGTAGACTGCCTCCTGGCCTTTCTGGGTGGAGAACAGCCCGGCGGAGAGCACGGTGTAGGCGAACACCGCGGCCACCACGACGAAGGCGATCAGGATGATGGCCGTCTCGAGACCGGTTATCCCTTCCTGGCTGCGGTGAATGCTCTTTAGCTTCCGGATCATCTAGCCTTCCTCCTTTCTCGATTTGGCAAGGGAAGGGCCTCCGCACCTTGCGCGAGCGGGCCCGGAAAACCCTTCCCACCCATATCAACTCTCTTCACGGCGCTATCGCTTGTGTAACCATGCCTAGTTCAGGCTCATTACGGTGTCGATGTAGGAAGGTGTCGTCCGCTCTATGGGCAGCACCGCCCCCTTGGGAGTCTTCACCTCTATGGTGAAGGTATCGTTTATCGAGAGGTCGGGTTCCAGGGCATTCACCAGGTTGCCGCCGCTCGCCCCCGCAGTAGTGCTGGCCCCGATGGTGATCTGGAACTTCTCGTCGATCTCCAGCAGGTTATCGGCATCGGCCTCTCCCAGCTTGGTGATGGACCAGTAGAGGTCCTCCACCCGCTGGTGGTCGTCGATGTAGGAGATCACCACCACGTTGTTGCTGTTGGTGTGGGCCTTGCCATCGTTGTCGGTGGTGTCTGCCGTTGGCTCCGTGAAGTCGATGGCCTCGCCGCCGAGGGCGTTGGTCACGGTGAACGTTATCTGGCCAATGGTGCCGGTCTCGCCGGTGGTGGTCGCCTTGGCGATGACGCCGCCCTTTAGCTGCAAGGTGCTCTGGGCCTCCTCGAGCCCGGAGTAGACTGCCTCCTGGCCTTTCTGGGTGGAGAACAGCCCGGCACTGAGCACGGTGTAGGCGAACACCGCGGCCACCACCACGAAGGCGATGAGGATGATGGCCGTCTCCAGGCCGGTTATCCCCCTCTCATCCTTGTGCATCGGTCGTGTTAGCTTCTTGAGCATTTTTCCTCCTTTCCTGAGTTGCTCCTGGTCAGCGGGTGACATCTCCTCTTCTTCACATAGGCCTACCCCGCTTTACCACAGGTTGTTTACCGCCATTACCTTACCCGGCATGGTGCGCTCGATGATGAGCACGGCACCCTTGGGCGGCTTGACCTCGACGGTGAAGGTGCGGTTGATGCCCAGCTTCTCCACGTCGAGAGTGGTCTGGTTGTTCACGTAGGAGAGGTCGACCGTGATCTGGAACTTCTCGTCGATCTCCAGCAGGTTGTCACCGTCGTCCTTGCCCACGACGCTCTTGCTCCATGAGATGTCACTCACTTCCATGTACGGGTCGTTGAAGGAGATGACCACCTTGTGCTGGCTGTTGGCATCGGGCAGGCCGTTGCTGTCGCTGTCGGTGGGCATGGTGAAGTCGATGTCCTCGCCACCGGCCACGCAGGACACGGTGAACACCAACTCGTCGGCGTAGGCCTTCATCGGATAGGTGGTGCTCAGGACGGGCTCGGTCTCGATGATGTCGATGTAGATGCTGGAGGTATCGGCCACCGATGGGCCACTGCCCGCAACCTTGAGCGTGATCTCATCGACGCTATCGACGTCAAGCGAGCTTATGTCCCAGCTCACCTTCTTCCACGTCCCGGCGGTGAGCGCACCAACGGTGCCCTGTGACGACTCTCTGTCGCCGCCGTCGTCCTGGAGGATGAGCGCCATGTACTCGGTGGCGTCATCTAAGACGTCGACGCTGGACCGTATCCAGAAGTGGATGTAGCCGTTGCTGCTCAAGTCCCTCGTCGGGATGACGATGGTGCCCAGCTCCGTGGCCGAGCTTATCGCCGCCCCCGCCAGGGTGAACTGAGCAGCACCATAGCCTTCCACATTGGTGGTGCTCCCGCTGAAGTTGATGTTTGCCGTCGGCGTCCACACGGCGTCGCAGGTGTCGACCTGCGGCGACCCTTCGGTGCTCTCCTCGATGTCATCGAAGCTGAGCTGCATGCTGGTGGTGCTGAAGTCGGCCTTGGCCTTGAGCCCCACCGCGTAGACCGTCACTGGGGCGCCCAGCGCGCTGCTCTCGAACGTGCTCGCTGTGGATGCGGCGAGCGACCCGGTGAAGGTGAGGCTGTTGGACCACGTGCCTATAACCCCGGTGTGGGTGGTGTCGGTATCGAGCACCAGCTCCAGGCCGCTTGCCACGTCCAGGGCGTTTACGCCGTCGTTGTTGCGCAGCCATATGTTGAGCTTATCGCCGCTGGAGAGGCTCACCGGCACGTCCAGGTCGTGGTAGCAGATCACCTCCGCGGTAGTGCTGTAGTCGGCATCGGCCACCAGCTTGACGCTGCCCGGGGCCGTCGCCTTGTTGGCGGTGTCCTGCTGGAACGTAGTCACCTTGGTTGAGTTGGTGTTCACCCAGCAGTTGCCGTCGTGCAGCTCGCTCTCGCCGTGGGCCACCACTGCCCCTTTGAGCTCCAGGGTGCTCTGGGTCTCCTCCAGCCCGGAGTAGACCGCCTCCTGGCCCTTCTGGGTTGAGAACAGCCCGGCACTGAGCACGGTGTAGGCGAATACCGCGGCTACTACCACGAAGGCGATCAGGATGATGGCCGTCTCGAGGCCGGTTATTCCCTTTTCGTCCTTGTGTATCGGTCGTATTAGCTTCTTGAGCATTTTTCCTCCTTTCCTATATCTAGGATATGGTTATCGTCACGATCGAAGTGTATGCCTCACCTCCTTTCGACCCATTGCTGGTAAATCGTATCCATCTGGTGCCCCCCTAGTAGAGATTCACTACCTGCTCTACCCTCGCAGGCAGGGTGCGCTCTATAGTGAGCACCGCCCCATTGGGGGGCTTTACCTCCAGAGTGAAGCCGCGATAGGCCACCAGCTGCTGCTCCGATGGCCTCGGTGTCTGGGGGGGGTCGGCCTCCCAGTCCTCCCAGTTGACCTGCGCGAGGTCTACGGTGACCTGGAACAGCTCGTTGGCATCCAGCAGGTTGTCATCGTTCATGGTGCTAATACGCTCCATGGTCCAGTCCAGCGAGGGGTACTGGTTATAGGCATCGCTGTACGAGATCACCACCACGTTGTCCCCCTCTGATGTATCGGTGAAATCCACGGGCTCGGATACCGCCATGCTGCCTACGGTGAAGTAGACCTCCGTGGCTATCCCGCCCTCCATCCTGGCCAGGACGTTGCCCCTGAGCTGGACGGTGCTCCTGGCCTCCTCCACTCCCTCGTAGACCACCTCCTTCGCCTCCTGCGAGGAGAACAGGCCCGCCGAGAGGACCACATAGGCAAATACCGAGGCAACCATGATGAACGCGATGAGTATGATGGCGGTCTCGAGGCCAGTGATGCCTCGCTGATCGCCGGCTAGCCTTCGTGCCCAATTTACTCGCACTGCATCCCCTTTTTGTGTGCTGGGCATAGCGGTGACAACACTCTACCGCCTTCGCCTGTCCAGTTCTACGATGGCAGCCCTCATTTTGGCGGGGTATTTCCACAAATGTTGCGTGGCACTAAACCCCCTATCCCCGCTGGGGGTGTCCCCCGAAGGCGATTGAGAGTGTTCCATCACTGGAATTAGGGGCTAGCACCCCTTGCAATTGGGAGAGTGGTATGACATAATGGGCACCACCCCAGTCCCAGTTGACTGAAATTGTTTATAATAGCTGAAGAACATCTAAAATAGTTGCATTATCTTTACTAATGTGTTATATATACCATTCAGCAGTAATATACATAAAATAAAGATAATATCGCTCATACAGAGCCTGGCAAGGGGTGTCAATGGTGCGTAAGAGCTGGACAGGCAATGCCTGGTAAAATGGGAACGCTCTGAAGTGCCGATAAAGGCAAACCGCGAGAGATCGCGGGGCGCAAAGCCACGGATCCGAAGCTGGAGCAGGATGGCCGGGTTGCCGAAGACGGAGCGCGTGTTCTAGATCTCAGGTCGGATCGAGAGTGTTGGTTGCCCCTGGCCCTGTAGCCAGTTGCTGCGAGATCGGTGGTAGGTGAGACAGAGATGAACGCTTCAGCGGTTCCAATACAGTCCTATGCTTCCCGACGGGCCGTCTGTCTTCACTACAGGGCTGGGCACGAGCTGGGAGGGGAAGGTGGTGAGGGGAGAAAATACACGGTCCAGAGGGCAAGAGGATGGCACAGACAAAAGCAAAGGCGGTGCGGCTCTTTGTAGTGGAGGAGCAGGAGCTCCATCGGGAGGCATGCCGGTTTGTCTTTTCCCAGACCGACCGCGTTGATCTGGTGAGTGTGTTCAGGAACGGCGATATAAGTGCCGCGCGTCGTGAGGTGTTGACCCAGGGTCCCGATGTACTGATGGTAGGAACGAAGCAGCTCGATGAGGCCATCATCGAGGAGCTGGAGCAGATACGTGCCGACAACCCCGGCATCGGGATAGTCCTTTTCCTGGTATCCTATGATAGTGAGCATATAGAGCTGCTGCGGGACCTTGCCTTGAAGGGCGAGGGGGGAGTGGCACTATTCTTGAAGCAGTCTTTGGACCACATCGAGCAGTTGACGGGTATCGTCATTGCCGCCAGCCGGGGACAGGTCATTCTCGACCCGGCCCTGGCCGGTTTCCTGTTCACCGAGAACCCTGAGTATCCCTTCTTGAAACAGCTTACTGCCAGGGAGTTGGAGATCTTGAGCTTGCTCTCCAAGGGGTACACCAACTCAGCGATAGCTGAGACCCTGTACATAGATGTGAGAACGGTTGAGAACCACATCAACAGCATGTACGGCAAGCTTAAGGCAGAGACCAACTTCGGAGATAAGCACGCCAGGGTGAGCGCCGCGAGGCTCTACCTGGAGGCAACCGGTGAGCTGCTCTCGCCAAACCTGCGCAGAAAAAGGAAGGTGATGGTCCCCTCGTACTCTTAGTGACAGTGCACGGATATGGGGGGCCTAGGGAATACCCAGGAGCAGCTCCTTCACGTCCCAGCCCACCACGAATGCGAGGAGGGCGATGGCAGGCAGGAGAAGCTTGCCCGGGACGAGCCAGGCGATGAGCAGCGGCAGGGCGAGCTTGAGCAGCACCAGATGAAGGGGTGATGTCGCCGCGCTGCGCATGATGGGGTTCAGCTCCTGGAGACCTATGGACAGGGCAACAACGGTCAGTACCAGGTCCAGCTGGTTCAAGAGCACAAACGATACCTTCTCGGCCGCACCCCTCCTGAAGGTGGCGGCAGAGTCCAAAAGCGCGTGCGCCATGTATATAGCACCGGCCCAGCGGGGATTACACCCTCCTTCCCCGCTGGGCAACCCTCCCCTCGAATTATAGACTGGTTACCCCATCCTGGCAAGGGCTGGTGAGCTCGTCCCCTGTGTCCCCTGGATGTCCCCTTTTTTCGCCCTTTCCCCCACGGTGCCGCCGCGGCAGCCCTCTCACCTTCCTTCATGGCGACCACGGTCTACCCGGATGGCGATATCCGCTGTGGTATAACCTTGTCCTGGGTAAAGGCGTGGGCGTGCCCCGGCAGAGGGCAGCGTGCTGGCGAAGGGAGTGCAGTGGGCGTGTCGGCACCAGGTGCCGGTTTCACCTCAGCAGGTCATGGGGATGGGGGCTCTCTGCCCAGGCCTTGGTGCCTGGGCCTTGCCCCGGCAAAGGGCGGCGTGCTGGCGAAGGGAGTACAGTGGGCGTGTCGGCACGGGGTGCCGGTTTCACCTCAGCAGGTCATGGGGAGGGGGGCTTTCCGTCCGGGCCTTGGAGCTGGGCCTTGCCCCGTGTGGTGTGAGGCCTTAAGGGGTGGCGCTCCCCCACATCGGCTCACCCTCGTCATCGTCCTCGTCATCGCCGCCAGGGGGATTGGCGAAGAACAGCCAGTAGATGGCCCCTCCCACCACTGCCAGGGCGACGATGATGACTATCAGGAGCCACAGCGGGAGTCCCAGGAAGCCTCCCGCGGAAGGTGGGGCGGCGAGCACCGAGAAGCTGCTCAAGTGGTCGACCTCGGCACACACCGTCATCATGCCCTCGTTCACAGTGGAGGGCAGGATGTACCAGGTCGACGTGGAGCTATCGTAGTACCCGATCCTCAGCCTGGAGGCGTCTCCCTCTGCCGCGGTCAGGTCACTGCTGGTGTAGTTTAGGCAAATCGTGACCGGCTTCTGGGGCGTGAGCGTGGAGGTGATGGAGACGCAGATCCCGCCATTGGCGTAGCCTTCGGGGGCCCCGGGGCAGCTTGAGCTGTGACGGATGCTCACGGTGCTGGAGCTGCTGAAGGTCCCCGCGGCAAAGTTGACGGTCACCCTGCCGTCGGGCGTCGACACCGACTCGGCACCGATACCCACCACCCGGGTCACGTGCGTGGGGTCGGGCGTGGGCGTGGGGGTGGGCGTCGGTGTCGGCGTAGGCGTGGGGGTAGGTGTCGGCGTCGGGGTGGGCGTAGGCGTGGGTGTGGGCGTCGGTGTAGGTGTGGCGCTGGGTGTGGGGGTAAGCGTCGGCGTAGAGAGCAGGGCCGGCCCCGGCGCCGTGGTAGCGTCGGGGTTCCCCGCCGTGTCCTTCACATCGTTCGAGGGGTTGACTGTGCTGCCCACGCTCATGGCCGGGGCCGGCCCCAGGGTCACCGAGAGCACCGTCTTTGCCGCGTTCCAGCTATAGGTAAACGTAGCGCCGTAGTCCGTAGTGCCCGATGCCGAGCTATCCAGGCGCGAGTTTATCTCGTCCACGCTGTCGATGGTGGTGGTGTCCATCTCCTCGCTGAAGGTGAACTGGAGCACATCTCCGGCGCTCACATCGCCTGAGCCGTCGTTGTCGGCCCACCCCAGGCCCTCCAGTGTCGGCGGCGTGGCGTCGGGCGTGGGCGTGGGGGTAGGTGTCGGCGTGGGCGTCGGGGAGGGGGTCGGCGTCGGGGTGGGGGTTACCGGTGGCGCTACGGTGAGGGTGACGGGCACGGTCTGGGGGCTATTGGTAGCGCCGGGTGCGGTGATGGTGATAACGGTCTCCAGGGTACACGCGGCCAGGCCGGTGATATCGACGGAGACGGACACCGGGACGCTCCCCACGGTGCAGTTGCCGCTGGAGGGCGCCAGGGCCAGCCAGGTGACATCGCCGTTGTCCAGGGACCACTCCAGGGTGCCCTCGCAGCCGTTTGCGATGCTCAAGGTCTGGTGCGCCGGGTTGGGCCCTTCCGCCACGGCGCTGAAGTCCAGGCTGGCCGGGCTGTACTCTATGGCCGGCAGGTTGAGCTGCAGGGTGACATCGACCTCTGCCACCGGCAGGCTGTTGCCGTTTATCACGATGGTGGCGCTGTGGGTGCCGCTCTCGATGTCGGTGACATTGGCCGCGATGTCGATGTCGTCCGTCTCGCCGACGCCGGCGGCGCCGCTGGTGTAGGAGGGGACGAGCCAGCCCGTGGGCCCGCCCGGCCCATACTCGACGTCCAGCGACCACGAGAGTACCTCCGAGCCGATGTTCTCGATGGAGAGCACTTGCGCCGGGGGGTCCTCGTTGCACGCGGTGAAGAGGAAGCCCTGCGGGCTGTAGTCTATGTCGGGGGCCAGTGTCAGGGTGACCGGGATGGTCTGCGGGCTGTTTATGGCATCGCCGTCGGTGATGGTTATGGTGGCGGTGTGGTTGCCGGCGGCGAGGCCAGAGATATCGACGGTCACCGTCACCGGGTTACTGTCCATGGGGTTACCCGAGGCCCCGGCCAGCGGCTCCAGGGACACCCAGTCCACGTCGCACTCTACGGCCCACTCCAGCGTCCCGTTGCCGCCGTTCCAGACCTCCAGCGTCTGCGGGGCGGGGTCTTCGCCGTTCTCGACGGCGCTGAACTCCATCCCGTCAGGCGCGAAGGCTATGGCGGGCTCAAGCTGCGCCAGCGAGGGGGTGGGCGAGAGGGCCAGGGCAGTGCCCCAGGTGGCCAGCATGGCCACTGTGACAAGTATTGTGACTGCTACTCTCACGCTACTCATAGCATACATGCTCGTACAGGAGAGGGCTGCCCTCTCCCCGTGGTGGCCCCGTCATCGCCGGTGCCCGTGATGTCATTTCATCTTGGTGGACGTGCCTATGCTGGCCCCGTCCTTGCCGGGGCTGGGCTGCTCGCCGTCGGGCAGTGCCCTGGCGATGGAAGAGCCCCTCCCCCTCCTCTTGGCCCAGTACATGGCCTCGTCCGCCTTCCTGATCAGGTCGAGGAGGCTTTCGGCGTGGGCGGGATAGGAGGCGATGCCTATGCTCACCCCCAGGGACACCCACTCGTCGTTCACCTTCTTGCGGAAGCGCACCACCTTAGAGACGATGCGCCGCGCCAGGGCATCGGCGCCGTCGATGTCGGCCTCCGCTGCCATGATGAGGAACTCATCGCCGCCCCACCTCGCCGCGATGTCGGAGCGGCGCATGCTCTCGTGGATGATGCGGCTGAGCTCCCACAGCAGCATGTCCCCTGCCTCGTGCCCGAAGTGGTCGTTGACCCGCTTCAACTCGTTCAGGTCGATGAGGATGAGCGAGAGCGGGACGTCCAGCCGCTGGGCGCGGGCCAGCTCCCGCCCCATCTGCTCTGCGAGGTAGCGCCGGTTGTAGAGGCCGGTGAGGCCGTCGGTCCAGGCCAGGTACTCCGTGTGCTGGTAGAGCCTCATGTTCTCAACGGCCATGGCAAGCTGTCCGGTGACCTGCTCCAGTAGCTCACGCTCCCGACCGCAGTAGGCATGGGGACGGCGGCTGCTCACGCTGAAGGAGCCGATGACGCCGCCGCGCGCGATGAGGGGCAGCCTGATGGCCGACTTGAAGCCCTCTTCATGGAGGATGCGGCTGCTCTCAAACATCGTGTCCGCTGCCAGGTCGTCCTCGACGATGGGCCTGCGGTGGTTCATGAGCCACTCAGTGGCCGAGCCAGCGAGGGGAGAGGACACCCCCCACCCCAGCTCAGTGGACACCTTTGACGATACGGCGAAGACGCGCTTGGTCTCACCCTCGATGACATTGATGGCCACGCGGTCGGCGTCCACCAGCCGCTTGATGCCGGCGACGAAGCCCTCGAACACGTCCTCGATGTAGAGGCTGGAGCCGATGACCTTGGTCACCTCGGCGATGAGGGCCAGGCGCTCCGCCTTCTCCGATACCTGCTGGTAGAGGTTGGCGTTCTCTATGCCCACCGCGAGCTCGTTGCTGATGGACTCCAGGAGGCCGATCTCGTCGGGGCTGAAGTGGCGCTCGGCGCGTGAGGCCAGGATGACGGCGCCGCGGAACCTCTCCCGCGACCTGAAGGGAAGCGTGAGGAAGGACTTGAGCCCCTCGCGCCGCACTGCCCCCATGGTCGACGAGAGGGCAGACTCGCTGAGCATCTGCCGCAGCCCGAGTATGGGCTGGCCCCGTGCGATGAAGCCCTCGGCCGTATCTCTCTCCACGCTCAGCTCCAGCTCCCGCACCAGCTCGGCGGTCTCGTCGCCTATCCCCCGGTGCGCCCTGAGGCAGGCGCGCTTTATGGCGATATCGGCGGAGAAGATGAGGACGGCGTCCACATCGGTGAGCTCCAGTATCTTGTCCAGGACGGTAGCGAACAGGCGGTCGAGGTCGAGGCTCTGGCTGCAGGTGGCGGCGATGGCGTGGAGTGTCTCCAGGCGCACCGCCTTGTCCCTGGCGTCCTGGTAGAGCAGTGCGTTCTCCAGCCCCACGCTTATCTGGTTGCCTATGGCCTGGAGCAGCTCGATCTCATCGGGCCCGAACTGGCGCTCCAGGCAGGCCCCCACGCTGATGAAGCCGTGGAGCTGGTCCCGGGCCGAGAAGGGGACCACGGCGAAGGAGCGCACCTGCTCTTGCTGCATCGCCTCTGCCATGAGTAAGAGGTTATGTTCACTGAAGACCTCCCACACCGACACACTGGGGTCCGTCCACTGGAGCGCCCGCTCCAGCTCCTCGTCGTCCAGCGGTAGCCGCAGCACCCTGTCGACCAGGCCGTCGGAAACGTTCACGTATGACCTGAGCCGAAGCTCGCTCGCCGACAGGTCGATCTCGAAGACAGAGCCGGTATCGGCCCCCATCACCTCTATCGCCGTGGCCAGGGCGCTGTGGAGCAGCTCGTCGAGCTCCAGCGTCTTGCTCACTGTCTGCGCCACGGCGTTGAGCGCCTCGAGCCGCCTGGCGTGGCCCAGCACCTTCTCCCGTGCCCTCCTCTTGTTGCCGATGTCCCCCAAGTACAGGCACAGGAACATAAGGAAGAGGAACAGGAACAGGAATATGAAGAACAGCAGTAGCGTATACAACTAACCCTCTCCGCTCCGTTTTCTCTCCGGGCACACCCCACCGTTTGACGCTACCAATGACGGGCCCAAAATACGACCACGCTATCCTCCATTTTTGCGGGGCCTTTCCCCCATTTCCCGTGGGAGCAGCCCCCCAGCGGCCGCGGCCCGCCGCCTGGCGACGCTCACGCTTTTTCAGTGGTCTCGCCATCGGTTTCTACCGTGGGGACGTCAACCGGGTGAGGGTCCCCCGCCTTGTGTGTGTGCTCCATAGGGGCTGCCTACCACCACTCTTTGGTAGATAGCCCGCCCAATGATAGAGGACAGCGCGGTCGCCTTGCGCAGGACTGGGAAGTATCTTCGAGGGAGAGGTGGGGACGGTGGCATGGGATGAGGACACCCCAGGTCAGATACGGGCAACACAGAAGCGAGGAGGGCCTTCCATGGGATGGTCGAAGTCGTTTTTCACGAGCGGAGTGGTCAAGAGTGGCCTCATCACCGCTTCCATCATCGCCCTTCTGCTCCTCCTGGGCACGGTGACGGCGACCACGGTGGCCCTGGGCCGCACGGGCTACGGCTACGGGGGCAGCGGGTGGGGCTCATTTGGCGGTGGCGGGTGGGTGGACACCCGTGACCGCGCCGCGCCCGAGATATCCGGCGTGGCGGCCACCGGCATCGACGCCACAGCCGCCACCATATGCTGGAGCACCGATGAGCCCGCGGACAGCCAGGTGGAGTACGGGGCCAGCCCCACCTCCATGTCGCCGCTTGTGCCGGAGCTGGTCACCAGCCACAGCATCACCTTGAGCGACCTCTTGCCGGAGACCACCTATACCTACAACGTGAGGTCGTGCGACGAGTCGGGCAACCTGGCGGTATCCGATGACTACACCTTCAACACACTGCCCCAGGCCACGGACACCTCCGCCCCGGTGATCTCCACCGTGACCATCGCCGCCATCACGGAAGACAGCGTCACCATAACCTGGACCACCGACGACCCGGCAGACAGCCAGGTGCTGTACTGGGTAGACGCCGGCTCCAGCCTGTCCGCGGACGCCACACTGGTCACCAGCCACAGCGTCACCCTGGTCGACCTGCTGGCGGGGACCACCTACAGCTTCCAGGCGCTCTCCACAGATGCCTCGGGCAACATGGCGTCATCGGACACGTACTCCTTCACCACCATGCCCGTGCCCACGAACTGGCCCCTCCTCGGCGGCGTCATCGGTGCCTCGGCCCTGGGCGCGGCAGGCGTGCTCGCCTGGTACCTGTGGAGCAGGAGGTCGACCGTCGTGGTCGAGGAGCGCGTTGAGACGTACGAAGAGTAGACCAATGTGAGGTGAGAGATGACCTCGCTGTCAGTCATCATCCCGGCGTGCAACGAGGGCCGCCGGATAGGGCCCACCGTCGAGAGCTACGCCACCCACCTCAGCGCCAGGTACGACCTGGAGCTCATCGTGGTGATGAACGGGTGCACCGACGGCACCGACGAGGTGGTGTCTGGCATCGCCCGCAAGAACGGCAGCATAAGGCCGCTCACCTTCAGGGAGCGGCTGGGCAAGGGGGGTGCCGTGGTAGAGGGCCTGCGGGCAGCCCACGGCGACATAGTGGGGTTCACCGATGCCGACGGCTCCACCGATGCCGCCGAGTTCGAGAGGCTTGTCGCCGCCCTCGCTGAGTGCGATGCCACCATAGCCTCGCGCTGGCTCCCCGGCTCCAGTGTGCCGGCGCGGCAGCCCCTGATGCGGCGCGTGGCGAGCCGGGGATTCAACCTGCTGGTGAGGCTCCTGTTGAGGCTGCCCTTCAGGGACACCCAGTGCGGTGCCAAGGTGTTCCGCAGGCAGGCCATCGAGAGGGTGCTCTCCCGGCTGCGGGTGGCCAACTTCGCCTTCGATGTCGAGCTCCTCTACCGGCTCATGCAGGGCGGCTGTGTGGTCAAGGAGGTTCCCATCACCTGGCGGGAGCGGTGCGGGTCCACCGTGAGCATGAGGAAGGCGATACCGGCGATGTTCTCCACCGTGCTCAGGCTCAAGCTGGAGGGCCTCGAGCGCCCGCGGTGGGCTCTCGACGAGCGCAACCCCGTTCAGAGCACAGAATGATGAAGCTCCTCTTCTTCAACTGGAGGGACATCACCCACCCCCAGGCGGGTGGCGCTGAGCTCTATCTCCACGAGATAGGCAAAGGCCTGGGCCAGCGGCACAGGGTGACCCTGTACTGTGGCAGCTACCCAGGGTGCCGGCGCAGCGAGCACATAGACGGGATTGAGATAGTGAGGAGGGGAGGGCGGTTCACCCTCTACCTGCGCGCCGCGCTCGACTACCTGCTCCGCTTGAGGAGAGAGGGCTTCGATGTCGTCGTCGACAACATAAACGGTGTGCCCTTCTTCACCCCGCTGTTCGTGCGCCGGCCACGGGTGGCGGTCATCCACCACCTGGTGGGGTGGCCCATATTCAGAAGGGAGCTGCCCCTGCCCCTCGCCACCGTCGCCTGGCTTGCCGAGCGGGGCATACCGCTCCTCTACCGCCGGGCGCCGGTGGTGGCGGTGTCCCCCAGCACCCGCGACCAGCTCGTCGCGCTCGACATGCCGGGAGAGAGGATAGACATCGTCTACAACGCCACCGGCATGGAGCGGGCGGGCCTGGCGGTCAAGTCGCCGCGGCCGCTCGTGGCCTACGTGGGCCGGATAAAGCGCTACAAGCAGCTCGACCACCTGCTGCGGGCCTTCGCCATCGTCCGCAGACAGATAGCGGAGGCCGAGCTGGTGATCGCCGGCAGGGGCGACCTCCAGGCCGAGCTCTGCGACCTGGTGGACGTCTCGGCGCTGGGGCCGGGCATCACCATCTGCGGTGAGGTCTCCGAGGCAGAGAAGGCGGAGATAATGCGGCGGGCGTGGGTGTTCGTCACCCCGTCGATGAAGGAGGGGTGGGGGATCACGGTGCTTGAGGCCAATGCCTTCGGCACGCCGGTCGTCGCCTACGATGTCCCCGGGCTTCGGGACTCGATACGCCACCGCGAGACCGGCCTCCTCGTCCGCCCCGCGGGGGACATCGAGCGGCTCGCCGACGGCATAGTGGAGCTGCTCTCCGACGATGCGCTCAGGCAGCGGCTGGGTGGCAACGCCGTGGAGTGGGCCGCCACCTTCAGCTGGGCAAGGAGCACCCGCGACTTCGAGAAGGTACTGGACAGGGCGATACGCGAAAAGGCGCGGGCCCCTTCGGCGCTATGGGGGCACGACGCCGCCATGCAGTAAGGGCCTTATGGTAAGCAACCTCTCTGCGCTCAAGTACAGGGTGAAGGCGGACGACATGACCAGGCACGGCGCCGTCATGGTGGCCTTCGGCCTTGGCGCCGCCTTCTTCAACTACCTTTACCAGCTCTCCATGGGCTGGCTGCTCACCCCTGAGGACTACGGGGTGGTCATCAGCCTGATGTCCCTGCTCATCATCTGCTCGGTGTTCTCCCGGACCGTCGATACCACGGTCACCAGGTTCGTCTCCAGGGAGGGCGGTGGCCTGGTGCGGGTGGGCTTCCTGTGGCACTACTTCCTGAGGCGCACCCTGCTCATCGGGCTGGCCACGTTCATCTGCCTGGCCGCGCTCACGCCGGTGCTGGTCTCATTCCTGCACCTGGACAGCGCCTGGTACCCCATCATCCTGTTCTCCTCGCTGGTGCTGACGTTCGCCGTCTATACCAACCTGGCCACACTGCGCGGGCTGCAGCGCTTCGTCCCCCTGGGCATAGGCAGCACCCTGTGGGCCTTCCTGCGGGTTGCCATCGCCGTCGGCCTGGTCTACGCGGGGTTCAAGGCGAGCGGTGCCCTGGTGTCATTCCTCCTGGCCTACGCCGTCGTGTTCTTCGTGACCAGGTACTTCCTCAAGGACGTCTCCCGCGCCGGCGGCGAGGAGGTCGAGGTGGCGGGCCTGCGCTCCTACACCGCGCTGTCATTCGTGGCCCTCTTTGCCTTCACCGTGCTGGTCAACGCCGACGTCGTGCTGGCCAGGCACTTCTTGAGCGCCGCCGAGGCCGGCACCTACTCCGCCATCTCGGTGATGGGCAAGCTGGTCTACTTCGTGCCCGGGGGCATCGCCATCGCCATGTTCCCCAAGACGGCCAGTCTCACAGAGGGGGGCGGTGCCCACCGCGCGGTGCTGCACCGCGCCATGGCGCTCACCGTGCTCTTATCGGGGGCCATGGTGGTGGCATTCTGGCTCTTCCCCGACCTCGTCGTCGGCGTCCTGTTCATGGGCAAATACCCGCTGGCCGTCCCTCACCTGTTCAGGTATGGGCTGGCCATGGCGCTGTTCGCCATCGCCAGCCTGCTCATGTTCTACCTGCTCTCAGTGAACCGCACCCGGGTGGCCTATCCCCTTGCCGGGGCCATGGCCATACAGGTGGTGCTCATGGCACTGTTCCATTCCAGCATCGAGCAAGTCGTAGACGTGGTGCTCATCTCCGCGGCCCTGGCCCTGGTCATGGTCGGCCTCTTCAATGTGAGGCAGCTTATGGCTGCCGCAGGCGGTGCCGCGGCAGGCGGGAGCCATGCCGGCGCGTGATCCTACGCGAGAAGGGAGGGACTACATGGATGGGCCCCTGGTATCGGTGATACTGCCCACCAGGAACTCGGAGGGGACGATAGGGGTCTGCCTGCGCTCCATCGTGGAGCAGACCTACCGGAACATCGAGGTCATCGTCGTGGACAACTACTCGACCGATGGTACCAGGGAGGTCGCCGCCGCCTACGGGGCGCGGGTCTTCATGCAGGGGCCGGAGCGGACGGCGCAGCGGAACTACGGGGCCCAGAACGCCCTGGGGGAGTACCTCCTCTTCGTAGACGCCGACTTCGACCTCTGCCCCCTGGTCGTCGAGGAGTGCGTGGCCAGGTGTAGCGGCACGAGGGGCCAGGCCCTGGTGATACCGGAGAGAGCGGTGGGCCAGGGGTTCTGGGCACGGTGCAAGGCACTGGAGAAGGAGTGCTACATCGGCGACGACACCATCGAGGCCGCCCGCTTCTTCGACCGGGCGAGCTTCTGGGGGGTCTCCGGCTACGACGAGTGCCTGGTGATGGCCGAGGACTGGGACCTGCACCTGCGGGTGCAGGCGAGCGGCGCCCGCATCGGCAGGGTGGACGCCATGATACACCACCACGAGGGGAGGGCCAGGCTGTCCGACACGGTGAGAAAGAAGTTCTACTACGGCAGGACGCTGCACCTCTACCTCAACAAGCACCGCGACATGGCGCGGAGGCAACTCGTGCTGCTGCGGCCCGCCTTCGCCAGGAACGCGAGGAGGCTGGCCCGAGACCCGCTGCACGCCGCGGGGATGATGTTCATGAAGGCCTGCGAGTTCGGCGCTGGCGGCGCCGGGTACGCATACGGCCGATGGAGGAGGTGCTAGCCATGGACGAGTTCCAGAGGTACTCAAGCCTCCACTTCCACTTTCTGGGCGGCCTGCCGCCGCGGCTCCTGGAGCGGGCCATCGCCACCAGGGACGGGGCGCCGTTCGCCGTGCTCGACATGGGCTGCGGCGATGGCGGGCTCATGTTTGCCCTCAAGCGGCAGGGCCTGCTGGGTGGGGCGGCGGTGGTCGCCGGCGTCGACCTGTCGCCGCGCCGTGCCGCGCTGTTCGCGCTCACAATGGAGGACGCCGTGGGCGTCGTCTCCGATGCCTGCCACGTACCGGAGCTGGGAGACCAGAGCTTCGACGTGGTCGTATGCTCCCAGCTCATCGAGCACGTGGCCCAGGACGGGGCGCTCCTGGAAGAGGTGCGCCGGGTGCTCAAGGCAGATGGCATGGCGTACATATCCTCGGTGATCAAGAGCTGGTACGGGTTCTGGGCCTACCGCAACGGCAGCGGCTTCCTCTTAGACCCCACCCACGTGCGGGAGTACCGCTCCCGCGACCAGTTCCTGGCCCTGCTCGCGGGGAGCGGCCTGGAGCCGCTGGAGTGGGCGACGGTGGGCGTCAGGTACCCCGTCCTCGACCTCGCCGTGAGGGCGGCGGCCGCCTGCGGCCTGGCGGCGCCGGAGCAGTGCCGCGACATCTACGTGAGGAGGCCGCGGCTGGAGGCCTTGAGGAGGGTCCGCGTCCCGGCGGTGGGCTACTTCACCGTGGAGGCGCTGTGCCGGAGGAAGGGATGAGCGCCCTCGACCTGCGCCGCCAGGATAGCGAGCAGGGGGTGGCAGGCCGGCACAGTATAGGGACGGCGGTGCAGTACTTCTGGGCCGACAGGCTCACCATGCTGCCCCGCTCGGCCTACGAGATATCGAGGCGACTGGCCCAGGAGGGGTACGGCGTGACCATCGTCACCGAGAGGGACGGCAGCCAGGGTGGGGGTGGCACGGCGACCATGAGCGGCGGGGTAGAGGTCCAGTACCGCGACGGCCTCTCCCTGGCCATGGACGGGGACGGGTTCAACCTGGTGAGCTTCTACGGCGGCCTGCTCCGCGCCCTCACGCTCACGGCGGGGCGTCGCCCCGCAGGCCCCCTCGTCCTCCACCTCTACACCGCGAAGGTGCCGCTCCGCGACCTCTCTGGCTTGAGGCCGTCGGACCTGGCCTACGACCGCAGGGTGCTCCTGGGCCTAAACGCGCTGCTCGCCGACCTGGTGCCCGGCCCCGCCATCGCCCGCGTGCTGGGCCGCTGCCACCGCGTCATCGTCCAGAGCCACGGCATGGAGCGCTTCTACTCCCGGCTCCTGGGAGCGGAGCGGGTGGCCCGCGTACCCCACGGGGTGGACTTTCACCGCTTCGCCCACTACGACCCTGAGGAGGCCCAGCGGCTCAAGAGGGGGCTGGGCCTCGCCCCTGAGCAGAAGGTGGTGCTCTACCTGGGCCACGCCTTCCTGGTGCGGGGCATCGACGACGTCATCCATGCCATGGAGGCGGTGCGCCGCGAGGTGCCCCAGGCCGCGGCGCTCCTGGTGCTGAACCGGATGCCGCGCTCACCGATGGGCCGCATCGAGGCGCTGGCGGCGGCGAGCGGCCTGGGTGACTCGGTGAAGACCGTGGTGGGCTACGTTGCGAAGCCGGAGCTGTACCTGGGCCTGGCCGACGTCGTGGTGCTGCCCTACCGCTTCCGCCCCGAGCTCCCTGAGTACCCACTGGTCCTGCTGGAGGCCATGGCCGCGGGCAGGCCGGTGGTCACCACCGGCATCGGGGCCATCCCTGAGGTCGTCCGCGACGGCCACAACGGCATCCTGGTCTCGCCCCGTGACCGGGACGGCCTGGCGCAGGCCATCGTCGGGCTCCTCGCCGACGACGAGCGCGCCTCGGCGCTGGGGCGGAGCGCACAGGAGACGGCGGCGGAGTTCGACTGGGGCACCGCGGCGGCCAGGGTCGCAGATATCTACCGGGAGGTGCTCTGTGGATAGCATTGCGCAGTTCTTCGACCGCTTCTCCCCCTGCTACGACACCTCTGCCTTCCAGCAGAGCCGAGGCACACAGTTTTTGAGCGAGCTTGAGGTCGCGTTCGTGATGAGGCACTGCCCCGCCGCGAAGGGCGAGAGGGTGCTGGACATGGGCATCGGCACCGGCCGCCTGGCCTCCCTGTGCACGGAGCGGGGGGCGGTGGTGGATGGCATCGATGTCTCGGAGGGCATGCTTGCGCGGGCGCGGCAGAGGCTGGGGGAGGGGGCGGCGCAGCTCCAGGTGGCCGATATCGGGCAGGCCCTGCCCTACCCCGACGAGACCTTCGACTACGTCCTCTGTATCAGGGTCTTGAAGTACGTCCCCCAGTGGGAGGTCACCCTGGGAGAGGCGGCGCGGGTGCTGAAGAGGGGGGGCATCTTCATCCTGGAGCTCGGCAACGCGCGCTCCGTCGCCCGCCTGGGGCTTGGGCGGGCCAACTACTCCCTGTTCCACGTCGGGGACGTGGAGAGGGCGCTGGGGCGCGACCTCACCATAGTGGACAGGGGTGCCGGCACCAGGCTCCCCTTCCCGCTGTACCGCAGGGCAGACCGCGGGCTGCCCCTGGGCGTCCTGGTATCGCTCGAGCGCCTCATGTCGTGGGCCCTGCCCGCGGGTACCTTTGCCCGCAACGTGCTCATAGCGGCGCGAAAGGAGTGACCATGTCCCGGACGAAGGTGGCCTTTCTCCACGCCGACCTCTCCGCGGGGGGAGGCGCCGTCTCCCTGCTGCTCAACCTGTGCCGTGGTCTCAAGGAGGCCGGCCACGAGGCAGTGGTGGCCACGCCCTGGGCCACCGCCGGGGCCATCGAGCGCTTCTCTCCCTACGCCGAGGTAAAGTGCCTGGAGGTCATAGACCACGCCAAGCGGTACGGCCACCTGATGGTGGCCGACTACTACCTCGACGCCGTGGGCAGGAGGCTCTCCCGGCTGGTGCGTGACATAGACGCCGACTGCTACATCCACATCCCCGGCTTCGGCTACCGCACCGCCATCGACGGTGCAGGGCGCCCCCTGGTCTACTTCTGCCACGGCCTGCCCTACACCATGCCCTTCATGGAGGAGTGGTACCGCAGCCTGCCGCTGGCACGCCCGCTCAAGCTCATGCTCAGGGCCACCTCTCCCCTCCTGCTCTCCAGGATGCAGCGCCGCCTCTCCCGGTTCGACCTGGTGCTGGCCAACAGCCGCTTCACCGCCGAGTGGCTCTACCTGTTCACCGGCATCCACTCGCAGGTGGTATACCTGCCGGTGGACACCGAGAGGTTCTGCCCCCAGGGTCAGGGCGGAGGGGGCGAGAGGTACCTCCTGGCCATAGGCGGTGCCGCAGAGATAGACAGCGAGGCCGTGGCCCAGGTCGCCGCCACGGTACCGGTGGTAAAGGTGGGCGCCCACCGCGTAGCGGGCTGCGACAACCGGGGCTTCGTGAGCGACGAGGAGCTGGTGCGGTACTACTCTGGGGCCGTGGCCACACTGTTCCCGGCCACGCACGAGCCCTTCGGCTACGTCCCGGTGGAGAGCATGGCCTGTGGCACCCCGGTCGTCTGCTACGGCTACCAGGGGCCGGCGGAGACCGTGTGCGACGGCGAGACCGGATGGCTGGTGAGCGGCCGCCGCCAGCTCGTCGACACGTGCCAGGAGGTCTACGGCCGCGGGGTGAGCGATGCCATGCGCCAGAGGTGCCGCCGGCACGTCGAGGGCCACTTCTCGATACCGGCGTGCACCGCGGCGCTGCTGGCAGCGGTGCACCAGGCCCAGGCGTTGACACCATGAAGGCCCAGGGGACGAAGAGAGACCACCTGTGGGTGTCGCTGGCGTACGCCTTCGTCACCTTCATCTCGCTGCGCGTGGTGCTGATGACCCCGGGCACCATCGGGCTCAAGCACGACTGGCCCATACCGCCGTACACCGCCCAGCTCCAGCAGTACTTCGGCGAGAACCTGTACGCGTGGTGCGAGCAGGGGATGGGGCAGAGCTTCCTGTACCCCTCCCACTACCTGCTCCGATTTACGCTGGGCTCGTTCTCCTTCCTCGGTGCCGATGGCGAGCTGCTCTCCAAGGCCTTCCTCTTCATCGCCGTCATGGCCAGCGGGTTCGCCACCTATTTCCTGGCGCGCGCGCTGCGCCTGGGCACCATCCCCTCGTTCGTGGCCGGGCTCTTCTACATGCTCACCCCGGTGATGTTCAACAAGATCGCTGCCGGCCACGTGAACTACCTGGTGGCCTATGCCGCCGCCCCCCTGGCACTTGCCTTCTTCACGAGGGCCACCGGCGGTGGAGAGGCGAGGTGGAGGAACCTGCTCGTGGCCGGGCTGCTGTTCGCCCTCGTCGGGGTGCAGATACAGTTCTTCGCCATGGTGTTCCTGCTCCTCTTCCTCTGGTGCCTGAGGAGAAGCTGGAGGCAGACGGCCACCGGGCTGGGCCTCCTCGGCGGCGTGGTGGCCATCGCCCTCATCGTTCACCTGCCCTGGCTGCTGAACCTCTTCGCCGAGCGCGAGGCGGCCCTCGGCGCAATCTCCACCGCGGCCACCCTTGAGGGGCTGGCCCAGCACTCCATGGCCATGCCCGACGCCATTCGACTGGTGGGGTACCTGTCTCCGCACCTGGCCTACTTCTCCCAGGCGGTGCAGGCCACGCCGCTCGACCAGGCGTGGGCCGTGGTGAGCTTCTCAGTCCCGGCCCTGGCCGCAGCCGCGCTCCTCCTGCGGCCCTGGGACCGGCGCATCGTCTATTTCAGCCTGGTGGCGCTCATCGCCATCGCCTTCGCCACCGGGGTCAACGCCCCCTTGAGCTCCGCCAAGCTGTGGCTCTTCGACCACGTGCCGCTCATCGGCACCTTCCGCGAGATATACCACATCACGTTTCTCATAGCGCTCCCCTACGCCATCCTCATCGGGTTCACCTTCCAGTCCTGCCTGCGCTGGCTCAGGCCCCGCCGCCCCGCGGTGCGAGCGGCGGTGCCGCTCGCACTCACCGCCACCCTGCTCTTCACATCGTTCCCCATGCTCGGCGGCGGCCTGGGGGGGCAAGTCCAGGTCTTCGAGTACGGCGATGAGTACCGGCAGGTCTACGACGACGTAGCCGCTATGGAAGGGGACTTCAGGGTGCTGTGGCTCCCCATGCTGGCGCCGACGCAGTACGACGGCCTGGAGTCGAGGTCGGTGACCGACTTCCTGATACGCTACTCCCCCAAGCCCTCGCTGCCCTACTGCTACTCGACGGCGAGCGGGTACTTCCCCGGCTGGCAGTACGCCACGGTGCTGGCCTATGCCCTCCACGACGACCGCACACAGTACGGCGGCGACCTGATGAAGTGTGCCAACATAGAGTACGTCCTGCTGAGAGGCGACTTCCACTCGCCGTACCCCGCCTCCTATATGAGGGCCTTTCCCGGCCTGGAGCAGCGCTGGACGGCAGACGGGGAGAGGCAGGTACTCCAGCTCCAGCGCGACCTCGACCTCGACCAGGTACAGGGCGAGGTGACCATATACCAGAACCCCAGCGCGCTGGGCCATCTCTACGTCGTGGCCGACCCCCTGGTCCTCGCCGGCGACCCCCAGGCCCTGGTATCGCTCTCCTACCTCGGCGAGTGGGCCGGAGGCGCGGTGAGCGACGGCGTGCTCCTGGCCTCCGACCTGGCCGGCGTCGACGACGCACAGAGGCAGGGGCTTATCGCGGAGGCCGATGCCATCGTCATAGCCAACGGCGATGAGTTCGAGTACGTGGCCACGTTCATCCCCACCGACTTCAGGCTGGAGGGGCTGGGCCGGTATGCCCCGTGCAACGACTCTCGTGACGGCTGGGCCGACGCCAGCGCCTACTGGTGGTACAACTGGTACCTCGCCGGCCACCGCGGCGCGTTCTCCGAGACGGCGGGCGAGCTGCGGGTTCCGCTCTCAGTCGCCGCGTCGGGGGAGCACCAGGTGTGGGCCCGGGTGTGGACCGGGCCCGACGGCGGTGCCATGACCTTCTCCATCGACGGCAAGGAGGTGGGCCAGGTCGATGCCTCCCGCGACTTCAGCAGGCTGGGGTGGTTCCACCTGGGCACAGTGGGGCTCGACGAAGGCAGCGCGGTGGTCTCGGTCCAGGGCGAGGGCGGCGTCTGCTACCTGGACCAGGTGGTGGTGGCACCGGTGGAGGCCGTCGCCGAGGCCCTCATTGGCGCCATCGAGTCCCTGGGGCCTGCCGACCTGGTGTACATGCTGGAGGCAGAGTCCACCGTGAGCTCGAGCCTGCGCGGGGGCGGCCTGCTCTCCAACCCCGGCTTCGAGCAGGGCCTGGACGAGGCGGGGGCCCCCCTGGGCTGGGGCATGCCGCGGGGGGACTTCTCCGCGGCGCTGGACGGCTCCACGGCCTGGGACGGCGGCTACAGCTACCGCCTCGATACGTCGGCCCAGGAGCGCGCCTGGAGCTCGGTCAGGGGCGAGGAGGTCGCCGTGGAGGCGGGGGCCACCTACCGCATCACCACCCACATGAGGTGGCAGAACGCCGTGGAGTCCCACGTCGCGGTGCAGGCCTACTCCCAGGGCCAGGGCTGGTACCAGATCGCCCAGGTGCCCCCGGGGCAGGAGGGCTCATCGGACTGGGCCCGGTTCAGCGCCGCGGTGGTGGTGCCTCACGGTGCCACCCATTTGAGAGTGGTGCTCAATGCCGGCTGGGCCCTTGAGCCCTCGCAGGGGTGCGCCTCCACGTGGTTCGACGATGTAGAGGTGTCCCTGGACTCGCTCGCCGTGAGGGCCGGGGTCGATGCCAGCAACGGGGAGGCGGTAGTCCTGGCAGAAGGCGGGGAGTTCACCCTGCCGCTCAAGGTCTTGAAGGAGGGGAGCTACGCGGTGGCGATGAGGCTAAGCGGCGGGGAGCAGTTCAAGGACGTGGTGGCCCATCTCGCCGGCCAGACGTGGGAGGTCTCCCTGGAGGGCGTGAGCGCAGAGGGCATGGGCTGGCTCGACGTCGGCGAGGTATACCTGGAGGTGGGCGACCACACCCTCACCCTGTCCTCCATCGCCAGGGAGCCCAACATCGTCGCCAACCCCAGCTTCGAGGAGGGGAGCGAGGCCGAGCGGACGGCGGAGCACAACCTGGTGTCGAACGCCGGCTTCGAGCAGGGCGCAGACGCCCAGGGCATCCCCGTCTCCTGGTCTGCGCCCGGCGCCGGCTTCTCAGGGTCGCTCGATAGCACCACGGCCTGGGACGGCGGCTACAGCTACCGCCTCGACACGTCGGCCCACGAGCGCGCCTGGAGCTCGGTAAAGAGCGGCGAGGTCTGGGTCGACCCTGGGGACACCTACCGCATCGCCACCCACATGAAGTGGCAGAACGTGACGGCGTCTCACATCGCGTTTCACGGCTACTCCCAGGAGGAGGGCTGGCACCAGATCGCCCAGGTCCCTGCCGGGAGGGAGGGCAGCTCGGACTGGGCCGAGTTCAACAGGACGATAACCATCCCCGACGGCGTCACCAAGATCAGGGTGGTGCTCAATGCCGGCTGGGCCCTGGAGCCGTCCCAGGGCGATGCCACCACCTGGTTCGACGACATCGAGGTCTACCGCGGCGCCGAGGTGGTGAGCTGGGGCCCGCCGCGGGAGGCCTTCTCCGAGGCCCTCGATGGCAACACCGCGTGGGACGGGGACTATAGCTACCGTCTCACCACGAGCGCCACCGCGGGGCACACGTGGAGCCGGGTGTACAGCGACGAGGTCACGGTGGAGCCGGGGGCCGCCTACACCGTGACCACCCACGTGAGTTGGCAGAACGCCGCGCAGTCCCACATAGCGCTGGAGGTGCACTCACCGGACGAGGGCTGGCACCAGGTCGCCCAGGTGCCCTCGGGGAGAGACGGCAGCTCGGACTGGGCCCAGTTCAGCCAGGTGGTGACCGTCCCCGGCGACGCCGATACGATGCGGGTGGTGCTGAACGCGGGGTGGGCCCTCGACCCGGCACAGGGCGCCGCCGTCACCTGGTTCGACGACATCGAAGTGGTGAGGAGGAGCGAGAGCCCAGAGCTGGACGCCGTCGTCCTCTACTCCGGGGATGGCGCCGGCCAGTCCCTGGAGGAGGCCCTGGCCTCTTCCGGGGGCGGGGCCACGGTCACCGATATCCTCAAGGTCGACCCGACGCGGTACCAGGTGGCGGTGGAGGCATCGGGGCCCTTCCTGCTCGCCTTCTCCGAGGCCTACGACCCGGGGTGGGTGGCCGTGGTGGACGGCGAGAGGTACGAGTCGGTGCCCCTCTACTCGGCGATAAACGGCTTCTACATCGACGGCGACGGCCCCCTCTCCATCACCGTCGAGTACGTGCCACAGCGGCGCTATCACATCGGCCTGGCCACAAGCATGGCCTTTGTGGCCATCGCCGTGGCGTACCTGCTCTACGGCTGGGTGAGGCAGAAGAGGCGCTCGCTGCCATCGAGAGGGCGCAGATGAGAGAGAGGTGTGAATGGGCGTAGCCGAGATCATCACCGTAGTGGCCTTCGCCACATATGTCGTCGCCTTCGCCCTCCTCCGCCGGGAGCTGGGGGCATCGCGGATATCGGCGCTCGCGGCCATCGCCCTGATAGTGGCCGCCGCCGTCGCCTATGGCGCTGGCGGCGAGGGCGTGGCCGCCCACATCGCGCTCTACGCCTTCTATCTCCTGGCCGCCGCGGTGCTCTCTGCCCTCATCTGGTACGTCCGCGAGGGGGGCAGAGGCAGCAGGAGGGGTGCGAGGAGACGCAGATGAGGTGGGCACGCGCGAGGTGGCGGGCCTGGATGCCTTATGTCGTGTACGGCGTGCTCTCCCTGGCCGTCCTGGGCCCCCTGCTGGCGCCGGGGTACATCCTCACCCTCGACTCGGTATTCGCCCCCTCCATGGACTACAGCGCCCACCTCTACGGCCTCGACGAGGGCATATCCGCCGGCGCCCCCCTCTTCCTCCTGCTGCAGGGTATCACCAGCGTCTTCCCCGCATGGCTGGTGCAGAAGGCCATACTCCTCCTCGCCTTCTTCCTGTGCGGCGTCGGCGCCCACCGGCTGGCCCCCTGCGGGGCGTGGGGGCGCTACTTCGCCGGCGTGCTCTACATGGTGAACCCTTTCACCTATGTCCGCTTCCTCGCCGGTCAGTGGATGCTGCTCTTGGCCTATGCCGTGGTGCCCTTCGCCGTAAAGGCCTTTCTGGACCTGGTGAGCGAGGGCGGCGCCAGGAATGCAGTAAGGGTGGCGGCGTGGGCCACCCTGGCCGGCCTGCTGCAGGTGCACTTCCTGCTCCTCCTCCTCGTCGTCTTCTCGGTCATCTTCGTGGCCAGGGTGGCCCACCGTGGGGGGAGGGCGAGCGTGGCCAGGGCGGCCAGGACAGGGGCCATAGGCGCCGTGGTGTTCCTGGGCCTGAACGTGTACTGGCTGGTGCCACTCGTCACCGCGAGCGGCACGGCGCTGGGGTACATCGGCTGGGAGGACCTCGCCTTCTTCTCCCCCAGGTCGTCGTCGGCGCTGGGCGTCACCTTCGATACCGCCTCGATGTACGGGTTCTGGCGGGAGGGGTATATCCACGTGAGCGATGTCTGGCCCGTGTGGTGGTTGCCCTTCGTCGCCATACTGTTCCTCGCGGTCTACGGCCTGGTGGCCAGTTGGGCCTCGCCCCCTGACTCGCAGCGCGGCGAAGCGGGGGCAGCGGCCCGCGGCGGGCCGCCGCGGTGGCTGGTGCTCTCACTGGGCATCATCGGCGTCCTGGGCCTCCTGCTGGCGGTGGGGGCGGCAAGCGACCTCACCCGGCCCCTGTTCGAGTGGCTCTACGGGCACATCCCCTTCTTCCGCGGCTTCCGCGACTCGCAGAAGTTCGTCGCCCTGCTGTGCCTGGCCTATGCCTGCCTCGGCGGCCTGGGGGTGGACGCCCTGGCCAGATGGGTGCCCCGGCAGGGGCGGCGGCTCCCCAGGGCAGCGATGACCGCTCTCCTTGTGGCGGCGCTCTGCACCCCCCTGGCCTACACCTTCACCATGTTCGGCACCTATGGCCAGCTCGGGGCCACCGACTACCCCGAGGAGTGGTACCAGGTGAACGAGTACTTAAACTGCGACGAGGGCGACTATAACGTGCTCTTCCTGCCCTGGCACCTCTACATGGACTACGAGTGGCTCCCCAACCGTGACCAGAGGCTGGCCAACCCGGCCCACCAGTTCTTCGACCGGCCGGTCATCGCCGGGGACAACATCGAGATACCCGGCGTCCCCTCGCAGAGCGACGACCCCGTAAGCGCATACGTGGAGCTCCTGCTGGCGCGGGGTGGCCAGCTCCACAACATGGGCGAGCTCCTGGCGCCGCTGAACGTGAAGTACGTGGTGCTGGTGCACGAGGTGGACTACCAGGGCTACCAGTTCCTCTACCACCAGGACGACCTGTCCGTCGCCATGCAGCGGCCGGGGCTCACCCTCTTCCGCAACGAGCACCCGGTATCCCGCGCCTACGGCGTCGACAGCGTGGTGTACGTGGACGGCCTGGAGGAGTACCTGGCCTTGAGCCAGGAGCAGGACGTCACCGGGCACCTGTACCTGCTGGGCGAAGGTACGGGCGACGATGGCAATGGCACGATGCAGGCCCTCGCCGTCGAGGGCGGCCCCACGAGCTATCGCGTCGGCGACGTGGCGACAAGATACGTGGTGCTCACCGTGCCCCAGGGGGTCTCCACGGAGCACTGGGAGGCGGGGGGAAGCCACTCGCTGGGAAACGTGGGGTTCGTGCCCGCGTTCGAGGTGGAGGGGACAAGCACAGAGATAGCCTACACCAGGTTCTATCGCGTCTACCTGCCCAGCTACATCGTATCGCTTTTCTCCCTGGCGTGTGTGGCCTCGTACTGCACCCTCCACACATTGAGACGCCGGAGGGGCCGCCCGCGCCCCGACGGCGGTCTTTTCCCACGTCTTCCGGTTTGACCCGGCCCCGATGTTTGACTTACGGTATGAAAGGGCGTAGAATATACTGCGGTTTTTTTAACGGTGCGACCTGCGGGGCGTCGTACCACCTTTTGTACGTTGGCAGTGACCACATAAAACCCCAGGCAGGTGTCTATGTCTGCAGAGGGAGTCGCTCACAGCGTGGAGGCCATCGAGGCCGAGGCGGAGAAGGTACTCGATGATGCCAAGTCCCAGGCCACCAAGATCGTCCTCGCCGCCAAGGAAGAGGCCGAAAAGATACTCCTCTCCGAGCTGACCCTGGCAGAGGTAGAGGTGGAGTGCCAGAAAGCGGTAGCGAAGGCCAGGGAGGAGGCCGAGGAGCGGGTAGAGGAGTCGAGGAAGCGGGCGTATGAGCTCACAGAGGGTGCCGGGGCCAAGGTAGCAGAGGTCTCACAGCGCCTTGTGAGGATGGTCACTGGAGCAGCCCCGGAATGATGCCCATAATCCTCAACTCTGCAGAGCCCATGGTGAGGGTCAGGGTTATCACCACCAAGGACCGCTCGGAGCGGGCACTCAAGACCCTGCACAGCATGGGGGTGCTGCACGTAGAGGAGAGCGACGAGCTCGAGCCCATGGACAGGGCGGCCATCGAACGACAGCGCAGGGAGGTCGCCGAGCTCGCCGCCTGCATCGACGGGGTGATCGGCTACATCCCGGCGGCGGAGCGGGTCTCCCTGGGAGAGGGCGTCGAGGCGATATACGCCCGGCCTTTCAGCGACCTCGAGCACGAAGTGCTGTCGCTGTGCGAGCGGTTAAACGCCGTCCACCGCAAGACGGTGGGCCCCGCCGAAGAGCTGGCCCGCGTGAGCGGGCTCAAGAGGCGCCTGGGGCCTCTCGCCGCGCACACAGACTTGAGGCTGAGAGACCTGGACTTCTCCGGTAAGTACCTCTCCGCACGCTGCGTCACCCTCCCGGCGCGGGCCTTCGAGCCCACCTACCAGCAGCTCAAAGGACACCTCCTGGCAGACACCGTCGCCCCCGGAGATGACGAGACCACGGTCTATGCCATCGCCAGGACCCAGGAGCGCGACTTCATCGAGTCCACGGTTGTCGATGCCGGCGGCACCGTCCTGGCACTGCCCGACGAAGACCTCACCCTGGGGGAGTTCCTCGACAGGGTAGAAGGGGAGATAGCCCACCTCGAAGAGGAGGTGAGGTTCTTGAGCCAGGAGCTCCAGGGCAGGGTGAGGGAGAACCTGGAGCGCATCTGCCTGCTGGAGGCCGTGCTCACCGCGGAGGACGAGAGACTTGCCGTGCTGGAGAAGGCGTGCCAGGCCCGGTACGTGAACCTCATCGCGGGGTGGATACCGGAGAGCGCCATCAATGCCACCATCGCCGAGATAAAGGACAGCGTGGGCTACGCCTTCATCGATACCAGGGAGCCCACGCCCCAGGAGGAGCCCCCCACCAAGCTGAAGAACCCACGGGGGCTAAAGCCGTTCCAGGTCATCACCAACCTCTTCGGCTCGCCCGGGTACCGGGAGTGGGACCCGACGCCGATAGTGGCCTACTCGTTCGCCATCTTCTACGGCCTCATGCTGTGCGACGTGGTCTACGCCATCGGCGTCATCTTGGTGACCAGGTTCCTCCTCCGCATCTTCGTCGACGACCCCACCACAGAGGGGTACCGCCTCTTCCAGCGCGTCCTGTACATAAGCAGCGGCGTCGCCCTGGTCTGCGGCCTGCTCACCGGGACTTACCTGGGCGATGTCTACCACTTCTTCGGGGTCGAGGACCTGGCCCTCGCCGCCTCGGTGCGGGGGGTGCTGGGCAACCCCATCTCCTTCATCATCCTCGCCCTGGGGCTGGGCGTCGTCCACGTGAACATCGCCCACGCGCTGGCCCTGGCCAAGGGGATAAAGGACAGGAAGCGGGGCGTGGTGGTCAACAGGATCGGGCTGTTCACCCTCCAGCTCGCCGGCATCCCGCTCATCTTGAGCTGGCTGTTCGACGTCACCCTGCCGGTGGGCGCCGTGGTGTACGACGTCTTCATGTACGCCCTGCTGGCGAGCTTCCTGGTCGTCGTGGTATCCGCCTTCATGCAGCACGGCGGGCTGGGGGCCATATTCTGGCTCTTCGATATCACCGGCATCTTCGGCGACGTCATGTCCTACGCCCGGCTGGCCGGCGTGGGCCTGGCCACCTTCTACCTGGCATCGAGCTTCAACATGCTCGCCGAGCTGTTCGCCGGGCTCATCCCCGGCGCCGTGGGGGCGGTCATCGGGGTCATCATCGCCATCGTCGTCCTCATCTTCGGGCACGCCATCAACCTTGTCTTGAGCGGCCTCACCGCCTTCATACACTCCTTGAGGCTGTGTTTCGTGGAGTTCCTGTTCAAGTTCTACGAGGGGGGCGGCCGAGAGTACAGTCCTTTCAGGCTTAAGACCCCGGCATCCGTCGTCGTCGGGGGGAAATGAACGGAGGTGAACTATGGATCCGGCATCCTGGGCAAACCTCGGTGGTGCGCTGGCCCTCGCCGGCGGCCTGCTGGGCTCCGCCATCGGGATAGGCATCGCCGCGTCGGCAGGCCTGGCCACGCTCTCTGAAGACAGCAGCCAGTTCCGCAACGTGATCATACTCTCCTCGCTGCCGATGACGCAGTCCTTCTATGGGCTCATCGTGATGATCCTGGTGCTCACGTCGGTGATCCCCAACGTGTCGAGCGAGGGCGGCAGCGGTTTCATGGTGCTGGGCGCCTGCCTGATAGCCACCTTCGCCTTTGCCGCCTCGGCGATATACCAGGGCTCAGTGTGCGCCTCGGGCAACTCGCTCCTGCCCAAGACCAAGGGGGGCATACTGACCTCCTCGATGATGCTCGCCGTGTTCGTCGAGCTCATCGCGGTGCTGGGCCTGGTGTTCACCATCATGGCCTTCACCCTGCTCGGGGTGATGTAGAGGTGCCCCATGTCGACTACGGGAATGGATGAGATAAGAAAGGCCATACTGGCCAAGGTCGAGGCCGAGGCCAGGGCGACCATAGAAGAGGCCGAGGCGCGGGCGCGGGACGAGGTGGCCAGGGCGCAGAAGGAGCGGGGGCGCAGGTACGACGAGGCCAGGCGCCGCCTGGAAGAAGAGACCGAGAGGGAGACCGCCAGGATACGTGCCCAGGCCCAGGTAGCAGCGCGGCAGGAGGAGCTGGCGGGCAAGTCGGCCGTCATCGCCGAGCTCACGGAGAGGGTGCGGAGCGCGCTCGAGGAGGCCCCGCGCGATGACGACGCCCTCCTGGGCCTGATCCGCGAGGCCGTGGACGGCCTCGGTGCCGCTAAGGCCAGGCTCTACTGCTCGCCCCGGGACGTCCCAGAGGTGAAGCGGCTGCTGAAGAGCGAGCGCGCGCTGGGGGCCAGGATAGCCGAGGTCAGGGAGTACCAGTGCCTGGGGGGCGTCATCGCCGAGGACCCAGACGGCAAGGTGCGGATAGACAATACCTACGAGACCAGGCTCGAGATGCTGCTGCCCCGTATACTGCCTGATATACAGAGGGAGCTCTTCCCCAGTTCGTAGGGGTCATTTAAGAAGGTGCCACGCACAGGATATGCCTTTATCTCTGCCTACCTGAAGGGTGAGGAGGCGCGGCTCGTAGCCTCCAGCCACGTTGAGCGCATGCTCGCCGCCCCCTCCATCGATGCCGCGGTGGAGGTGGTCCGCGACACCGACATCGGTGGCTACCTGAGGGAGACCCCTCTGTGGGACTTTGACCACATAGACCGCTCACTGTGGCTCTACCTCTCACAGTGCCTGGGGCTCCTGGAGGGGCTCGATATGGCCCCCAGGGAGATCCTGAAGGTGGTGGCCGCCTACAAGGTGAAGTACGACGTCCACAACGCCAAGGCCGCGCTGCGTCGCCTGACCGCGGGCGGCGGCGACGGCACCATACCGGTGGGCACGCTCCACGGCGTGGGCCTCCTCGACAGGGTGGCCAGCGCCGAGACCATAGAAGACATCGCCGAGCCGCTCGCCAGGTGCGGGCTTGTCGGCTACGCCGACATCCTGCGGCGGCACACAGAGGAGCTCGGCTCGAGCGCCAGGGCCAGGCCCCGCGTCGATGCCGAGCTGGATCGGGAGTACTACCGGGGCCTCGCGGCCGTCGCCCGCACCAGTGGCGATGCCCTCATCTTCACCAGGGCGCTGGGGGTCATCATCGACCTGGCCAACATCCAGATGGCGGCGCGGGCCATAATAGGGGGGCTGGGGCCGGAGGCGGCCGACTATATCATCGAGGGCGGGGCCATGCTCACCGCCGGGACGGTGCGGGAGCTGCTCTCGCAGACGCTCGGCGACATGACGCAGCGGCTGGGGACAACGCAGTACCGTGACGCCGCAGAGGAGATCGCCAGCGGCTACGAGAGGACCAGAGACCGCTCCATCGTCGCCTGGGTCGTCGAGGGGCACCGCGTGAGGCTGCTCAAGGGGCTGCTGGCACCGCGGGTGCTCTCTCCGGTCATGGCGCTCTACTACCTGGTCCTCAAGGAGGCCGAGATACGGAACATGAGGCTCATCTTGAAGGCCATGTCGGACGGCATCCCCGTGGATGAAACGAGAAACTACCTGGTGCTGGCATCATGATACCGGTGAGACAGATGGCGATAGCGGTGGTGGCCGGCGAGGACCTGGTCAACCTGCTGCGGCTCGGCGGCGTGAGCAGGTACCACATCGTGAAGGAGGGCCCCGGCCGCGGCGACGAGTTCAGGGAGGCGCTGGGCGCCATGCTCGCCGAGCCCGACATCGGCATCATAGTGATACCCGAGGACTACGAGGGGTACGCCGCCGACCTGCTGGCCCCGCTCAGGGAGGGCAGGGGCCTGACCCCGGTGGTCATCGCGGTCCCTTCAGGGTACGGGACCACCCAGCGCGACGCGGCGGAGTACTACCGGGACACCATCAGGAGATACATCGGGTTCGAGATCGACGTCTACTGATAGCCCAGGAGAGAAGGTGAGACCATGGGAAAGATATGGAGGGTCTCCGGCCCCCTCATCATCGCCAACGAGCTGAAGGGGGCCCAGGTCTACGAGATCGTCGAGATCGGCGATGAGGGGCTGATCGGTGAGGTCATAGGCCTGGAGGGCGACAGGGCCATCGTCCAGGCCCACGAGGATACCCAGGGCCTTCAGGTGGGGCAGAGGGTGACCGGCACCGGGAGGATCCTCACCGCAGAGCTGGGCCCAGGGGTCGTCGGCGCCATCTACGACGGCCTCCAGAAGCCGCTCACCAAGCTGATGGAGGGCGGCTCCTTCCTCACGCGGGGGGTGAAGGTAGCCCGGCTCGACCGGGACAAGAAGTGGTTCTTCGTGCCCAAGGTCGCCGCGGGCGACATGGTCGAGGGCGGGGACATCATCGGCCTCGTCCACGAGACCGCGCTCATAGAGCACCGGGTGATGGTGCCCCCGAGACTAAAAGGCACCATCAAGAGCATAGTGAAGGAGGGGGAGTACACCGTCGAGGAGCAGGTGGCCGCGCTCGATGTCGGTGCCGCTACCAGGGGGCTCACCATGATGCAGGAGTGGCCGGTGAGGAAGCCCCGCCCCTACCGGCGGAGGCTGGCCCCCTCGCAGCTGCTCACCACCGGCACGCGCATCATGGACTACCTGTTCCCCCTCGCCCTCGGTGGCAAGGCCACCATACCGGGGGGGTTCGGCACCGGGAAGACGGTGGCCCTCCAGCAGCTCGCCAGGTGGGCCCAGACCCACCTCAATATCTACGTGGGCTGCGGTGAGCGGGGCAACGAGATGGCCGACGTGCTCTACAGCTTCCAGCAGCTCAAGGACCCGGCGACGGGCCGGCTGCTCAAAGAGAAGGAGGTCTTCGTGGCCAACACCTCGAACATGCCGGTGGTGGCCCGCGAGGCGAGCATATTCGTCGGCATCACCATCGCAGAGTACTTCAGGGACATGGGCTACGATATCCTTCTGGTGGCAGACTCGACCTCGCGGTGGGCCGAGGCCATGCGGGAGGTGGGGGGCAGGCTGGAAGAGATGCCGGGGGAGGAGGGCTTCCCGGCGTACCTGGGCTCCCGGCTCTCCTCGTTCTACGAGAGGGCAGGGCTCGTCGAGTGCCAGGGCAGCCCGGAGCGGCGGGGCTCGGTGACCATGGTGGGGGCGGTGAGCCCCCCCGGCGCCGACTTCAGCGAGCCGGTGACCCAGAACACGTTGAGGATAGTAGACGCCCTCTACTCGCTGGACGTCGCCCTGGCCAACAAGAGGCACTTCCCCACCATCAACTGGCTCTCCAGCTACAGCCTCTACGTCGATGCGGTGCGGGACTGGTGGTCGGAGCTCGCCCCGCGGTGGGAGGAGACCAGGGCGGCCGCCTTGAAGATACTGCAGCAGGAGGCCGAACTGGAGGAGATCGTGAGGCTGGTGGGCCCCGAGGCCCTGCCCGAGAAGGACAAGCTGCTCCTGCTGGCGGCGCGGATGATACGCGAGGACTTCCTGATGCAGAGCGCCTACAACGAGATCGATACCTACTGCCCGCCGCAGCGGGCCCACGCCATGCTGGCCACCATAATGAGGTTCTACGAGCTGGCCCAGGCCCTCTCTGACCAGGGGGCCAGCGTCGCCGATATCCGCTCCTCGCCACTGGTGTACAAGATATCGCGAATGAAGGACATCCCCCACGAGGAGTTCGACGACCGGGTCAAGCAACTGTGGGAGGAGATGGAGATGGGGCCAGTGGCATACAAGGGGGCATCATGAACCGCTCATCGCTCTACGTGAGAGAGACCGGGGCCGTCACCCGTGCCAAGGGCTCGCTGATCGTGACCGAGAGCATTCCCGGCATCAAGTTCGGGGAGATCGTGGATGTGTCGCTCACCAGCGGCGAGCAGAAGCGCGGCCAGGCCATCGACATCAGCGAGAAGGAGACCGTGATCCAGGTGTTCGGCGGTGTGAGCGAGGTAGACCTCGTCGGGAGCAGGGTGCGCTGCAAGGGCGAGACGCTCAAGCTGCCGGTGTCCATAGACATCCTGGGGCGGGTCTTCAACGGCATCGGCGAGCCCATAGACGGCGGGCCGCCCACGGTCGCCGAGGACTACCTGGACATAAACGGCGAGCCCATAAACCCGGCGTCCCGGATGCCGCCCGCCGAGTTCATAGAGACCGGCATCTCGGCCATCGACGGCCTGAACGCGCTGGTGCGGGGGCAGAAGCTGCCCATATTCAGCGCCTCGGGGCTGCCCCACAACCGCATCGCCACCCAGATACTGAGGCAGGCCTCGGTCCGGGGCAGGCAGGAGCGTTTCGCCATCGTGTTTGCCGCCATCGGCGTGAGCTACAACGATGCCGCCTTCTTCATGGAGAGCCTGGAGGAGACCGGGGCCCGGGAGCGGGCGGTCTCCTTCATCAACACGGCGTCAGACCCCATCATCGAGCGCATCGCGGTGCCGCGGCTGGCACTCACCGCCGCCGAGTACCTGGCGTGGCGGCAGGGCATGCACGTGCTGGTCATCCTCTCCGACATGACCAACTACTGCGAGGCGCTGCGCGAGCTCTCTGCCATGCGGGAGGAGATACCGTCGCGCAGGGGCTACCCCGGCTACATGTACACCGACCTGGCCAGTCTCTACGAGCGGGCGGGGAGGATCGCCGGGGAGGAGGGCTCGGTGACCATCATGCCCATCCTCACCATGCCCGACGACGATATCACGCACCCCATACCCGACCTGACGGGCTACATCACCGAGGGGCAGATCGTGCTGTCCCGGGACCTGGAGAGGAAGGGCATCTACCCGCCCATAGACGTGTTCCTCTCCCTCTCCCGTATGATGAAGGAGGGGATCGGCCCCAACAAGACCAGGGAAGACCACAACAACGTGTTCATGCAGCTCTATGCCGCCTACTCTGAGGGCTGTTACTTGCGAGAGATATCCACCATCATCGGCTCCGAGGCCCTCGCGGAGAGGGACAAGATATACCTGGAGGAGGCAGACCGCTTCGAGAGCGAGTTCATAGCCCAGCGCGAGACCGAGCGAAGGAGCATAGAGGACACGCTGGGGATAGGGTGGCAGCTCTTCTCGATGCTGCCCCGGGAGGACTTGAAGCTCATCAGCGAGAAGTTCATCGAGAAGTACCTCCCCACGCCATCGGCCGAGGCGTGAACCTGGGGGTGGAGGATGGCCATGGATACAGAGCAGATCAGGCGGGACGTGGAGGGCCTGCGGTCGACGTTGTCCCAGGGTGTGGCCCAGGCCAATGAGCTGCACGAGGGCCTCATGGACATCTTGAGCTCCACCGACGTGCTCGCCTCCCTGGGCAAGCGGGGGATATCGCGCCGGTCGATAGTGGAGCTGGCCAAGGAGCTCGACGAGGTCATCATCGACCTGCGCGTGGCCAAGAACAAGTACTTCATCCTCGGCGGCGGCGTGGCGCTCCTGCTCAAGGCCGTCGAGGAGCAGCACGCCGCCACACGTGGAAAAGAGGGTGCTTAAAGCGCACGCAGAGAGCAGGCGCGCCGGCCATGTCGGGCGGGGCGCCGTGCCCTGGAGAGGGCTAGCCGATGCCGCAGCAGATGATAAAGGTGAGGCCGACCAAGACCGAGCTGATGAGGCTCAAGCGCAGGCGCTCACTTGCGGAGAAGGTACACAAGATAATCAAGGACCGGCTCTCCATACTCACCATGGAGTTCGTGGAGACGGCGCGCGAGAGCGTGGAGGGCCGGAGGCGGCTGCTCGACCAGCTCTCCCAGGGGTACAGGGCGATGTCCATCGCCGCCGGCTACCACGGGTACCTGGCGCTGGAGAAGGAGCTGGTGGAGGCCGAGGCCGACCTGAAGCTGGCCACCGGCACGAGGAACGTGGCCGGGGTGAGGATCCCTGCTTTTGAGCTGGCGGCAGCGGGGAGCGCGGTGGGGCGCTACAGCCTGGCCGATACCTCCGCGTGCGTGGACCAGGCAGCAGAGCTGGCCCGTCACTGCCTGGAGGCCATCGCCGAGCTTGCCGAGTCTCAGCGGGGCCTTGAGCTGCTCGGCCTGGAGATTTCGCGCACCAAGCGCATCTCCAATGCCCTCGAGTACGTGATGATACCCGCGCTGAAGGCGACCATGAAGTACCTCCACATGAAGTTCGAGGAGAGGGACCGGGAAGAGAAGGTACGGCTGAAGCGGGTCAAGGTGCTGCTTCAGCAGAAGTAGCGAGATGTCCACCATTCCACCCCATGACCGGTTTCTCCAGGAGTACGTTCGGGACGAGCTCCGGGCCTTGAACGCCCACCTGCCGCGCCAGCGCAGGCCGCTCGCCGAGCTGCTCCGCGAGGAGCACCCCCACGTGACCTGCAACGACGGCGGCACTCACCTCTTCAGGAAGCGGGAGCTTGAGTACCTCGCCGGCCTCTGCGATGAAGAGGGGCGCCAGGCCCTGCTCCTGCCCATCCTCATCGAGGTGGGGCGGGGCCCAGACGAGGCAGTGATACCGTGCGTGGCCGGGGTGAGCGAGGAGCTGCTCTCCAGGGTCCTCGACATGGCGCTTCGGGCCGACCGCGGCCGCGTCACCATATACCGACCCCACCTGGCACTCCTGCGGAGGAGGCTCAAGACCACGACGCAGTACGTGTTCCTCCAGGGCCCGGACGAATAGGCCCCCGGCACCCTGCCGCTGCCTCCGTGCCTGGCCGCTACCCGCCTAGCCGATAGCGCTGGCGGCCTCCAGCCACCCCTTGCCCTGCAACAGACCGCGCACGTAGGCCACCTGGCCGGCGTGCTGGAGGCCGTCGCTCACCACGCTCACCAGGCGCACGCCCACGGTAGGCAGTGGCGAAAACCACGGCTCGTTGAGCTCCCTCTCCAGGTCGGCCGGCCAGAGGGTCGCGATGTACCCTTTGGTCCGCTCCAGCACGGCGCGGTGGTATCCCAGCAGCGTCTCGACGTCGGGCGACTCAAACGCTGCCACCTGCTCCGAGGTGTGGCCCCACCCGATATCGCCGGGGTCGGGGGGTCGGTTGAAGCGGGCGTACCATCCCTCTCCGGTCCAGAGCTGCTCTCTGCCCATGAGGTCGGAGAGGTGGTCGTCCTGGACACGAGTGAGGTGCCAGGCAAGCCAGCCCATGCTGTTGCAGTCGGGGTGCGGCTGCCAGTCGAGGTCATCGACGGAGAGCCCGCCAAGCGCCGTCTTCAGGGCATCCCACACCCGGTCGTAGCTGTCCTGGACCAGTTCCTGCCACTCCATGGCCTCCCCCTCCCAATGAGGATAAAAAATCAAGAGTGTCTTTCGCTAGCGCACCTCGGGCATGGTGCCCTGGGGCGTGATGAGCATCACCGGCCGCGTGGTGGCCCGCACCACCTTATCGGCCACGCTCCCCAGGGCCCAGCGCCTGATGCCGGAACGGCCGTGTGTTGCCATGACGACCAGGCTGATATCCTCCCTCTCGGCAAAGTCCGCGATCTGCTCGGCAGGGTCGCCGACCAGGACTGTCGATTCCACCTTGACAGGCTTCCGGTGATGCCTCTCCTCATGGCCCTCGTCACGCCTCTCTATGGCCTCGACCACCTTCTCGATATATATCTGCTGCTCGTTGTAGTCGTGGGCCTCGGCAGAGCCGGTGACCAGGAGCAGGACGAGCGATGAGCCCAGCCCCCGCGCCAGCTCCTCGGCATAGGGCAGTGCAATCTCGGAGAGCGGAGAGCCGTCCAGGGGAACGAGTATCCTGTGGTACATTTCCCCCCCTTTCCTGTAATCGGTACCTGCAGACCCATTATGCATACGCCGGCCCCCTTTGTCCAATCTGCGGCTGCCGCCCGGCGGGGCCAGGACAGGCGATGCCTCTTATGCCATGGGGGTCTCCCGCCACGAGCTCCACCACAGGACCTTCAGGTAGCGTCCCCGGCCATACCTCCTGGAGCCTACCTTGGTGACCCCCATAAGAGAGGCGGTGTTGCTGGTGTCAACTGCCCCTCGATATCTCACCCCTCCCCTCTCCTCCAGGAACCGGTTTCTCTTGAGCCTGCTGTACACATGCAGCCCCCGCCTGCGGTACCTGGGATCGGTCCAGGCGCCCCCTCGGTACGCTTCGCCGCGGACGTAGTCTACCTTTACCGGCAGGTAGGTGAGGCCCCTCTGTGCCTCCTCGGTCATGGCAACCCAGGCTATGTGGGCAAGCTCCCGCCCCACGAAGAAGCAGAAGGCTATCGCCCCCATGTCCAGCCTCTGCCTGGCATGGATGGTCTGTGAGCGGAAGTCGAACCCCAGGGCCTCCAGCTCATCGGCCTCCCGGTTCGAGGAGACCATCTTGAAGGTGAGACCATCGAGCCTGGGCGTGCAGTCGGCCTCGGTAAGCACCCGCTCGTCTTCCACGGGGAACTCGTAGAGGTAGTAGGTCTCGTGCCTGAAGAAGAGACCCCTTACACGCCTAAGGGCCCGGCGGAGCAGGGTCACCTTCCCCTCTGTTGCAGAGATGTGTCTCGCCCTTCCGAGCATCACGGAAAGCCTGTCCATCATATCGCGCCCGTCCCGCCTGCTCTGGGTCCTCCTGCCCGAGTGTGTGCTCCCAGTCATTATACCACCCGCTGGGTCCATACTCCTGCACCTGCCGTCGCCGGGATTTACGCCGGCCCCCGGAGCACGGATGGCCCGACATCTTGACAGACCCTGCGCCACTAAAATACACTGGAAGTGGAGGAGATGTGACCTTTCCGGCCCCATCTCCTAATTTAAAGCGCCTTAACCTACATTAATACAGTGGGAGCTTCCCCGAGTTGAGGGGCCCAAATCCTGCCGGGCCATGACGGCCGCGGCCGGAAGGCGAAAAGCCTCAAAGGGGCATGGAGGTTGGACAGAACGGCTCCCACGTCTGGAGATGAGAGATCGTAGCATTGTGACCTCGGCGTAGTAGTGTCTCACCGAAGGGGACACTATTATTTTGCCCTTTTTGCTATCGGCCAACGGCGGGAGCAAACAGGACTCATAGTAAGTCTTTTCGCGTAGTTGGTAGCGGCCGTATAGCAAATCTGTGAGTGGAGGTCACTATGCAGGCAGTGAGTCCGTACAAGGATGCTCTAGACGTCACGTTGGAGCAGGGCGGTGATGTCCTCAAGCTGTGTTACCAGTGTGGCCTTTGCAGCGGTACCTGTCCCTGGAACCTGGTGACAAGCTTCTTCGTTCGCAACCTGATCCACCAGGCACAGCTAGGCGTGGTCGACTTCGAGGACGAGGAGGTGTGGAGGTGCGTTGGGTGTAAGCTCTGTGTTCAGCGCTGTCCCCACGGCATAGAGCTGCCACACATCATGCGGGCCTTACGCCGGGTCGTCATGGAAGTCGGCGCAGGTACCGTCCCCCATGCCCTCCGGGTTTCGGTCAAAAATGTCTCTGGCGTAGGCAATCCGCTGGGTGAAGCGCCAGAGGAGCGGGCAGACTGGGCGAAGGACCTCGGGGTCAAGCCCTTTACCAAGGGCACCGAGGTACTGTACTACCCCTGCTGTTACCAGTCATACGACCCCTCCAACAGAAGGGTTGCCAGGGCGGCGGTCAACATCATGAAAAAGGCCGACGTGGACTTTGGCATCCTCGATGGCAACCTGGTCTGCTGCGGCGAGAGTATGCGCAAGGCAGGCACCGAAAGCATATTCCAGAACCTTGCCCGCACCAACATCGAGGCCTTCGAAGAGGCCGGGGTCAAGAAGATCGTCGTTACCTCTCCCCACTGCTACCATACCTTCAAGGACGAATACCCAGAGCTTGGAGGCAACTTCGAGGTAGTCCACTTCGTTCAATATGTGGCCCAGCTCATCGATGAGGGAAGGATTACGCTCACCAGGGAGCTGAACAAAAAGGTCACCTACCATGACTCCTGCTGCCTGGGTCGCTATGCAGGCGTATATGATGAGCCCCGCCGCATCCTGGAGGCCATCCCCGGCCTGGAGCTGGTAGAGATGAAGGACGCCCGCGAAGACGCGCTGTGTTGCGGCGGTTGTGCGGGGAGACTGTGGATGGAGACCAAGAAGGGAGAGAGGTTCTCTGACCTGAGGATAGAGCAGGCCATTGAGACAGGGGCCGGTATACTCGCCATTGCCTGTCCGTATTGCATGCTCAACTTCGAGGATAGCCTGTTGAGCCAGCACAAGGGCGACGTCATCGAGATAAGGGACATAGCCGAGCTCGTACAAGAGGCGATTCAAGAGTAGAGGGGGCCAGAAGTGACGCAAGATGAAAAAGGCAGAATAGGAGTGTACGTCTGTCACTGTGGGACCAACATTGCGGGCACTGTCGATGTGGAGGCGTTACGCGAGTTCGCTGCCGGCCTCGGCGATGTGGTGATAGCCCGCGACTACAAGTTCATGTGTTCAGACCCAGGGCAGGAACTCATCAGGGAGGACATCAAGGAGCTGGGGCTCGACCGGGTGGTCGTTGCCGCCTGCTCCCCCCAGATGCACGAGCTGACCTTCGGGCGCGTCTGCGAGGAGGCGGGCTTGAACCGCTACCTGTTCCAGATGGCCAATATCAGGGAGCACTGCTCCTGGATCCACGAGGAGGGGGCTACCGAGAAGGCGAAGTCACTGATAAGTGCAGCGGTGAGACGTGTCCTGTACCACCAACCGCTGGAGACCAGAGAGGTCCCCGTTAACCCCAATGTCCTCGTTGTGGGGGGCGGTATCGCCGGCATACAGGCTGCACTGGAGATCGCCAACTCTGGGCACAAGGTCTACATGGTGGAGAGAGAGCCCTCCATCGGGGGGCGCATGATCCAGCTGGACAAGACCTTCCCCACCCTGGACTGCTCGGCGTGCATCCTCACCCCCAAGATGAGCGCCGTGGGCTCCCACCCCTTCATCGAGCTGATGAGCTACAGCGAGGTGGAGGAGGTATCGGGCTACGTGGGCAACTTCAAGGTGAGGATCAGGAAGAAGGCCCGCTACGTGAATGAGGACAAGTGCAACGGCTGCGGTGTCTGCTCCGAGAAGTGCCCGTGGAAGACAGAGAGCGAGTTCGATGCCGGCCTGAGCCAGAGGAAGGCCATCTACACCCCCTTCCCTCAAGCGGTGCCCAATATCCCGGTCATCGACCGCGAGCTCTGCGTCTACTTCTCCAACGGCAAGTGCCGCGCCTGTGAGAAGTTCTGCGAGATGGGTGCCATCGACTTCGAGCAGCAAGACCAGACGCTGGAGGTGAACGTAGGCAACATCATCGTAGCCACCGGCATCGATGTCTTCGACCCTTCGCCCATCTCCCAGTACGGCTACCAGCGCTTGGACAACGTCATCACCAGCCTGGAGTTCGAGAGGATGTGCAACGCCGCTGGCCCCACCGGCGGCAAAATCAGGCTCAAGGACGGCTCGGAGCCAGAGCGGGTCGCCATCATCCACTGCGTGGGCAGCCGCGACGAGAACTATCACAAGTACTGCTCCCAGGTCTGCTGCATGTATGCCCTCAAGTACTCGCACCTGATAAAGGAGAAGACAGACGCCGACGTATACCAGATGTACATCGATATGCGCTGTTTCGGCAAGGGGTACGAGGAGTTCTATACCCGCCTCCTCGAAGAGGGGGTCACCTTCGTCCGCGGCAAGGTGGCCCAGGTCACCGACCGGGCCATGAGCGACGAGGAAGAGGGGAAGCTGGTTGTCTGCGTCGAGGACACGCTGCTGCGGAAGTCGCCCGCGCTGCTTCGTGTCCCGGTGGACATGGTCATCCTGTGTGTCGCCCTGGAGCCGCGCGCCGACGCTGAAGAGATGGCCAAGGTGTTCTCCATCAGCCGCAGCGCCGATGGCTTCTTCTTCGAGCGGCACCCCAAGCTCGACCCGGTGGCCACCATGACCGACGGCATCTTCGTGACCGGCTGCTGCCAGGGCCCCAAGGATATCCCCCAGACCGTAGCCCAGGCCTCGGCGGCGGCGGCCCGGGCCCTGGCCACCATCAGCAAGGGCAAGGTCGAGATTGAGGCGGCGATAGCGGTGGTCGACGAGGAGCTGTGCTCAGGCTGCAAGACCTGCATCCAGCTCTGCCCCTACGGTGCCATCTCGTCAGATGTGGAGAAGGAGGTCTCCCGCGTCAACGAGGCCCTGTGCAAGGGCTGCGGCACGTGCGTCGCCACCTGTCCCAGCGCCGTCATAACCCAGAGACACTTCACCACTGAGCAGATCATGGCCGAGATCGAAGGGGTGATGGTATGAACGAGAACGGATTCGAGCCGAGGATAGTGGGCTTCTGCTGCAACTGGTGCTCATACCGCGGTGCGGACATGGCGGGCACGGCCAGGATCAAGTCTGCGCCGAACGTGAGGATAGTGCGGGTGATGTG
>JAXHUE010000049.1:0-4888 GCA_034189655.1 Chloroflexota bacterium | reverse complement strand
AGGGGTTGGCAATCGTCGTAAGTCAGCGATTGTCTGCTCGCTACAAAAAAACTTTGACCGAGGAGAGAGGAGGTGATAGAATTGGGGAGCATCGCCCCGTGTGGGAGGAGTCGATGTCCGGCCATTCCAAGTGGGCGCAGATCAAGAGACAGAAGGGGGCCGCCGATGCCCGGCGCGGCCAGCTCTTCACCAAGCTGAGCCGAGAGATTGTAGTAGCGGCGCGCCATGGCGGTGCCAATCCCGAGTTCAACGCCCGCCTGCGCCTCGCGGTGCAGAAGGCGCGTGACAGCAACATGCCCGCCGAGGGCATTGAGCGCGCCCTAAAGCGCGGCGCCGGCGAGGGAGAGGGGACCACCTTCTCCGAGGCGGTGTACGAGGGATACGGCGCCGGCGGTGCTGCCATCCTGGTCGAAGTGCTGACCGACAATCGCAACCGCACCACAGCAGAGGTCAGGAACGCCTTCTCCCGGGGCAACGGCACCCTGGGGGAGAGTGGCTGCGTGAAGTGGCTCTTCGAGCCCAGAGGTGTCATAACTGTAGAGAGCGAAGATACCGAGGAGGTTGCCCTCCTGGTGATAGATGCCGGTGCCGAGGACGTGAAGATCGACGATGGCTCGCTGGAGGTCTACACGCGTCCCGAGGGCCTGGAGGAGGTACGGCAGGCCCTGGAGGACAGAGAGGTCTCCCCGTCGAGCGCTGACGTCCTCATGGTGCCCAGCACCACGGTGATGCTGGATGAGAGAGAGGCGCTCCAGACACTGCGGCTCCTCGACCGGTTGGAGGAGCTCGACGATGTGCAGCGCGTGTTCACCAACGCCGACTTCCCCCAGGAGGCGCTGGAGAAGTACCGCTCCGCGGGGTAGAGGATGAAGGTACGAGTTCTGGGGATAGACCCGGGCACGGTGCTCATGGGCTATGGGGTAGTCGATGCCGATGATGGCGATGTCTCCCTCGTCTGCTGCGGGGCGCTGTCCGCGGCCAGAGGAGAGCCGCTCTCGGTGCGGCTGTTCGCCCTGTACCGCGAGCTTGCCGACCTGATCGCCCGCTACCAGCCCACGGAGGCGGCGATAGAGGAGCCCTTCGTTGCCAAGAACGTCCGCGCCGCCATGGCGGTGGGTCAGGCCACGGGAGTAGCCCTGGCCGCCATAGCCGAGGGGGGCATCCCCGCGTACTGCTATGCCCCCACGTATATCAAGCAGGCGGTGACCAGCTATGGTCGCAGCGACAAAGGGCAGGTGCAGGAGATGGTGCGCCTCCAGTTGAGGCTGCCCACCGTCCCCCAGCCCGAAGACGCCGCCGACGCCTGTGCCGTGGCCATCTGCCACATCCAGGAGATGCGCCTGGGCAGGGGGCTTGGTGGGGGCAGAGAGCGATGATCGCCGGCGTGCACGGCATACTAGAGTCGCGGGGTGCCGATGGTGCCGTGGTGCGGGTGGGTGAGGTGAGCCTCCAGGTGTTCGTGCCCACCTCCACGCTACACGAGCTGGGGGCCATTGGCACCGAGGTACATCTGCACACCCACCTCCACCTGCGCGAGGACAACGTGGCGCTGTACGGCTTCGCCACCCCCAAGGAGCGAGAGCTGTTCCGGGTGCTCATCGGGGTAAGCGGAGTAGGGCCCAGGGTGGCGCTCTCGCTGCTCTCGGCGCTGCGCCCCGACCAGTTGGCCCTGGCCATTGCCAGCGGCAATGCCGACCTCCTCTCACAGGTGCCCGGGGTGGGCAAGAAGATGGCCAGCCGCCTGGCCCTGGAGCTAAAAGGGAGGCTGGAGGGCGAGTGGCCCTCTGTGCAGGCAGCGCCCGGGGACGGCGAGGTAGTGGCGGCGCTGGCCAGCCTGGGGTACTCGGTGCAGGAGGCCGCCTCCGCCGTGGCCGCCATCGCTGGCGACGCCGGGCTCCCCACCGAGGAGAGGCTGCGACGCGCCCTGCAGCACCTGGCGGGTCGCGAGGGCGCATAGAGTGATGGAGACTTGAGTGGAGGGCATCAACTACCCAGTGAACGAGAGACTGCTGGCACTCCTTGCCTGTCCCCGGTGCCACTCCCACCACCTGGAAGTGGAGGGGGAATGCAGTGATCCCCCTGCAGAGGCCATAGTGTGCACCTCGTGCCGCTCGTGCTACCCCGTGGTGGGCGGCATCCCGCAGATGCTGCCCGCTCATCTCGCCGATGTGCTCGAGCAGAAGAGCGGCTACCTGGAGAGGCTCCGGGAGGAGCTGGCCCGCGGCGAGGGGGGCCCGGTCCAGGCGGCGAGCGCCGACATCGAGACCGACCGCTTCATGTGGGAGCACCAGCTCTACGAGTGGGGCAAGGAAGTGATAAGCCGCGACCAGCGGGCGCTTGAGCTCTACGCCTCCTATGCCCAGGACGGGGCCCGCTCCCTGTGCCGCTTCATCACAGAGTGGGCCGGCGGCGTAGAAGGCAAGGCCCTGCTCTACGTGGGCAGTGGCAACGACCGCCCGGTCTCACTGCCGCTCCAGGAGGCCGGGGCCTTCATGGTGAGCCTGGACATCGTGCTCGACTCCCTCCTCGACCTGAGGCTGGCCGGGGCCCAGGCCCTGGTGTGCGGCGACCTGCGCTGTCTCCCCTTCAGGGACGGCGCCTTCGACGTGGCCTTCTCCAAGGGGTCGCTGCACCACTCCCACCCCATCGACGTCCCGCTTCAGGAGATGGCGCGGGTGGTGAAGGGAGGTGGGCACATCGTGATTGCCGAGCCCAACCGCCGCGCCCTGTTGAACATACCCCGCTCGCTCATACCTCCGGGGATGGCCCGGCCCACGCCGTACGAGACCTCCATCGCGGCACGCCAGGTGGCGGCCTGCCTGGGCCAGGCCGGGTTCGCCAGTCTGCGGGCCAGGGGCCTCACCCACGCCCCGCCCGGCATCCCCCGGCCCCTGGCCCGCCTGTGGCGCGGACTGGGGGAGCTGATGCCCCCGATATTCGACCGATTCGCCTTTGAGTTCATACTCCACGGGCGAAAGCAGTAAGGAGCGCACCAGATGAAAGTTGCCTTTGTACACATCGACCCCGCCTACCGCGACATGGGGCCATTTCACGTAGGCATCGCCTCGCTCATCGCGTACCTACGCCGCGAGGGCCACCAGTGTCACTTCTTCCACCTCATGGGAGACGTGAAGGAGGAGGCCTACGTCGACTTCTTGAAGCGGAACGACCCCGACGTGGTGGCCTTCTCCATAATGACCAACATCTTCCCCCACGTGGCGCCGCTCGCCGAGCTCACCAGGGCCCACTCGCGGGCGTTCACCATGTGTGGCGGGGTGCACGCCACCTTGAGCCCGGAGGAGACCATCGCCATAGAGGCCGTGGACGCGCTGTGCATCGGAGAGGGCGAGGATGCCCTCCTGGAGCTGTGCCGCGGCCTGGAGCGGGGGGAGGACATCTCCGCCATCCCCAACCTGTGGGTGAAGCGGGACGGGGCGATACATCGCAACCCGGTGCGCCCTTTAATCGAAGACCTGGACACGCTGCCCTTCATGGACCGCGAGGTCTTCCCCTACGAGGAGAGCTTCGACTTGAAGTTCATGCGGCGGGGCGTATTCATGGCCTCGCGGGGGTGCCCCTTCTCCTGCACCTACTGCTGTAGCCAGGCCATGAAGCGGCTCTACGGGGGCAACCGCTACATCCGCTTCCGCAGTGTGGCCCACATGATAGAGGAGGTGGAGCAGGTGGTGAAGGGCTTCCCCCAGATAGAGTACACGGTGTTCCACGACGACCTGCTGCCCATGAAGAAGCAGTGGTTCGAGGAGTTCACCCGCGCCTACCGGCAGCGCATCGGGCTCCCCTTCGAGATGAACTGCCACGTCAACCTGATGGACAGAGACATCGCGGTGATGGCCAAGGAGGCCGGGTGCTCGCTGATGCGCTTCGGTTTAGAGAGCGGCAACGACTACATCCGCCGCACCGTGCTGGGGCGCCGCACCAGCCGCGAGCGCATCGTGCAGTCCTTCGACCTGTGCCACGAGATGGGCATCAAGACCTTGAGCTACAACATGATCGGCCTCCCCTTCGAGACGCAGCCCCAGGTCATGGACACCGTCAAGCTCAATGCCCAGGTGCAGCCCAAGGTGGTGCACGTCTCCATCTTCTACCCCTTCCCCGGCACCGAGGCCTACGACCTGTGCACGCGCGAGGGCTTCATCACCGATAAGCACATCGATACCTACTACGAGGACAGTGTGCTTAAGCAGGAGAGCATCTCTTCAGAGCAGCTCAAGGCGCTGCGCCACCGCTTCGAGCCCCTGGTGAAGCTCTACGGGCGCCTCTATCGCATGCCCCGCGCCGTGGGCTGGCCCCTGGAGCGCCTGGTCGACCTGTGGGTGCGGGTCACCACCGGCCGCCGCTGGCTGCGCCTGCTCCGAAGGCGCCGCACCGCAGGCGATGGGCACCGCCCCGATGCCGGCCCGTGCTACACGCTGCACCAGGGCGATGTCAATGTGTGGAGCGGCTAGCCGCAGGGAGAGGAGGGAGCCATGGACACCGTGATCTACGTCGTGATGGGGCTGGTGATAGCCTTCCTGCTCATCGTCGTCGTCGTGCTGGCGCTGCGGCCGCGGCGGTCAGACTCCCCAGACATCGATAGCGTGGTGAACATCCTCCTCTCCACCCTGGCCACCGAGAGGTCGATAAAGGAGCTGCGCCAGGCCTTAGACTGCCTGCCCCAGGACGTCCTCCAGTCGATAACCAGGAGCGAGGCGGCGCGCGCCGGCAAGCTCAACGAGCTTCTGGCCACCATCAAGCTGGCCCACTACGACCGGCTGTTCTACTTCGGTGGCAGGCCCGTCGACTACGTGGGCATCAAGTACGACGAGGGTGTAGACTTCATCGAGGTGAAGAGCGGGCGCGGGGCGTTGAGCGAGGACGAGCGCAAGCT
>JAXHUE010000048.1:0-4956 GCA_034189655.1 Chloroflexota bacterium | reverse complement strand
ATAGCTATAGCAGTAGCCATAGCACGGCCAGTCGCACTGGAACGATGAGAAGGCATGAGGCCTCTCGCCCTGGGGCGAGAGGACAATGGTGTCTTGCGAGTTTCAGGGGATGAGTGAGCTTATCACAATTCTGCTGCCGCGTCAAGGTGTGTCCCGGGACACGGGCCCACCGCGGCCTTTTTTACGCACTTCTTTATATAATACGAGGAGGCCTGGCCCCGTAAGGCCAGGCCTCCTGCTCTTCTCTCTTTGCCCTTGGAGTGGTGCCAGTTGGCCCCACTACCAGGCTGACCATCCCCCGTCTACCACCAGCACTGTCCCCGTGACGTAGCTTGCCTCGTCGGATGCCAGGAACAGGGCGGCGTAGGCGATATCCTCGGGCTGTCCGAATCGCCCCAGCATGATCTTCTGCATCATCATCGCTGAGGCCTGGGGGTCGCTGAAGAGGAACTCGGTGGCTGGGGTCTGAATGAGGCCAGGGGCGATGGAATTGGCCCGGATGCGGTAGGGGGATAGCTCGAGGGCGATCTGGGGGGTCATACCGATCACTGCACCCTTGGTGGTGGCGTGGGCCCAGTTGCCCAGACCAGGAAGCGCCATCCGGCCCGCCGTCGAGGCGGTGTTGATGATGGAGCCGCCACCTGTCTTGATCATGAGCGGGACTGCCGCCTTGATCACGGTGAACATTATCTCCAGCTCGTTGCGGATGGTGAAGTCCCAGTCCTCCACCGGGAAGTCGGGCAGGGGCGCAAAGCGGGCTGCCCCGGCATTGTTGTACAGGATGTCCAGTCGACCATAGGTGTCTTCGGCCAGCTTCACCAGCCGCTGTGCCTGCTCAAGCTCGGCGATGTCCAGCGGCTCTATGGTGACCATCTCTCCACCGGCCTCTCTCACCATGCGCACCGTCTCCTGGTTGCCCTCGACCTTGAGGTCACACCCGACGATCTTGGCTCCTTCTCTGGCGAATAGGACTGCTGCTGAGCGTCCCTGCCCGCCGCCTGTCCCGGTTATCAGTGCTACTTTGTTCGCGAGTCTTCCAGCCATAGTAGTCTGTGGTACCTCCCTTCTTTACACGCATAGCCATGCCTAGCCCTGCGTGCGCCAGAACGCGCACACAGAGAGCGCTGTTACCTCATGGGTCTACCTGTACGTACAGTAGAGGCCCTGGCCCGACCCGAGTGGTCGGGCCCCTCTTTGGCTCCCTCTCGCCGGGCGACACCGCCCGGCCCATGACCTCTTAGAGAGGTCTATAGCCATCGTCTATAGTGCGGTCCTTGCACTGCGGGCACAGGTCTATCGTCGCCACGATCCTGGGGTCTCTGTCCTTCAGGATATGCCTGAACTTGGCCACCAGGGGCTCGGGGGCGAAGCATCGCCCGCACTCCCGGCACTTGGCCATCTGGCACTGGAACAGTGTGATCAGGCCGTCCGTGGGCCCCCTTTCCTCCGTGACCTTGAGTGCGTGCTCGGGACAGAGCCGCTCGCAGTCGCCGCATGAGTTGCACCGCGAGTGGTCGATGGCGATGTGCAGCACCTCGCCATCGACAGCCCTTGTGAGCGCCATGGGCTCGCATACCGAGGAGCACACCTCGCATCCGGTACACCGCGTGCTATCAATGATTACTGCCATAGCTCTCCAATCACGTGTGCCCACTTGAGCCCAAATTGGCGACGTGCCGCCTTAAAACGATACCTGCAATGAATAGTGGTGGCCGGCACGGATGACGGCGTGTCTCAAGTAGTACGTGCCCACCAGCACCAGGGCCCCGGTTATGGACAGCACCGCGACCGATGCCCCTGTGCCTGCGATGAAGAGGCTCACGACCAGTAGCACCAGCGGGACCGCATTGCCCAGGACCAGGGTGAGGCCGATGAAGTTCGGCGTCATCAGCTGGCGCAGGGACCGCCGGTAGGACAGGCTGGGCCGCACCGCTGCCATGAGCCAGATGGATACCAGTACCAGTACGACGAGCGCTATCTCCACGATGACCAGCACCGCGAGCTGCCCGGCGATGACCGCCACGTTGAAGAGCGGCGTGATGAGGAGCAGCACCCCGGCGCCCCCGGCGAGCGCGGAGACGAAGTAGAGCATGGGCAGCAGCGGGTTGTTCCACAGCGCGATGCCCCGGGCCTGGCTGAAGAGGAACCCGTGGTATACTGCCACCAGTATCGCGAGGATCGCCGCGATGCCGCCGATCACTATGCCCGCCGCTGCGGTCTTGATACCGGGGACGCCGAGCGGGAGCAGTGCATACAGCAGCGCTACAGCAATGAGTATCGGTTGCAGTATCACGCCGCGGGACATCCAGGACGTGCCCGCGTTGAGGAACGCCCTCACCGCGTTCATTGGCTTGCCTACCTCGATGAGGAGGAAGAATATCCCCAGCAGTACCAGTACCGGGCCGACGATGGCCCCCACAGTAGTGAGCGGGGTTACGCCGAAGAGTTGCTCAACTATAAAGCTGACCAGAAAGAGGCCGGCGCCTATCCCGCCGAGGAACACGTCCATGACCACCTGCCAGCCCCAGCTATGTTGCTTTTCCATTGCCATGTCGCTACCTCCCTATGGGGTAAGGTAGTATACCACAGGCTCGGTGCCCAGGTCCTCGAGCATGCGGAACCCCTTCCTTTCCTGGATCTTCATCGAGACTGTGCTCTCCGGGTCATCAAGGTCGCCAAAGAAGCGGGCATCGGCGATGCAGGCAAGCACACAGGCCGGAGTGGCCTTGGGGTCCTTTCCTACCTCTAGCCCCTCGGCTATGCCCCTGTCCACCCGGTGCATGCAGAAGGTACACTTGGAGGCCGCCCCCACGGTGTACCTCTGGTGTGGGGCGCGCTTCTCGTAGGGGAAGTCCTCGTAGGGGGTGGTGGCCCCGTAGTAGTAGGCCTTCCTCTTGTGCAGTATCCGTGCCCGGTAGGGACAGGCCAGCTCGCAGTAGCTGCAGCCCAGGCACTTGTCGTAGTCTACGTAGACGATCCCGTCCTCGCGCTTCTTGGTGGCCTTGGTGGGGCACACCGCCATGCACACCGGGTCCTCGCACTGCATACAGGGGCGGGGCAGGAATCGCCTGGTTACGTTGGGATACTCGCCGATCTCGTAGTCGTACACCCGGTTCCAGAATACGCCAGGCGGCACCAGGTTCTCCACCTTGCAGGCCACGGTGCACGTCTGGCACCCGACGCACTTCTTCAAGTCTACGACCATTCCCCATCTGGTCATAATGTGCCTCCCGCTACTTGTATATTTTGACCTTGACGTGGTCTTTCGAACCGCCGCTCTCGTCAGTGAGTTCGATGAGGGCGGGTGCAACCTGGTTGAGGTTGGGCACCTTCAGGTCCTTGGCGAACGGCGTCTTGAAGTGTCCGTACATCTGGGTGGACAGGATGACGTCGGGCCTGATGCCCTCCCTGAGCTTGACCCGGCCCCGGGCCCGGGCATAGGGGGACTCGATCCAGACCTCGTCCTCGTCCTTGATGCCCAGCTTCTTGGCCGCCTTGGCGTTTATCTGGAGCCAGGCGTGGCCCAGGACGTCGCTCGCCGCCTCGTGCATGAGCGGCACCCCGATGTTGGTGCCCCAGGCGTACTGCATGCTCCTGGTGTTGACCAGCCAGAAGGGGTAGTCCTTGGGGTTCTTGCCGTACACCTTCTCGGTGACCTCGTCGAGGATGTGGGCGATGTCGTGGTACTCAGGGAGCGCCTGGTACTCGTCGGTCTGGTGGTCCCACCAGGTGATGTTGTTCTCCTTGAGCCTGGCCTTGAGCTCCTCCCCGATGCGCTTCAGCCGCTCCTGGTAGGGGAGCTCGAAGCGGATGCCGACCTCCTTCAGGTAGGAGTAGAGGTATATCGAGCGCATGTAGGCGAGGCCGGCATCGATCCCTGGCCCTGTCTTGGGGAAGGGGATGAAGTAGCCCCCCTTCTCCTTGAACCAGTCCAGCCCATGCTCCTCGGTGCCCATGCTGAACGTCCTGCTCCCGGCGCGGCAGATGCGGTCGAAGATCTCCTCGGCGCTGTACTTCTGGTCTGGTGCCAGCTCCTGGGGGGTGCCCTTGAGCACCATCCCCAGGTAGGCCCCCCAGTTCAGGGCCTCGTTGTACGCGGCGAGCATGCCTATACGCTCTGCGAAGTCGGTGGCGATGTCGGTGATATTCATGGTGTTGGCGTACCGCTCAACCACGGGCTGCTTGATGGCCAGGCCTCCATAGTCCCAGAAGTTGCGGAAGAAGGAGGTGGCACCCACCGGAAAGGCCTGGAGCGACTCCAGGTCGGTGTCCTCGGGCAGCACCAGGTCGGCGAACCACACCGTCTCGTCCATGGTGTAGCCGAAGGCGACGTGGAAGGGCATCTTCGTGAGCACCTCGATGACCATCGGCGTCTCGAACTGCGATATCACCGGGTTGACCTTGTAGGTGATGAACACCTCAGGCATGGACGGGGCCGGCCAGTTGGGCGGAGGATCGACGAGCCACTTCCACGCCAAGTGCAGCGGGCCCAGGAAGGGGCCGGTGAGCGGGCAGATGGAGGGGACGCCGTCGCGCCGCCCCGGCGGGAACTTCCAGTTCTCCTTGTCGGTGGGCTGGAAGGGGTACTCCATGAAGCCGTCGAGCGTCTTCTTCGGGGCGCCGGAGTAGAGGGCCCCGATTCCCATGTGGCTCCCCGGCACCTCAAGGGCCCCGACCAGTATCTGCAGTACGTGGCTGGCCCACACGCACTGCATGCCCCCCCAGCCGTTGTTCTGGGTCTTGCCCAGCGAGATGCACACCGGCCTGAGCGGCATCTCGACGCCCTCTACCTTGATGGTGGCCCCCACCCTGGCGTTGGCCACGAACTCGGCGGCCACCTTCCTGATGGTGGCGGCGGAGACGTCGCATATCTTGGCCGCCCACTCCGGCGTGTGCTCCTTGAAGTGCTCCCTCATGAGCTGGAAGGAGGGCACCGCGGTGGCGTCCTTGAACTTC
>JAXHUE010000047.1:0-5352 GCA_034189655.1 Chloroflexota bacterium | reverse complement strand
AGGTGGTGGCCGTCGGGGCCGCCATCCAGGCCGGGGTGCTCAAAGGCGAGGTCAGGGACGTGCTGCTCTTGGACGTCACCCCGCTCACCCTGGGCATCGAGACCCTGGGCGGCGTGATGACGCCGCTCATCACGCGCAACACCACCATACCGACACAGAAGGGGGAACTGTTCACCACGGCGGCGGACGGTCAGCCCAGCGTGGACGTCCACGTCCTCCAGGGCGAGCGGCCCATGGCCAGTGAGAACAAGACCATCGGGCGCTTCATGCTCGACGGCATCCTGCCGGCGCCGCGGGGCGTGCCCCAGGTCGAGGTCACCTTCGACATCGATGCCAACGGCATCTTGAACGTCTCGGCCCGCGACAAGGGCACCGGCAAAGAGCAGAAGATCACCATCACCGCGAGCTCCGGTCTCTCCAGGGAGGAGGTCGACCGCATGGTGCGGGAGGCCGAGCTCCACGCCGAGGACGACCAGAGACGGCGCCAGGAGATAGAGACCAGGAACGCCGCCGACACCCTGGCCTATACCGCAGAGAAGACCCTGCGCGAGGCCGGCGACAGGATACCCGCCGAGCTGAAGGCAGAGGCCGAGGGCAAGGTGGCGGCAGTGCGCTCCGCCCTCCAGGGCGGCGATGCCTACCAGGTGGAGAGGGCCGCCGAAGAGCTCCAGGCCGCGCTTGAGCGGGTGGGACAGGCGGTGTACAGCCAGGCGGGGGCCGGGGCCTACGCCGGCGACGACCACTACGGCAGCGATGGCGAGGGGGCGGTGGACGGCGAGTTCCGCGAGGTGTAGCGCCTCCCGGTAGAGGCCGCTGCCTCCAGGGATACATAGTCGAGAAGAGAGGGCCTGGCCCGGTGGCCAGGCCCTCTGCTCTTTGGCTCCTGTGTGCTTCCATGGTGCACGATACCGCTCGGTTGACCTGGCCTGCGGCTAACTGCTATAGTGTGACTATCGCGGCAATTACAGAGATAAGGAGTGAGATGACTGCAGGAAGAGAGTCGTCGGAAACGGCCAGGCTGCTGACTAAACCCACCAACCACATGGAGGTCCAGGGGGAGCTGTGCAAGCTGTTCTACCACCAGTTCGGCGATGAGGCCCTCCCCATAATCGAGGCCGTCTTCGGCGCGTGGGGTCAGCATCTGGGCGCGGCGATGAGATCCAAGATGAGCGGGTCGGGGCTCAAGGCCGCTGCCGAGATCTTCTCCCGGTCGGCGGCAAACCGGGAGCCTGCACCTGAGATGATAGAGCTATCAGATGACAGGATGGAGATGAAGGTCTTCTCATGCCCCTATCGTCTCAATGGCGTGGGCAAGCCCCTGTGTGATGCCATGACCGCAATGGACCGGGCGATGTTCGTTGCAGTGGTGGGAGGAGAGATAGAGGCCGAGTACATCCAGGTGCTGGCTGCCGGGGATGAGTGCTGTCACCTGGTGATCCGCCCGAAGTAGGGGCTCTTCGCGGGCCGCCTGCGGCGGTCGGCGCGGTATACGTAGACAGGAAGTAAATAGGGTAGCAGACGAGGCACGGCGTTGGGGCCGTGCCTTTTCTTGTGGCCGATGCCACGACAGCCCAGCGGGCAGACTGCCACTGGAGCGCCCCCCTGCCGGCGGCGGTGGAGGAGCTTGACACAGTGATGTGCGCGGGGTAATATAAGGAAAACGGTTGCCTAGTACCTTACGCCACACGCCGTCAGGGGGCATTGCGATGGGCTTTGGGACGCAAGACGTGGATCGAAAGGTGCTCACCATCCTAAGGGTCTTGAACGACTCACATGAGACGCTGGGGGCCAGGGTCATTTCCCGCCGCCTGAAAGACCACGGGATCGATCTCGGTGAGAGGGCAGTGAGATATCACCTGAAGATGACTGACGAGCGAGGGATGACTCGCCTCGTGGGGAGACGGGACGGCCGGGTGCTCACAGAGAGGGGGATGGAAGAGGTGCGGAGCGCCCTGGTGAGGTACAAGGTCGGCCTCGCCATCTCCAAGATCGAGCTGCTCACCTGCCGCACCAGCTTTGACCCCCGGACCCGCACCGGCACCATTCCGGTCAACGTGTCTTTCTTTCCCAGGGAGCGGTTCAACGCAGCGCTGGAGGCGATGAGGCCTGCCTTTTCGGGTGGGCTCTGCGTGAGCTCCCTGGTGGCCGTGGCCGAGGAAGGTGAGAGGCTGGGCGAGCTGGTAGTCCCCCAGGGCACGGTGGGGCTGGCCACGGTGTGCAGCATCGCGTTCAATGGGACCCTGCTCAAGGCGGGGGTTCCCATCGACTCCAAGTTCGGCGGTGTCCTTCAGCTCCGCGAACAGCGGCCGCACCGCTTCGTCGAGGTCATCCACTATGCAGGCTCATCGCTCGACCCCTCGGAGGTGTTCATCAGGGCCGGGATGACCTCGGTCCGAGAGGCGACCGGGACGGGCGAGGGCAGGATACTGGCCAACTTTCGCGAGATACCGGCCATGTGCCGTAAAACTGTCGGGGAGGTAGTATCTGGACTCGAAGAGGCCGGGCTGAAGAGGCCACTGTTGGTGGGGAATGTCAGTGAGCAGGTGTGTGAGGTTCCGGTGGAGCTGAATCGGTTCGGGGTGATCCTCGTCGGCGGCTTGAACCCCGTGGCCGCCGCTCACGAGGCCGGCATAGAGGCTGAGAACCATGCCATGAGCACCGTGCTGCAGTATCAGGACATGGTCGAGTTTCACGGGCTGTGACAGGGAAGCGGCTATCCCCTGCCAGGATTTCAAGGGTGGATGGTGGTCTTGGGGGGTGTATGTCATCGACGGTAACCGTGAGCAAAATCTTTTCATGGAGGAGCATTGAGGCATGAACCTGCAACGTCCAAACTCTAGTGACGCTACCCGGAGCAGCAACCGGTCCAAGAGCGTTGTGCCCATGAGCGGGCTGTGTGTCCGCTGCACCGACGGCTGCACCGGGAACTGCGAGGTGTTCAAGTCCACCTTCCGCGGCCGCGAGCTCATCTACCCCGGCCCGTTCGGGGAGATCACTGCCGGGGCCGACAAGGACTACCCCGTAGACTACTCCCACCTCAACGTCCAGGGGTATGCCCTGGGGGCCAGCGGGCTCCCCGAGGGCGTGGTCGGCGACCCAGACAGTGCCATGTTCCCCGCGGTGAGCACCGAGACCGAGTACGGCTGGGACATCAAGGTAAAGATGAAGACCCCCATCTTCACCGGTGCCCTGGGCTCCACTGAGATAGCGCGCAAGAACTGGGAGCACTTCGCCGTGGGCGCCGCAATAAGCGGGGTCACCATCGTGTGCGGCGAGAACGTGTGCGGCATCGATCCCCTCCTGGAGCTGGACTCACACGGCAAGGTGAAGAGCTCGCCAGACATGGACCGCCGCATCGAGACCTATCGGCGCTACCACCAGGGCTACGGGGAGATACTGGTGCAGATGAACGTGGAGGACACCAGGCTGGGCGTTGCCGAGTACGTGCACCGCAAGCACGGCCTGGAGACCATAGAGCTGAAATGGGGCCAGGGTGCCAAGTGCATCGGCGGGGAGATAAAGGTGGACACACTGGAGCGTGCCCTGGAGCTTAAGCAGCGGAGATACATCGTGACCCCCGATCCCTCGGACCCGGTGAACCAGGCCGCCTTCGGGTCCGGGGCCATCAAGGAGTTCGAGCGACACAGCCGCCTCGGCTTCATCGAGGAGGAGGGCTTTTACGCCGAGGTACAGCGCCTGCGCGACATCGGGTTTCGGCGCATCACCTTGAAGACGGGTGCCTACGGCCTGCGAGAGCTGGCCATGGCCATAAAGTGGGGCGCGAAGGCCAAGATAGACCTCCTCACCATTGACGGCGCCCCCGGTGGGACGGGGATGAGCCCGTGGCGCATGATGTGCGAGTGGGGCGTGCCCAGCATATACCTCCATGCCGCCGCCTACGAGTTCTGCGAGAGGCTGGCGAGCAAGGGGGAGCGGCCCCCCGACATCGCGTTCGCCGGCGGCTTCAGCAGCGAGGACGGCGTGTTCAAGGCCATCGCCCTCGGCGCCCCGTACTCAAAGGCGGTGTGCATGGGGCGTGCCCTGATGATACCGGGCATGGTGGGCAAGAACATCGATATCTGGCTCAAAGAGGGCAAGCTGCCAAACACGGTGGCGCAGTTCGGCGCCACGCCGGAGGAGATATTCGTCTGCTACGAGGAGGTCAAGAGCATCGTGGGCGCCGACGAGATGAAGAGCATCCCCCTCGGTGCCATCGGCATTTACAGCTACAGCCAGAAGATAATGGTGGGTCTCCAGCAGCTCATGGCCGGCGCCCGCTGTTTCAGCATCCCGGCGATCACCCGGCGCGAGCTCATGTCCTTGACCGAGGAGTGTGCCCGGGTCACCGGCATACCCTACGTCATGGATGCCTACCGCGAGGAGGCCATGGCCATCCTGGACGGCTAGGCCCACCGCGGGCGTTTGGATAAAAGGCGAGGGCGAAGACTTGGTCTTCGCCCTCGCTCCAAAATGTCCAGGGAACTCTTTCTCACAGTGCCTGGCGACTTCTAGGCAGCGGCGGTTGCCTCCCGCAGCATGGCCTCGACCTCTGGGTACGGTATCCTCACCTTGGGCAGCACCGGCTTCCCGTCGGGCCCCATGGAGATGGCACCGGTGGGGCACACATACACACAGTCCCCGCAGCCGATACATCCCTCAGACAGCTCATAGACGTAGAAGGGTGCGGCCACCTCTCTGTAGATACCGCGGTTGACCAGGCTGATGGCCGACTTGCCCATGATCTCGCTGCACGCCCGCACGCACAGGCCGCAGAGGATGCACTCTTGGTCCCCCAGGGCGAGCCTTGGCTTCTCAACCCCGTACTCCTCGGCCAAGTCCTGTATCTTCTTGACATTGGGGCACCGTGCCAGGAGGAGCTCGAGTATGCCCTTGCGCAGCTTTTTCACCCTCTCGGTATCGGTCTTCACCACCAGCCCTTCCTTGACCGGGTAGAGGCAGGCAGCCACAAACTTGGACCTCGATCCCTCGGTGACCTCCACGGTGCAGAGACGGCAGGCCCCGTAAGGCTTGACCGCCGGGTGATAGCATAGAGCGGGGATGTTCCCAATCCCCCGCCTGCCCTCTACGGCCTCCAGAATAGTCTGGCCGGGATTGGCCCTGATCTCTTTGCCGTCGACTGTAAGGTGAACGGACTTGCAGCCCGGCGCCTCCACGATCTCAACCTGAGTTTCACTGTCAACCCATACCTTAGCCATCGGTTGTACCTCCTCTCATCGCTTGATCACCGCGTTGAACTTACATATGTCGTAGCACAGGCCGCACCTGGTACACTTGGCGGGGTCTATGACGTGGGGCTTTCTCTTCTCGCCGCTCACTGCCTGCTCCGGGCAC
>JAXHUE010000046.1:4871-6322 GCA_034189655.1 Chloroflexota bacterium | reverse complement strand
TTCGGCCGACCTCACCTCCGCCCTTCGCGGCGACAGGGTGCGGCTCATCGCCGAGGTGAAACGCGCCTCGCCGTCGCGGGGAGTGCTGCGCCCCGACCTCGATGCAGTAGCCATTGCCCGCACCTATGCCCAGAGCGGGGCAGCAGCGATATCGGTGCTCACCGAGAGCACCCACTTCCAGGGGAGGCTGGAGCACTTGAGGCAGGTCCGCGAAGCGCTGGGGGCAGGAGTGCCCATCTTGAGGAAGGACTTCATCTTCGACCCCTACCAGGTATACGAGGCGCGGGCTTACGGTGCCGACGCCCTGCTCCTCATCGTAGCCATCCTGGACGATGGCGTGCTCGGCGAGCTGCGCTCGCTGGCCCGGGGGCTGGGCATGGTATGCCTGGTGGAGGTACACGACGAGCAAGAGCTTACGCGCGCCCTGGCGAGCGGGGCCGAGATAGTGGGCATCAACAACCGCAACCTGGAGACATTCGCGGTAGACCTTGAGACCACGAGGAGGCTGTGCCCCCTGGTCCCCGCGGGCAAGACCGTAGTGAGCGAGAGCGGGATCCGAGAGCGCGCTGACATTGACCTGCTTGAGAAGTGGGGAGTTCATGCCTGTCTCGTGGGAGAGGCGCTGGTCACTGCAGCCGATGTAGCAGCCAAGGTGAGGGAGCTTTCATGACCGCGATCAAGATATGTGGCATCACCGAAGTAGAGCACGCCCTCGCTGCTGCCGAGGCCGGAGCCAACTTCGTCGGGCTGGTCTTTGCCACCAGCAAACGGCAGGTGACCGCGGTGCGCGCGCGACAGATAGCCCTCGCCCTGGAGCACGTACAATCCCGGCCCAAGACGGTGGGCATATTCGTGAACTCCTCCTCCCTTGAGGTGAACCAGACGGTAGACTGGTGCCACCTCGACTGGGTACAGCTCAGTGGCGACGAGCCCTGGGACTTCTGCCGCTCCGTCGAGAGGCCGGTTATCAAGGCAGTGCGAGTGCAGGGCCCTGAAAGGAGCATCGATATCATGGCCAGCATCATCCTGGGGCACAAGATCATCGGCATGAAAGAGTTCATCCCCTTGCTCGATTCCCACGTCGAGGGTCTCTTCGGGGGCACCGGGCACGTATTCGACTGGGATGTAGCCCAGGAGGTGGCCAAGTGGTACCCCATCGTGCTTGCCGGTGGCCTCTCGCCAGATAACGTCGCACAGGCCATCCAGGTGGTGCAACCCTGGGGAGTAGACGTATCCAGCGGCGTAGAGACCGAAGGGATGAAAGATATAGAGAAGATCCGCCGCTTCTGCCTCGCCGCCAGAGAGGCAGACGAGATGAGACCGCAGCGGTAGATTCGAGGTTGAGAGAGAGTGCCAGCACAGCATTACGATAGCTACGAGCTGCGACAGCCCAGGACAGAAGAAGGTAAAGGAGACCAGTCCTTTGGACTAGCCGAGGCACGCCCCGCACC
>JAXHUE010000046.1:3593-4771 GCA_034189655.1 Chloroflexota bacterium | reverse complement strand
AGATTTGGCCAGTTTGGTGGGAGGTTTGTCCCCGAGACCCTGATGGCAGCCCTCGACGAGCTGGAGCGTGCCTACCGAGATGCCAGGCGGGATGCCGCCTTTCGCCAGCGCCTGAGCGTCCTCCTCCATGACTATGCAGGGAGGCCCACGCCCCTCTACTATGCTGCCCGTCTCTCCGAGCACTGCGGTGGGGCCCGGCTCTACCTCAAGCGAGAGGATCTGGCGCACACCGGGGCCCACAAGATAAACAACACCCTGGGCCAGGGCCTGCTCGCCGAGCGCATGGGGAAGCGGCGCATCGTCGCCGAGACCGGCGCCGGGCAGCACGGCGTGGCCACCGCTACCATCTGCGCCGTGCTGGGCCTGGAGTGCGTGGTGTACATGGGAGAAGAGGACATCAGGCGCCAGGAGCTCAACGTGTTCCGCATGAGGCTCCTGGGGGCCGAGGTGAGGCCGGTGTCCAGCGGCAGCAAGACCTTGAAGGATGCCATCAACGAGGCCATCCGGGACTGGGTGACCAACGTGGATACCACCTACTACCTGCTGGGCAGCGTCGTCGGGCCTCACCCCTACCCTACCATGGTGCGCGACTTCCAGTCCGTCATCGGCCGCGAGGTGCGCCGCCAGGCCATGGCCGCCATCGGCCGCCTCCCGGACTACGCCGTGGCCTGTGTCGGCGGCGGCTCCAACGCCTTGGGGCTGTTCCACCCCCTCCTCTCCTACCCCCAGGTCAAGCTCATCGGTGTCGAGGCGGCAGGGCTCGGCCTGGAGAGCGGCAGGCACGGTGCCAGCCTCTCTGCGGGCAGCATCGGCGTGCTCCACGGGGCCAGGTCGTACCTCCTCCAGGACAAAGACGGCCAGGTGAGCGAGACCCATAGCATCTCGGCAGGCCTGGACTACCCCGGTGTCGGGCCAGAGCACGCCTACCTGAAGGAGAGCGGCCGCGCCACCTACGTCGCGGTCACAGACGATGAGGCCCTCCAGGGCTTCCGCCTCTTAAGCGAGCTGGAGGGCATCATGCCGGCCCTGGAGCCGGCCCACGCGGTGTTCTACGCCACCCAGCTCGCCAGCACCCTCTCTCCAGACGATATCATCGTGGTGGGCCTGAGCGGGCGCGGCGACAAGGACATCAACATTCTTTTTTCGACCCAGGGATACGGGGCACCATGATGGTACGC
>JAXHUE010000046.1:0-3493 GCA_034189655.1 Chloroflexota bacterium | reverse complement strand
GCCTTTCATAAAGCGACCGCCGAGGGGCGAAAGGCCCTGGTGGCCTATGTCACCGTCGGCTACCCCAGCATCCAGGCCACGCTCGACGTGGTGCCGGCGCTCGCCGACGGCGGCTGCGATATCATCGAGCTGGGCATCCCCTTCTCTGACCCCCTCGCCGACGGCACCACCATTCAGAGGGCCAGCCACCACGCGCTGGAGGCAGGGGTCACCCCTGCGCTGTGCCTCGACGTCGCCGCCCGGCTGCGACAGCGGGTAGCGGTACCCCTGGTATTCATGACCTACTACAACCCGGTGCTGCACTACGGCCTGGAGCGCTTCTGCACCGCCTGCCACGACGCCGGCGTCGATGGCCTCATCGTCCCCGACCTGCCCCCAGAGGAGGGCGCCGAGCTCGAGGCCCTCACCAGGCGCAATGCCCTGGACCTCATCTACCTGGTCTCCCCCACCACCACCGACGAGCGCATCGGCCTGGTCGCCTCCCGCTCCCGCGGCTTCATCTACCTGGTATCCCTGAGAGGGGTCACCGGCGCCCGCAGCGACCTCCCCCCCGACCTGGAGCGGCTGGTGGCCCGGGTGAGACGCGCCACCAGCAAGCCGCTCTGCGTCGGCTTCGGCATATCCTCCCCGGAGCAGGCGCGCCGCGTGGCAGCGGTGGCCGACGGCGTCATCGTGGGCAGCCGCATCGTGGAGCTCATCGAGCGCGAGCCCGACCCGGCACCTGCCGCCGCCGCCTTCGCCCGCGAGCTCCGCGCCGCCCTGTAGCCCATCCGTCCGCGTTACACCGTGCCCGCGATATGGTACAATACTACCGCACATGGACGAGGCACTGCGCAACCTGCCCAGCGTCGACCGCCTCCTCAAGCACCAGCGCATCGAGGGGCTGGGGCAGGCCTACGCTCACGACGTGGTCGTGGACCTGGTGCGCCAGCACCTCGACCTGGCCCGCACCTCCATCGCCGGGGGCAGCGCCGGCCCCTCACCGGACGAGCTGGCAGAGTCCATCTGCCTCCACGCCCAGGCCCTCTTCCGGGCCGGCCCACAACGGGTGATAAACGCCGCCGGCGTCATCCTCCACACCAACCTGGGACGGGCCCCTCTGAGCACCCAGGCAGCGGCCGCCATGGGCCAGGCCGCCCAGGGCTACTGCAACCTGGAGATAGACCTCCACAACGGGAGGCGCGGCTCCAGACAGGTGCACGTCGAGCACCTGCTGTGCCAGGTGAGCGGCGCCCAGGCCGCCCTCGCGGTGAACAACAACGCCTCTGCGGTGCTCCTGGCCTTGAGCGCCCTGGCCAGGCGCAAAGAGGTGCTGGTCTCCCGCGGCCAGGAGGTGGAGATCGGCGGCGGCTTCCGCGTCCCTGAGGTCATGCAGCAGAGCGGCGCCCGCCTGGTGGAGGTGGGCACCACCAACCGCACCTACGCCGCCGACTACGAGCGGGCCATAGGCCCCAGGACGGCCGCCATATTGAACGTCCACTACAGCAACTTCAAGATGGTGGGCTTCACCGAGTCCCCTGCCATCTGGGAGCTCGTCGCCCTGGGGGAGCGCTACGGCCTCCCCATCCTCGACGACCTGGGCAGCGGCTGCCTCATAGATACCGCCCGCTTCGGCCTGGACGCAGAGCCCATGGTGCAGCAGAGCGTTGCCGCCGGCTGTGCCCTCTCTATGTTCTCCGGCGATAAGCTCATCGGGGGGCCCCAGGCAGGGCTCATCGTGGGGAAGAGGGAGATGGTCGAGAGGCTGCGCCGCCACCCTCTGGCCAGGGCGGTGCGCATCGACAAGATAAGGCTCGCCGGCCTCTCCACCACCCTCCTCCACTACCTGAAGGGAGAGGCCGAGACCCAGATACCGGTGTGGCGCATGATCGCCATGGGCCGGGAACAGGTGGAGCAGCGCGCCCGCACCTGGGCCCAGGCCATCGGCGAGGCCGCCTCTGTGGTGGCCGGGGAGTCGATGGTGGGAGGGGGCAGCCTGCCGGGAAATACCCTGCCCACTGCGCTGGTGTCGGTAAGGGGGAGAGGCCAGGCACAGCGCCTGGCCCGCCGCCTGCGCTCGCAAGACCCGCCACTCGTCGGCCGCATCGAGAGGGACACCCTGCTCCTCGACCCGCGCACTGTCCTCCCCGAGGAGGACGAGGAGGTGCTGCGGGCACTTAAGCGCGCCATCGCCGCCGACAGCAGCGACCCCTAGCCCCAGGCCATCGCTACCCGGCGCACGGCTACTGCTCTGACGAGAGCACCCCGCCCACCGCCCAGTTCTCCTTGGCTACATCCTCGAAGACCACGATGGTGGACTGGGGGGTGGTGTGAGCGATGGTCACCACGGCCTCGGTTATCACCCGCGCCAGCTCTGCCTTCTGCGACGTGGTACGCCCGGGCCACATCTCTACCCTGATGATGGGCATGGCGGTCACCTCCTTCTATCCTTGCCGAAGCACCTCGTAGCATAGTATAGTATAATGTGAAGAGCTTTTTCACTCCGTATGGAGGCCGATAGTGGGTCCAAACCGGTGGCAACGACTGAGAATCAGGGTGAACCGTGCGCTGGGCAGAGACGTGTTCCTGTGCAACACCTGCAAGTGGGACTGGCGCAGCGCCTGCCATCGCCCGGAGCGCCCCAACGCAACCTGGTGCCCCGACTACGAGAAGCGGGGTAAATAGCTCACCACCCGTAGCTCAAACGGGTGGCCAGAAAGAGGGGGAGCCCCGCCATCACCATCTTCTCCTGCGTCTCGGCGATCTCATAGGGGACTCGGTGATAGCGAACCACGCCCTCGCCATCGTCCAGGATGGCATAGCTGGCGCGCGGGTCACCATCACGGGGCTGGCCGACACTCCCCGGATTGATGAGCAGCCTGCCCTCCCCCAGCCACAGCTCGGAGAGCATCTCCTTGAGCAGGCATTCCTTCCCTCTCTGCTCGAACGCCAGGGGCACGTGGGAGTGCCCGATGAGACAGTAGCGGGTGCGGAAGAAGGGGAGATTGGCCTCGGCAATGCCCGTGGAGAGCACGTACTCCCATATCGGCTCGCGGGGACTGCCATGGACGATGGTGAACTCGCCGCTCACCTCGGTGAGGGGGAGCCGGTCTAGATAGGCAACGTCCTCCCGGCACAACTGCTGCGATGTCCAGCGACAGGCCTGGGCAGCATCGGGGTTGAAATCGGTGATGGGTATCTTCCCTATCGCCGCCCAGTCATGGTTCCCGGCCACGCAGAGGGCACCGCTCTGGCGTATTCGGGCAATGCACTCGGTAGGCTGTGGCCCATAGCCTACGATGTCGCCCAGACACCATATCTGGTCACATCCACCTCTCTCTTCAATGTCGCGCAGCACCGCCTCGAGGGCGGCCAGATTGCCGTGAATGTCGGCCACTATGGCACAGCGCATTCTCTACCTCAAAGCCCAAATCTCCTCGCACTATACCAGCTTTCACCTCTCTTGACCAGTCTTTTCGACCTGTGCAGTGATTGCTGGGCTCGAAAAAAACGT
>JAXHUE010000045.1:0-6403 GCA_034189655.1 Chloroflexota bacterium | reverse complement strand
GCCTCGACCACGCCGGCAGGGAGCAGGCTCCTCTTGTGCTCGCGCAGCGCCCGCGCCGCCCCGTCATCTACCGCGAGCCTCCCCCTGGTGGCCAGGCCGGAGAGCATCCAGCGCTTGCGGCTCTCCCGGCTGCTGGTGGCCGCGGGGAACAGGGTGCCGATGGACTCGCCGCTCACCAGCCGCACCAGCACGTCGCGCTCCCGGCCATGGGCGATGACCACGGCGGCCCCCGACGCGGTGGCCAGCTTGGCCGCCTGCACCTTGGTGGCCATGCCCCCGCTGCCCCGGCCTCGGGTGCCCCCGGCCAGGCGCTCGATACGGGCATCTATGCACTCTACGAGGGGGATGAGCTCGGCACCGGGGTCTACGACCGGGTCTCGGGTGTGCAGCCCGGCGACATCGCCCAGCAGCACCAGGAGCTCGGCATCTACCAGGTTGGCCACCATCGCGGAGAGGTTGTCGTTGTCGCCGAAGACCACGCCCTCGATCTCCTCCACGGCCACCACGTCGTTCTCGTTGACGATGGGCACTACCTTGAGCTCAAGCAGGGCGAGCAGGGTGTTGCGGGCATTTAGGTAGCCCAGCCGGTCGCAGAGGTCGGCCCTGGTGAGCAGGGTCTGGGCCACCACGATGCCATGGCGGCTGAACAGCCCCTCGTAGACGCTCATCAGGGAGTTCTGGCCCACCGCCGCCATCACCTGCCGCGACGCGATGTCGCGGCGCTCGGAGATGAGCCCCAGCTTCTCCCTGCCGGCGGCAATGGCCCCGGACGTGACCACGATGAGCTCGTGGCCCTGCCGGTGCAGGGCGGCTACCTGCCCCACCAGGACGGCCATCACCTCGACATCGAGGCGGTCGCCGCCCCCGGTGAGCAGGTTGGTGCCCATCTTGACGACGATACGCCGCCTCTCCCCCCGGCCCCTGGAACCTCTCTTCCCACTCATGGCGAATATGACCTCACGTCAGTTCACCTATTATAGCAGCCAGCACTGGGCCGAACAAGCAAGGCCCCTATCTACACAGGGCAGCACCCCACCGGGGCGAGTGGCGGCACGGGTCAGCCTTGTGCTATGCTGGAAGGAGGGGCCCGCTGCACGCGGCGAGCCTCCATTAGGTGTGCCATGAATTTAAAATCTCTGCTGCCCCTCATCGACGAGTCGCCGGCCGCAAACGCCCTCCTGGCAGGGCTGGAAAGGGGCGGCTGTGAGCGGACGGTGGCCCTGGACGCCGCCGCACCTGCCCTCGTCGCCCACCTCTCCCGCAGGACGGGCAGGCCCACCCTGGTGGTGACAGCGCGAGACCAGGAGGCACGGTACCTCCAGGAGCAGCTCCTGGCCTGGGGCGTGGAGGCCCTGCCTTTCCCCCAGCCGGACGCCCTCCCCTACGAGCCCCTGGCCCCGGATGCCACCACCGCGCAGGGACGGGTGAGGGCCCTCCACACGCTCCGGGGGGGGCGGCAGGGGGAGACTGCACCGCTGGTCGTCGCCTCGGCCTACGCCCTGGCCCAGCTTACGCTCTCCCCCGGTGAGTTCGACGCCATGACCCACACCATCGCCACCGGGCAGAGGGTCGATGTCGACGGGCTCCTGGCCCGATGGCAGGACATGGGCTATAGGCCCGAGGGCACGGTGGAGGTGCCGGGCACCTTCTCCCACCACGGCGGCATCATCGAGGTCTACCCCCCCGCAAGCGAGCTGCCGGCCCGCATCGAGCTGGCCGGAGACGAGGTGGCCAGCATCCGCCTCTTCAGCGCGGCCACCCAGCGCTCACAGCAGCTCGCCCACGAGGTCGCCATCGTCCCCGCCCACGAGGGACACCGCGCCACGGCCACCCTCCTCGACTACCTGGACGGGGAGGCGCTGGTCGTCCTCCTCTATCCCCAGGAGATCGAGCAGGCGGCACAGGAGCTCGACGCCCAGGCCCAGGAGATAAGGGGGGAGCAGACGGCGCGCGGCCACTTGCCCCCAGACCTCCCCCCTCCCTACCTGCCCTGGCCCGAGCTGGCCCGCCGCATCGAGGGCACGGCGCGCCGTCTGCTCCTGGAGCGGTGGCGGGGGGGCGATGACTACACCCCCCCCATCTTCTCCCCAGTGCCCCAGTTCGGGGGCCGCCTGGCGGCATTCCTCCACGATATACATACCATGCGGGCGGGAAACAAGCGCATCGTGATCGTGTCCCACCAGGCGCGACGCCTCTCGGAGCTCCTCGCCGACGAGGCACTCATCGCCCCGGTGCTCTCTCACCTCGCAGGGCCGCCACCTCCAGGGGCCCTGGCCCTGGTGCAGGGCTCGCTGGCCCAGGGCTGGGCCCTGGACACCCTGGCCCTCCTCACCGACCGCGAGCTCTTCGGCGTGGCCAAAAGGCGCCGCCAGGTGCGCCGACACCCGGTGCGCCACGCCGCCTTCCTCTCCGAGATGGCGGTGGGCGACTACGTGGTGCACGTTGAGCACGGCATCGCCCGCTTCATCGGGACAACTACCCTGCGCTACGGCGACAACGAGCGCGAGTACCTGGTACTGGAGTACGCCGCCCAGGATCGCCTCTATTGCCCCACGGACCAGATGGACCGCATAGCCCGCTATATAGGCCCCTCCAGCACGGCACCGGCCCTCTCCCGCCTGGGCACCCAGGAGTGGGCCCGGACCAGGCAACGGGTCAAGGAGGCGGCCCAGAGGCTGGCCCTGGAGCTCATCGCCCTCTACGCCGCCCGCGAGGTCGCCCCGGGCCACGCCTTCTCCAGGGATACCATCTGGCAGGAGGAGATGGAGGCATCCTTCCCCTACATAGAGACCCCAGACCAGGCCCTGGCAGTGGCCGACGTCAAGGCCGACATGGAGCGGCCTCACCCCATGGACCGCCTGGTGTGCGGCGACGTGGGCTACGGAAAGACCGAGGTGGCGGTGAGGGCGGCCTTCAAGGCGGTCATGGACGGCCTCCAGGTGGCGGTGCTGGTGCCCACGACGGTGCTGGCCCAGCAGCACCTGGCCACCTTCGGCGAGCGCCTGGCGGCATTCCCGGCCCGGGTGGAGGTCTTGAGCCGCTTCCGCTCGGAACGGGAGCAGCAGGAGGTCATCGCCGACCTGAAACAGGGGGCCGTGGACATCGTCATCGGCACTCACCGCCTGCTGCAGCGGGACGTGCAGTTCAGGGACCTGGGCCTGGTCATCATCGACGAGGAGCAGCGCTTCGGGGTGGCCCACAAGGAGCACTTGAAACAGCTGCGACAGGAGGTGGACGTGCTCACCTTGAGCGCAACCCCTATCCCGCGCACCCTCTACATGTCGCTCTCCGGGGTGCGCGATATGAGCACCATGGAGACCCCGCCGGAGGAGAGGCTCCCCATCAAGACCTACGTCTCCGAGTTCGACGAGAGGCTGGTGAGGGACGCCATCCTCAGGGAGCTCGACCGCGGCGGCCAGGTCTTCTTCGTCCACAACCGGGTGGCCTCCATCGGGCGCATGGCGCGGCGGCTCGCCGAGCTGGTCCCGGAGGCCCAGGTGGCCATCGGCCACGGCCAGATGGCGGAGGCAGAGCTGGAACGGGTGATGACGGCATTCGCCGAGGGCACCATCGATTGCCTGGTCTCTACCACCATCATCGAGTCGGGGCTCGATATGCCCAACGTGAACACCATCATCGTCAACGACGCGGACAGGCTGGGGCTCTCCCAGCTCTACCAGCTCCGCGGCCGCGTGGGCCGCAGCTCGGTCCGCGCCTACGCCTACTTCCTCTACCCCCGCGGGAAACGCCTGACCCCCCAGGCGCAGCGCCGCCTGGAGACCATCTTCGAGGCCTCCGAGCTGGGGGCGGGCTTCCACATCGCCATGCGCGACCTGGAGATAAGGGGCGCCGGCAACCTGCTGGGGCCGGAGCAGAGCGGGCACATCGGGGCGGTGGGCTTCGACCTCTACTGCCGCCTCCTCGCCGAGGCCGTGGCCGAGCTCAAGGAGGGCGCCCCCAGGGCGAAGGGGGGTGCACTGGCCAGTGCGCCCACCATCGACCTGCCGCTGGCGGCCTACCTCCCCAGCGAGTACGTGGCCGACCCCGACGCCCGCCTGGCCATCTACCAGCGACTGGCCAGGGTCTCAACCGCGGCACAGGCGGCAGACATCGGGGCCGAGCTCGGCGACCGCTTCGGGCCGCTGCCGCCCCCGGCGGAGAACCTGCTCTACGCGGTACGGGTCAAGGTGCTGGCCCAGGAAGCCGGGTGCCAGTCCATCACCACCGAGGCAGACTCCATCGTGGTGAGGGTGGCAGAGGGCAAAAGGATGCCCCGCGGGGTCACCAGGGGCGAGGGGATAAGGATAGGGGCCAGCCAGGTGCGCCTCGACACCAAGCGGCTGGGCCGCCCCTGGCAGGGGGCGCTCCTGGGGGTGCTGGGGCAGATGGCGGGCCAGTCTTAGGCATCTCTGCCGGTGATGAAGCCCTTGTCCCCCCTCTGCTCAAGCTGCGGCGGCCTGCTGGGCTCCTCCCTCGATACCTCGGCGATGCGGCGGTAGGGGCTCTTCGGAGGTGGGGCCGGGGGCACGATCCCGGCCCCTATGCACCGCGGGCACTGCTCACGCTCGGCGCGGCGCCCCACCCAGCCGAAGCCGTTGCACTGCGGGCACTTCACCCAGCTTCCCTTCTGCTCGGGGACACGCCCAGTCCTCCCGCACGAGGGGCAGGGCTCCTCGCTCAGGATGGGCGCCAGCGCGGGGAAGCTCTTGCGGCCATTGCAGTTGGGACACGTCGCCATCTCGCTACCACCTCCGTCTGCAGGCCCTCCTCGACCGCCACCGGGCCCGCCCCCGGCGATGGCCTCTCACCCCCCGGCCACTCTGGTATGCCGCTAGAGGTCGATGCTGTTTATCAGCGCCATCACCTGGCTCTCGTCTCCGGCGGTGGCATCGAATATGGCGTAGATGTCGATGCACGTGGCGCCGTCGACGAATACTATCTCCATGTCGTACACGTCGTATAACTCGTCGTAGGCCTTGGCATAGCCGGCGATGTGGCCGGCAACGGTAATGGTGCCGGTCTCCTCCGGGGTGAAGGTGACCGACTCCAGCACCGCGCGGCCGATGAGGGCAGTGGCATCGCTCTCCTTGCCCTGGAGCTCAGGGGGGACATCGCCGTAGTATATCTGTACCATGTCGTAATCATCGCTGTCGGTGTACTCGACCACCCCCCACTTGGTGCCGTCCACCTCCTGGAACGTCCCGTAGGGGCTCTGCCCGCTCTGATACCACCCCTGGGGCACATAGCCCGCGGTGGGCACCACGACCCCCCCGGATACCTCTCCCCCCACAGGACAGCACGCCGACGAGAGCAGAAGACAGCCGAGAAGCACCAAAAAGACAGCCCCCTTTATCTTCATGGGTCACCTCCTTTTATTGCGCCGGTATCACCTGCCTGCACGGCAGGACGCCCTAGTCCAGGAAACGGGCCACCTCGGCCAGGCCCCTTATCTTGGGACTGTAGCTCACATCGGGGAAGTCGTCCTCTCTGTCGAGGAAGAGCGCCTTGATGCCGGCATTCAGCGCACCCACCACGTCGGCGTGGTACTGGTCGCCCACGTGGATGGCCTCCTCGGGACGGGCCTGGGCCCGCTCCAGCGCGGCGCGGAAGATGGCGGGGTCGGGCTTGCCCACCCCGACATCCTGGGACGTGACCGCGAAGCGCAGGCAGGCAGAGAGCCCCAGCCGCTCAAGGAGGGGGCCGATATCGTAGTCCACGTTGGTGACCAGGCCCAGGACCAGCCCGCGGCGCGCGAGGTCGCTCAAGGTGGGCTCCACATCATCGAAGAGGACGAGGTGGTCCTCCTCGGCACGCATCTTCATGCCGAACTTGGCCAGTATCTGGAAGGCCACCTCCGGTGAGGCGTCCACCCCGGCCCCCCGCAGCAGCATGAGCTCGTACTCGGTCCACAGGGCGGCCTTCTCCTCTGCGGGGCGCCTGCTCGCGGGGAGACGGGCATTCTCCATGTAGTAGAACTGGTCGGCGGCGGGCATGGCGCGGCGGATGGCCTCTGGCGTCACCTCTATGCCGAACTCTCGGCACAGCTCCGCCTGCACCTGCTCGCGCGGCGGATAGTAATTGACCAGCGTGTAGTAGAAGTCGAAAAAGACGGCCTTTATCATCGGGGCCTTCCCACCTCTCACGGCAATTCTAACACAAAACGAGCAGCCGGGGAAAGCCAGAAAACGCCACCCCGGGGGCCCGCTTATAGGTGTCCGCAGGTATTGACAAATGGCAACGAGAGGATTGATAATAGGCCTGCCCAAACGTAACGGAAAGGAGGACGGATGAAATATAGGCATGTGCTAATGGTCTTCGTTGCATTGCTTGTAGTGACCCTGGCAGTGGCCGCAGCCGCTTGCTGCCCGCCGGCCACTCCTTCGCCTACGCCCACTCCCACTCC
>JAXHUE010000044.1:0-7295 GCA_034189655.1 Chloroflexota bacterium | reverse complement strand
ACGGCGGCATCGGCTTCTGCATAGACCACGACATGCCGCTGTACTTCAAGCGGGCCAAGGCCGCCGAGCCCACGTTTGGCGACCCCGACTGGCACCGCGAGAAGGTAGCCCAGGAGCTGGGTTTATAGCGCATTTCTATAGCAGTCCTAAGGGAGGGTGCGGGCCCGGTCTTCGGGGCTGGCCCTCCCTTCTGGGTTTCTGTCGAAGGTGAAGATGCCGGCAGGTGAATGCCGTAGCTAGGTTTATCCAAGGTAGCAGTCCAATGCCTCGCTCCGAGAAAGCCTCGATGAAGATACTTGGCATTGAATGACGTAGCTAGAATGTATCGAAGAGAGCTGTCCTATGCCCCGCTTCGAAAAGGGCCTCTGACTGTATACCGGCAGGCGAATGCTGTAGCCAGAATGAGTAGAAGGTTGCGATTGAATGCCTCGCTTCGAAAAGAGTAATTGCGTTTTCTGTCGCATCATAGCCGGTGAGCTCAAGAGCGACATCCTGTACCAGGATGAGGATGTCGTTGTCGTGCGCGACATCAACCCCTCCGCCCCCATCCACCTGCTGGTGCTGCCCCGGGCCCACATAACGTCGCTGCGCGCCGAGAGTACCGAGGGCGAGCGGCTGCTGGGCCACCTCATCCACGTAGGCAGCGAGGTGGCGCAGAGAGAGGGAGTTGAGCAGAGCGGCTACCGCCTCATCCTGAACTCCGGGCCCGACTCCGGGCAAGAGATCGCCCACGTGCACCTGCACGTGCTGGGTGGCCAGCGCCTGAGCCGCCTGGGCTGACTGTGAGCGTTGCTGTCCCCTGAAAGTCCCCCAGTACACCTCTGGTGGCGACACGCCGCGTCCAGACTGCACCCACGATAGCCACCTTATGCCCCGCTTCGAAAAAAGCCTCGCTGAAGATACCTGGTATTGAATGCCGTATCTAGGACGTGTCGAGTATAGCCATCCAGTGCCCCGCTGCAAAAAAAGGCCCCTGCTGATATGCCCGCTGGTGAATGCCACATCCAGACTGCACCCACGATAGCCACCTTATGCCCCGCTGCGAAAAAGCCTCGATGAAGATACGGGCAGGTGAATGCCGTAGCTAGGACGTGTCGAGTATAGCCATCCAGTGCCTCGCTTCTAAAAAAGGCCCCTGCTGATATGCCCGCTTGTGAATGCCACATCCAGACTGCACCCACGATAGCCACCTTATGCCCCGCTGCGAAAAAGCCCCGCTGCGAAAAAATGACAGGGCCATCTTGACAGGAACAGAACATATGTACTACTATCCCCACGAGGAGAGACCCATGCACCAGCTTATAGTAGTGCAGTACGTGGTGACATTAGTCAGCAGCGGCCTAAATGCCGGCTACTTCTTCCGCTACCGATCGCCGGTGCGGCGGCGTCGCATCGGGGCGGTGGTCCTGGCCGCGGTGAGCGCCGCCGTCTTTCTAGAGAGCCTCTACTTCGGACTCTTTGCCCTGTTTGGGGGCCGGGCCTGGGCCCTGGCCTTCTTTCTCGACCCGGGGCGCTGGCTCTTCGCCACGCTGCCGCTATGCATCGGTTCACTCGCGGTGAGCATGCTCATCCTGCACCGGTTTTTCGGAGCGAGGCAGTGAATGGCCGGTCGTCGATACGTTCTAGATATGGCATTCTCCTGCACATATATAGTGCGAGGGTTTTTCGGAGCGCGGCAGTGAATGGTCGGCCGTCGATACATTCCAGATACGGCACTTGCCTGCCGGCATACTCATCAAGGGTTTTTCGGAGCGAGGCAGTGAATGGCCAGTCGTCGATACATCCTAGATACGGCACTTGCCTGCCGGCATACTCATCAAGGGTTTTTCGGAGCGAGGCAGTGAATGGCCGGTCGTCGATACATTCTAGATACGGCACTCGCCTGCCGGCATACTCATCGAGGGTTTTTCGGAGCGCGGCAGTGAATTCCGGTCGTCGATACGTTCTAGATACGGCACTTGCCTGCCGGCACCTATGCACTCTATCGATACCCATCCACAGACAAGGAGGGAGCCATGAGCGCCCTTGATACGGCCATCGCCCAGCGAAGGTGGGAACTGGTAGCGCTGTGCCTCTTGCTCGGTGCGGTGCAGGCCCTGTCCCAGCTCCCCGCCGACTCCGTGGAGGGGCTCATCGATGTCCTCTCACCCCAGGATGAGGCCAGGGGAGAGTGACATGACGCCGCAACAGAAGCGCGCCAGTACCTCGCCGCGAAAGAGGGGGCGCAGGGCGACCCCCGCTGCCGACAACAGCTTCTATAAGCAGGCACTGGGCGAGGCAGAGCGCGTGCTCCTGCCCCAGGCCATGGAGATAGAGGGGCTGGACCAGGAGATCGCGCTGCTCAGGGTGAAGCTGGCCACCGCCCTGGCCGAGCACCCGGAGAACCTGCCGCTGCTCATGCGGGGCATCGACCTGCTGGTGAAGGCGGTCGCTGCCCGCTATCGGCTGTCGCGGAAGTCCCAGGACAACCTGGCCCAGGCCATCGACGGGGTGCTCAAGGAGGTCGGGGCCGCCCTGTTCGATACCGAGGTATCGCTATGACTTTTGCCGACGGGGCAGATAGACGATGAGCGATGAGAGGTCGAAACAACGTGCTCACGGCGTAGACACCCAACCAAGACCAGCAAACGATGGCAGACAGACGATGAGCGACGAGGGGTCGAAAAAACGTGCTCACGGCGCAGACACCCAACCAAGACCAGCAAACGATGGCAGACAGACGATGAGCGATGAGAGGTCGAAAAAACTGGGGGAGAGGATGAGAGGGCTTTTCCTGGCCCCACGAGGAAGCGCGGCCAGAGGTGAGAGAGGCGCCCCCGTGGAGATGGCCCCCGGCTGCCCCTTTGGAGCCGTGGTCGAAGAGCGGCAGCGGCAGCTAGAGGAAGCCGTGCGCGAGATCAAAGGGCGGATAAACGGGCTCATCTTCCTCGTCGTTGCGGCGGTAGTGGTCGAGGTAGTTGTGCGGCTGCTGGGGTGAGCCATGATATCACAGAGGCTAAGGCCGTACCAGGCAGAGATAGGGAGAGCGATTGTGGAGAGCGTGCTCCAGCGCAAAGGCCTCACCTTCTCCGTAGAGATCGCCCGCCAGGGGGGCAAGAACGAGCTCTCGGCCCAGCTTGAGGTGCTCCTTCTGTCCCTGTTCATGGGCCGAGGGGGCAACCTGGTGAAGTGCGCCCCCACCTATCGGCCGCAGACCGTGGTGAGCATGACCCGCTTGAAAGAGCGCTTGAACGATGCCGGCCTGGGCCCATTCTGGGTGCCAGAGCACGGCTACATGGTGCGGCTGGGCGCTGCCCGCCAGCTATTCTTCAGTGCCGACCGCTCAAGCCACGTGGTGGGGGCCACGGCGCACATCCTCCTGGAGATAGACGAGAGCCAGGACGTGGCCAGGGAGAAGTACTCCAAGGAGTTCCGCCCCATGGGGGCCACCACCAACGTGACCTCGGTGCTGTACGGCACCACCTGGGACGACTCCACGCTGCTGGAAGAGGTGAAGCGAGAGAACCTGGAGCGGGAGCGGAGCGACGGGATAAGGCGCCACTTCCGCTTCGACTGGGAGGAGGTAGCCCGCCACTGCCCCGACTACCGTCGCTACGTAGAGGGGGAGCGGGCGCGCCTGGGGGAGGGCCACCCCCTGTTCCAGACGCAGTACTGCCTAAAGCCCATCCACGGCGGGGGAAACTTCTTGAGCAGCGGCCAGCGGGGGCAGCTCCAGGGGGGTCACCCCCGCCACCACCATCCCCAGGCAGGGCGCCTCTACATCGCCGGCGTCGACCTTGCCGGGGAGTGCGAGGATGCCCAGGACGCGCTCTTGCGCGCCTCCAAGCCGAGGCAGGACTCCACCGTGGTCACCATCGCCGAGCTCGACCTCTCCGCGACCAGCGATATCGACGGCGAGCCCCGGGTGAGCATAGTGGAGCACCGCTGGTGGACGGGGACACCTCACCCCGACCTCTACCGCGAGCTGGTCCAGCTCCTGGGGGACACCTGGGGGTGTCGCCGCGTGGTGGTAGACGCCACCGGCGTCGGTGCCGGGGTGGCCAGCTTCCTGGGGCGGTCGCTGGGGCGGGGGGTAGTGGAGCCCTTCATCTTCACCCAGCAGAGCAAGTCGCGGCTGGGCTTCCAGCTCATAGCCGCCATCAACTCCGGGCGGGTGAAGATGTATGCCGCCGACGGCTCCGAGGAGTGCCGCCAGTTCTGGCACCAGGCAGAGCGGGCGCGGAGCGTCTACCGACCCAGCCAGACCTTGAGCTTCTTCGTCGACCCCCAGGAGGGCCACGACGACTTCCTGATGAGCCTGGCGCTGCTCGTGGAGGCGGCATCCTACCGCCCGCGCAGTGCGCGGAGCCGCGCCGCAGGGAGATGAGATGGACGACCTGGAGCGCTTCGAGTACATGGATGAGGGCTGCGAGCTGTTCCCCTCGTGCCTGCGCTGCCCGCTGCCCCGCTGCCGCTACGACGACCCCAGCGGGTTGCAGGTAGCCCGTGATGAGCGCAACCAGGAGATAGTGCGCCGGCACAGGAGCGAGGGCCTCTCCGCAGAGGCGCTCGCCGCGCTGTTCGGCGTGAGCAAGAGGACGGCCTACCGCGCCATCGCCGCGGCCCGCAGAGAGCCGGTGGCCGCGAGCAAGAAGGAGGAGCCATGAAGCAACTGACCCTGCCCCAGCAGGTGGCCCGCATGGACGGCCCACGCCTCCAGGCCTACCGCGAGAACCTGGAGTTCTACCGAGGCACCCAGTGGCGGGAGGGCCCCCGCCGCGGCGAGCGGCGCCTCACCCTCAACTATGCCAAGGCCTTCGTGGAGAAGGTGACCTCGTACCTGATGGGCGGGGTGCTCATCTACGTCGATGCCGACGACAGCAGCGACTCGGCCCGCGAGCGAGCGCAGCGCGCCCAGCATGCCCTGCGCGATGTATACCGCCGCAACAACCTGGTCCAGCTCGACTTCGACACCGAGCTCGATGCCGCCATCCTCGGCGACGGCTGCTTCAAGGTGACCTGGGACAGCTCGGAGCAGCGGGTGCGGGTCTCGGCCCCCGACGTTCAGGGGGTGTTCGCCTGGTGGCTGGGCGACGATGTCAACCGCATATGGCGCATAGCCAGTCGCTACACGCTCTCCGCCGATGAGGCCTCGCTGCTCTACGGGGTGTCCATCGCCGCAGAGGAGGCCACCATCCTGGAGGTGTGGACTGTCGACCGCTTCCAGCTCTGGATCGACGAGGCCCAGGTCGAGGACCGGCGCAACCCCTACGGCTTCATCCCCTTCGTCATCTACCCCAACCTGCGCGAGCCCAAGCAGTTCTGGGGGGTATCGGACATCGAGGCCATCAGGGAGCCGTCGCGCGAGCTCAACCGCGCCCTGTCCCACCTCTCCACCATCATCGAGCTCTCGGGCAACCCCATCGCCGTGCTGGAGAACGTAGAGCAGGCCGAGGACATCGCCGTCCAGCCCGGCGCGGTGTGGGAGCTGCCGGAGCGGGCGCGCGCCTACCTGCTCGACCTGCTGCAGGGGGGAGGCGTGCGCCACCACATCGACTACATCGACTGCCTGTTCCGCGCCCTGCACGACCTGTCCGAGTCACCGCGCACCGCCTTCGGTGACAACCGCCAGGGCCTGTCCGGGGTGGCGCTGGAGATGGAGCTGCACCCCATCGTGCAGAAGGTACGCCGCAAGCAGCTCATAAGGAGTGCTGCCTACTGCCGGCGCGCCGAGATGATCTTGAGCATCCTGGAGCAGAAGGGAGGGGAGCGCTATCTGCCGTGCCGCCCCCGCATCGAGTGGGGCCCGGTGCTTCCCCCCGACCGCAGCCGGCTGGTGCACGATGAGCAGGTGCTGGTGGAGGCCGGTCTCCACAGCCGGCGCCGCGCCATGGCCGAGCTGGGCATCGAAAACCCAGATGAGGAGCTGAAGCGGATGCAAGAAGAGTGAGGACGTTCTATTCCGTTATGTAAATGGTACTACCTATCCTTAACCTCTTAGGGTCCTGCCTGCCACTTGCCCCTAGAGTACCATCAGGTCTTAGATACTGGTGTGCTTCCAAGACCCACTGGCCATTTGCATCATAATAGCGAATAGTTTGACTACGCGTACAGTACGGCCCTTGGTAATCCTTGGGATTCTTCAGGTGAGAGTCGCGTAAATACTCTCGTGTCAAAGATGTGCGTGCTATCATATCCGGATATTGACTTTTATTGTAAATTCTGCGCATACTATCTGAGGAAATAGATATTACGCGGTTTCTTTGCGGAGGTTCTGTCATGGATAGAGAACTCCTGAATAATATACAGCTTTATTTGAACGGCTATTGTACCCTTCATGAACTGGAGGTTTGGTTGCTGTCGAACCTTCAATCACTCTTGGATTCGGGCAATAAAGCCGCCATTCAAATAGCGAATGACCTGGATGCCGACCTTATTCAGCTTAGCGAAGCCATAATAGATGAAAACACTATCAGAGACCGCTTACAGGGCTATCTCAGTCAAGAAAACACCGTTGTCGAGACCATCTACGATGATAAGCCTACCGCCACGATCGCCGCTACAGCTGCTGTTAATACTATCAGGAATCACGTGGTGATCCCTGATCCGGCCGAGAATGTCCGCGTTCACCTGGTACTTGCTTAACCCGTGGTATGTAGATAACCCTTAACGGTATCTGGGTTATTGGCATATCATCTAGATGTATTTGGAACCAATATAGTCCAGTAAGCTCGAAACGCATCCTCATATTCACTACTATATCAATCCCCCTATCATCTTCGCCCTCAAAGTATATCGTCTGTCTGAAAAGGGTTGATATCTCGCTAGAGGGCTTCACCAGCTTTATCTCAAGAGGCCGCGAACCCCGGATATTCCCAGATTTCAGCCTTATCAGTATAGCAAATGCATGCTCAAATGGCTCCATCTCATGGGGGGGTGCAGGGCTTGCAACAGTATGCATCAGCCTATCTATCATACGAATGGCCGATTTTACCCCATCCTTCTCTTCCAGTACTTTTTCACAAATACACGCATCCAGCAGGTATGGCCCCCTCGCGAATGGCATGTCACCCGTCACCGCTCACCTCCATTTCGCAATACGTCATTGGTGAATTATTACATCACTATTTCGCACCTCTTTTCATTAACTGATTGTATTCATCTTCCTACCAAGTGTCAATTACAGCAGTCCCTTCCCCGTGCCATCCCTCCCTTGACAGCAGCAGCACATATGTTCTATCCTTTGCCTGCCTTCAGGGCAGCTACCCAGGCCCCGGGCCACCAGATGGCCCCGGCCGAAGAGAGGAGGTTAAAGG
>JAXHUE010000043.1:3021-7605 GCA_034189655.1 Chloroflexota bacterium | reverse complement strand
TGTTCTTCAAGAACTCGATATCGCACACCTGCTGCCAGTCCATCTCGTGGAGGATGACGTGGTTCATGGCGTAGAGGAATGCGTGGTCTGTCTCCGGCTTGATGGGTATCCACTCGTCGGCGGTGGCCCCGGTGACCGAGAGGTGGGGCTCCACCTGTACCCGCTTGAACCCTCCTTTGACGCGGGCCTGGGCCTGGCGGTAGACGCCGGCGGTGCCGCCGGAGGCGGAATCGTTGCGGCCGAAGCAGATGAGGTAGTGGCAGTTAGGCGTGTCCTGGATACAGGTGAACGCCCGGTGCCACAGCTCGCCCAGCAGGTGCTCGGTGTGGTAGCACTTGACCCCGCCGCCCTGGGCCACTGATATATCGACTGGCCCCCATATCCCCGGGGGCATGCCCAGGGCCAGGCCGAGGCCACCGAAGATCACCGGCATCGTCCCGTAGTAGGAGGGGCATACCCCGTCTGAGCCCTCGGCGAAGCATGTCCGGGCATAGCCGTTCTCGTCGACGAGCCCCTTCTCCCTCACCTCGAGGAGCTTCTTGGCCCAGATATCGATGGCCTCGTCCCACGATATCTCGACGAAGCCGGGGTCCTCGTCCACGCCCTTCTTGGGGTTGGTGCGCTTCATCGGGCCCTTGATGCGGTGGGGGTTGTAGTGCTTGTTGATCATCCCGTAGGCCTTGACGCACACCTTTGCCTCAGCAGGATGGATGCTCGAGAAGTCGTGGTTGGGCTCTATGCCCACGGCCACGCCATCCACCACGTGGACCTTGAGCAGGTCGGGGCCTCCCGCGTTGCACAGGTAACAGTACGTGGGAACCCATTTGTCTTCCATTACTCCCTCCAGCAAGTTAAGTATCAGGCCACCAGTCCCCGTGTTCGGGCGGGGCGCTCTGGGGGTTGGGGTTACCTTGGCCGCACATCTCCTTGACTATAATCTACTCGTATCTGGAGGGGGGGTCAAGACGATTATAGACATATCTATACAATTTAGGGTACAATATCTAAAGAGGGACAGTGTTATTTATTTCACTACCCCAGGGAGGTGACATGTCCACAGGGGAACTACTCACGGTGCAGCAGGCCTGCCAGTACCTGGGCATCAGCCGCACCACGCTGCTCAAGACGGAGGAGGAGGGCATGCTCACGCCGTCGAGAACGGTGGGCGGCCACCGCCGCTACCGGCGGGAGGCCCTCGACCACTACCTGAAGGCTACCACCGGCATCAACAAGTCCTCTGACAGCGTGATCAAGGATGGACAGGGGCGGGTGATGCTGCCCGGGATCGTGGGGCGCCTGGCGCTGAGCCCAGCGCCCGTCGACGATATCATAAAGGAAGTGCTCCAGGAAATAGTGCGACTGCTCCAGGCCGATGCCGGGCTGGTGGCGCTGCTCGACGAGGGAGGCATGCTGTACCCGTGGCTGACCGTTGGCCCGCTTGAGCCACAGGACACAGGCTTCAGCATAAGTCCCTCCGATGACACCTTCTCCGGCCGGGTGCTCAAGCTGCAGCAGCCGCTCGTCTATGAGAAGGAGAGGAGCGACATCCACCTGGAGGGGCTCACCCAGGGGGTGTGTGCCCCGCTCGTCTACCGCGGCGCTCCCCTGGGGGTGATCCATGTCCTGTCCCTCTATCGCCACCAGTTCCTGCCCACGGAGGTACAGTTCTTCGCCCTGGTGGCGCTCTATATGGCGAGCCTCATCGTCAACTCGCAGCTCCTCGCCGACTCCAGGCGGCGGGAGGGGGAGCTCTCCTGCTTGAACCGGCTGAGCCAGGCCATGCAGGGGCAGCCGGACCTGGACGGCACCGCCAGTGTGCTGCTCGAAGAGACCATGCGTATCACGGGGGCAGATGCAGGCATCGTCTTCCTGCGCGACGACGAGGGGGAGGTCGGCATAACGTCACTCCGCGGGCTTTCCACTGGCCCCGACCACCACGTGGCCAGCGCGCTGAGTGGTATAGCGGCCAGGATAATAGACTCAGGAAGGTCCTACCTGCTCTCGACTACGCCGCACGGCGGGGGGGTGGAGTATATCCCCCCTTTGCTCCGCGACATGAGGTCGGTCATCCTCTTTCCCCTGCGCTCACAGGGGGAGCAGCTTGGTGCCTTGCAGCTATTCTCCCGGAACCCGTGGAACGCGGGCCAGTGGCAGTCCGACCTCTTGAGCGCGGTGTGCGCTCAGGCCTCGCTGGTAATCCAGCGCGCCGCACTGTGCCAGCGCCTGGCACAGGTGAGCGAGGATGAGCGGGCGCTGCGCGGGTACTACGAGAAGATGGTGGCGGCATCGCCCGTGGCCATGGAGATAATAGACAAGGACTGCAGGATAATCGGCTGGAACGAGGCCACGGAGCGGTTGACCGGTATCTCCCATAAGGAGGCCCTGGGTGCCGACAAGTTCCTCCTCCAGCCGGCGCTCCTGAAGTACGATGGGCGCGAGATACTGGATGGGGTGGTGGCACATAAAGAGGTACTGAAGGTGCACCGCTTCCCCTATGAGCGCAGGGATGACACCGTCGTCTATACCGACCTCACCTTCGTGCCCTTCTGCGATGATGACGGTGAGGTCACCGCGACGCTGGTCTTCGTGCAGGACATCACCGAGCTGGAGGCGCTGCGCCAGGAGATAGAGCACACGATGGCAGTGTGGGACCGGCAGGATGCCGTCACCAGCTTTTGAAGAGGGGGCGATGGGTGGCCGCTACGGTGTCCTTCCAGGTGGTCTCTTCACCTCGTGGATGTAGCCCCTTCGCTCCGCGAGGTTACGCAGCTCCATGAATGCCGGCAGACACTCCCCTGGTGGTGGCGGGGGCGACATCTTCAAGAAGATGGCCTGCCCCTCTGCGAATACCAGGGTGGGGGTGCCGAAGATGCCCAGGGACTCGGCAAGGGTGTGGTCAGCGGCGAGCCGGGCCAGCAGGCCGCGGTCGCCCATCGCCCTTTCGAAGCGGGCCACGTCGAGGCCGGCGCCCTCGGCTGCCTGGAGGTGGGTCTCGACGGCGGCGATATCGTGGTGCTCCCGGTGAACCGCCGCGAGCAGGGCGGCGTGGAAGCGGCTGAAGGCCTCCTCCCCCTGGAGCCTGGCCGCCTCTGCGGCGCAGAAGGAGCGCAGCCCCCCACAGGAGACCTCGAGAGGCTGCTCCCATAGCCGCCACCCCGGCCCATGGGGGTTATTGGCCTGCTCGATGCTGAAGTAGCGCCACCCGACGACGAGGCGTGGCCCCAGCTCCTCCTTCACCCGTTGCAGCCACACCGCTGCATTGTAGGAGTAGGGTCATATGAAGTCGAAGTAGACGTCCACCCTGATGGCGTCGCCGCTGTCGGGCCCTGCCATGCCTCTCTCCCTGTGGCTGGTGGCCTAGGCGATATCCTGGTAGAGGGCGATATCGGCGCGGCCCTGCACCAGCGATGAGATGGCCTGAGAGAACTCCTTGAAGTGCGGCGTCTGGGAGTGGGCCTTTAAGGCATCGCCGCTTGCGTATTTCTCGTAGACCAGGAACTTGCTGGGGTCGTCGAGGCCGCGGTGGACCGCGTAGGCAACTGTGCCGGGGTCGCCCAGGCACTTGGGCACCAGTGCCTTGAACTGCTGCTCAAGCTCATCTCCCTTGCCCTCGGCCGCCATGAGCGTTGCCGCTACCACTATCATGTCACTGACCTCCTTGGGCACGCCTCTCTACTGCACTACATTGTAGCCCATTTTGTCCACGAAGGCCACCTTGTGTGTGGGGCTCTTGGTGTGGCCCGGGCTGCCACTTGTGCCCTGTGGCTCACGGCAGCGTTATCAGGCCATGGCGGAGGGCCAGCACCACGGCGTGGGTGCGGTCGTTTGCGGCGAGCTTGCGCATTATGGAGTTGACGTGGTTCTTCACCGTCTGGTTGCGGATGCCCAGGGCAGTGGCGATCTCCTTGTTGGCGTTGCCACGGGCGATGTGCTCCAGTATCTCCTTCTCGCGGCGCGAGAGGGGTGAGATGAGGGGCTCCACCTCCCGCTCCAGGAGGAGCATGTCCTGGAATCGCTGCAGGACGCGCAGGGCGACGCCCGGCCTCTCCAGCAGGCCTTCATTAATAGGGTATTCACCACGGGAGGCCCTGGTGATCTCGGAGGCCAGCGCCGCGTAGCTCGACGACTTGCAGAGGAAGCCGGCGGCACCGGCGCAGATGGCGAGGAAGAAGGAGTCGTCGTCGTCGTGGGAGGTGAATATGACGACCGATATCGTGGGGTTGTAGCGCCTGGTCTGGCGGGTGAGGTCGAACCCGTTTACGGATTCCAGGTCTGGGTCTACGACCAGCACGTCGGGGTTCAAGGTGGTGACCTGGTAGAGTGCCTCGTCCCCATCGTTGGCCTCGCCCAGGACCTCGATGGTGTCCTCCTCCATCAGGGCGCGCACCGTCACCTCCCGGTGGAAGAGGTGGCCATCGACCACGAGCACCCCTATCCTGTCAACCCTCACTGTACCTTCCTGGTGCATGGTGTCCCCTCCATCATACCAGGGAGGCGGCACATGAGGTCAACGGTGATTGGGGGCGAAAAGGGGGGCAGGAAGGGCCAGATATCGAGGTGCTGATGGGCCCACTATGGCGAGCC
>JAXHUE010000043.1:0-2921 GCA_034189655.1 Chloroflexota bacterium | reverse complement strand
GTCCCTATCGACCAGGCCGTTTCCCATGCCGTTGATGATGAGCCCCTGGCAGCTCCCCTCAAGGGCGGCCCTCACCTCGTCGTTGACCCTGCCGTCGCCGTTGGTGTCGGTGGCCACGCTGTAGAGGAGCGTGGCGAGGCCGCTCACGTGGGCCACTGCCTGGGATGTGCCGGTCTTGTAGCCGTACTGGTCATCGGGGAGCAGGGAGTAGACCTGGTACCCCGGGGCGGCGACGTCGACCCAGTCGCCGAAGTTGGCCAGTGGGGCGCGGGAGCCGTCGTCCTTCGCCGCGGTGACGGCGATACACTCGGGGTAGTATGCCGGATATAGCGGGGCCGAGTCGCCGTCGTTGCCGGCGGCAGCTACTATCACCGCGCCCTGGCTCCAGGCATAGGAGATGGCCTCCTCGAGCTCTGTGGACGGGCTGGTGAGGCACAGGCTTATGTTGATCACCTGGGCGCCCTCGTTGACGGCCCACACGATGCCCTGGGCCACTGTGGTCGAGTGGCACTTGCCCCTATCGTTGGTCACCTTGACGCTCATGAGACTGCACGACGGGGCGATGCCATCGATGCCTATGCCGTTGCCGGCGCTTGCTGCGATTATGCCGGCTATATGGGTGCCGTGCCCGTGGAGGTCTGCTGCTGACGGGCTCTCCCCCAGGTTCACCTCGTGCTCCACGGTGGCGGCGAGGTCCTCGTGGTCTCCGTCTATGCCGGTATCGAGGATGGCCACCACCACGCCGCTCCCTGTGGGCTGTGCCTGGGGCGCCGTGGCCCCGGTGGTGGTGCCCTGGCCGCTGGGCTGGACGTCTGCGGGCGATACCTCTGCGAGAGGTGCGCTTGTGGGGGCTGCCTGGCCCTCAACTGCGGGGATGGTCAGCACCATGAGCCCGCAGCTCGCAAGCAGGCAGATGAGCACCGCACCCAGTGTTATCGACCCAAGATGGTTCTTCATGCCGATCCTCTACCTGTGACATCCGGGCCTCTTCCACTCCGCCCTTGCCCCCGTTTCAAGAGACGCCTGAATAACATACTACTTAATTTATACTTTGTCAAGTAATATTAATGAATTTTAACTAAAATGGTACTAAATTACTATATAAGCATATAAATATAGTAAATGTGGAATAAATTAAGCACTATAGTGCTATGGTGGTTAATAGTGTACGGTGCCAGGGGCCGGCCCTGTGACCCGCAGGGCCCGCACCTCGATGTGGCCATTTCATCTCTTGCGTTCTGGGCGCGCTGTAGCGCAAGCGGTGCATTGACCTGGGGGCCACCTCTGGTGGGACGGGGCGGTGTGCGGATCGCTCCTTCGTGGGGTGATGGGAGACACGCCGGGGGATTCCACCTGTTCCCGGCGGGCAGGCGCATCGCTGGTACCGGTTTCCATGGGTATGGTGCGGGCTATACGGTTGCCACCTCCTCGAGTTTTCCCGTAGTGCCCACGCACGTGTCCCGCCGGCAGGGGGGTACCCCAGGCAGTGGGGCCGCCTGCCCTGCCCGTTCCCTCGGCGCGCGAATGGCCACTGGCTGCTGGAGACAGCCAGGGCAGAAGATGCCTGCTCAAGAGCTCGCCGGCGCGATGGCCGGGTCGAGTACACGGTATCAAAGCCGGTGGCACAAGGCGACCACGCTACCCTCCATCTTGGCGGTCACTGCCCCCTATTTTCGCTGGTAATCGACCCCAGGGATGGGCCCTGTGGCCCAGCGCATGTAACCAGGTTGTAACCGTGTTGTAACTATATTGCTACCCATTCTTGGTAGCTGTTAACCGTTCCTTAACTTGACACCGTTAGAATTAGGTACGGTGATAGAGTATGAGGGTGATCCTCCTAGGGAATGGGACATTTGTCCAGAGAGTAGATGCCACCTTGACACAGGAGGGCATCGAGGTGGTGAGCGCTTTCACCAGTCCTCAGACAGAGACCCTGCTTGCGCAGGAGACCTTCGACCTGGCCATGGTGGATGCACTTATCGATGACGTTGAGGCGGCGTGCCGCAGCATAAGGGACTTGCAGGGCATCCCGGTGGCACTCATGGTGAGGGAGAGGCAGCAGGACTGGGAGCGACTGCAGGCGCTCGATGCCGATGGCTACGTACCGGAGGTGGCCAGTGACGCGGAGCAGGCAGCCCGGCTCCGTGCGGTAGTACGAAGGTTATCAGGATGGAGACAGCGCCCGGCGAGGGGCATCCGCAAGAGGGGTAGAGATGCCTAGGTCGGGCTATAGGGTACCGGTTGGCCCGGAGATATCACTACCGGCAGTCCGCAAGTTGGGGGCCAACGTAGCTGGAGCCGGCGTGATTGATCCGATAAGCTTGGACGAGGATGCCTGGGTTATATAAGGTAGAGTAGACAGGGATGAGAAAGACGCTCATGTTGCCGCGGGTAGCACTGGCCCTGCTGATGGGGGCCCTGGCTGTCATACCAGCGGTACAGTCCATCGACCTCGCGTCTGCGGCCGTTCCGCCTGCGCCCACGTACGGTACGGCGGCCGTTGATGGTGATACCGGCGAGTGGGACCTGGGCGATGACTTCTTTGCCGAGATGTATGAGGCGGGGAAGACCAGTAAGCCGGACACGTCAAAGCTGTACCTGCGCTACGATTGTGAAAGCAATACCCTCTATGCGCTCGTCCTCGCCAACGACGGGCTACTCGTCATCGTTGAAACCGATGAGTCCTATATTAAGGTAGCGGGCGACAAGAAGGTAGGGGACACCGATGGTGATGATGGCAACCCTCCCGATTTTGCCTGGGTCGGCAGGGATGGTGACCGTGCTCAAGGGTGGGAGGCATCGTTTGTCCTCGCCCCAGGGAGCTATGATGAGTTCTACGTCCACACAAATGTTGACGACGACGGCTCACAGACCTCGTCTACAGATAAGTCGGGCATCACCCTAGAGATCACGTGCCCGCC
>JAXHUE010000042.1:0-8333 GCA_034189655.1 Chloroflexota bacterium | reverse complement strand
ATAAGGACGAGCATGGAGCAGGCAGAGCAGATAAAGGAGACCCTGGCCCAGACCGAGGGGCAGGTGAGAGAGCACATCGATACCGCCCGCCGCGAGGGGAAGAACATCGTGGCCCAGGCGGGCTCGGTGGCGGAGCAGATCAGGGAGGAGGCGCGGCGCGAGGCGCGCGAGGAGTCCCAGGCCATCATCGACCGTGCCCGCACCGAGATCGAGCGGGAGCGCGATGAGGCCATCGATGAGCTCAAGCGACAGTTCGTCGACCTCGCCATCGCGGCGGCGGAGCGGGTGATCGAGGAGACCCTGGACCGGGACAAGCACCGCCAGCTCATCGAGGACGTGCTCGAAGAGGGCGGCGGGAAGGAGGGATAGAGGCAGCTATGGCCAGAGCGGCCTCGGCGAGGAGGTACGCACGGGCGGCCTTCGAGATCGCCCGTGAGCGCGACGGGCTGGAGCAGTGGCGGCAGGACTTGGACGACATGGCCGCTGCCCTGGAGGAGCCCGTCCTCCTCGCCTACCTTGAGAGCCCCAAGGTGCCCTTCGCCGATAAGGAGGCCATCCTGCGCCGCCGTCTCGAGGGCGCAGACCCCCTGGTGCTGAACCTGGCCTTCCTGCTCACGATGAAAGGGCGGCTGGGCATCGCCGGCGACATCGCCGCCACCTATCGCCGGCTGGTGGACGAGCACCGCGGCATCGCCCACGTGGAGGTGACCACCGCGGTGTCCCTCGACGACGAGGAGAGGGCGAAGGTGATAGGCCGCCTGGGCGGCATTACCGGGCAGGAGGTAGTGCTCTCCGAGCGGGTAGACCCCACCATCATCGGGGGCCTGGTGGCCCGGGTAGGGGACAGGCTCATCGACGGCAGCACCCGCAGCCGCCTGGCCGCGTTGAAGGAGAGCCTCTTGAGATAGAATGGAGGTGGCGCGATGGCTCGTGCCGACGACATCGCCGCAATAATCAGACAGCAGATAGAGCAGTTCGGGACTACAGCGACCATGGTGGACGTGGGCACCGTGGTAGAGGTGGGCGACGGCATCGCCCGCGTTCACGGCCTCTATGGTGCCAGGTACAACGAGCTGCTCCAGTTCCCCAGTGGCGTGGTGGGCATCGCCTTGAACCTGGAGGAGGACAGTGTGGGCGCGGTCATCCTGGGTGACTACACTTTGGTGAAGGAGGGCGACGAGGTGCGCGGCACCGGTCGCATCGCCGAGGTGGCGGTGGGGGACGAGCTCATCGGGCGCGTGGTCGACCCGCTGGGCCAGCCCATCGACGGCGGGGGAGCGCTCAAGACCAAGAGCACCCGCCCCATGGAGCGGGTGGCCCCCAACGTGGTGATGCGCCAGTCGGTGGACACCCCGGTGCACACCGGGGTCAAGGCCATAGACAGCCTTATCCCCATCGGCAGGGGGCAGCGTGAGCTCATCATCGGCGACCGCTTCACCGGCAAGACCGCCATCGCCATAGATACCATCATCAGCCAGAAGGGGGGCGACCTCACCTGCATCTACGTCGCCATCGGGCAGAAGTCCTCCAAGGTGGCGCAGGCGGTGGCCACGCTGGAGCAGTACGGGGCCATGGAGCACACCATCGTGGTGAGCGCCCACGCCTCGGACGCGGCGGCCATGCAGTACCTGGCCCCCTACGCCGGCTGCGCCATCGGCGAGGAGTTCATGGAGCGTGGGCGCGACGCCCTGGTCATCTACGACGACCTCTCCAAGCACGCGTGGGCCTACCGCCAGCTCTCGCTTCTGCTGCGTCGCCCCCCGGGCCGGGAGGCCTACCCCGGCGATATCTTCTACCTGCACAGCCGCCTCCTGGAGCGCGCCGCCAGGATGTCGGCAGAGCACGGCGGCGGCTCGCTCACCGCGCTCCCCATCATCGAGACCCAGGCCGGCGATATCTCGGCCTATATCCCCACCAACGTCATCTCCATCACCGATGGCCAGATATACCTGGAGACCGACCTGTTCAACGCCGGCATAAGGCCGGCGCTCAACGTGGGCCTCTCGGTGTCGCGCGTGGGCGGTGCCGCCCAGGCCAGGGCCATGAAGCAGGTGGCGGGGAGGCTGCGCCTGGACCTGGCGCAGTACCGGGAGTTGGCCGCCTTCGCCCAGTTCGGCGCCGCCGAGCTGGACCGCGCCACCAAGGCACAGCTAGAGCAGGGGCGGCGCATCACCGAGGTGCTCAAGCAGCCGCAGTATGCCCCCATGCCACTGGAGAGGGAGGTGGCCATCCTCTACGCCGTGATAAACGGGCACCTGGACGACGTGCCGGTGGAGAGTGTGGCGGCCTTCGAGGAGGGGCTGCACCGCTTCCTGGAGGCGAGCCACCCCGATATCGGGGGGCGCATCGCCGCGGAGAGGGAGCTCGGCGACCAGACCGAGGATGCGCTAAAGAAGGCGATAGCTGAGTTCAAGGAGCAGTTCTCATACTAGCGTCACACAGGTGGGACCGGCGCCGCCGCCGGGGCGGCGCGGCCACAGTGCAGGAGGTGTAGTCGTGCCGGCAAAGAGAACGGCCATGCCCACTGCGGCCGGCATATTGAGCATCATCGCCGGCGCCCTCGGCCTTCTGGCCGGGATCGGCCTCTTCGTTGGCGGCCTGTTCACCGTTGGCCTCCGCGGCATCATCATCGGGGCCTTCTATCCCCCGCTCATCATCGCCCTGGCCGTCGTGGCCATCGTCGGCGGGGCCTATACCTTGAGGAGGAAGGCCTGGGGGCTGGCCCTCGCCGCGGCCATATGCTCGGTATTCTGCGTGTGGTTCCTGGGGATACCGGCCGTCATCTTAGTGGCGCTTGCCAGAAACGAGTTCTAGAGGGGGTGTCCCCGATATGGCCACGACCAGAGAGATCAGGCGCCGTATCAGGAGCGTGCAGAGCACGGCCAAGATAACCAGGGCCATGGAGATGGTGGCTGCCTCGCGGATGCGGCGCGCCCAGGAGCGCTCGGTGGCGGCGCGGCCCTACGCGGACAAGATGCGCCTGGTGCTCTCCGACCTTGCCTGCCAGCCCCAGGCCACGGATCAGCCCCACCCCTTGATGGTGCAGCGGCCGGTGAACAGCATCGCCGTGGTTCACATCACCTCCAACCGCGGCCTCTGTGGTGGCTTAAACGCCAACGTCAACCGCACGACGATGAGCTTCATCCTGGAGCAGGAGGTGCCGGTGTCCGTCGTCGCCGTGGGGCGCAAGGGGAGAGACTTCATGGTGCGCTGCGGGCAGAAGCTGAGCGCTGAGTTCTGCGACATCGGTGAGCCGCCGCAGCTTGACGATGTCGCCGCCATCGCCGACATCGTCATCGATGACTACTCCAGCGGGGCCGTGGACGAGGTCTACTTGAGCTACGCCCGCTTCAAGACCACGCTCTCACAGCAGCCGGTGCTGTGGCGACTGCTCCCCATCGAGCAGCGGGCCTACGAGCCTGGGGTGTGCGTCGGCTACATATACGAGCCGTCACCGGAGCTGGTGCTGGCCTTTCTGCTCCCTCGCTTCATCGAGATGCAGCTCTACCACGCTGTCTTAGAGGCCACGGCCAGCGAGCACTCGGCGCGCATGGTGGCCATGAGGAACGCCACCGAGAGCGCCAACGACCTCGTCGAGGACCTCACCCTGTCGTACAACAAGGCGCGGCAGGACATGATAACCAGGGAGCTTCTCGACATAACGGGAGGGGCCGCGGCACTGGAGTAGCCCTGGGTGCGAGGGCAAAAAGAGGAGGTCCAGCGTATGGCCAAGGGAAAGGTAGCGCAGGTCATCGGCACGGTGGTGGACATCGAGTTCCCCCCCGATGAGCTGCCGGCGCTGTACAACGCCGTGGATATCCCGCGCGAGGGAGAGAAGATAGTGATGGAGGTGCAGCAGCACGTGGGCAACAACTGGGTGCGCTGCCTGGCCATGTCGCCCACCGATGGCCTGGAGCGCGGTGCCGAGGCCATCGATACCGGGGCCCCGCTCGCGGTCCCGGTGGGGCGCGCCACCCTGGGACGGCTCTTCAACATGCTCGGCGAGCCGCTCGATGGCCTGGGGAAGGTCGACGCCGACGAGCACTGGCCGGTGCACCGGCCGCCGCCCTCGCTCCAGGAGCAGGAGACCTCCATCCAGATGCTGGAGACCGGGCTCAAGGTGATAGACCTGGTCACCCCCTTCACCAGGGGGGGCAAGGTGGGGGCCTTCGGCGGCGCCGGTGTGGGCAAGACCATCATCATCCAGGAGCTCATCCGCAACATCGCCACCGAGCACGGCGGCTTCTCTGTGTTCAGCGGCATCGGGGAGCGCTCCCGCGAGGGCAACGACCTGTGGCACGAGATGAGGGCCTCGGGCGTCATCGATAAGACGGTGCTGGTGTTCGGCCAGATGAACGAGCCGCCGGGGGTGAGGCTGCGCGTGGGCCTGACCGGGCTCACCATGGCGGAGTACTTCCGCGATATGGAGGGGCAGGACGTGCTCCTGTTCATCGACAACATCTATCGCTATACCCTGGCCGGCATGGAGGTCTCGGCGCTCCTGGGCCGCATGCCCTCGGCGGTGGGGTACCAGCCCACGCTGGCCACCGAGATGGGCGACCTGGAGGAGCGCATCACGTCCACCAAGAGGGGCTCCATCACCTCCTTCCAGGCCATCTACGTCCCCGCCGACGACTTCACCGACCCCGGGGTGGCGACGACGTTCGGCCACCTGGATGCCATCATCGCCCTGGAGCGCTCCATCGCCGAGCAGGGGCTGTACCCCGCGGTAGACCCGCTGGCGTCGTCGTCGCGCATCCTGGACCCGCGCATCGTGGGCCAGGAGCACTACGATGTCACCCGCGCGGTGCAGCGGGTGCTGCAGCGCTACAAAGACCTCCAGGACATCATCGCCATCCTGGGCATCGAGGAGCTCTCCGAGGAGGACAAGCTCACCGTGGCCCGCGCCCGCAAGATACAGCGCTTCCTCTCCCAGCCCATGTTCGTCGCCGAGGCCTTCACCGGGAGGGTGGGCAGGTACGTGTCGACCAAGGAGACGGTGCGCGGGTTCAAGGAGATACTCGACGGGGTGCACGATGCCCTGCCGGAGCAGGCGTTCTACATGGTGGGCACCATTGACGAGGCGGTGGAGCGGGCCAAGGAGCTGGACGCGGAGTAGGCCGCCGGCACGGGTGCAGGGGCCGAGGCCGAGGCCCCTGCCGGGGTCACCGGGGTGCCCCCCAGTTTGATTTGTACCCTCTCCCGGTGGGAGAGGGGCCGGGGGTGAGGGACTTATGGCCAAGCTCAAGTTCGAGATAGTGACTGCGGAGCGGGTGCTCTACTCGGACGAGGTCGACATCGTGGTCGCCCCCGGCGCCGAGGGGCAACTGGGCATCCTGCCCAGCCACGCCCCTCTGCTCACCATACTCCAGCCCGGCGAGCTCAAGGTGCGCAAGGACGGCGAGGAGACCGTGATGTTCGTCTCCGGGGGCTTCATGGAGGTGATGCAGAACCGGGTCACCGTCTTGGCCGACACCGCCGAGCGCGCGGAGGAGATAGATGTCGCCCGCGCCGAGGCGGCGAGGCGCCGCGCCGAGGAGAGGCTCGCCGAGCACCGAGCCGATATGGACCTGGCCCGCGCCGAGGCGGCGCTCAGGCGTGCCCTGATGAGGCTCCAGGTCGCTGAGCGGAGAAGGAGGAGGCCGCCGGTCGGCGGATAGCGAAGGCCACTATCTCCCGGGGCGCTGGGGGCGGGTGCTCATCAGGCCTGGGACTTGATGTGGAAGGTCATGCTCTGCAGGGCGAGGACGGGGTCGATCTCCTGGAGCCACACCCCGTGGGGCACGCGGGCGGCGACGGGGACGTAGCTTAAGATGGCCTTGATGCCGCTCTGCACGAGGGAGTCGATGGCCTCCTGCGCTCGCGAAGGTGGCACGGCGATGATGCCGATGGCGATATTTTTCTCCCTCACCGTGTGGCCCAGGTGGCAGACGTCCTGGATGGTGAGCCCGCACACCTGGGTGCCGATGACCTCAGAGTCGATATCGAAGGCGGCGACGATGGGGAACCCGCGCGGCTCAAGCCCGCCGTGGTCGAGGATGGCCCGGCCGACGCGGCCCATCCCTACGATGGCCACAGACCACTCCTGGTGCAGCCCCAGTATCTGGCGCAGCGCGCTCACCAGATGGCCCACGTTGTAGCCTCGTCCCTGCTTGCCGAACCTGCCGAAGTAGCTCAAGTCCTTCCTGATCTGGGCCGGGGTCATCTGGAGCCGCTCCCCCAGCTCATGCGAGCTCACGATATCGGTGCCCTCCTCCTCGAGCAGAGAGAGGACGCGGAGATATACCGGCAGGCGGAGTATCACTACCTCGGGTATCTGGCTGTAGCCGGTCACTTCACCCCTCCCCGCGATGCCATGGGCCCTGTGCCCGGGGTGCCTCTAGGGCGGTGGATTACACATTGTAATGCCCTTTTCACAAGTAGTCAACACTCCTTCGTATACGGGTGTGGGGGCCTGGGGGTCTTCTAGCCCTTTCTCTGTAGCAGGCCGTCGATGGCCTCGATGGTGATGCGGCCCTGCTCTAAGTCGATGGACTTCACCACGTCATCGATGGCGGGAATGAGCTGCTCGCCGTCGTGAGAGGGCACGACGAAGACGTCGTTGCTGCCGGTGGGCAGGATGTCGGCCACCCGTCCCAGCAGCTCTCCCTCGGTGGTCCACACCTCCAGTCCGATGACCTGGAACTGGTAGCACTCGCCGGGGGGCAGGGGGTGGAGCCGTGAGAGGGGTATCTGAAGAAGCCGCCCTTTGAGCCTCTGGGCGGCCTCGATGCTGTCTATGGTGGCCAGCTTTATGATGACCTTTCCCTTGTGCCAGTGGCTCCTCTCGATGGTGAAGGGGTGGCCATCGATGTAGAGCTCGGCACCGGTGGCGAACCTGTCAGGGAAGTCGGTCATCGCCTCTACCCTGGCATCGCCCTTCACCCCCCAGGGGGCGACGATGCGACCTATGTCTATGAACTGGGGATCCTCGGGCATAGCTCCCCTCACTGCACTGCCGCGGGGTATTCCCCTCTACACGACTAGACTATCTCAAGGTCTACGCGGGTGCCCTCTCTCACTGCGATGACCTTGAGCAGTGTGCGCATCGCCTGGGCTACCCGACCTTGTTTGCCGATTACCCTTCCCATATCCTCTTGCGCTACCTGGAGTTTGAGAATCACCCCGTTGTCGTCGCGCTCCTCGATCACCACAACGTCGTCCGGCTTGGTCACGATCAGCTTTGCGATGTACTCGACAAGCTCCTTCATTTCCTCTCCTCTGGATAGTGATTCCTTTTAATGGACTGGAAGCGTCGGCCTATCTGCGGTGCTCGCGTATTGATGGGGGCCTCCGTGCCCCATGGGTGTACTCCAGTCTCTCAAGAGGCCTGTCCCCCGGCACCGTGGGTCTGGAACTTGTCCATGATGCCCAGCCTGCTGAGCAGGCTGGTCACGGTCTGGGTGGGCTGGGCCCCCTCGCGGAGCCACTTGAGCGCCTTGTCCTCGTCGATGACGATGGTTGGCGGGTCGGTGAGCGGGTCGTAGTGCCCGATGGTCTCGATGAAGGCACCATCGCGAGGAGCACGGGAATCTGCCACCACTACGCGGTAGCTCGGCCTGTTGCGCCTTCCCGTGCGACGCAGTCTGATCTTTACCATGTCTGTACCCCCTAGCGTTGCTATTATGGGCGATAAAGTGTTAGCTGTCAACTGGTATGCTCATATTGCCACCAGATTGGCCCAGCCATTATAATGGCATCATGGCCCAGCGACCTCTCCATGACTGGCAGGTGACGGTGGCCCAGGCCGAGGATATCCAGCGCTCCCTCGCCGTCCAGGTGGTGAGGCAGGGCGCCGTCGAGAGCCCCCGCTACATAGCCGGCGTGGACATCTCCGGCGAGATGGGGGAGGGGGTGGCGCGGGGGGCGGTGGTGGTGCTTGGGTTTCCTCAGCTTGCGGTGGAAGAGGTGAGCGTGGTGGAGCAGGGGCTGCACTTCCCCTACATGCCGGGGCTTCTGTCCTTTCGCGAGGTGCCGCTCATCCTGGCGGCGTGGGAGCGGCTCACGCTGTGTCCTGACCTGGTCGTTGCCGATGCCCAGGGCATAGCTCACCCGCGGCGGCTGGGGATGGCCTCTCACCTGGGCCTGCTGCTGGGGGTGCCTGCCATTGGCTGTGCCAAGTCCATCCTGTGCGGCCGTCACGGCGAGCTGGGTGAGGAGAGGGGTGCCCGTGCTGAGCTGGTGCACCGTGGGGAGGTGGTGGGTGCGGCGCTGCGGACGAGGCAGGGGGTGAGGCCGGTGTACGTCTCCATCGGGCACCTGATAGACCTGGAGGGAGCTGTCCGCTGGGTGCT
>JAXHUE010000041.1:0-8617 GCA_034189655.1 Chloroflexota bacterium | reverse complement strand
ATAGCAGAGACACGCCTTTTCGACCCTAGCAACCTATGCCCAGGTCAAAAAAAGCCACGTAGCTATCGAGAGGCACCCCCAGCGAGCGAGCGACAGGGAGACATTTCGCCTTGAGCACGTGGAGCACCCGGCCGTCGCCTTCCAGCTCCGAGAGCGACTCGTAGTACCCCATACCCTTAGCCAGGACCACGTCAGCCGAGCGGAACAGCGCGAGGAACTCCTCAGAGGCCAAGTCGAGGAGCACCCCCGGCGTCGCCGTGCCCGTGGTAGCAATGCGGGCCAGGGCGCCCATCTCATCGGCCAGCCCGCTCAACTCAAGGTCAGCCATGGTGATATCGTTCTGCACCGGGGCCCCCTTGACCACGTAAGTCACCGAGGTCACCCCCGAGAGCCAGCGCACCAGTGGCAGGTCGAAGAAGACCTCGCCCGCGTTATCGGCCAGGAAGAGCACCTGCCCTGCCCCGCGGCACCGCTCCTCGAAGCGGCGAGAGTGGTCGATGGTGAAGCGGACACCCCGCTCCAGGTCAGCCTCGATGGCGTCCGCGTCTTTAAAGAAGTCGATGGAGTTGCCCAGCGCAGCGAGGGCCAGTCCCCCCTCGAAGTCAGGGGCATACTGCGAAGCCACGGTAGCGATGAGCCCCCGTGCCAGCGCCATCTCCTGGTCTTTCATCCCGCGGTAGGGGTCCGGGTTTCCCGTCACCGTCTTGACCGCCTCGTGGAGCGCAGTGGCGAGCCCGATGGTGGTGCCCTGGTAGGAGAAGCGCCCCTCGACGATGGCCAGCCCCTCATCGAGAGCCTGGGCCCTCAAGGCCTCATCGTTCGTGGCCAGAGTGGCCGCCTGGTGCACCAGGCGGCGCAGGCAGGGGAGACACTCACTGGCAGCCTTCATACGCCCTCCACCCCTATTATAGCGGATATGGGGCGGGCTTGCCCACAGCGGGCCCGAGCCCCTATACTTTAAGGTGACATGAGACGCCGCGACGTGGGGGCACGGGGAGAGGACATCGCCGCCCGCCACCTGGCCGGGCTGGGCTACACCATCCGGGAGCGCAACGTGCGCTCCCGCGAGGGCGAGATCGACATCGTCGCCGAGAAAGACGGCGTGCTAGTCTTCGTCGAGGTGCGCACCAGGAGAGGAACCTCCTTCGGGCTGCCCGAAGAGTCCGTGGACGCGCGCAAGAGAGAGCGGCTCTGCGCCCTGGCCGAGGGCTACGTGGCGGAGCGGACAGGCCTGCCCTCCTCGTGGCGCATCGACGTAGTGGCCATCGAGCTGGGGCCTGGGGGCGGGACGAGGCGCATCGAGGTCATCGAGAACATCACCGGCTAGCCAACGGCGCGGGCCCAATTTACCTCTCCCCAGCGATATGGTACAATATAGCACCAGATAGCACCAGCCTGGTGATACGAAGGGGGGTGAGACCCCATGCCGATATACGAGTACCACTGCAACGGCTGTGGGCGCAAGGTGGCCATCTACCTGCGGAGCTTCGAGAGTGTACCCAAGTGCCCACAGTGCGGCAGCGAAGAGCTCTCCCGCCTCTTCTCCACGTTTGCCCTGCGCAAGACCCACCAGGACATCTACGAGGACATCCTCACCGACGGCCAGCTCACTGCCGGGATGATGCGCAACGACCCGCAGGCCCTGGCCGAGTGGAACCGCCGCATGACCATGGGAATGGAGGACGACCACAGCTCCCCGGAGTACGACGAGGCGCTGGAGCGGATGGAGCGCGGTGAGATACCCGACTTCAGTGCCATCGATAACCCGTTTTCCGACGAGGACTAGCGAAATGGGGGTGAAGGGCTATGCCCGTCTATGAGTTTCGCTGCCAGGGCTGCGGGAGGAAGGTGAGCCTCTTTGTGAGGAGCATATCGAGCCCGCTGTCTCCGCAGTGCCCCCAGTGCGGCGGCACAGAGCTTGAGCGCCTGATCTCCGGCTTTGCCTACCACCGCTCCCAGCAGTCCTGGCTGGAGCAGGCAGGCCCGCCCCAGGCCATGGGGGGCTCCGACTACTACAGTGACCCGCGCAACGTCGGCCGCTGGGCGGAGCACCGCCTGAAGGAGATGGGCATGGACATGCGCAGCGAGGAGTACTGGAACACCTTCTCCGAGGTGCGCGAGATGATCGACGCCGCCCGCGAGGGAGAGATGCCGGAGCCGCTTAAGGACCTGTAGCCCGATTATGCTGCGCCTTATCGATGCCAACATAAACCGCCTGAGCGAGGGCCTGCGCCTCCTGGAGGACGTGGCCCGCTTCATACTCGAAGACGCCTCTCTGACGAGCGACTTGAAGTCGCTGCGCCACGAGCTCTCGGCAGGCCAGCAACACCTGGAGTTCCTCTGGGCGCGGGACTCGGCCGGCGATATCGGCGCCTTCGCCGAGACACCCCAGGAGGCCAGGCGCACCGACATCGCCTCCATCGTCACCGCCAACGCCAGGAGGGCGCAGGAGTCGCTCCGCGCCCTCGAAGAGATGGCCAAGCTCCCCGAGGCCATGCTGGACCCGAGCCCGTTCAAGAGGGCACGCTTCGCCCTCTACGATATCGAGCGCACCATGGTGGCCCGCCTGATGCGCCGCGGGCAGAGGGGGCGCATCGCCGGGCTCTACGTCATCGTAGACCACGAGGCCCTGGGGGGGAGGGGGGAGGCCGAGGTGGCCCGCCAGGCCATCCGCGGCGGCGCCTCCGTCATCCAGCTCCGCGATAAGCGGCGGGAGAAGGGGGAGGTGCTGGCCTCGGCCAGGGTGCTCCGCGACGTGTGCGCCCAGGGCGGGGCGCTCTTCATCGTGAACGACCACCTCGATGTCACCATCGCCGCCCGCGCCGACGGCCTCCACATCGGGCAGGGCGACCTGCCGGTGGCCCAGGCGCGCCGGCTGCTCCCCGTAGAGACCCTCCTGGGCTGCTCCACCACCACCGTCGACCAGGCGCTCGTCGCCGAGGCCCACGGCGCCGACTACATCGCCGTGGGTTCTATCTACCCCACCCCGTCCAAGGACGGGGCCATCGTGGTGGGCCTGGAGCGGCTGCGCCAGGTGCGGGAGGTGGTATCGCTCCCCATCGTCGCCATCGGGGGAATCAACGAAGACAACGTCGCCGCGGTCATGGAGGCGGGGGCGGACGCGGCGGTGGTGATCGGCGCCGTGCTGGGCGCGCCCGACATCGCCGAGGGGGCACAGCGGCTGGTGAAGAAGATGGAGGCTACATAAATGGAGAGGCCTACAGAGAGACTGGAGCTCATCGCGGAGCAGGCACGCGCCACCCTGGGGGCCAAGGACGCGGCGCGGGAGCAGGGGCTGCGCATGTCCAGAGAGGCGCTGCGCCACTCTACCGACGCCATTCGTGCCGTCCACCGCGGGGAGTACGCAGACGCCAGGGAGAGGCTGGCCAAGGCGCGTGCCCTGTTCGTCGAGATATACCAGACGCTGGAGCAGCACCCGGAGCTGCTCCACGCCGGCTTCGTCTACAACGCAGAGAAGGAGTACGTGGAGGGCTGCGCCACGCTGGGGCTCATCGCGGAGAACTCCCTGCCCTCCCCCGAAGAGCTTGATGTGGGCTACGCCGCGTACCTGAACGGGCTGGGGGAGGCGGTGGGCGAGCTGCGCCGCCACATCCTGGACATCCTGAGGAAGGGCGAGGTATCCCGCTGCGAGGAGCTTCTGGGGGCCATGGACGATATCTACAGCATACTGGTGACCATGGACTTCCCCGATGCCATGACCCAGGGACTGAGGCGCACCACCGACGCCGTGCGCGGCATCCTGGAGCGCACCCGCGGCGACATCACCCTCGCCACGCGGCAGAGCGACCTGGCGCAGAGGCTGGCCAGCGTGGAGCGGAGGCTGGGGACACAATCTTGAGCACAGAAAGGAGCCATAGTGGGCCCGTGAACGATATGCTTAAGGCGTGGGTTGAAATTGGCTAAGGAGGTCAAGTCATGGATGCTATCTTGTTTGCGGTGATAGCCGGGGTATTGGGGCTTGCCTTCGCAGCGTATGCCGCCTTCTATGTGTTGCGGCAGGATGAGGGCTCGGAGAGGATGCGGGAGATATCCGCGGCTATCAAAGAGGGGGCCATGGCCTTCCTGGGCCGGGAGTACCGCATCCTGGCCATATTCGTGGTGGTGATCACCGTGGCCCTGGGGCTGATACCCCACCTCGGCTGGTGGGTGGCCATCGCCTTCGCCTTCGGCGCGGTGTGCTCCGGGCTCGCCGGCTTCATCGGCATGAACATGGCGATACGCTCCAACGCCCGCACCGCGGCTGCCACCGAGCAGAGCCTAAACCACGGCCTGCGCGTCTCCTTCCGCAGCGGCGCGGTGATGGGCATGGTGGTGGTGGGCATCGGCGTGCTGGGGCTCTCCGTACTGTACTTCGCCTTCCACCTACAGCCCGATGCGTTCATCAAGATCATCCCCGGATTCGGCTTCGGCGCCTCGCTGGTGGCCATATTCGCCAGGGCGGGCGGCGGCATCTACACCAAGGCGGCGGACACCGGCGCCGACCTGGTGGGCAAGGTGGAGCAGGGCATACCAGAGGACGACCCGCGCAACGCCGCCGTCATCGCCGACTTCGTCGGTGACAACGTGGGCGACGTGGCCGGCATGGGCGCCGACCTCTTCGAGTCCTACGTGGACTCCATCATCGCTACCATGACCCTGGCCACCGTGGCCGTGGCCGCCGGGCTGGCCTCCACCCAGGTGGCGTGGTGGCTCCCCATGATGATCGCCGCCGGCGGCATCGTGGCCTCCATCATCGGCGCCTTCCTGGTGAGGGTGGGCGACAAGCCAGAGATGGGGGCGCTGCTCAACGCGCTGCGCCGCGGCACCTTCTCCGCCTCCATCCTCACCGCGGGCTTCGCCGCGCTGGCGGTGTACTTCCTGGGCGCCGGCTGGGGCGTCCTGTGGGCGGTGCTCGCCGGCCTCGTGGCCGGGGTGCTCATCGGCGAGAGCACCAACTACTTCACCTCCTACGCCTTCGGCCCCACGCGCCGCATCTCCGAGTCCTCGCAGACCGGGGCCGGCACCAACATCACCGCCGGCTTCGCCAACGGCCTGCTCAGTGTGACCCCTCCCATCATCATCATCGCCGCCGCCATCATGGTGGCCTACCACTTCGCCGATATGTACGGCATCGCCATCGCCGGCATCGGTATGCTCTCCACGCTGGGCATCACCCTGGCCACCGATGCCTACGGGCCTGTGGCCGATAACGCCGGCGGCATCGTTGAGATGTCGGACCTGCCGCCGGAGATCAGGGAGCGCACCGACGCCCTGGACTCGCTGGGCAACACCACGGCGGCCACGGGCAAGGGCTTCGCCATCGGCGCCGCCGCCCTGACCGCCCTGGCCCTCATGCTCTCCTACACCCAGGCCGTGGGCCTGGAGCTCACCGGCATCAACCTGCTCGAACCCTCGGTGATAGCCGGGCTGTTCCTGGGGGTGCTCATGCCGGCGCTGTTCTGCGCCCTCACCCTGAACGCGGTGGGCCGCGCCTCCTTCGCCATCATCAACGAGGTGCGCCGCCAGTTCCGCGAGATCAAGGGGCTCATGGAGGGGCAGGCGCGGCCGGAGTACGGCAAGTGCGTGGACATCTGCACCAAGTCGGCCCTGCGCGAGATGATAGCCCCAGGCATCATCACCGTGGCCGCCCCTGTGGTGGTGGGCTTCCTGCTGGGGCCGCTGGCCCTGGGCGGGTTCCTGATCGGGGCCACCGCCGCCGGGTTCATGGTGGCAGTGATGATGGCCAACGCCGGCGGCTCCTGGGACAACGCCAAGAAGTGGATCGAGGCCGGCAACTTCGGGGGCAAGGGCTCGGACGCTCACAAGGCAGCGGTGGTGGGCGATACCGTGGGCGACCCGTTCAAGGACACCTCGGGCCCCTCGCTCAACATCATGATTAAGCTCATGTCCATCGTGTCCCTGGTGCTGGCGCCGGTGCTGATCAACGTCTCTGGGGTGCTCTAGCGGGAGCGCCCTAGCTCAAGAAAGGGTTGTACCTGCGCTCGTTGCCGATGGTGGTCCGGGGCCCGTGCCCGGGGAAGACCACGGTCTCGTCGGGGAGCGTCATCAGCTTGGTGCGGATGCTCTCGATGAGCACGTTGTGGCTGCAGCCGGGGAAGTCGGTGCGGCCTATGCCGAAGTTGAACAGGGTGTCGCCGGAGAACAGCGCCCCATGCCCGTAGAGGGAGATGCCCCCGGGGCTGTGGCCTGGCGTGTGGAGCACGGCGAGCTCGATGTCGCCTACCTCGATGGTATCGCCGTCTTCGAGCAGCCTGTCAGGATTTGGCATGGGCCCCACCGAGCCCCCCATGAGCGACCCCAGCATGCGGGCGATGCCCTGCATGATCTTGCCGTCGCCCTCGTCCTTGTGCATGGCGAAGGTGGCACCGGTGGCCTCCTTGACCCGCGCCAGCGCCCCCACGTGGTCGATGTGGGAGTGGGTGATCACGATGAGCTTGATATCCAGCCCCATCTCCGCCACGTTGGCCAGGATGGTATCGGCATCGGCGCCGGGGTCGATTATCAGCCCCTCCATGGTGTCCTCTGAGCCCACAATGTAGCAGTTTGAGCCGAAAGGCCCCACCTCAAGCATCCTAAGCAGCATCTTTCCCATGCCTCTATTGTTCGGCATACGCCTGTGGATGTCAACCCTTTGACATCTGGGGGTAAAACTGGTACCTTCTGTTAATGGTCACCACAGGACTTCAGTCCCCGAGGAGCACGTATTGATGGTTGACATGGACACGCTCGTCTCCCTGTGCAAGCGCCGCGGCTTCATCTTCCCCTCCAGCGAGATATACGGCGGCCTCTCAAGCTGCTGGGACTACGGCCCCCTGGGAGTGGAGCTCAAGCGCAACATCAAGGACGCCTGGTGGCGGGCCACGGTGCAGGGGCGCGACGACATGGTGGGGCTCGATTGCTCCATCCTGATGCACCCCAAGGTGTGGCAGGCCAGCGGCCACGTGGGCGGCTTCGCCGACCCGATGGTGGACTGCCGGGAGTGCCACCAGCGCTGGCGCGCCGACGAGGCCGCCGGCGGCCGCTGCCCCCGCTGCGGCGGCGAGCTCACCGAGCCCCGCATGTTCAACCTCATGTTCAAGACCTTCTTCGGCCCGGTGGAGGACGAGGCCGCCGTGGTGTACCTGCGCCCGGAGACGGCCCAGGGCATATTCGTCAACTTCGCCAACGTGATGGCAACGGTGCGCCGGAAGCTCCCCCTGGGCATCGCCCAGACGGGAAAGGCCTTCCGCAACGAGATCACTGTGGGCAACTTCATCTTCAGGAGCCGCGAGTTCGAGCAGATGGAGGTCGAGTTCTTCACCAGGCCCGAGGACGCCGAGCGCTGGTTCAGCTACTGGGTGGAGGAGCGCTTAAGCTGGTACGTGGGCCTGGGCATCGACCGCGACAACCTGCGCCTGAAGCCTCACGGCGCCGACGAGCTGGCCCACTATGCCCGCGCCTGCACCGACATCGAGTACCGCTTCCCCATGGGCTGGGCCGAGCTTGAGGGCATCGCCAACCGCGGCGACTTCGACCTGGCGCAGCACAGCGAGCACAGCGGCAAGGACTTGCGCTACTTCGACGTCGACGCCAACCAGCACTACCTGCCCTTCATCATCGAGCCCTCGGCGGGGGTCGACCGCTCCTTCCTCGCCTTCCTCGCCGATGCCTACGACGAGGAGCAGGACAAGAACGAGGTGCGCGTGGTGCTGCGCCTCCACCCGGAGCTGGCCCCGGTCAAGGTGGCGGTGCTCCCTCTGAGCCGCAACGAGGCCCTGGCCCCCATGGCGCGCGACTGCTACGCCCAGGTACGCCGCTGCTTCATGGCCCAGTTCGACGACGCACAGAGCATCGGCAGGCGCTACCGCAGGCAGGACGAGATCGGCACCCCGCTGTGCGTCACCATCGACTTCCAGTCCCTGGAGGACAACGCGGTCACCATCCGCGAGCGCGACAGCATGAAGCAGATAAGGGTGCCCCTCCCCGGGCTGGTGCCCACGCTCTCGGCCAAGCTCTGCGGCGAGCCCATGGAGGTGCTCCCCCCCGGCGGCCAGCTCTGGCTGGGCTTCGAGGGGTAGAGGTCGAAGAAGGAGGTTGAGAGTGGATGCAAGGGACTTCGCCCTCGACGGCCTACGTGACTTACACGCGGCCTTGGCGCAGTGGCTGGAAGGCCTCGGCGACGACGACATCATGTGGCAGCCCCGGCCCGGGGCCAATCACATCGCCTTCATCCTGTGGCACATGCTCCGCGTGGAGGACTGGTTCTTCCAGTACCTGTTCCAGAAGGTACCCCAGGTGTGGGAGGCGGAGCGCTGGCACCAGCGTATGAGCCTCCCTGAAGACCCGCGGTTCACCGGCTACGGCTACACCGCGGAGCAGGTGGACGGCTTCCCGCGGGTGAGGCTCGCCGACCTCCTGGCCTACGGCGATGCCGTGCGCGCCCGCACCGTGGCCTTCATCGAGGGGGCCGAGCCCGTCCGCTTCGACGAGATAGTGCACTCGCGGCTCTTCGGCGAGGTGAGCATCGGGCACATGGTGAGCCACCTCATCACCGAGCTGGGGCAGCATGTGGGGCAGATAGGGTACATCAGGGGCCTGCTCAAGGGCTTCGAGCCAT
>JAXHUE010000040.1:6602-8754 GCA_034189655.1 Chloroflexota bacterium | reverse complement strand
AGGCGGGGTCTCACGGCGTCTCTGCTATAATTGACTTGGCTAGGTGGGTGTGCTATCATCGCAAAATACCGAGGGGAGGACGGTTTGGGCAGACGGGCCTCTCTTTCTACCCTCATCGGGGCCGTTGCTGGCTCCCTCGCCGGTCTCACCGGCGTCGGTGGAGGGGTCTTCCTGGTGCCCCTCCTCGTAACTACCATGGGCCTCGAACAGCACCGCGCCCACGCCACGTCCCTGGCCATCGTCTTTTTCATCGCCCTGGCGGGGGCCATCACTTACTTCGCCCTGGGCCACACGGACTGGACGCTCATCGCCCTCCTGGCAGCGGGCAGCATGGTCGGCGTGCTCATCGGTACCAGGCTCATGGTGAGGGTGCCGGCTCGACAGCTTAGGTGGGCCTTCGCTGCCTTCATCATCTGCCTCGGTCTCTACATGATATTCAGCAGCGCATAGCGAGGGGGGGAACGGTGTCCATCGCCATCACCATCGCACTAGGGCTGGTCGCCGGGGTGCTCGCCGGTATGCTCGGCATCGGCGGCGGCGTCATCTTAATCCCAGGCATGGTCTTTTTCTTAGCCGTCGACCAGCACACAGCGCAGGGGGTCTCGCTCGCCGTCATCGCGGTGACGGCGCTGGTGGGCACCTTCTCCAACTTCCGCCAGCACACCGTCGAGGGAGCCACCGCGCTGTGGATCGTGCCCGCCGCCATCGTCTTCGGTCTCCTGGGGAGCATGGCCGCCGACTGTATAGACGCCGCGCTACTGCGCCGCATATTCGGCATCGTTATCGTCCTCGTCGGCCTGGCCATGGTGCTGGGCGACCGCAGGCGAGCGAGCACTACCACTTAAAGGAGATGACAGGTGTCTGCACTGAGCGAGCTCTCTCATGACATAGCAGCCTGTACCGACTGCCCCCTCTCTGCTCACCGCAACCGCGCCGTGCCCGGAGAGGGCAGCGAGACTGCCGATATCCTCTTCATCGGCGAGGCCCCAGGATGGCACGAGGACCAGCAGGGCCGCCCCTTCGTCGGGCCCGCAGGCCAGCTCTTAAACGAGCTCCTGGCCTCCATAGGCCTGAGCCGAGAGGATGTCTATATCGCCAACGTCATCAAGTGCCGGCCTCCCTCCAACCGCGACCCGCTCCCCGCAGAGATAGGGGCCTGCCGCAAGTGGCTCGACAGGCAGATAGAGATCATCAACCCCAGGCTCATCGTCACCCTGGGACGCTACTCGCTGACACAGTTCTTCCCCGGCGAGGCCATCGGCAAGGCCCACGGCAAGCTGAAGCGCAGCGACAGCCGCCTCTTCTACGTGATGTACCACCCCGCCGCCGCACTCCACCAGGCGAGCCTGCGCAAGACCATTCAGGAGGATATGCAGCGCATCCCGGCCATCCTCTCCCAGGCCGAGAAGGTCAAGGAGGAGGAGCCAGAGCCCAAACAGCTCCCCATGTTCTAGTGAGCTTAAGACATATGCCTAAAGACCAGAAGGGACCACCCAAGAAGGCTAAGCCACCACCCAAGAAAGGGAAGGCCGAGGAGAGACCCTCGGTGGCAGGGCGCACCTTCCGCTTCCTGCTCTCACCCGTGGTGAGACGGCTCATCGTGGTCGCCATCGCCCTGGGGCTCCTCTTCGCCTTCCGCGGCCCGGTGCTCGCCGGGCTGACCACGGCCTGGAATGCGGTGTGGGGCCTCTTCGGCTGGGGCATCGTCGCGCTGGCGGCGGCGCTGGTGCTCCTCGTCCTGCTGGTCTGGCAGCGACGACGGCTGCCTGGCTTCTTTCAGGGTATCGGCAGATGGCTGAGCGCCGCCGCCGGGGTGTGGAACCAGGCGCTGGGGGCCATCGCCCTCCTCTGCGCCCTCTTCGGCGTCCTGGCCTTCTTCGGACTGGGGGGGGCCCTGGGCGCGGCCATTATCGGCGCCCCCGACGCCTGGGGCATCCTGCGCCTCGTCGCCATCGTCGCCCTGGGCGTCTGCCTCATTGCACCCAGGCAGTGCTGGCGGCTGGCTAAGCGGACTACCGCGGCGCTGGCTGCCGCCTATCGCCGCCGACCCCTCCACCGCTCCCTCGGCCGCGGCGCCGCCGCCCTGGGGCGAGCCCTGTGGGCGCCCATCGCCTCTATGGTCGAGGGGCGCCGCACCACCGTGGAGAAGAGG
>JAXHUE010000040.1:0-6502 GCA_034189655.1 Chloroflexota bacterium | reverse complement strand
CACCGGAAGCGGTGGCCCCCGTGGTCATCGTCGCGGAGCCGGAGAAGGCGAGGCCCGACCAGAGCGGCAGGTGGCAACTGCCCTCCATCTCCATACTGGACCGCATGCCGGAGGTGGGGCCGACAGAGGTCGATACCGAGAGGGGCTCCCGGCTCATCGAGGAGTCCCTCGCCAGCTACGGCGTCGAGGCCAAGGTGGTGCAGGTCAACGTGGGCCCCGCGGTCACTCAGTACGGCGTGGAGCCGGGGTGGGACCGCAAGTACAAAGAGATAAAGGAGAAAGACCGCGACGGCACGGTGAGGGTGCGCCTCCAGGAGGTGTCCAAGACCAGGGTCAAGGTGGACCGCATCGCCTCCCTGGCCAACGACCTGGCCCTGGCCCTCTCTGCCCCCTCCATCAAGATAGAGGCCCCGGTGCCGGGCAAGCCCATCGTGGGCATAGAGGTGCCCAACTCCGTGGCCGGCATGGTGAGCCTGCGCAGCATCATCGAGAGCCCGGCCTTCGCCAGGCTCCAGCCCAAGACCAGGCTGCCCCTGGCCCTGGGGCAGGGGGTCTCCGGCGAGGCCGTGGTCGCCGACCTCACCAAGATGCCCCACCTCCTCATCGCCGGGGCCACCGGCAGCGGGAAGAGCGTGTGCATCAAGTCCGTACTCGTCGACCTCATCTTTCACGCCACCCCGGACGAGCTGCGCCTCCTTTTAATCGACCCCAAGAGGGTGGAGCTGGTGAGCTTCGCCGCGCTGCCCCACCTCGCGGCACCGGTGGTCTACAGCCAGGAGAAGGCAGTGAACACCCTGAACTGGTTGAACCGCGAGATGGACCGCCGCTACGAGCAGATGGCCGCGGTGGGGGCGCGCGACATCGAGGCCTACAACAGAAACCCCCGCATAAAGGAGGCCTTCCCCTACCTGGTGCTGGTCATCGATGAGCTCGCCGACTTGATGGCCGCCGCCCCCGACGAGGTGGAGCGCACCGTGTGCCGCCTGGCCCAGCTGGCGCGGGCCACCGGCATCCACCTCATCCTGGCCACGCAGCGGCCCTCGGTGGACGTGGTCACCGGCCTCATCAAGGCCAACTTCCCCGCCCGTATCAGCTTCGCGGTGACCGCCCAGGTGGACTCGCGCACCATCTTAGATACCGGCGGTGCCGAGAAGCTGCTGGGCCGCGGCGATATGCTCTTCCTCGCCCCCGACGCCGCCCGGCCGAAGCGGCTCCAGGGGAGCTTCGTCTCCGACGCCGAGATCGAGAGGCTGGTGAGCTTCTGGATCGGCCAGCACCCCCGCGAGCACTCCATAGTCCCCATGGTGGAGGAGGTGAAATCACAGGCCACACCCCATGAGGACCCCATGCTGGCACGGGCCAGACGCCTGGCCCAGGAGCACAAGCGCATCTCCACCTCGTTCCTGCAGCGCCGCCTCGGCATCGGCTACCCCAGGGCGGCACGCATCATGGATATGCTGGAGCAGGAGGGCCTCGTCGAGCGCGGCGAGGGCCCGGCGGCGCGGGGAGAGGCAGAGAACGGAGGTTAGCATACAGTGGTATGGGAATTCATCGGACGGCTCTTTGGCAGGCGCGGCGGGGAGGAGGTGGGGGGGGCGGGCTTCGACGAGATGGAAAGCTGCCTCTACTGCGAGGCCGACCTGTCCCAGTCTGAGCTCTTCGCCACCTATCGCGTGTGCCCCCAGTGCCAGTTCCACTACGCACTGCCGGCACGCGAGCGCATAGCCCTGCTCGTCGATGAGGGGAGCTTCAGCGAGACCAACCGCACCCTGGCCTCCCTCGACCCGCTCTCCTTCTCCGGCGAGGCCCCCTACCGCAAGCGCATCTTCGATGCCCAGAAGAGGACCGGCCTCACCGAGGCGGTGACCACCGGTACCTGCTACATCGGGGGCAGCCCGGCAGTGCTCATGGTGCTCGATTTCAGCTTTTTAGGCGGCAGCATGGGCTGCGTGGTGGGGGAGAAGGTGGCCCTCGCCTTCGAGCTGGCGGTAAAGCGCAAGCTCCCCGTGGTGGCGGTGGTATCGTCCGGCGGCGTCCGTGTCCAGGAGGGGCTGTATGCCCTCATGCAGATGGCAAAGACGGCGGCCGCGGCCAAGAGGCTCCACGTGGCGGGCCTCCCCTTCGTCTCGGTGATGGCCAACCCCACCTCGGGCGAGGTGTACGCCAGCTTCGCCAACCTGGCCGATATCATCGTCGCCGAGCCCCACGCCCTGATCGGCTTCGCCCCGCTGCGCGTGGTGGAGCAGACCATGGGCCGGCCCCTCCCCGAGGACGCCCACACCGCCGAGTCGCACCTGGCCCACGGCATGATAGACTCCATCGTGGAGCGCCCCCGCCTCCGCGAGCTCCTCTCCGTCATCCTTGACCTGTTCGGCTCTACCTATCGCCTCACCACCATGAGGCGGCTGTCACCGCTCCCGGCACCCTCGCTGCACCGCGAGTCGGCGTGGCAGAGCGTGCAACTGGCGCGCCACAAGCAGCGGCCCACGTCGCTCGACTACATCGCCCGCATGAGCACCAGCTTCGTCGAGCTCCGCGGCGACCGCGCCTACGGCGACGACCCCGCCGTGGTGTGCGGCCTGGCCGACCTGGGGGGCGAGGCAGTGGTCATCATCGCCCAGGAGCGGGGTCACGACGGCGAGCAGGGGCACCAGGGGAGGGCCCGTCCCGAGGGGTTCCGCAAGGCACAGCGGGCCATGGCCCTCGCCGGCAAGCTGAGGCTCCCCCTCCTCACCTTGATCGATACCCCGGGGGCGTACCCCGGCCTCGAGGCCGAGGAGCGGGGGGTGGGGAACGCCATCGCCTCCTGCCTGGCCATGCTCTCCGACCTGCCCACCCCTGTCATCTCGGTGATCATCGGCGAGGGGGGCAGCGAGGGGGCGCTCGCCCTCGGCCTGGCCGACCGCACCCTCATGCTGGAGAACGCCATATTCTCGGTCATACCCCCGGAGCGGGCGGCCGCCCTCCTGTACCGCGACGCCTCGCGCGCCGAGGAGGTGGCCCCGGCGCTGCGCTTGACCGCGCAGGACTGCAAGCAGATGGGCGTGGCCGACGTCATCGTGCCTGAGCCCAAGGGGGGCGCCCACACCGACCCCGAAGAGGCGGCCAGGCAGCTCAAGAAGTTCCTCCTCGACGAGGTCGTCGAGGCCCAGGGGGTGTACCCGCGCACCCTGGTGCGGGAGCGCTACGAGAGGTATCGTCTCATGGGGCGCTACAGCACCCGCATCGGGTTCGCCCTCTCGCGGGAGATGGCCCAGCTCCAGGACGGCGTGGCGCGGGTGGTAGAGGAGCTCATGGCCTACCTCCCCTCGCGTGCCGAGGAGGTGCCGCCGCCGGAGGAGGAGGAGGGGGAGTAGCCCTCGCCGCTTCCGCTCACTGTGGGGGGGTGCCTTTCCTCTTTAGGCGCTTGAGCACGGCGTCGCGGTAGACGCGCCCCAGGCCCTTGCCGTGCTGGGGGATGCGCTCTCGCGCCTTGCGCCGTCGCCGCTCCCTGCGCTCCTGGCGGGTCTCTCTCTCTGCCACCGCTCCCCTCTACGGAAAGAAGTATGCTACAGGCCGTAGCGCTGCTTCAAGTAGGCGCGCCACTCGGAGAGGTCGCCGGGGAGCGCCCCCTCCATGGCGGCGACCATCTCCTGGATGGTGAAGGGGCGAAACGAGCTTTCGTCCTTGAGCAGCGTGGGCCAGGCGCGGAGCGGGTTGCGCTCCCGGTAGAACCAGTGCGGCATCCGCAGGAGCTCATCGTTGTCGGCGTGGTACATCACCCCGAAGTACGCCCGCGCGATATCGTTGCCGTTGTCCTCCTGCAGCATATGGGCCAGGAGCTGGCCGCGCATCAGCGCGAAGAGGTCGTAGCGGAAGGGGCAGTAGCCCTCCAGCGTGAGGCGCTCCTGCAGGAAGGGGCTCTCGCGGGACATGATGTCGTACCAGTAGGTGAACCCCAGCTCGTCTTTGTGGCAGTACGAGTGCGGCGACCCCACCACATTCCGCGAGTAGTGGCAGCGCCACGGGGAGGGGTTCCCTCGCTGGCTGCACATCCCCAGGCTGCGCTCGGCGAAGGTGAACTTTATGAGGAGCACGTTCTTTTTCTGCGACCGGTCGAGCCAGGCGATGGCCACGTCGGCCCTGATGCGGCCCGGCCCGCGGTTGCCCTCTTCGTTGAAGTAGTCGCGGTCGTCGGGGCCGACGTACTGGAACTCGACCGCGACCACCTGGTCGACATCGAAGTGGGAGGCCAGCCAGGGCTTGAGCGCCTCCGGGTGATTCCGCAGGGGGAAGAACAGGTTGACACACAGCACCTGCGAGCTGAGCATGCTGTGCTTCTGCTCGCTCCACGAGATGCCCGCCTGCGCGAAGTGCCTTATCGCCTGGTACGATGTCCCCTCCCACAGGTTGAGCGACCACGCTTCCTCGGGGAGCAGGTGAGGGTAGTGGATGTTGCGCCAGCTCCCCATCTGCTTGACGCCCAGGCTCTCGGCCTTGAACACGCTCTGCTTGTCCCGCATCTGCTCGCGGAACTCCTGAAGCGGCGATGCCATTATTCCATCTCCCTTCTCAAGTCGATGATGCGGTCTCGGAGGAGGGCCGCCTTCTCGAACTCCAGGTCGCGGGCTGCCGCCTTCATCTGGGACTCCAGGTCCTTTATCAGGCGCAGCATCTCTGCCCGGGGCATGGGAGCGGCACTGTAGGGGGTGCGGGCCTCGGAGACGGCGCGCACCCGGTCGGTGATGTCCTTTATGGCCTTCCTGATGCCCTGCGGCGTGATGTCGTGCTTCTCGTTGTATACCTTCTGGGCGCTGCGCCGGCGGTATATCTCGTTCATGGCGGTGTTCATCGACCCGGTGATGCTGTCGGCATACATGATAGCATGGCCGTCAACGTGGCGCGCGGCGCGGCCCATGGTCTGGATGAGCGCATCGCGCGAGCGCAGGTAGCCCTCTTTGTCGGCGTCGAGGATGGCCACCAGGCTCACCTCGGGCAGGTCGAGCCCCTCGCGCAAGAGGTTTATCCCCACCACGACGTCGTATACCCCCAGCCTCAGGTCGCGCAGTATCTCCACCCGCTCCAGGGTGTCTATCTCGGAGTGCAGGTAGTGGGTCTTCACCCCCATCTCTTTCAAGTAGTCGGCGAGCTCCTCGGCCATGCGCTTGGTGAGTGTGGTCACCAGCACGCGCTCGCCGCGGCCTACCCGCACCCTGATCTGCTCCATGAGGTCGTCTACCTGGCCCTGTGTGGGCTTGACCTCGATGGTGGGCTCAAGGAGGCCGGTGGGACGGATGAGCTGCTCGGCTATCTGCTCGCTGTGCTCGTACTCGTAGGGGCCGGGGGTCGCCGAGACGTAGATCACCTGGTGTATCCGCTCCTCGAACTCGGAGAAGGTGAGGGGGCGGTTGTCCAGTGCCGAGGGCAGGCGAAAGCCGAACTCCACCAGGGTCTCCTTGCGCGAGCGGTCGCCGTGGTACATGCCCCGTATCTGGGGCAGGGTCATGTGGGACTCGTCGATGAACATGAGGAAGTCGCTGGGGAAGTAGTCGAGCAGGGTCCACGGGGGGCTCCCTGGGGCGCGCCGTGCCAGGTGCCGCGAGTAGTTCTCCACGGAGGTACAGTAGCCGGCCTCGCGCAGCATCTCCAGGTCGTAGCTGGTGCGGGTCTCCAGGCGCTCGGCCTCCAGGGGTTTGCCCTGGGTCTGGAACAAGGCGAGGCGCTCGGTGAGCTCTGCCTCGATATCTACGATGGCGGCGGCGAGCTTCTCGTGGGAGGTGACGAAGTGCCGGGCGGGGTATATCTCCACCGACTCTCTCTCGCCGAGCAACTCGCCGGTCAAGGGGTCGACATGGCAGATGCGCTCTACCTGGTCGTCCCAGAAGGTGATGCGCACGGCGACCTCGTCGTAGGCGGGCTGTATCTCCAGGGTATCGCCGCGGATGCGGAAGCGGCCGCGGGTGAAGTCGATATCGTTGCGGGTATACTGCATGTCGACGAGCTGGCGCACTATCTTGTCGCGGCTGTACCTTTTGCCCTTTTCCAGGTGTACCACGAAGTGCTGGTAGTCCTCGGGCGAGCCCAGGCCGTAGATGCAGGACACCGAGGCCACGATGATGACGTCGCGCCGGGTGAGCAGGGAGCGGGTGGCGGCGTGGCGCAGCTTATCGATCTCCTCGTTGATATCGATGTCCTTCTCGATGTAGGTATCGGTCCTGGGGATGTAGGCCTCTGGCTGGTAGTAGTCGTAGTAGCTCACGAAGTACTCCACGGCGTTCTCCGGGAAGAACTCCCTAAACTCCGTGGCGAGCTGGGCGGCGAGGGTCTTGTTGTGGCAGATGACCAGCGTGGGGCGCTGCACCCGGGCGATGATGTTGGCCATGGTGAAGGTCTTGCCCGAGCCGGTGACGCCGAGCAGTGTCTGCTGGCGATAGCCCGCGGCGAGGCCGGCGACGAGCTTATCGACGGCCTGGGGCTGGTCGCCCAGCATCTGGAAGTCGGATACGAGCGTAAAATCAGGCAT
>JAXHUE010000004.1:90232-92395 GCA_034189655.1 Chloroflexota bacterium | reverse complement strand
AGGGTTGACCACATCGCATTCGCAGTAAAGGACTTGGAGCAGTCGCGCCGGGCCCTGGAGCAGCTCTTCGGGGCCACCTTCCTCGCCCAGGCACAGAACCCGCTCCAGCACTACGTCGTCGCCACCTTCCAGCTCGGCGAGAACATCATCTCGCTGATGCAGGCCACCGATGAGTCCAGCTTCGTCCACAGGTTCATCGAGGAGCGCGGCGAGGGGGTGCAGCACATCGGCCTGGAGGTGGACGACGTGGCGGGGCTCGCCGCCCACCTGGAGGCCCAGGGGGTGCGCGTCCCGGTGAAGCTGCTCGAAGGCGACGGGCGCAAGGAGGTCCTGGTGGGCCCGCGCAGTGGCTTCGGCGTGGTGCTCCAGCTCCTGGAGTGGCCCGACGGCCCCGATGTCACGGTGGAGCAGCGCATGGAGCGCAGTCGGCGCTTTATCGGGCACGGGTGATAGGCTACTGACATGAGAATCATCCACTTCGCCGACCTGCACCTGGAGATGGACAGTTATGCTATAATTACGCTTGTGGAGGTGAGGGATGGAATACACTGTCGTCATCAGGATAGCACCTGACGGATTCTACATAGCTAGCTGCCCTCTGATTCCAGAAGCCCACGCCCAGGGCGAGACCTATGAAGAATGCCTGGCTAATATAAAAGAGGCGCTTGAGCTTTGCCTTGAATACCGCAAGGAGCGCGGCGAGGAGATTCCACAGGAAATTGGTACAAACCAGGTCACTATTGCGGTATGACAAAGCTACCCTCACTTAAAGCTCGAGAGGTTATCAGGGGACTTCAGGCGCTGGGACTCGAGAGGGTGCGACAAAAAGGTGGCCACGCAATATTTCACCATCAGGATTGTCGCCGCGCCCCGATTCCCATTCATCCCGCCAAATCCATCAGCCCTTACCTGCTCTCCGACATTCTGAAACAGCTCGAAATCGACGAGGATGAGTTTTTGCGAGCTATCGATCGAAGGTAATCTTGTATAGGCGATGAGGATCATCCACTTCGCCGACCTGCACCTGGGGGTAGAGAACTACGGCCGCATCGACCCCGATACCGGCCTCTCCACGCGCCTGGGCGACTTCCTGGCCACCTTCGACGAGGTGGTGGACTTCGCCATCGCGGAGCGGGCAGACCTGGTGCTCTTCTGCGGCGACGCCTACAAGAGCCGCGACCCCTCCCAGACCCATCAGCGGGAGTTCGCCCGGCGAATCTGGCGGCTGGCCTCGGCGGGCATCCCGGTCTTCCTCTTGAGCGGCAACCACGACCTGCCCAACGCCTTCGGCCGCGCCACCGCAGTGGAGATATTCCACACCCTGGAGGTCGAGAACGTCACCGTGGCCAACGCCGCGGGGACTTACCGTGTAGAGACCAGGGAGGGCCCCCTCCAGATCGTGGCCTTGCCCTGGGCGCGGAGGAGCGGGTTGCTGGCCCGCGAGGACACGAGGGGCCTCACCATCGACGAGATACACCGCAGAATGGAGGCCATCCTTACCGAGCGCATCGCCGCTGAGGCCGAGGGCTTAGACGGCAGCCAGCCCGCGGTCCTCGCCGCCCACGCCTTCGTCGCCAACGCCAGGGTGGGCTCGGAGCGCTCCATGACCATGGGCCACGACTACGTGCTGCTGCCCAGCAGCGTCGCCAACCCGGCCTTCGACTACGTGGCCCTGGGCCACGTCCATACCTACCAGGTGCTCTCCTCGTGCCCGCCCGTGGTCTACAGCGGCAGCCTCCAGCGCATCGACTTCAGCGAGGAGGAGGACGAGAAGGGGTTCTGCGTGGTGGACATCAAGGGAAAGGGGAATGTCGACTTCCGGTTCGTACCGGTTGCGGCGCGCCGCTTCGTCACCATAGAGGCAACCATCGACCGCGGCGAGAGCGACCCCACCAGGGCAGTGCTGGACGCCATCGCGCGGCGCGCCGCCCTGGTGCCCGATGCCATCTGCCGCCTCATAATCACCGTCCCTGAGGCCTTAGACGGCATGCTCCAGGAGGGGGAGCTCCGCCGCGCGCTCAAAGAGGCCCACTTCATCGCCGCCATCGGCCGCGACGTGCAGCGGGAGCACCGCCCCCGGCTTGGCCTCGCCCCCGTCGAGAGCCTGGCCCCCCTCGAGGCGCTCCAGCTCTACATCGAGTCCTATCGGCCCTCCATCGACCC
>JAXHUE010000004.1:67167-90132 GCA_034189655.1 Chloroflexota bacterium | reverse complement strand
GTGACCATGCCGGCAACGGCCCCGCAGTACGCCTCGCCCTCGGCCAGGTCGCCGTCGAGCTCCCCAGTCCGCGAGCGGGCGATGCCGATGAAGGCCAGGAGCTCCTCCGCCGTCGCTCCCTTTGCCTCCATCTCCAGCACCTTGGAGGCAAACTCCCCCTTAAGGATTCGCGACGGGCCCAGCGTGCGGCCGGTGATAACCGTCCCGGTATCGGCGGCATCGACGATGGCCTTCTTAAAGGCGGGGTGAGCGATGCACTCCGTGGTAGCAACGAAGCTGGTGCCCATCTGCACCCCGTCGGCCCCCAGCGCGAGCGCGGCAACGAGGCCGCGGGCATCGGCGATGCCCCCGGCGGCAACGACAGGGACGCCCACCGCATCCACTACCTGCGGCACCAGCACCATGGTGGACAGCTCGTCAAAGCCGTTGTGACCGCCGGCCTCGTAGCCCTCGGCGATGACGGCATCAACGCCGGCCCGCTCCGCGCCCTTGGCATGGCGCACCGAGGCCACTACGTGGAGCACCTTTATCCCGTACTCCTTCAGGAGGGGGGTATAGGTAGCGGGATTGCCAGCAGAGGTGGTCACCACCTTTATCCCCTCCTCGATGATGATGTCTATGAGCTCCCTCACCTCCGGGAGTTGCACCGAGAGGTTCACCCCGAAGGGCTTATCGGTTAAGCCCCTGGCGGTGGCTATCTGCTCCCGAAGGCACTGCAGCACGTCGCCCTCGAGCGCCATGCCGGCATTGGGGCTGATGATGCCCAGGCCGCCCGCAGCCGAGACCGCGGCCGCCAGCTCGGCGTTGGCGATCCAGGTCATCCCGCCCTGAATGATGGGGTATTCGATCCCTAGGAGGTCACATATCCTGGTCTTCTTCACTCCAGTAGTCCTCCTCTCACTGTCTCACCGCATTCTATCGGTAGAGCACTCGTGTGTCAAGGTAAGGAGGGCGTCACCGCCCTCTGCCACCCCATCGCCGGTTGACGGCCCGCCCCCGTTGCAGTAGAATTGTATCCACGTGAGGGATGTGCCCACCCACGGCACCCCCCACGAGGAGGCACGATGAAACGGGAACTCATGGATATCCTCGCCTGCCCGCTGTGCAAGGGCCCCCTCACCCTCACCGTCGAAGAGGAGAACACCAGGGAGATAGTCAAGGGCTCCCTGCACTGCGAGCGGTGTCCCGCAACATATCCCATCGAGGAGACCATACCCAATCTGCTCCCCCCAGACCTGCGCACATAGAACAGGAGGTACCATCGAGCGATGCTGAAATCTCGAGTGGTTGGCGTTGTTATCTGCGTGGCAACCATCGTGTTGGGGGCGGCCTTCATATGGGGGATAATCGCCCGAAGCTACTGGGCCATCGCCGTGCCGGTACTGATCGGCCTCTTGAGCGTGCTCGCCCTCGCCTTCTGGATAGGGTGGACCATGGCGGTAACCGAGATCGAGCCACCACCACAGCTCCCCGAGGAGGGCAACCCCTCCACGAGCGCTTAATCGGCCACCCCGTCGGCCGAGACGGCCCTCTATGGCTTGTAGGTGACCCAGGTGTCGGGTGACTCCCACACCTGCACCTGGGAGATGGTGGCCGCGGAAATCCTGTCGCTGAGCCCCCGGCAGACGGTGACGGCGATGTTCTCCGCAGTGGGGTTTATACCGTCGAAGGGCGGCACCTCGTTCAGGCAGGAGTGGTCGAACTGCCCCAGCACCTCCCTCACGTGGCGCTTGAGCTCGGCGAAGTCGAAGGCCAGCCCGGAGCTGTCGAGCTCGGGCACCTGCACCGTCACCACCACCTCGTAGCGGTGGCCGTGGAGGCGCTCGCACTTTCCCCGGTACTCCCTCAAGTAGTGCGCGGCATCGAAGTGCTCCCTTACCGATACCTCATACATGATGCCCTCTCCACACGTGATGTGGCCCGCCGCCCCCGCCGTTCAACGATGGCCCAGGCCCCCCACCCAGCGCACCCCCTCCTTCCCGGCGACCCGGGCCTCAAGCTCGGCGATGGACACGCCACTGGTGGGGTGCACCACGCCGGGGGCGACCTCAGCGAGGGGGACCAGCACAAAGGCCCGCTCCACCATGCGGGGGTGGGGGATGACCAGCCCCGGCAGCGACACTACCTCGTCGCCGTAGAGCAGGATGTCGATGTCGATGGGGCGCGGGGCGTTGACGAAGCTGGGAACACGGCCCAGGTCGGCCTCGATACCCTTTGCCAGCGAGAGGAGCTGCATGGGCCCCAGGTCTGTCCTGGCGGCCACCACGGCGTTCAAGAAGGGCGGCTGCTCGGCGTAGCCCACGGGCTCGGTGTGGTACAGCGAGGAGACCTGCTCTATGGAGAGCCTCTCCCCGAGGAGGGCGATGGCCCGCTCTATAGTCGCCTCTCGCTCCCCCAGGTTGGAGCCCAGGCCCAGGTAGACCATGACCGGCACTTGCCGCCCGCCGGGCACCGCCATGTCAGCCCTGCCACCCGCCGCGCACGATGGCATCGCTCATGCGAGCCACCCGCGCCATGGCCTGCACATCGTGGACGCGCACTATGTCGGCGCCGTAGGCGATCCCCAGGGCCACGGTGGCCGCCGTGCCCTCCAGCCGCTCTTCGGGGGGCAGGTCGAGCACCGCCCCGATCACCGACTTGCGCGACGTGCCCAGCAGTATGGGCCGCCCCAGCACCCGGAGCTCCCCCAGGCGACGGATGAGCTCCAGGTTGCCCGCCACGGTCTTGCCGAAGCCGATGCCCGGGTCTACGATGATGTCCCCCCAGGCCACCCCCCGCCCCCGCGCCACCTCGATGGCGCCCTTCAAGGAGGCAATGACCTCGGGCACGACGTCCCGGTACTCCACCTGGCGCTGGTTGGCGGTGAGCACGAGGGGGATACCCTCCTGCGCCGCGAGCTCGGCGAGGCGCACATCGCGTTGCAGGCCCCACACGTCGTTTATCATCGCTGCCCCGGCCTCCACGGCGCGCCGCGCCACCTCGTACTTGTAGGTATCGATGCTTATAGGCACGGCGACCTCGGCGGCCAGGCGCTCGATGACGGGGAGCACCCGCGCCATCTCCTCTTCCGCCGGGAGCGGCGCCGCGCTGGGGCGGGTGGACTCCCCGCCCACGTCTATGATGTCGGCGCCTTCATCGATGAGCCGCCGCGCCCGTGCCAGCGCGGCCTCGACGTCGCCCCCCAGCCCGTCGCCGGAGAAGGAGTCGGGGGTCACGTTGAGCACCCCCATGATGTAGGTGCGCTCACCCCACACCAACTCGGCGGGGCCGCAGCGGGTCACCCCCAGGTCTCGGGCGCAGGTCATATCGCTCCCCCTCATGTAGATTCTAGCACACGACGACGCCGCTTGAGAATACATACGCACCGTGCCACGGCGTCCCCACGCTTGACAACGGGAGGCCCCAGATACCATACTGGGTGAAACCGGAGAGGAGCACGGGACATGGAGCTACTGAGGACCCCGATATCGGTTCCGGGCAACCGGCAGGGCATGCTGGAGAAGGCCGCCACCTTCGCCGCCGACTGCCTGGTGCTGGACCTGGAGGACTCGGTGCCCGCGGCAGAGAAGGAGAGCGCCCGCGCCCTGGTGCGGGACTCCATCGCCACCTTGAAGCAGGCGGGGCAGAGGGTGTTCGTGCGGGTGAACCCCTTAAGCAGCGGCTACGGACGGGACGACCTGGAGGCCGTGGTCATCCCCGGCACCGACGGGATCAACCTGCCCAAGCCGGGCACGGCCGCCGACGTACAGGAGGCCGCGGCCATCATCGCCCGCCTGGAGAGTGAGCGGGGGATGGCCCCGGGCCAGGTGGCCATCATACCCTGGGTGGAGACGGCACTGGGCCTGCTCAACGCCTACCAGATCGCGAGCGCCTCGCCGCGCGTCGTGGGCATCATGTTCGGTGCCGAGGACTTCACCCTGGACACCGGCATGGTGCGCAGCGAGGGCGGGGAGGAGCTCCTCTTCCCCCGCACCATGGTGGTCATCGCCGCCAAGGCCGCGGGCGTCATCGCCATCGACACCCCCTACGGCGACTTCAGGGACACAGAGGGCCTGGTGAGGGAGACCCAGATGGTGCGCCGCCTGGGCTACGAGGGCAAGTTCCTCATCCACCCCAGCCAGATAGGGCCGGTGAACCAGCTCATGCGCCCCTCGGCGGAGGAGATAGCGCACGCCCAGCGCGTCGTGGAGGCCTTCGCCGCCGCCGAGGCCCAGGGCTTCGCCTCGACCTCCCTGGAGGGCAAGATGATCGATATCCCCATCGCGCGGCGGGCACAGCGGCTGCTCGAGGCCTCGGCGGCCATCGCCCGGCGAGAGGGGGATGGCTAGGGATGTCCCACCCCTGCTCTGCCTGGGGCCTCTCTGCCTGCCCCAGTCCGCCACCTGGGTGCCCGGCGGCACATTCCTTGCGCATAGAGCGACGAAAGTGATACAATAGGCGTGTAATTCTTGTCACAAATGCCCAAGCATCTATCCTGGAGGGGAAAATGGCAATAGAAGACAGGATCGAGAACCTGGCCCGCATGCGCGCCGAGTCGAAGATGGGCGGAGGCCAGAAGCGCATCGACGCCCAGCACGAGCGGGGCAAGCTCACCGCCCGCGAGCGCATCGAGTACTTCTTCGACGAGGGCACCTTCACCGAGCTCGACCCCTTCGTCACCCACCGCTCCATCGAGTTCGGGCTGGGCGATAAGCAGTTCCTGGGCGACGCCGTCGTCACCGGCTACGGGAAGGTGAACGACAGGCTGGTCTTCGTGTTCGCCCAGGACTTCACCGTGTTCGGCGGCTCGCTCTCGGAGGTGGTGGCGCAGAAGATATGCAAGGCCATGGACCTGGCCTTGAAGAACGGGGCCCCCTTCGTCGGCCTAAACGACTCCGGCGGCGCCCGCATCCAGGAGGGGGTGCTCAGCCTCGCCGGGTACGGGGACATATTCCTGCGGAATACCTTGAGCTCCGGGGTCATCCCCCAGATATCGGTGATCATGGGGCCCAGTGCCGGCGGCGCGGTGTACTCCCCGGCAATCACCGACTTCATCTTCATGGTGGAGGGCACCGGCCAGATGTACATCACCGGCCCCGACGTCATCAAGTCGGTCACCGGCGAGGAGGTGACCCACGAGCAGCTCGGCGGGGCCATGACCCACGCCTCCACCAGCGGGGTGGCCCACTTCGTCGCCGCGAACGACGAGGAGTGCCTGGATACCGTGAAGTGGCTCTTGAGCTTCTGCCCGCAGAACAACATGGAAGACCCTCCCATGGTGGAGAGCGGCGACGACCCCTACCGCATGGACGATGACCTGCTCTACGTCGTGCCCGACGACCCCAACAGGGCCTACAACATGAAGGACATCATCTACCGCATCATCGACAGCGGCGAGTTCCTGGAGGTGCACGAGAACTACGCCCCCAACATCATCACCGGGTTCGCCCGCATGGGCGGGCGCGCCGTGGGCATCGTGGCGCAGCAGCCCTCGGTATCGGCGGGGGTCATCGACATCGACGCCTCGATGAAGGGGGCGCGCTTCGTGCGCTTCCTGGACTGCTTCAACATACCCATCGTCACCCTGTGCGACGTCCCCGGCTTCATGCCCGGCGTCGACCAGGAGCACGGCGGCATCATCAAGCACGGCGCCAAGATGATCTACGCCTACTCAGAGGCCACCGTGCCCAAGGTGAGCGTCATCACCCGCAAGGCCTACGGCGGGGCCTACATCGTGATGAGCTCCAAGCACTTGAGGGGGGACATCAACTTCGCCTGGCCCAACGCCGAGATCGCGGTGATGGGCCCCGACGGCGCGGTAAACATCATCCACCGCGAGGCCATCCAGAAGTCGGAGAACCCGGAGCAGACCAGGCAGCAGCTCATCGAGGAGTACAAGGCGAAGTTCGCCAATCCCTACGTAGCGGCGGGACGGGGCTACATCGACGACGTCATCGACCCGCGGGAGACACGCCCGCGCATCATCAACGCACTGGAGATGCTGGAGAACAAGGTGGATACCATCCCGCCCAAGAAGCACGGCAACATCCCGCTCTAGGAGCTACCATGACCGATGCAGAGAAGGTCATGGCCGCCATCATGGCCGCCATCGACGAGTTGGAAGAAGAGGAGGCACGGGCCTCACTCCGCGCCCGGGTGCGGGGGGGGTGGAAGCGGTGTGGGCGCCGCGAGGCCATGGCACGGCGCGACCTCTTGCGGGCCAGGACTTCGAGCGTGAGCCCGAGGCCACTCTAGGAGGGATTATCCCAATGGCGAAGACTAAATCGGCACAAGACCCGCTGAAGATCACCGATACCACCTTCCGCGACGGCCACCAGTCGTCGCTGGCGACGCGCATGCGCCTCGCCGACATGGAGCCCATCGCCGAGGAGATGGACAAGGCGGGGTTCTACTCCATGGAGGTGTGGGGAGGGGCCACCTTCGACGTGGCCACCCGTTTCTTGAACGAGGATCCCTGGGAGCGGGTACGCGTGCTCAAGCGGCTCATGCCCAACACCCCCCTCCAGATGCTGCTGCGCGGCCAGAACCTGGTGGGCTACCGCAACTACCCCGACGACGTGGTGCGCGCCTTCGTCCACCAGGCGGCAGAGGTGGGCATCGATATCTTCCGCGTCTTCGACGCCCTGAACGACGAGCGCAACTTCGAGGCCCCCTACCGGGCGATAAAGGAGTGCGGCAGGCACATCCAGGGGACGCTGTGCTACTCGCTCACCGAGCGCAGGCTGGGCGGGCCCATCTTCACCGTGGACTACTTCGTGAAGAAGGCCCTCGTCCTCCAGGAGATGGGCGCCGATAGCATATGTATAAAGGACATGGCCGGCCTGGCCGCCCCCTACGATATCTACGACCTGGTCCAGGCGCTCAAGGCCGTGCTCAAGATACCAGTGCAGTTCCACACCCACTACACCAGCGGCATGGCCTCGATGAGCTACCTGAAGGCGGCAGAGGCCGGGGTGGACGTGGTCGATACCGCGCTCGCCCCCTTCGCCTTGAGGTCGTCGCAGCCCGCCATCGAGCCCATCGTGGTCGCCCTCCAGGGGACGCCACGTGATACCGGGCTCGACCTGTCCCACCTCTTCAAGCTGGGCCAGTACATCGAGACCATCGCCCCCAAGTACCGCGACTACCTGGACACCACCAAGATGGCGGTGATCGACACCGGCGTGCTGGTGCACCAGATCCCCGGGGGCATGACCACCAACCTGGTGGCCCAGCTCCGCGAGGCCGACGCGCTGGACCGCATCGAGGAGGTCTACGCCGAGCTCCCCCGAACCAGGAAGGAGCTGGGCTACCCGCCCCTGGTCACCCCCACCAGCCAGATAGTGGGGATACAGGCAGTGCAGAACGTCCTCATGGGCCGCTACAAGATGATATCGGGCCAGGTGAAGGACTACGCCTACGGCCTCTACGGCCGCCCGCCGGCGCCCATGGACCCCAAGGTGCAGAAGATGGCGCTCAAGGGCTACGAGCGCGGCGAGGAGCCCATCACCAGCCGCGCCGCCGACATGCTGGAGCCCGAGATGAAAAAGGCCGAGGAGGCCACCAAGGACATCGCCAAGGACATCGGCGACGTGCTGGCGTACGCCCTGTACCCCACCACCGGGATGAGGTACCTCAAGTGGAAGTACGGGCAGGAGGAGCCACCCCCCGACGTGAGGCCCAAGACACTGGAGGACGTCAAGCGGGAGAACGAGCTCATCGCCAAGGCCAAGGCAGGCAAGCTCGTGGAGCGCCCGGAGCGGGAGGCCCCGCCCAAGGGGCCGGGCCTGCGCACCTACAACGTCTTCGTCGGCGACGAGTACTTCCAGGTGGAAGTAGAGCCCGCCGGCACCAGGCGGGTGGTGGCCGTAGAGCAGCCCCGGGCCACCGCGGCGCCACCCCGGACGGCCCGTCCCGAGGAAGCCAAGGCCGAGACCAAGGCAGCCCCGGCGGCGACCGCCGAGGGTGCAGTGGTGGCCCCCATGCCGGGGATGGTCATCAGGTACGAGGTGGAGGTGGGACAGCAGGTCAAGGCCGGCGACGCCGTGGTCGTCCTGGAGGCGATGAAGATGGAGTCGGCGCTCCCCTCCCCTATCGACGGCACGGTGAAGGAGCTGTGCCGCAAGCCCGGAGAGCGGGTGGCCAAGAACGAGGTGCTGGCGCTCATCGGCTAGCCCACACGCGTATCCACACGAGAGTACCAATACGTGGAAAGGTGGTGTGCCATGAAGTGTGCTCACTGTAACACTGAGAACCCAGAGGGCGCCAAGTTCTGCCAGAGCTGCGGTGCCAGCCTCACCTCGCCGGCGCAGAGGCCAAAGGAGACCACGGGCCTACAGTCCAACGTGGCCGGCCTGCTGTGCTACGTGCTGGGGTGGATCACCGGGCTCATATTCATCCTCATCGAGAGGGAGGACCAGTTCGTCCGCTTCCACGCCGTGCAGTCGATCATCACCTTCGGCGCGCTCTCGATAATCGTGCTCGCGGTGAGCTGGATCCCCATCCTGGGGGCAGCGCTCGGTGCCATAGCCGGTCTCCTCGGATTCGTCCTGTGGATCCTGCTCATGATAAAGGCCTACCAGGGCGAGCGCTACAAGCTGCCCTGGGTGGGCGGCATCGCCGAGCGGCAGGTGAGATAGGACCAAGACTGTGCCCGGATACTGCAGCCGGGCAACTACTATAGAGGCGCACTGTGGCCAAGACGCTCGCTGAGAAGATATTGAGCGAGAGATCGGGCAGCGATGCCCATGCGGGCGATATAGTCATCTCCCCGGTGGACCTGGCATTCGTCCAGGACGGCACCGGGCCCCTGGCCGTACGGCAACTCCAGGCCAGCGGCCTGGTGGGCATCGCCAGCCCGGAGCGAGTGGTCCTCTTTCTCGACCACGCCGCCCCCACCCCCAGCAAGGAGCTGGCCAACGACCACATCGCCCTGCGCCGCTTCAGCGAGGCGAGCGGCGCCCAGCTCTGCGACGTGGGCGAGGGGGTGTGTCACCAGCTCGTCGCCGAGCGCTACGCCAGCCCCGGCGAGGTCATCGTCGGGGCCGACTCCCACTCCGTCACGGCGGGGGCAGTGGCAGCCTTCGCCACCGGCATGGGCTCCACCGACGTGGCCATCGCCATGGCCCTGGGCAAGACCTGGCTCCGTGTGCCCGAGGGCATCAGCATCTGGCTCAAAGGGGCCTTCTCGCGGGGGGTGTACCCCAAGGACCTGGCCCTGCACCTCATCGGCATGATCGGCGCCGACGGCGCAACCTACAAGGCGCTGGAGTTCTCAGGGCCCGCCGTGGCCGACATAGGCATGTCGGGGCGCTTCACCGTGGCCAACATGGCGGTGGAGGCCGGGGCCAAGGTGGGGCTCTTCCCCTCCGACGAGGCCACGCGGTGCTACCTGGAGTCCCGCGGCCGCGGCGACCGCTACCGCGCCATCGCCGCCGACCCCGGCGCCCAGTACGAGCGCCGCATCGAGGTCGACCTGTCGGCGCTGGAGCCCACGGTCTCGCGGCCTCACACCGTGGACAACACGGCCCGGGCCAGGGAGCTGGCCGGGGAGAGGATAGACCAGGTGTTCATCGGCACCTGCACCAACGGCCGACTGGAGGACCTGGCGGTGGCGGCAGGGATACTGAAAGGGCACCGTCACCACGAGCGCACCAGGCTGCTGGTGGCCCCGGCATCGCGAGAGGTGCTGGCCCAGGCCATCGACGCCGGCTATATCGAGACCCTGCTCCAGGCGGGGGCAGTGCTCCTGCCCCCGGGGTGCGCCGCCTGCGTGGGGGTACACCAGGGCATATTAGGCGACGGAGAGCGCTGTCTCTCCACCGCCAACCGCAACTTCAAGGGGCGCATGGGCAACCCGGAGGCCTTCATCTACCTGGCGAGCCCGGCCACCGCGGCGGCCAGCGCCATCGCCGGGGAGATAGTGGACCCGCGGGACTTCATGGAGCAGGGGGCACTGTGGGGCTAGCGTAACGGCCCCGGCACCACAACGACAGGAGCACACATGAGGGGACGGGCTTTCAAGCTGGGGAACGACATATCGACCGACGACATCATACCGGGGCGATTCTTCCACTTGAGGAGCAACCTGCCCGAGCTGGCAAAGCACGTGCTGGAGGACGTCGACCCCACGTTCGTGTCCAGGGTGAGGCCCGGCGACTTCATCGTCGGGGGCCGGAACTTCGGGCTGGGCTCCAGCCGGGAGCACGCCGCGGTGGTGATCAAGATGTCGGGTGTCTGTGCCGTGCTCGCCCAGTCGGCGGCGCGCATATTCTACCGCAACGCCATAAACGTGGGGCTGCCGGTGCTCATATGCGATACCGATACGATCGCGGATGGGGATGAGCTGGAGGTCGACCTCGCCGGGAGCACGGTCAGAGACCTGACCAGCGGCATAGAGCTCCCCACCGGGAAGTTCCCCCAGGTGATGCTACACATACTTGAGGAGGGCGGCCTGGTCCCCTACATCGAGAGACATGGAGACCTCGCGCTCTAGACAGAGAAAGGAGACATGACGTGGCCTACACCATCACACTTATTCCGGGCGATGGCGTCGGTCCCGAGGTTACTCAGGCAACGGTGAGGGTCCTGGAGGCCACCGGGGTCAGGTTCAACTGGGACCTGGCCTTCGCCGGCGACCGCGCCCAGGACCTCTACGGCACCCCGCTACCGCCGTATGTCCTCGAGTCGGTACGGAGGAACAAGGTAGCGCTCAAAGGCCCCATCACCACGCCGGTGGGCTCAGGGTTCCGCAGCGTGAACGTGGCCTTGAGGAAAGAGCTGGACCTCTACGTGTGCCTGCGCCCGTGCAAGACCTACCCAGGGGCACCGTCGATATACCACAACGTTGACCTGGTGGTAGTGCGGGAGAACACCGAGGACCTCTACATGGGGATCGAGTACCGCCTGGGCACGCCCGAGGCAGCAAGGCTGGCCAGCTTCATCGCCGACGCCAGCAAGAGCCCGATGCGGCCAGACTCCAGCTTCAGCATCAAGGCCATCTCCCAGAGCGCCTCGCGGCGCGTCGTCGAGTACGCCTTCGACTACGCACGCCGCAACGGCCGCAGGAAGGTGACCGCAGTGCACAAGGCCAACATCTTAAAGTTCACCGACGGCCTGTTCCTGTCCACCGCCGCCGAGGTGGCACGGCGATACCCCGACATCGAGTTCGAGTCCACCATCGTCGACAGCATGTGCATGCAGCTGGTGCGCTCCCCAGAGCGGCACGATGTCATCGTGCTCCCCAACCTCTACGGGGACATCATCTCCGAGCTGTGCGCCGGGCTCGTCGGCGGGCTGGGGGTGGCCGCTGGGGCCAACATCGGGGCCGACATCGCGGTCTTCGAGCCCACCCACGGCAGCGCCCCCAAGTACACCGGCCAGAACAAGGTGAACCCCATGGCCATGATGCTCTCAGGCGTCCTGATGCTGCGCCACCTGGGGGAGGAAGAGGCCGGCGATCGGATGGAGAGCGCCATCGCCGAGGTCATCGCCGAGGGGGTATCTCTGACCTACGACATGAAGCCCCACCGCGACGACCCCACCGCAGTGGGCACGTCCCAGGTGGCCGATGCCGTAATCGAGAAACTCAAAGGAGCGTAGCGATGCGAAGGAAAGTGACCGTTGTCGGCGCCGGTAACGTAGGCGCCACCTGCGCCCAGAGGATCGCCGAGAGGGGGTACGCCGATGTCTGCCTGGTAGACATCATCGAGGGGATGCCCCAGGGCAAGGCCCTCGACATGCAGCAGAGCGGCCCCGTCGTCGGGTTCGACGCCCGGGTCACCGGCTCCAACAGCTACGAGGAGACCGCGGGCTCCGATATCGTGGTCATCACCTCGGGCCTGCCCCGCAAGCCGGGGATGAGCCGCGACGACCTGCTCCTGGCCAACATGGAGATCGTCCAGGGGGTCACCGAGAACGTGGTGCGCCACTCCCCCAACTGCATCATCATCGTCGTCACCAACCCCTTGGACGCCATGGCCCAGCTCGCCCTCCACGTGAGCAAGTTCCCCCGCGAGCGCGTCATCGGCATGTCGGGCATCCTGGACTCCACCCGCTTCCGCACCTTCCTGGCCATGGAGCTCGACTGCTCGGTGGAGGACGTATCCGCCTTCGTCATGGGCGGCCACGGCGATACCATGGTGCCCATACCCCGCCTCTCCACCGCGGGGGGCATCCCCATCACCGAGCTCCTGTCCAAAGAGGCCATCGACCGCATCGTGGAGCGCACCATAAAGGGCGGCGGCGAGATAGTGAGCCTGCTCAAGGCGGGGAGCGCCTTCTACGCCCCCTCGGCCGCCGCGACCCAGATGGTGGACGCCATCGTGCTGGAGCAGAACAAGATACTCCCCTGCGCCGCCCTCCTAAAGGGCGAGTACGGCATAGATGGGGTCTTCGTCGGGGTGCCGGTCAAGCTGGGGGCACGGGGCATAGAGCAGGTCATCGAGGTGAAGCTCACCGCGGAGGAGCACGCCGCCTTGAAACGCTCGGCGGACGCGGTGCGCGAGCTCATCGGCGTGATGAAGATAGGCTAGGCACGCCCGGGTCAGCCGAGAGCGAGAGACGCCAGGGGGGATACGAGCACGTGAGAGAGATAAGCACAAAGCAGGTGACGGAGGAGGTGGCCCGCCTCTGCCAGGAGGCCAACTTCGACCTCGGCTCAGATGTCATCGCCGCCATCGAGCGGGCCTTGGCCAGCGAGGAGTCCCCGCTGGGGCGCGACATCTTACACCAGATCCTGGAGAACGCAGAAATCGCCCGCTCCGAGCATGTACCGCTGTGCCAGGATTGCGGCCTGGCCGTGGTCTTCCTCGAGGTGGGGCAGGAGCTCCACATCAGCGGCGGCGACCTCTACGCCGCGGTGGAGGAGGGGGTGCGCCAGGGCTACAGGGAAGGCTACCTGCGCAAGTCGGCGGTGGCCCAGCCCTTCTCGGCACGGGTCAACACCAAGGACAACACCCCGGCCATAATCCACACCGATATCGGCCCCGGCGAGAGGCTCCACATCATGGTGATGCCCAAGGGGGGCGGCAGCGAGAACATGAGCCGCCTGGCCATGCTCAAGCCATCGCAGGGCCGCCAGGGAGTGATCGATTTCGCGGTGCAGGCGGTCAGGGAGGCCGGCTCCAACCCCTGCCCGCCGGTCATCGTGGGCATGGGCATCGGGGGCACCGCGGACAAGGCCATGGTGCTGGCCAAGAAGTCGCTGCTGCGGCCCCTGGGTCAGCCCAGTCCCGACCCCGAGATGGCAGAGCTGGAGGCCGAGGTACTGCGGCGGGTGAACGACCTGGGCATAGGCCCCCAGGGCTTCGGCGGCAGGACCACCGCCCTCGCCGTGCACGCCCTTGTCTTCCCGGCCCACATCGCCAGCCTGCCGGTGGCGGTGAACATGCAGTGCCACAGCGCCCGGTACAAGGAGGTCACGCTGTAGGGTGTAAACGGCTGTCAAGCCAGGGGCCCCAGATTTGACAACCGCGTGCCGAAAAGGGGACAATAGAGATATGAGAGTGGAGATTTCTCCCCGTCGCTTGAACAGTGACTTCGTGAAGAAGGTAGAGGAGATAAGCGGCGAGACGCTGCCCTCCTGCTACCAGTGCGGCAAGTGCTCGGCGGGCTGTCCCATGTCCTTCGCCATGGACCTGCTCCCCAACCAGATCATCCGCCTGGCGCAGCTGGGGTTGGAGGAGGACATCGCCCGCTCGCGCACCATATGGCTGTGCGCCTCCTGCTTAACCTGCGCCTGTCGCTGTCCCCGGGGGGTAGACCTGGCCCGCATCATGGAGGCGCTGCGGCTGCTCACCTTAAGGCGGAACGAGGACTACGTTGAGCTGGCCCGTATCCCCAAGGAGACGCTCGCCGAGCTCCCGCAGTTGGCACTGGTCAGCAGCATGAGAAAGTTCACCGCTTGAGGGTATGATGGAGCTGCACTATTACCCAGGATGTACGTTAAAGACCAAATCGAAGAACCTGGAAGACTCCGCCATCGCCGCAATGGCGGCGCTCGGCGTGAAGCTGGTCGAGCTGCCACGGTGGAACTGCTGCGGCACGGTATACTCGATGGCCGACGATGAGCTGGTGCACCAGCTCGCCCCGGTGCGCAACCTCATCCGCGCCCAGGACGAGGGCGGCGACAGGCTGGTCACCATGTGCTCCTTCTGCTACAACACCCTGCAGCGCGCCAATATCCTGGTACGCGAAGACCAGGAGAAGCGGCACACCCTGAACACCTTCATGGAGGAGGAGAGCGACTACGACGGCGGCGTGGAGCCGGTGCACCTCCTCCAGGTGCTCCGCGACGACATCGGCTGGGGGCGCATCGCAGAGCAGGTGAAGCTCCCCTTACACGAGCTCAAGGCGGCGCCCTACTACGGCTGCACCCTGCTCCGTCCCCAGGAGGCGGCCATCGATAGCGTGGAGCGCCCCACCATCTTGAAAGACATGCTCTCCGCCATCGGCGCCGACGCCGTGGACTTCCCCTACGCCACCGAGTGCTGCGGCTCTTTCCAGGTGGTCACCAACCCGGACTTCGTGCTCGACTGCGCCGGCAACATCTTGAGCTCGGCCCTGCGCCGCGGCGCCGATGTGATGGTAAACAGCTGCCCCCTGTGCGACTATAACTTGAGCCATCGGCAGGCGGAGCTGGTCAAGAGGTACAGCGGCTTCCATGAGATACCGGTGCTCTACTTCACCCAGCTCCTGGCGCTGGCGCTGGGGCTGGGCCCGGATGCCTGCCGCTTTGACTTAAACTATATCGACCCGCGCCCCCTGCTCCAGAGTAAGGGTCTGATCTAGGAGAAACGGTGGAACGGATCGGGATATTCCTGTGCTACTGCGGCCTGGCGGGGCCTGTAGATACAGAGAGGGTGCTGCACGAGGCAGGCACAATGCCCCACGTGGCGTTCACTGCGGCCTACGCCGACCTGTGCACCGACCCGCAGATGGGCCAGGTAAGGGCCGACATCGAGCGCGAGGGCCTCGACGGGGCCGTGCTCACCTCCTGCTCGCCAACACTCCACGCCCCGGTCTTCCACAGAGCAGCGGCGGCCGCGGGGCTGGGCCCTCACCAGCTCGCGATCGCTGACTTAAAGGGGCAGAACGGCACGGCGAGCGCCACAGACAGGGCCATCGCCGCCATCGAGGATGCGCTCGCCCGCCTCGAGCGGGGGGGCCCCGCGGCCGCCGAGAGAGGCCCCGTCACCCAGAGGGCGCTGGTCATCGGCGGCGGCGTCGCCGGCATCCGCACCGCCCTCGATATCGCCGACGGTGGCTACGAGGTGGTCCTGGTAGAGAGGACGTCCAGCATCGGCGGCCACATGATCCAGCTCTCGGAGACCTTCCCCACCCTGGACTGCCCCCAGTGCATCGAGACGCCCATGATGGTGGACTGCGGCCAGCACCCCAACATCCGCATCGTGGCCTACAGCGAGATAGAGAGCGTATCCGGCGAGGTGGGCAACTTCTCGGTGCGCATCAGGAAGAGGGCGCGCTACATCGACTGGGACAAGTGCACCGGCTGCGAGGAGTGCGCCAACGTGTGCCCGGTAGAGCTCTACACCGAGTTCGACTGCGGCGTGGGGACGAAGAAGGCGGTGTACAAGCCCTTCGCCCAGGCCGTGCCCAACCGCCTGGTCATCACCAAGCTCGGCACTGCCCCCTGCCGCGACGCCTGCCCCCTCCACGTCAACGCCCAGGGCTACGTGGCCCTGGTCTCGCAGGGGCGCTTCGCCGAGGCACTCAAGCTTGAGCGGGAGCAGAACCCCTTCCCCGGCATCTGCGGCCGGGTGTGCACCCACCCCTGTGAAGCGGCGTGCCGCCGCGGAGAGGTGGACAGACCGATATCGATAAAGAGCTTAAAGCGGTTCATCGCCGACTACGAGCAGGAGGTGGCGTTCCACCCCGACATCGCCCCCGACCGCGAGGAGCGGGTGGCCATCATCGGCGCCGGCCCCGCCGGCCTCATGGCGGGCTACGAGCTGCGCAAGATGGGCTACCACCCGACTATCTTCGAGGCCCTGCCCTTCGCCGGCGGCATGATGCGGGTGGGCATCCCTGAGTACCGCCTGCCCCGCGACATACTGGAGCGGGAGATCGGCTTGATCGAGGGCATGGGCGTGGAGATCAGGCTCAACACCAGGGTGGGCCGCGATATATCGTTCGCCGAGCTCAAAGAGGGCCACAGCGCCGTCCTCATCGCCATCGGCACCCACATCTCCACCAAGCTGGGCATCCCCGGCGAGGAGCTCGCCGGCGTGGAGCACGGCATCGACTTCCTGCGCAAGGTGAACATGGGGGAGCCCGTCACCGTGGGGCGGAGGGTGGCAGTGGTGGGCGGCGGCAACGCCGCCATCGACGCCGCCCGCTGCGCCCAGCGCCTGGGGGCGGAGGAGGTGTTCATCGTCTACCGCCGCTCCCGCGCCGAGATGCCCGCCGAGGAGAGCGAGGTGGCCGAGGCGGAGCACGAGGGCATCGCCATCCACTTCCTGGCCAACCCCACGCGCTTGATCGGCGAAGACGGCAGGGTGCAGGCCATGGAGTGCATCCGCATGCGCCTGGGCGAGCCCGACTCCAGCGGACGCCGCAGGCCGGTGGCCATCGAGGGCTCCGAGTTCTGCCTCGACGTCGACATGGTGATACCGGCCATCGGCCAGAGCCCCCAGGCCTTCGATATGGGGGAGGATATCGCCTTAAAGCGCGACGGCACCTTCGAGGTCGACGCGGTGACGCTCCAGACCAGCGTGCCTGGCATATTCGCCGGCGGCGACGCCACGACTGGCCCGGCCACCGTGGTCGAGGCCCTGGCCGCAGGGAGACGGGCCGCCATCTCCATCGACCGCTCCATCCGGGGCCAGGACATGGCCGCCGGCCGCGAGGGCGAGGGGCCCAGGGAGAGCGACCTCCAGGTGGATACCAGGGGGGTAGCGCCCCAGGGGCGGGCCTCTATGCCCACCCTGTCCCTGGCCGAGCGCGGGGGCACCATGCGCGAGGTGGAGCTGGGGCTCTCCGAGGAGGAGGCGATGCGCGAGGCCTCCCGGTGCTTGAACTGCCCCGGCTGCTGCGAGTGCCTCTCCTGCGTCACCGCATGCGAGCGGGAGGCGGTGTGCCACGACATGACCGATACCTTCGAGGACGTGGAGGTGGGGGCCATCGTCGTCGCCACGGGGTACGAGCTCATGCCCAAGCGGGAGATCGCCGAGTTCGAGGAGGACCCCGATATCATAGACGGCCTCCAGTTCGAGCGCATCCTCTGCCCCTCAGGCCCCAGCGCGGGCAAGGTGTTCTGCCCCTCGGACGGGCGCGAGCCCAAGGAGGTGGTGCTCATCTCCTGCGTCGGCTCACGCGACCCGGAGCACGGCGTCCCCTACTGCTCGCGGGTGTGCTGCATGTACCTGGCCAAGATGGCCATGCTCTACCGGCACGCCGTCCACGACGGCCAGGCCTACGTGTTCTACATGGACCAGAGGGTCACTGGCAAAGGCTACGAGGAGTTCGTGCGCCGCGCCATCGAGGAGGATGGGGCCCTCTACTTGAGGGGGAGGGTGTCCAAGGTGTTCCGCGACGGCGATAAGCTCATGGTGTGGGGCGCCGACACCCTGACCGGCAAGCGGGTGGAGATCGCCGCCGACCTGGTGGTGCTGGGTACGGCCATCGTGCCCAGCCCCAGCGCCAAGGGGCTGGCAGAGAGGCTGGGCATCGCCACCGACGAGTACGGATTCATGGCCGAGGCCCACCCCAAGATGGCCCCCCTGGAGAGCTCGCGCCCCGGCATCTTCCTCGCCGGCACCGCCCAGGGCCCCAAGGACATCCCCGACTCGGTGGCACAGGCATCAGGGGCGGCGAGCAAGGTGCTGGCGCTCTTCGCCGCGGGGGAGCCCGCAGAGGAAAGGGCGGTATCTGGCTGATGCTTGAACGGATCGGTGTCTTCGTCTGTCACTGCGGCTTAAACATCGCCGGCACCGTCGATGTGGAGCGCGTCGTCGCCGAGATGAAGGGCTACCCCGGCGTGGTTCACGCCGAGAACTATATCTACATGTGCTCCGATCCGGGCCAGGACCTGGTGCGCAGGGCGATCCAGGAGAAGGGGCTCCAGGGCATCGTGATGTGCAACTGCTCCCCCTCCCTCCACGAGCGCACCTTCCGCCGCGTGGTGGCCTCGGAGGGACTGAACCCCTACTTCTGCGAGGTGGCCAACATCAGGGAGCACTGTAGCTGGCCCCACGCCCACGACAGGGAGGTCGCCACCAGGAAGGCCATCACCATCGCCAAGGCCGGCGTGGAGAAGGTGCGGCGCAACATGGCGCTCACCCCCATGGTGGTGCCCCTCACCAAGCGGGCACTGATCATCGGCGGCGGCGTGGCCGGGATGCAGGCCGCCCTCGATATCGCCGCCGGCGGCTACCACGTGGTGCTGGTGGAGCGCGAGCCCACCATCGGGGGGCACGCCACCCAGCTCTCGGGGACCTTCCCCACCCTCGACCGCCCCGCCTGCCTCGTCACCCCCACCATGGCGGCGGTGGAGGCCCACCCCAACATCACCCTCTACACGTACGCCGAGGTGGAGGAGATCACCGGGTACGTGGGCAATTTCAACGTGAAGATACGGAAGAGGCCCAGCTCCATAAGCGATGCGTGCGACCTCTGCAACATATGCGTGGAGCGCTGCCCAGTGGAGGTGCCCAGCGAGTTCGACCGCGGCCTCTCCCAGCGCAAGGCGGTCTACCTCCCCTCGCCCCACGCCTGCCCCCGGGAGATGGTCATCGACCGCGAGAGCTGCCTCCACTTCACCGATGGCAGTTGCTCCATCTGCGCCGAGGTCTGCCCCCGGGGCGCCGTGGACTTCACCCAGGAGGAGGTCACCGTGGAGGAGGAGGTGGGGGCCATCATCGTGGCCACAGGCTACGACCTCCTGCCCAAGGGGAGCCTGGTCGAGTACCAGGAGGACCCCGATGTCATCGACGGCCTCCAGTTCGAGCGCATCCTGGCATCATCGGGCCCCACCGGGGGCGAGGTGCGGCGCCCCTCCGACGGCAGGGTGCCCCAGGAGGTGGTATTCATCCAGTGCTGCGGCTCGCGCGACCCGGAGCACGGCGTCCCCTACTGCTCGCGGGTGTGCTGCATGTACACCGCCAAGCAGGCGCTGCTCTACAAGCGCGCCGTGCCCCAGGGACAGGCCTATACCTTCTACATAGACGTCCGCTCCGACGCCAAGGGCTTCGAGGAGTTCGTCAAGGAGGCGGTGGAGGAGCAGCACATCCTGTATTTACGGGGCAGGGTGTCACGCGTCTTCCGCGACGGCGACAAGCTCAAGGTGTGGGGCGCCGATACCCTCTCCGGGAAGAGCGTGGAGGTCTCCGCCGACCTGGTGGTGCTGGCCACCGCCATGGTGCCCAGCGAGGGGGCCAGGGACATGGCGCGCACCCTGAACATCATATCAGGCCAGGAGGGCTTCTTCACCGAGGCCCACTTGAAGCTCAGGCCGGTGGAGACGCTCACCGCCGGCATCTACCTGGCGGGCACGGCGCAGTGGCCCCGCGATATCCCGGACACCATCGCCCAGGCCTCTGGCGCGGCGAGCAAGGTGCTCTCCCTCTTCTCGCGAAGGGAGCTGCTCCACGAGCCCACCGTGGCCACCGTGGACGAGGAGGTGTGCAGCGGCTGCGGCTACTGCGTCCCCATCTGCGCCTACCGCGCCATAGATATCGACCCGGTGAAGAGGGTGGCCCGGGTGAACGAGGCGGTGTGCGAGGGCTGCGGCGGCTGCGCCGCCACCTGCCCTTCAGGGGCAATGCAGCACCGCAACTCCACGGCCAGGCAGTTCTTCGAGATGATAGATATCACCACGGGAGCGTACGTATAGATGGCCGAGAGCAGAGGAGAGGCAGCGCTCGTCGTCGGGGCCGGCATCGCCGGCATCAGGTGTGCACTTGACCTGGCCGAGGCGGGCACCACGGTGTACCTCGCAGACCGCGCCCCCACCATGGGGGGCACCCTGGTGCAGCTCGATAAGTGGTTCCCCGACGACCACTGCAGCATGTGCAAGGTGCTGCCCATATTCTCCCGCGACGACTGCTCCCAGCACTGCCTGCGCCGCGGCATCTACCACCCCAACATCGAGTTCCTGCCCCAGGCCCAGGTGCAGTCAGTAGCCGGGGAGGCGGGCGCATTCCAGGTGGCCCTGGAGGTGAGGCCCCCAGGGGTCACCGAGGAGCGCTGCATCGGCTGCGACCGCTGCGTCGAGGCCTGCCCGGTGACGGTGCCCAGCGAGTTCGACGAGGGGATGACACCGCGCAAGGCCATCTACCGCCGCCACCCACTGGCGGCACCCACCAGCTATGTCATCGACTGGGAGGCCTGCACCCGCTGCGGCGACTGCGTGGCCGCCTGCCCCACCGCCGCCATCGACCTGGAGGCAGGCGAGGGCCAGCGCACCGTCGACGTGGCGGCCATCGTGCTCGCCACCGGCTTCGACGAGTTCGACCCCCGCGCCCTGGGCCAGTACGGCTACGGGCGCTACCCCAACGTGGTGACCAGCATCGAGCTGGAGCGTATCTTGAGCCCCAGCGGCCCCAGCACCGGCCGGCTGCTCCGCCCCTCTGACGGCGAGCCGCCGCGCTCCATCGCCTTCCTGCAGTGCGTGGGCTCCCGAGACCGCGAGCACGGCTACTGCTCCTCGGCGTGCTGCATGTACGCCCTGAAGGAGGCCCAGCTCATAAAGGAGCGCGACCCCGATATCGAGGCCGAGATATTCTTCATGGACCTGCGCGCCTTCGGCAAGGGCTACCACCGGTACTACCAGAGGGCGCAGGAGGAGCACGGCATCCAGTTCTCCCGCTGCCGCGTCCCCCAGGTGAAGCAGGACCCCCAGACCAGGGGCCTCCTCCTGGTGGCACGGGGGGAGGACGGCCGCCCGCGGCAGCGCCGCTTCGACATGGTGGTGCTCTCCGTGGGCCAGAGGCCGTCGCGGCGCTTCACCGAGTTGGCGGCCACCGTGGGGGTGGAGCTCAACGAGTGGGGCTTCGTCAAGACAGAGGCGTTCGCCCCCACCACGACCTCCCGCGAGGGCATCTACGCCTGCGGCTCGGCGACGTCGCCAAAGGACATCGCCGATACCGTGGTCGAGGCCGACGCCGCCGCCTGCGCTGCCTCGCAGCACCTGGCCCGCCCCGGCCTGCTGACGGACGGGGCCCGGCCCGCAGAGGACAGCGGCGACCAGGCGCCGCGGACGGCGGTCTTCCTGTGCCACTGCGGCGAGGAGCTGGCGGAGGCGCTGGACATCGCCGCCCTCGCCGAGTTCGCCCGCGGCCTGGGTGGCGTGGTCTCCGTCCACGAGGTGCCCTACCTGTGCCTCGACGATGGCCTCGCCGAGATAGGGGCCCGCGCCGCCGATTCCGAGGCCAACCGCGTGCTCGTAGCGGCCTGCGCCGCCCCCGCCTTCCAGCGGCGGCTCCGCGGGGCGGCCCAGGAGGCGGGCATAGACCCCGCCCTCATCGATATCATTGACCTGCGCGAGCAGGTGGCGTGGAGCCACCAGGGGCAGCGTGAGGCGGCAACGGACATGGCCCGGGCCCAGCTTGCCATGGCGGCGGCACGGCTACGAGGGCAGCGCCCGCTCCCGCTCGCCGCACAGGTGGTGAGCCCGCGGGCGCTGGTGATAGGGGGCGGGCTCGCCGGCATGAGCGCCGCGCTGTGCCTGGCCGGGCACGGCCTGGAGACCCACCTGGTGGAGCGCTCTGACCGGCTGGGGGGCCACTTAAGGCACATCCACGGCACGCTGGACGGGGACGACCCCCAGGCCCTCCTCGCCGACCTGGTGCGCCGCGTGGAGGAGAGCGACCTGGTCAAGGTGTACGTGGAGAGCGAGGTGGCGAGCTCGTCGGGGTGCGCCGGCGATTTCGATATCACCTTGAAGGACAGGGAGGGCGCCACCACTGACCTGAACGTGGGGGCCATCGTCGTCGCTAGCGGCGGCGAGGGTCTTCGCCCCACAGAGTACGGGTACGGGGAGAGCGCCGCCATAATCACCCAGGAGGAGCTGGAGACCAGGCTGGCCTCGGGCGAGCTCGACCCGCAGGCGCTGCGACAGGTGGTCATGGTGCAGTGCGTGGGCTCCCGCGACGCCGAGCGCCCCTACTGCAGCCGCGTGTGCTGCACCCAGGCGCTCAAGAACGCCCTGGCCCTAAAGGCCCAGAACCCGGCCCTGGACATAGTCGTCCTGTACCGCGACGTGATGAGCTACGGGTTCAAGGAGGGGCACTACACCCGTGCCCGTGAGGGCGGGGTCATATTCATAAGCTACGATGTCGAGCGAAAGCCGGCGGTGAGCACAGGCGGGGAGCGGCCCGTGGTAGAGGTCGTCGAGCCGGCGCTGGGGGCCAAGCTCAGGCTGGAGCCCGACCTGGTGGTGCTGAGCCCGGCCATCATCCCCGGCGACAACGAGGCCCTGGCCGCCATGCTCGGGCTGCCCCTCACCGAGGAGGGGTTCTTCCAGGAGGCAGACCCCAAGTTCCGCCCGGTGGACTTCCTCCACGACGGCATCTACGTCTGCGGCCTGGCCCACTCGCCACGTGATATCTCCGAGACCATCGCCCAGGCCCAGGCCGCGGCGGAGCGCGCCGCCATCCTGCTGGGCCGGGGTCAGCTCACCTCGGGGCGTGTGGTCTCCGAGGTGAACGCGCGGCGCTGCAGCGGCTGCGAGGTGTGCATCACCGTCTGCCCCTTCGGCGCCCGCTTCAAGGACCCGGTGACCCGCGTCGTGGTGGTGCGCGAGGCGCTGTGCCAGGGCTGCGGGGCCTGCGTCGCCGCCTGCCCCAGCGGCGCCGCCAAGCTAAAGGGGCTCACCGATAGCCAATTGTTCTCCATGGTGGATGCGGCGCTCTAAAGAGCGGGAGGGTTGTCCCGCAGCGGTCGAAATAGCGTGGAAAAGAGAGACAGCCGTTCACTACGGTGATGCGGCGCTTGATAAAGCGGGAGACCGTCCCGCAGCGGTCGAAA
>JAXHUE010000004.1:35527-67067 GCA_034189655.1 Chloroflexota bacterium | reverse complement strand
CGCTCTAAAGAGCGGGAGGGTTGTCCCGCAGCGGTCGAAATAGCGTGGAAAAGAGAGACAGCCGTTCACTACGGTGATGCGGCGCTTGATAAAGCGGGAGACCGTCCCGCAGCGGTCGAAATAGCGTGGAAAAGAGAAGACAGCCGTTCACTACGGTGATGCGGCGCTTGAAAAAGCGGGAGACCGTCCCGCAGCGGTCGAAAAAGCACTTTTTCAATGGATGGTACAGCCCCAGAGGGAGGTCGTCTTGGCAGAGAGCGAGTTTGAGCCAACCATAGTGGGTTTCCTGTGCAACTGGTGCACCTACACCGCCGCCGACCTCGCCGGCACCACCAGGATGCAGTACCCGCCCAACATACGCCCCATCAAGACCATGTGCTCGGGGTCGGTGGACCCGGTGTACGTGCTGCGCGCCTACTTGAGCGGTGCCGACGGCGTGCTGGTGGGCGGCTGCCACCCAGGAGACTGCCACTATGTGTCGGGCAACTACAAGGCGCGTCGCCGCATGACCGCGCTGAAGAGCATCCTCGACACCCTGGGCCTAGAGGGCGAGCGGGTGACGCTGCGCTGGATAAGCGCCGCCGAGGGCAAGAAGTTCGCCGATACCGTGACCGAGTTCACCGGCGAGCTCAAAAAGCAGGGGCCCAACCCGGTGAAAAAATACTGGTCTACATAGGGAAGAAAATGGCGAAGAGTGCAGTCCTAGAGGTCAAAGAGGGAAAGGTGCGGGAGGCGCTGGGCGACCTGTGGCGCCAGCTCCTTGAGCGGGGGCTGGTCGACGCCCTGCTCGTCCCCCAGGTGCTCCCCTCCGGGGACAACGTGGTGCAGACGCTGGTGCGCGACGCCGATGCCTTGAGCACCCCCGATGCCCTGGCCCCGGTGATGCCGGTGAACTCGGCGCGGCTGGTGTCCCAGATGACCAAGGTCACCCCCAGCCCGCTCAAGGTGGGGGCGGTGCTCCGCCCCTGCGAGCTGCGCGCCCTGGTGGAGCTGGTGAAGCTCAAGCAGGCCTCGCTGGAGAACGTGGTCGTCATCGGCACCGACTGCCTGGGCACCTACGCCATCGCCGAGTACCGTCGCCGCGCCGCCGACTCACCCGGTCTAAGCGATGAGTTCATACGCAGTGCCACGCAGGGCACGCAAGACCCCCAGGTCAGGGAGGCGTGCCAGATGTGCGAGTACCCCGCACCCACGGGGGCCGACCTGGTCATCGGCTTCATCGGCACCGACCCGGCCAAGGGGGTACTGGTGCAGGCGCTCACCCCCCAGGGGGAGGCCCTGTTCGACGGGCTGGGCCTTGCCGAGGGCGGAGATGCAGATGCCCAGCGCCGGGAGCAGGCCATCGCCGAGCTGGTGTCCCAGAGGCAGCGGAGACGCGACGAGGTGTTCGCGGCGACAGAGCGGGAGGCCAAGGGCTTGGAGCAGCTCCTGGCCGTGCTCTCGCCGTGCATCAAGTGCCACAACTGCCGCACCGTGTGCCCCATCTGCTACTGCAAGGAGTGCTTCTTCGACTCCCCCACCTTCGAGATGGAGGCGGAGAAGTACCTGGGCTGGGCGGAGCGGCGGGGGGCCATCCGCATGCCCACCGACACCCTGCTCTTCCACCTCACCCGCATGAACCACATGGCCATATCGTGCGTGGGCTGCGGCATGTGCTCCGAGGCCTGCCCCAACGATATACCGGTGGCCAACCTCTTCCGCTGGGTGGCGGCAGGGGTACAGGACGTCTTCCACTACGTCCCCGGCCGCAGCGTAGAGGAGGAGCTGCCGCTGGCCACGTTCAAGGAGGACGAGCTCCAGGAAGTGGGGAGGAGATAGCGTGGAGGGCGCCGCCATGCAGACCATCGAGACGCGCCACCCCGACTTCGCCCGCGAGGTGAGGGAGCGCTCGGGCACCGCGCTCGACCGCTGCTACCAGTGCCTCACCTGTAGCCTGGGGTGCCCGGTGGCACCCGACATGGACTACATGCCCAACCAGGTGATCAGGATGGTACAGCTAGGGCTCAAAGACCAGGTGCTCTCCAGCGGCACCATATGGCTGTGCGCCACGTGCGAGACCTGCGTCGCCCGCTGCCCCAACGATGTCGACGTGCTGCGGGTGATGGACACCTTGCGCGAGATGGCACTGGAGCAGGGGGCCCCCACCCCCCAGCCGCAGATACCCATATTCCACCGCACCTCACTGGAGAGCATAAAGCTGTGGGGCCGCCAGCACGAGCTGTCCATGATCCTGCTGCTTAAACTGAGGTCACGCGACCTCTTCAGCGACCTCCTCATGGGAGTGAAGATGATCTTAAAGGGCAAGCTCAAGATAGTGCCGCAGCGGATAAAGGGACTCAAAGATATCACTGCCATCTTCCAGAGGGTGCAGGGGTGAGGTACGCCTACTACCCTGGCTGCTCCCTGGAGTCGGTGGCCACGGAGTACGACGAGTCGGCGCGGGCGGTCTGTGAGCGGCTGGGCATCGAGCTTTGGGAGCTCGAGGACTGGAGCTGCTGCGGCGCCTCGTCGGGGCACTGCACCAACCTAAAGCTCTCTCACGCCCTGCCCGGGAGGAACCTGGCCCTGGCCGAAGAGCAGGGCCTGGACACCGTGGCGCCGTGCCCGGCCTGCTTCCTGCGCCTAAAGCACACCCGGCACGCGGTGCGGGAGGACGCAGCGGTGCGGGAGGAGGTAGAGCGGCTCATCGCCATGCCCTACGAGGGCAGGTTCGACGCCCGCAACCTGGTCGACGTCATAATAAACGACGCCGGCATCGAGGAGATACGGCGCAACGTGGTGAGGTCGCTCGAAGGGCTCAAGGTGGTCTCATACTACGGCTGCTTCCTGGTGAGGCCGCCCGACGTCGTCCAGTTCGACGATGCCGAGAACCCGCAGTCGCTGGACCTCATCATGGAGGCCATCGGGGCCACCCCCCTCGACTGGTCGAGCAAGGTGGACTGCTGCGGCGGCAGCTTGAGCCTCACCCGGCGCGATATCGTGGTCAGGCTGGTGGGCGACATCGCCGCCGCGGCCCGCGACGTGGGCGCCGAGGCCATGGTGACCGCCTGTCCACTATGTCAATCAAACCTGGAGTCGCGGCAGGGCAAGGGGCCGCTCCCGGTGTTCTACTTCACCGAGCTCATGGGGCTGGCCTTCGGCATCCCCGAGGTCAGGAGCTGGTTCCACCGCCATCTGGTGAGCCCGGTTGCCCTGCTCACCTCGCATGGCTTATTATAGACTGGCACCGTCAAGGAGGCGAGAGCGGATGAGCGCACAGGAAACGAAGAGCACTACCGAGGGCACGGCCCAGCCGGCGGCCGGGCTTGTTCCGGTCTACGTGATGGGCAAGAGGTACCTGGTGCCCGAGGGACTCACCATCATGAAGGCCATGGAGTACGCCGGCTTCAAGTTCATCCGCGGCTGCGGCTGCCGCGGCGGCATATGCGGCGCGTGCAGCACCGTCTACCGCAAGCCGGGGGACTACCACATCTACGTGGGGCTGGCCTGCCAGACCATGGTCGAGCCCGATATGTACCTGGCCCAGATACCCTTCTACCCGGCCAACCGCGCCCGCTACGACTACGCCGAGCTCACCGCGGCCCCCGAAGAGGTGTTCGCCCTCTACCCGGAGCTGTTCCGCTGCGTCGCGTGCAACACCTGCACCAAGGTGTGCCCCATGGACATACAGGTCATGGACTACGTCGCCGCGTTGAAGAGGGGCGATATCGCCCTCGCGGCCAGGCTCTCCTTCGACTGCATCCAGTGCGGCCTGTGCGCCAGCCGCTGCATGGGAGAGCTGCCCCAGTACCACATCGCCCAGCTTGCGAGGCGGCTCTACGGGGGCAAGATCGCGCCCCGGGCCCAGCACCTGGCCCAGGCCGTGGAGCGCATAAAAGGGGGTACGTACGATGACATGCTCGGCGAGCTCATGAAGATGGGGGCCGAGGACATAAAGACACTGTACAAGGGCCGCGAGATGGAGCCGGAGATGGCCGCAGACGACTGGCAGCCCCAGGACAAGGGCCACCTGTAGCCCGTATCGCACCGATATGCCCGTGCCGGAGGAGAGAACATGCCCTACCCACAGGAGCTGAAGAGGCTGATCGAGATCGTGGAGCGCACCCGCCCCGAGCGCGTCGCCCGGAAGAAGGCCGGGGAGGAGTTCCCCGCCATGTCCTTGGAGGAGCGGGGTGAGACACTCCACTACCACCCCGACTACCAGGAGGAGGGCCGCCGCGAGATCAAGGTGGGGCCCAACAAGGGCTACCGCATAGCACACGAGGTGGTAGACCTCCTCGAGGCCAGGAGCCGCGTCGACCCCGACGCCGTCGACCTCTCCCACGCCGACGTGGAGACCGACGTCCTGGTGATCGGCGGGGGCGGTGCCGGCACCGCTGCCGCCCTGCTCGCCCAGGAGCAGGGGGCAAAGGTGACCATCGCCACCAAGCTGCGCCACGGCGACGCCAACACCATGATGGCCGAGGGTGGCATCCAGGCCGCCTCCAAGGGGTGGAAGGACTCCCCCTACTACCACTACCTGGACGTGATGGGAGGGGGCCACTTCAAGAACGACCCGGACCTGGTGCGCACGCTGGTCACCGAGGCCCCCGACGTCCTCCTCTGGCTGGAGAGAATCGGGCTCATGTTCACCAAGGAGCCCGACGGCACCCTGTACACCCTCCACGGGGGCGGCACCTCGCGCAAGCGGATGCACTGCTGCGCCGACATCACCGGCGCCGACATCATGCGCACCATCCGCGACGAGGCACGCAACCGCCCCGATATCACCGTGCTGGAGTTCTCCCCCGCCGTAGAGCTCATCTTGAACGAGCACGGCCACTGCGCCGGCGCCCTGCTCTACAACCTGGACACCGAGGAGTACGTCGTGGTCAAGGCCAAGTCGGTGGTGCTCGCCACCGGCGGCAGTGGCCGCCTCCACGTCCAGGGCTTCATGACCACCAACCACTACGGGGCCACCGGCGACGGCCTCATCATCGGCTACCGCGCCGGTGTCAAGCTGGTCTTCCTGCACACCGTGCAGTACCACCCCACGGGCGTGGTCTACCCGGAGCAGATGGAGGGCATCCTGATCACGGAGAAGTTCCGCGGCGCCGGGGCCAACGTGTTGAACGTCGACGGCGAGCAGTTCGTCTACGAGCGCGAGCCGCGCGACGTGGAGGCGGCGGCCTTCATCAAGGAGTGCCAGGTCAAGGGCAAGGGCGTCCCTACCCCCACCGGCAAGCTGGGGGTGTGGCTCGACTCGCCCATGATCGACCTCCTCTCCGGCACGGGCACCGTGCAGCGGGAGTTCCCGGGCAAGTACATCCTGTACAAGAGGCACGGCATCGACATCGCCACCGAGCCCATGCTGGTCTACCCTACCCTGCACTACCAGAACGGCGGCCTGGAGTACAACTCCCAGGGCGAGACCGCGGTCCCCGGCCTCTACGCCGCCGGCGAGGTGAGCGGCGGGGTGCACGGCGAGAACCGCTTAATGGGCAACTCCCTCCTCGACATCCTGGTCTTCGGGCGCATCGCCGGCACCAACGCCGCCCGCTACGCAAAGGAGCAGGCCAGGGAGGGAAAGCCCTCGCTTGAGCACGTCAAGACCTACCACCGGGAGATGGAGGAGGCCGGCATCACCACCGACAGGGTGGCCCCCATGCTCCTCCCGGACTACACCGAACCCGAGCTTAAGAAGAGGCAGCTCACCTCACACTACGTGGGAACGCTGAGATGACCCAGGAGCGAGCTATGGACATCAAGTCTCCTCTCGACGAAAAGGTGATTGAGGGGCTCAAGGCCGGAGACCGCGTCTCCATCACCGGGGTGATCTACTCCGCGCGCGACGCCGCCCACAAGCGGCTCACCGAGGCCCTGGACCGCGGCGAGGAGCCACCGTTCGACTTCCGCGGCCAGACCATCTACTACATGGGCCCCTCGCCGGCACCGCCGGGGCACGTCATCGGCGCCGCCGGCCCCACCACCAGCGGGCGCATGGACGCCTACTCCCCGCGCTTAATCGCCGCCGGGCTGAAAGGGATGATCGGCAAGGGCTCCCGCTCCGCAGAGGTCAAGGAGGCCATAGCCAGGCACAAGGCGGTGTACCTCGCCGCCACCGGAGGGGCCGGCGCCCTCATCGCCCGCTCCATCAAGCGGGCCGAGGTGGTGGCCTACGATGACCTGGGGGCCGAGGCCATCATGCGTCTGGAGGTGGAGGGCTTCCCCGCCATCGTGGTAAACGATGCCCACGGCGGCGACCTGTACCTGGAGGGCATGGCCCAGTACCAAAGGGACTAGCCATCACAGTGGACGCGGGGGGCAGGGCGGGCCCCCCCATCCCCGGAAAGGGTACCAAGTCTATCTCGAAAGGGGGCCACCATGAAGAAGGGTATAGGCCTTAGAGACAGGGGAATCTTCAGGATAGCTGTTCTACTCTCTCTCTCCGTAGCCGCCCTGGCACTGCTGGCAGCACCCCTCGCGTGCTGCCCACCACCGACACCCACCGCCACACCGACCCCCACGCCCACGCCGACGCCCGGGGTCACCCCCACCGCCACGCTCCCGCCAGCGCCGGGCTGCGTGCACTTCGATCCGCCGCCGCTGGGGAGCACCTTCAACGTGGGCGATACCCTCGCCGAGGCCGGGGTTCACCTCACCTTCGGGCCCTTCCAGTGGGGCAACGGCCAGTGGACCAGCTCTGGCTTCGCCGAGATCGGGAGCGCCGGGCTCGCCGGCGGCATGGGCAAGGAGCTTATGGTGAACAACATCCTCGTCAGCTTCGACTTCGGCGTCCCCATAAGCGGCCTCTCCCTGAAATTCGGTGAGTACGGAGGCAACCTCAACATCGAGATAAACGGCGACTTCCGCAACTTCGCGAACTTCGCCGACATCAATGGCGCTACCATCGGCGGCAGCACCGTCACTGTCACCAACGGCCTGGGCAACGATACCGGGACCCTCGAGGTCTCCGGCACCATCGGGGCCTTCTCCATCGGCGGGCAGGAGCTGTGGATAGACGATGTCTGCCCCTAGAGGAGATGTAGTGGGGCTTGAGTTCGACCTGGACTGGGTCGACGACGACGTCGTCCCGGAGCGGATATACCCCGATACCGCCTTCATCTTCGCGCGCATGGCCGGGGCCACCATGGAGATGGTGGCCCCAGGCCCAGGCGAGACCATCCTCGACCTCGGCTGCGGGCGGGCGGTAGACGCCCTGGAGATGGCGCGCCTGGGCAGCCGGGCCATCGGCCTCGACCCGTCGGGCACCATGCTGCACGAGGCCAGGGACTACGTCGGCGACGGCAACGTCTCCCTGGTGCGCGGCATCGGCGAGTCCCTCCCCTTCCGGGAGCACTCGCTGGACAAGGTGGTGTGCAAGGGGGCCCTGGACCACTTCCCCGACCCGGAGCGCACCATGGGGGACATCGCCCTCACCCTGAAGCCTGGGGGGGCGGTCATCATCGCCATCGCCAACTTCGAGAGCTTGAGCTGCCGCCTGGGCAAGGCGTGGCACCCCATCATCAGCAGGCTTACCAGGAGGAGCGACGAGCGGCCACCCTGGGAGATACCGCCGGACCACACCGTCAAGTTCGACTACCCGACGCTGGTGGCACTGATGGAGCGCCACTTCCACATCGAGAGGACGGTGGGGGTGTCTCTCCTGTGGACCGCGCCCTACTGGGGCCGGATCCTGGAGCTCATGCCGCGGCGCGTGCAGCGGCGGGTGCTCTCCCTCCTCGACGGCATCGGGCGCCGCCGGCCCTCCATGAGCGACGTCATCATCGTGCGCTGCACCCCAAAGACCTAGGCCCTCCCCGGCGAGGGCACCAATAAAAAACGCCTGCCCCCACTCCTGGGAAGGCAGGCGGCGCTGTGCCCTGCCGCCGGCGAGCGGCAGGCACAAGCTAGCTCCCGCGTGCGGCCAGCACCTCCTGGTAGACGTCCACCACCTGCCGGGCCGCCTGCTCCCATGAGAAGCAGCGCTCCACCCGCCTCCGCCCCGCGGCGGCCAACCGCTGGCGCAGCTCCCTGTCATCATGGAGGCGCTCTATGGCCGCGGCCAGGGCATAGGCGTCGCGCGGCGGCACCAGGAGCCCGGTCTCCTCGCCCTTCACCACCTCGGGCAGGGCCCCCACCTGGGTGGCGATGACCGGCACCCCGCAGGCCATGGCCTCGGCGGCGGGGAAGCCGAACCCCTCGTAGGTGGAGGCGGTGACCGCGATCTCCGCGGCATGGTAGTGGTGCACCAGGCCCTCCATGCTCACCCGCCCGGTGAAGGTGACCATCTCCTCGATGCCCAGCCTCCCTATGAGCTCCAGTGCATAGCTGTCCCTGGGGTTCACGTCGTCGACGATGGTGAGCCTGTAGTGGCCGCCCCGGGCCTTCAAGATGGCCAGCGCCTGGAGCAGGTAGAGGATGCCCTTCTTGTGGTCGTCGGTGCGGCCCACCATCACCAGGCGGCCGCTCTCCCCCTCGTGGCCGTCGCGCATGGTGAAGACGTCGGTATCGATGCCGGGGTAGACCAGCCTCATGCGCTCATCGGGCACCCGGAACGCCTGGGCTATCTCGTGGATGGAGCTGTTGGAGTCGGTGATGACACCGTCTAGGCGCCGGGCCACGATGCCCTGCATCAGCGGGGGGTAGAACAGGATGCGGCGGAAGCGCGCCCACGTGGAGAGCGCCTGGGCGACATCGGCCCTGGTATCGATGGGGAGCGGGTGGTGGATGGTGGCCACCAGGGGCACCCCCAGGCCCCTCATGGGGAGCAGCCCGAAGGCCAGGCACTGGTTATCGTGGATGATGTCGAAGCGGCGCTGGGGCATGAGCTGGCGTATCTTCAAGTAGGCCCTCATGCTGAAGGTCACGATCTCGGGGAACATGCCGGCGGCGGTGCCCGCCACCTCGGAGAGGTTGAGCGGCTCGAAGACGCGCAGCGGGTTGTCCGCGGGCAGGTGGAGCTCCCACCACCTGCCGTTGCGCCGGTCGTAGAGGTTCAGGCTCTCCAGGCGGTGCTCCCCCACCCCCTCGGCGAGGTCGGGGTACGGCGGCCCTACCAGGACGTCTACCTCGTGGCCCAGCCGCACCAGCTCGCGCGACAGGTAGTAGAGGTAGACCCCCTGCCCGCCACAGTACTTGTTGCCGCGATAGCATAGGAGACAGATATTCACCCCCAGGCTACCTCCTTGGCCTAGACCTTCCTGGTGTATACCACGATGCTCTTGGGAAACACGAAGTTGAACAGCCGCTCCATGAACGGGATGAACCGGGACTTGGTCAGGATGGGGAGCTCCAGGAACTTGTGGTACAGCGCCGGGACGCGGGCCTGCTCGTTCTTGAGGCCGAAGACGCAGCGCAGTATCCAGTACACGGAGTGAAAGGCGTGCTCGAACCCGATGGCGTAGACCGCCAGGCCGTTGCGCCCGAGCAGGGCCACCAGCTCCCTCGTCCTGAATATCCGCACGTGGCCGCCGGGGTGGTTGTAGTAGTCCTCGTCCAGCGTCCAGCATATCTTCTCCGGTATATACGTGGGCACGGTGACCGCGAGCTGCCCCCCTGTCCGTAGCACGCGCACCATCTCCCTGACCCCCCGCTCCTCGTCTGCCACGTGCTCCAGCACCTCGGAGCAGATGACCTTGTCGAAGCTCTCGTCGCCGAAGGGCAGGTTCAGGGCATCGGCGAACATCACCCCCCAGCACCCGCCGTTCTCCTGCTGCGTGTCCATGTAGTGCAGGATGTAGTGCGTCTTCCGCAGGGAGAAATCGTCCAGGTCCAGGGAGCATACCACGCCGCTGCCCAGGCGGAAGGCCTCGAAGCTGTGGCGGCCCTCGCCGCAGCCCACGTCCAGGAAGCGGTCCCCCTCTTCTATCTGGAAGAGGTCGAAATTGACGGTGAGCACTTACATGACCTCCTGATATACATCCAGCGTCTGCCGCGCCGCGTTCTCCCAGGTGAACATGGTCTCCACCCTCTTCCGCCCCGCCACCCCCGCCTCTCGCCTGAGCGCCTCGTCCTGGAGCAGCCCCCTGATGGCCGCGGCCAGGGCGGCGGCGTCGCGCGGCGGCACCAGGGCGCCGGCAGCGTCGTCCCCCACGACCTCGGGCAGGGCGCCGGCAGTGGTGGAGACCACGGGCAGGCCCAGGGCCATGGCCTCCGCGGCGGGGAGGCCGAACCCCTCGTACAGCGAGGGCACCACCGCCACCTGGGCGCGGGCGTAGTGCCGCACCAGCTCGTCGCGGCTGACCTTGCCGGTGAACTCCACGCAGCCATCTAAGCCGAAGCGCCGCACCAGGCCCGGCGTGTACTCGTTCTCGGGGAGGCCCCAGTCCACGATGGTGAGCCGTGCGTCCACGTCGCGGCGCAGGATGCGCAGCGCACCGAGGAGGTAGACCACCCCCTTCTTGCGGTCGCGGGTGTTGCACACCACGATGAGGCGGCCCGGCTCAGGGGCCACGTCGTCGGGGCGGCGGAAGGCGTCGATGTCGATGCCGTTGTACACCACCCTGATGCGGTCGCGGGCAACCCCGAAGGCATCGTGGGTCTCGTCGGCGGCGCTGTGGGAGACCACGATGACCCGCTCCATGCGCCGCGCCACCATGTGCTGCATGATGAAGGGGTAGAACATGATGCGCCACCAGCGGTCCCGCGGGCTCTCCAGGTAGGCCAGGTCGGTCTTGCGGTCGATGGGGAGGGGGTGGTGGATGGTGGCCACCACCGGCACCCCCAGCGACTTCATGAGCAGGATGCCGTAGCCCAGGGTCTGGTTATCGTGGATGATATCGAAGGGGCGCTCGCGGTGGCGGCGGCGCACCGCGTCGAAGGCGCGGACGCTGAAGGCAGTCATCTCGGAGAACATGCCCATCCTGGTCGATGCCAGCTCGTAGAGGTTGAGCGGGGTGAAGACGCGGAAGGGCTCGGCTTTGGGGAACCCGTACTCGAAGAAGTTCAAGTTCTCCACGCGGTGCTCGACCACCCCGGGCGGCACGTCGGGATAGGGTGGCCCCACCACGATCTCTACCTCGTGGCCCAGCCGCTGGAGCGCCTGCGCCAGGTAGAAGGTGTACACCCCTTGCCCGCCACAGTACATGTTGCCACGGTTGCACAGGAGGGCGATCCTCATGCCCCGCCCCTCTCAAGGCGGCGCAGCAGGGCGAGCAGGCCGGCGACGCTCTTGGCGTCCTGCACCTGCCCCGACTCGATGAGCCCCGCGACCTCCGACAGGGGCACCGGCACCACGTCGATGAACTCGTCCTCCATGGCGGCCCCCGGCCCCGGCTCGAGCCCGGTGGCCAGGAAGAGGTGGAGGAACTCGGTGCAGTACCCTGGGCTTGCATAGAACCCGCCGATGGGCTCCATGCCCTGCGCACGGTAGCCGGTCTCCTCGACGAGCTCGCGCCGGGCGCACTGGGAGGGCCTCTCCCCGGCCTCAATGCCGCCGGCGGGGAGCTCCAGGAGCTCGCGCCCCACCGGGGTGCGGAACTGGCGCACCAGGATGACGTTGCCCTCGCCGTCGAGGGGCACGACGGCGACGCAGTCGCCGTGCTCCACCACCTCGCGGGTGGTCTCCCGCCCGCTGGGCAGCACCACCCGGTCGACGCGCAGGGAGACGATGCGCCCCTGGTAGACCTGCCTGCTCTCTACTACCCTCTCCTCGCCCATGGCCTCTAAGACGCGGCCTTCAACTGGTATATCATGGCCACCTCGTCGCAGTCGGGGAACTTGGGGCAGCGCAGGCACTCCCCCCACACCTTGCGCGGCAGCTCCATCTTGTCCACCTCGTGAAAGCCGAAGCGCTCGAAGAACTCCGGCCTGTAGGTGAGACAGAACAGGGTATCGATGCCCAGCTCCTGCGCCTCGTCCAGGCACTGCCTCATGAGCATGGCGCCGGCCCCGTGCTCCTGCATGTCCTCGACCACGGCTACTGCCCGCAGCTCGGCCAGGTCAGACCAGAATATGTGCAGGGCAGCGCAGGCCACCAGGCGCTCGCCCTCCCGCACCACGAAGATGTCGCGCATGTTCTCGTAGAGCTCGCTCAACGGGCGGGGCAGCATCTCACCCTTATCGGCAAGCCGGTTCACAAGCTGGTGGATGGCGGGTACATCGCCTATCCTTGCCTTTTCAACATTCATGTCGTCACCTCTGCCGCAGCCTCTCCATCAACGTGGTGTAGAAGAATGCGGGCTCCCGTATTCTTAAAAAGCGGGCCACGTAGGGGCTCTGGCACACCCAGACGCCCTGCCCGCTCTCCAGGGCCAGGTCTACTTGCCCATCGACGCTGAGCACTGCCTGGTGGTCGGTGCCTACCTCCAGCCCCACCACGGCGGTCTCCGGCAGCACCAGGGCGTTGTCGAAGGTGGGGTGCGGCGAGATGGGCTTCAACACCATCTCCCGTCCCTGGGGGTAGATGATGGGGCCGCCGGCGGCCAGGCAGTAGCCGGTAGAGCCCGTGGCCGTGGCCACGATAACCCCGTCGGCCTTGTAGGTGGTGAGCGGGGCCCCGTCGATGGTGACCCGCAGGTACACCACCCGCGCTATCGCCCCCCGGCCCACCACGATGTCGTTCAAAGCATAGAAGGTCTCCTCGGATGCCAGCCGGGCCTGCACCATGGCCCGCTCGTCGATCCAGCCCTCGCCGGCGAGGAGCGCGGGGAGCTTCTCCCTGGCCTCGCCACTGGTGAGCTCTGTCATGAAGCCCAGGCGGCCCAGGTTTATCCCCACGATGGCCACCGGGGCAGGGATCACGGCGCGCGCCGCCCGAAGGATGGTGCCGTCGCCGCCGATGCTGAGTATCAGGTCGGCGTCCTGTGCCCGCGCCCTGGCCTCTTCCTCGTCCCACGCCGAGCACAGCCAGCACGAGGCCCCCAGCGAGGGTATGTACTGGGCCATCTCCTGGGCGAAGGCCGCCGCGGCCTCGATCTTCGGGTGGTACAGGATGCCTATCCTCTTCACGACACCCCCTCGCCCTCATCCAGGAAGGCATGGTAGCGAATGATATTGCTCACCGCGCGGGCCGCGCCCTCCATGGAGTAGAACAGCGCCAGGCCCGCCTCCCGGCAGCGCTCCTGGGCCTGGGCCACCGCCTCGATGGCGTCCGGGCGGTGCCCGGCGTAGAGTACCAGGGCCACCGGCTTCTCCAGCGTCTGCGCCTCCTCGATGAGTATGCCGACGGTCTCCCCCAGCTGCTCGGCGAGCGAGGGGCCCCAGCCACCGTAGACGTCGAGCCCGATGTGAGAGATGATGAGGTCGATGCCGGGGTCGGCATCGACCAGGGCCAGCCCCTCCCGGTAGAACTGGGAGGCCCCGGCCAGGCCCAGTGCGGTCTCCACCGGGTTCCTCACGCTGGCCCCTGCCTCGGGGTTGATGGCGGCGAGCCGCTCCCTGGTCTCTGCGCTGAAGGCGGGGACGGTGAGGCCTACCCGCTCGCAGATGTCGGCGGCGATGACCCCGATGCCGCCGCCACGCCCCACGATGCCCACCCGCGGCCCGCGGGGGCAGCGCACCAGGCGCAGGGCGACCAGGGTGTCCACCATCTCCTCCAGGCCCTCCACGGCGATGGCCCCGCTCTGGCGGAAGAACGACCGCCACGCCTGGGCGCTCCCGGCGAGCGAGGCGGTGTGCGACGCCGCCGCCTGGGCACCGCTCTCGGTGGCCCCGGCCTTCAACACCACCACCGGCTTGCGCCGGGAGCACTCCCGCACCGCCTGGAGGAAGGCGCGGCCGTCGTTCACCCCCTCTATGTAGCAGGCGATGACCTCGGTATCCGCGTCCTGGGCCAGGTAGCCGATGAGCTCCGGGGCATCGAGGTCGCAGGCGTTGCCGTAGCTTATCACCTTGCTGAAGGTGATCCCACGGTGGTTGGCCTGGCTCACCAGCCTGATGGTGCCGGCGCCGGTCTGGGCCAGCATGCCGACATTGCCCACTTCGGGAGAGAAGGTGGGATAGAACGAGAGCCTGCCGCGGGGGCAGTAGACGCCCATGCAGTTGGGTCCGATGACGCGCACCCCCCCCTCGCGGGCGATGCGCGTAAGCTCACGCTCCAGGGCCCGCCCCTCGTCCCGGCCCGTCTCGGCGAAGCCGGCGGTGAAGCAGTGCACCCCCTTGACCCCGCGGGCGGCGCAGTCGGCCATGGCCTCGGGGGTGCTGCGCGCCGGAATGTTGAAGATGGCGTAGTCCACGGGGTGGGGGATGGCGCGGACGCTGGGATAGGCGGTCATCCCCATGATCTCGGAGGCGCGGGGGTTTATGGGGTATATCTGGCCCTCGTAGCCGAAGCTGAGCAGGCGCGGCACCCAGCCGGCAATGCTCTCCCGCAGCTCGTTGGTAGAGACACCGACTACCGCTATCGACCTGGGCATGAATATGTCATCGAGCGGGTGCCCCGGGGACAACGCTCCTCCAAGAGATGAACTCACACCCCGAGATGCGGGGTGCGCACAGAGGAAGTCTACCACCGCCGCTTATAGCTGTCAAGAAAACAGGCCCGCGGCGGACTCGGCGACCTGGAGCAGGAGCCAGGGGAAGACGCCGAGGATGAGCACGCCGGCACAGGCGATGGAGAGGGCGGCGCGGAGTGCCCCCGACGAGGGCACCGCCTCCTCGGAGGCAGGGGCCCCCAGGAACATCACCCTCACCACCCGCAGGTAGTAGTAGGCGGAGATGGCGGTGTTGATCACTGCCACCACTACCAGCCACGCCAGGCCGTAGTCGACGGCGGCGCTGAATATGTAGACCTTGGCCATGAACCCCGCCGTGGGCGGTATGCCAGTGAGCGAGATCAGGCACAGGGCGAGGGCCAGCGTGATGAGCGGGGCGCGCCGCCACATGCCTGAGTAGTCCGCGATCTCGTCGCTATCGGTCTTGCCGGAGATGGCGATGATGGCGATGAAGGCCCCCAGGTTGGTCAGGGCATAGGCAGCCAGGAAGAAGAGCAGGGCGCTCTGGCCCACGGCGGTCACCGCGGCCAGGCCCATCATGATGTAGCCCGCCTGGGCGATGCTGGAGTAGGCCAGCATGCGCTTTATGTTCCTCTGGGCGATGGCCACCACGTTGCCCAGGGTCATGGTGATGGCGGCGAGCACGGCGAATATGGTGCTCCAGTCCAGGCTCACCGGGCCCAGCGCCACGTAGAACACGCGCAGGATGACGGCGAAGCCCGCCGCCTTGCTAGCAACGGAGAGGTAGGCGGTGATGGGCGTCGGCGCCCCCTCGTACACGTCGGGGATCCACATCTGGAAGGGCACGGTGGCTATCTTGAAGCCGAAGCCGGCGACGAGCATCGCCACCCCCATGAGCAGCGCCGGGTTGGCGGCCAGGCCCCCCGCCGGGATGGCGGCCGCGATCTCGGCGAGGTGGGTGGTGCCCGTTATGCCGTATATCAGGGCCATGCCGTAGAGGAACACCGCCGAGGCCACCGCCCCCAGGAGGAGGTACTTAAGGCCGGCCTCGCTCGACTTGCGGTCCTTCAAGAAGCCGCTCAAGGCATACAGCGCCAGGTTGCTCATCTCCAGCGCCAGGTAGATGGAGATGAGCTCGCCGGTGGCCGCGGTGAGCATCATGGCCACCGCAGCCAGCAGCACCAGTGCGTAGTACTCGCCCTGGAAGGCACGGAACTTGACTACGTAGTCCACCGAGGAGAGGATGACCAGCGCGGCACACCCCATGAACAGCAGCTTGAAGAAGAGGGCGAACTCGTCCACCACCAGCATGCCGTTGAAGGTGGTGGCCTGCACCCCCCACAGGGCGATGGTGAAGGCCACGGGCACGATGAGCCCACCCACGGCCACCACTGCGAGCACCCGCTTCTGGGTGACGAACAGGTCGAGCAGGATGACCACCAGCGCCAGCGCCAGCAGGCTAAGCTCAGGACTGAGCAGATAAAGGTTCAATGCCCTCCCCCAGTGCTATCTTAAGCAGCCGCTTGGTATCGTCGTGGAGCTCTGCCCACATCGCCGGGATGTCCTCCCGGTATACCCACATGCCCTCGCCGACATCGGAGGCGGGGCGTAACTGGCCCCTCTCCAGCCTGGCCATGTAGTCGATATATATCACGTGTAGCTGGATATCTGCCCCCTCCCGCACCACGGTCTCGAAGGGGAGGAGCGGCCTGGTGAGTGCTATCTCCAGCCCGGTCTCCTCCATCACCTCCCGCACGATGCCCTCCTCAATGCGCTCCCCGTACTCCAGCCTGCCCCCGGGGCATATCCACTTCCCCCGCCAGAAGCCACCCCGCTCCGGCACGTGCCGCACCAGCAGGATGCGCCCGGCGTCGTCCTCGATCACCGCCCCCACTGCCACCAGTATCGACCCGCTCGACATGCGGCCCCTGCCTCACATCCCACCCACCATGGGCAGTATCCCCACCTTGATTATGTCGGTGAGCAGCCTGGGGTAGATGCCGATCACCATGATGGCCGCCACCAGGAAGAATATGGTGAACTTCTCCAGGCGGTCGGCGTCGGCCACCCCCTCGTACTCCTCCCTGACCGGGCCGTAGAACACGCGCTCCAGCATCCACAGGATGTAGCCCGCGGTGATCACGATGCCCAGCACACCCAGGATGGTGTAGACCTCGATGCCGGGCACCACCGAGCTGTTGAAGCTGCCCAGGAAGACCAGGAACTCGGCGGCAAAGCCACTGGTGCCGGGGAGGCCCAGCGAGGCCAGCCCGGCCACGCTGAACACCACCGCGATCACCGGCATGTGCCGCACCATTCCGCCCAGCCTGGGGATGCTGCGCTGGTGGCTCTTATCGTACAACAGGCCCACCATGGCGAAGAGGAGCCCGGTCACTATGCCGTGGCTGAACATCTGGAGCGTGGCCCCTGTCAGGCTCACCTGGCTCAAGGCGAAGACGCCCAGGAGCACGTACCCCATGTGGCTCACGCTGCTGTACGCGATGAGCCGCTTCAAGTCGGTCTGGCGCACCGTCACCGCCGCCCCGTAGAGCACGCTCACCACGGCCAGGGCCACCAGGAGCGGGGCGAACCGCTCGCTGGCCTGGGGGAATATGCCCACGCACACCCTGATCATGCCGTAGCCCCCCATCTTGAGCAGCACGCCGGCCAGGATGACGCTCACCGCGGTGGGGGCATCGGTATGGGCGTCGGGGAGCCAGGTGTGCAGCGGGAACACCGGCAGCTTCACCGCGTAGCCAAAGAAGAGGAGGAAGAACATCGTCGCTGCCATCATGGAGCCCATGACGGGCTCCAGCCCCATGGCGGCGAGCGCCACCATGTCGAAGCTGTGGCCGTAGTGGTACAGCAGCAGGATGCCGGCCAGCATGAAGGCGCTGCCCACCAGGGTGTATATCACGAACTTCATCGCCGAGTACTCTTTCCTCCCCGAGCCCCAGATGGAGATGAGGAAGTACATCGGCACCAGCTCCACCTCCCAGAAGAGGAAGAACAGGATGAGGTCCAGTGAGCAGAACACCCCCAGGATGCCCGTCTCCAGCACCAGGAGCCAGGCAAAGTACTCGCGCACCCTCATCTCTACCTTCCACGAGACGAGCACGGCGAGGAAGCCGAGCATGGTGGTGAGCAGCACCATGGGCAGACTCAGCCCATCTACGCCCAGGAAGTACTGGACGTTGATGGCCGGTATCCACTGCGCCTGCTCCACGAACTGCGGCTGCCCACCGAGCGCGCCGTTGAACATGGGGAACAGGGCGATGGATATGAGGAAGGGCACCGCGGTGAACAGCGCCGCGGTGAGCTTCACCCGCCGCAGGGTGGCACCGGGCATAAGCGCGATGACTATGGCCCCGATGACGGGCAGGAACACTATCAACGAGAGATAGGGGACGCTCAAAACGCACCCTCCACTATGCTCATCCCACTACCAGGACGGTGACTACTATTGCCAGTATCCCAATGAATATGGCCAGCCCATAGGCCTGAAGCTGACCGCTCTCCACGCGGCGTAAGACCCTCCCGGCATACACCGTGCCGCCGGCGACGCCGTTCACCGCCCCATCCACGATAGAGGCATCGAACCAGTTCAGCACGGCGAAGAGCCCGTCCACCAGTATGCGCACCACGAACACCCGCTCATAGAGCTCGTCCATCCAGTACTTGCGCGAGAACAGGGTGTAGAACGGGGCGAACAGCCGCCCCACCGCCTCTGGCTTGATCCACCGCGCGCTGTACATGGCGTAGGCCAGCAGGATCCCCAGCCCGGCCAGCGCCAGCGAGCCCCAGGCCAGCGGGCTGGCCAGGGCGCCGAAGAAGCCGTGGGACTCACCGCCCAGGAGTTCGCTCACCGGGAACCACCCCGAGGCCACGGCGAGCACGGCGAGCAGCACCATGGGCCCCAGCATCACCAGCGGCGACTCGTGGGGTTCGCCGTGTCCACCATCCCGGTGGTGGGCGTGGGGGTCGCCGCCGCGGTACTCACCGCCGAAGGTGAGGAACACCGCTCGGAACATGTAGAATGCGGTCATGAACACCGTTATCATGGCCAGGGCAAAGAGTATGGGCATAGACTCAAGCGAGTGGGCCAGTATGCCCTCCTTGCTCCAGAACCCGGCCAGTGGCCATATGCCAGCCAGGCTCAGCGAGGCGATGACGAAGGTGGCGAAGGTCCAGGGCATGGCACGCCTAAGCCCCCCCATGAGCCTCATATCGAAGGTGCCGGTGGCGTGGTTCACGCTCCCCGCCCCCAGGAAGAGGAGGGCCTTGAAGAAGGCGTGGTTGAACAGGTGGAATATGCCCACCGCCACCCCCAGCGCCAGCCCGTGCTCGACGTCTAAGTGGCCGCTGGCCACGGAGATCCCCACCACCCCCAGCCCCAGCATCATGTAGCCAAGCTGGCTCACCGTGGAGTAGGCCAGCACCCGCTTGATATCGTTCATCACCAGGCCCATGGTCGCGGCGAAGATGGCGGTGAAGCCCCCGATGATGGCCACCACCGTGATGGCCTCAAGGGAGCTGGCGAACAGGGGGAACATCCGCGCCACCAGGTAGACGCCGGCGGCCACCATGGTGGCGGCATGGATGAGCGCGCTCACCGGCGTCGGGCCCTCCATGGCGTCGGGGAGCCAGGTGTGCAGCGGGAACTGCGCCGACTTGCCCACCGCACCGGCGAAGACGCCGATGGCGGCCCAGGTGAGCAGCGAGCCGCCTATTAAGCCGGCCACCGCCAGGTGGTTGAGCTCACCGATATCGAAGGTGCCGGTGTTGGCGTACAGCAGCAGTATGGCGGCCAGGAAGCCGAAGTCGCCCAGGCGGGTGACGATGAAGGCCTTCTTGGCCGCCGCCGCCGCCTCAGGCTTGTGGAACCAGAACCCGATGAGGAGGTAGGAGCACAGGCCCACCCCCTCCCAGAACACGTAGAGGAACAGCAGGTTATCGGCAAGCACCAGCCCCAGCATGGAGCCGGTGAACAGCAGCATGAAGGCGAAGTAGCGGGAGTACCCGGGGTCTCCGTGCATGTAGCCCTGGGAGTATATCTGCACCATCAGGCTCACCACGGTCACCACGACCAGCATCACCACGGTGAGCGTGTCCACGGTGACCCCCAGCCTGATGACGGTATCGCCCACGGAGAGCCAGTGGTAGTCGGGCATGGGGAGCACGTGGCCGGGGGCCCCTACCACCTCGACCAGGGCCCAGAGGGAGAGCACCAGGGATATGCCGATGGTGCCCACCGCCACGTAGCCGCTATAGCGGGAGTGGGTATCGAGGAAGGGGCGGATGATGAAGGAGATGACGGCAAACGAGAAGAAGGGCAGGAGAAATATTGCCAGTACTGCTTCAGGCGGCATGTGACCCCTTCCTCGTGTACTTGTCGCCGGCTACCACTTCATAAGGTCCACGTCCTCCACGTCCACCGTGTCCCGGCTGCGATAGATGGATATGATTATGGCCAGACCCACTGCGACCTCGGCGGCGGCCACCACCATGATGAACAGGGCGAATACCTGCCCGATGATGATGTCGCCGTAGCGGGCAAAGGCCACCATGGCGATGTTGACCGCGTTCAGCATGATCTCGATGCACATCAGGATGACGATGGCGTTCTTCTTGGCGAACGCCCCGTAGAGCCCGATGGCGAACAGTACCGCCGAGAGTATCAGGAAGTGCTCCAGGCCAACGACCATCGCTACTTATCCCTCACCAGTACAATAGCCCCGATCACGGCGGCGAGCAGGAGCGCCGCCGCTATCTCAAAGGGGAGTATATAGCCCCCGCCCTCGCCGAAGAGGGCCTGGGCGATCGATGTCGTGGTGGGCTCGTTGGGTATCCCCGCGACCACCTGCCAGTCCGTGGCCAGCACCACGAAGACCATGGCCCCCAGGAACAGGAGCCCGACCAGGAGCGCGGGCAGGCGGAAGCGGCCCGACGGGCTCCCCCGCCGGGCATCGCGGGTGAGCATGATGGCGAAGATGATGAGCACGGCCACGGCACCCACGTACACCAGCACCTGGGCCCCAGCCAGGAAATCGGCGCTCAAGACGACATATATCCCGGCCACGACGAAGAAGCACAGCACCAGGAACAGGGCGGCGCGAAATACGTCGCGCAGGAGGACGACGGCGAGCGCCGAGCCGACGACCCCGACGGCCAGTATCCAGAACGCGACGGTGAGCCCGGTCTCCACTACTTCTTCTCCCCGCGAAAGATGAGCATGGTCTGCGCCGGCAACTCCTCCTCCATATCCTCGTGGGCGTAGGCGCTGGGGCGCTTCTCCTCGGCCACGAACCGCGCCTTGTCCATCACCAGGTCTCCGCGGCGGTAGCTCGCCAGCTCGTAGTCCCGGCTCAAGAAGAGGGCGTCCAAGTTGCAGGCCTCGACGCACAGCCCGCAGAACATGCAGCGCCCGAAGTCCACCTCCAGGCTGTCCACATTTAAGCCCTTCTCCCCCTTGGAGGTCTGCATCTCAATTATCGATATCGGGCAGGCGCGGACACAGGCGCGGCAGCCGTTGCACCGCTCCAGGTCGAAGACCAGGCGGTTGCCGCGGATGCGCTTGGAGGGGGTCAACTTCACCTCGGGGTAGGCCACGGTGATGGGGCGGCGGAACAGGTGCCTGAAGGTGAGCGCCATCCCCTTGGCCATGCCCCGCCCGTAGTGGCGGAAGCTCGCCCCCTCGCCGGGTACGCGGAACAGGCTGCTCCACAGCACGATGAGCAGCGCGGCGATGGCGATGTTGGCGAACATGAGCTGCCAGGGGAAGGCGGGCCATATCGCCTTCTCTATGCCGATGATGAACAGGTTCAATATCGAGAGCGGGAACAGCCCCTTCCAGGCGAACCCCATGAGCTGGTCGACCCGCAGCCGCGGCAGCGTGGCCCGCAGCCACAGCAGGGAGACGAAGACGGCGATGATCTTGACCAGGAACCACAGGAACGGCGGCAGGAGCGGCCCGGTCCACCCGCCCAGGAACAGCGTGGCGATGATGGCAGAGGCGGCCAGGGCGTGGCCGTACTCCCCCAGGTAGAACAGGGCGAACTTCATCCCCGAGTACTCGATGTGGTAGCCGGTGATGATCTCGGACTCCGCCTCCAGCAGGTCGAAGGGGCTGCGGTTGATCTCGGCGGTGGCGGAGAGGAAGAATATCACAAATCCCAGCGGCTGGAGCAGGAAGAAGGGCACCTGCTGCGCCTGGACGATGCTCACCATGGAGAGGGAGCCGGCCACGATGAGCACGCCGACGATGGAGATCACCAGCGGTATCTCGTAGCTCACCATCTGGGCGACGACGCGCATGGCGGCGATCGAGGTGTACTTGTTGTTGGAGCCCCAGCCCGCCATGAACAGCCCGACGACCGTCAAGGAGGATATGGCCACCACGTAGAGGATGCCGATGTTCAAGTCGGCGAATATGGTGCCGGCCCCGAAGGGGATGACGGCCAGTATGGCCAGCGCCGGCATGAACACGACGATGGGGGCCAGCCAGTGCACCCACCTATCGGCCTTAAAGGGGACGATGTCCTCTTTCAGCAGCACCTTAATGGCGTCGGCCACCGGCTGTAAGATGCCCGCGGGCCCGGCGCGGTTGGGGCCGGGGCGCACCTGGAAGCGGCCGATGCCGCGGCGCTCCAGGTAGATGTAAAGCATCACCATGACCAGCATGAAGACGATGATGACCAGTATGGCGACCAGCGGCGGCACCAGGTATGCCGCCCACCCCGGCCAGTAGGTGAGCAGCCACTGCTCGAACTGCTGCAGCACAGTCACTAGCGGTCCACCTCTCCCAGGCAGATATCGATGCTGCCGAAGATGACGATGGCGTCGGCCAGCTTCCAGCCGATGAGTAGGTCGCGGAGCACGGTGAGGTTAATCAGCGACGGGGGACGGATGCGGCAGCGGTACGGCTTGGGCGAGCCGTCGCTCACCAGGTAGAACCCCAGCTCGCCCTTGGGCCCCTCGATGCGCCCGTAGGCGTCGCCCTTGGGCGGCCTCAAGTTGCCCGGGACCTTGGCCCTCACCTCGCCCTCCGGGAGCTGGGCCATGGCCTGCTCGATGATGCGCACGCTCTGCCTCATCTCCAGGATGCGCATGCGGTAGCGGTCGTAGGTATCTCCGTTCTGTCGCGTCGGTATCTCGAAGTCGAAACGGTCATATATCGAGTACGGGTCGTTGCGGCGCAGGTCCCACTTCACCCCGCTGGCCCTGAGCACCGGGCCGCTCACGGAGCAGTTTATGGCCTTGTCCGCCGGGAGCACGCCCACCCCCTTGGCGCGGGCGAGCACGATCTCGTTCTCCTCCAGGAGCTGGTCGTACTCGTCGATGTAGCCCGGCATCTCGTCGATGAACCGCTTGAGCGCCGGCATGAACTCCGCGGGCAGGTCTTGGCTCACCCCGCCGATGCGCATGTAGTTGTAGGTGAGGCGCTGCCCGCACACCATCTCGAAGAGGTCCAGTATCTTCTCCCGCTCGCGGAACATGTAGAGCAGCGGTGTCATCATGGTGCCCATCTCGTTCAGCATGAAGCCCACCGTCATCAGGTGACTGGCGATGCGCATGAGCTCGTCTATGATGACCCTGATGTACTCGGCGCGCTCCGGGACCTCGATCTGGGCCAGCTTCTCCACTGCGAGCACGTAGGCGTGGTTGTTGGTCATGGATGCCAGGTAGTCCAGGCGGTCGGTGAAGGGGATGAACTGGTGGTAGCTGCGGTCCTCGGCCATCCTCTCGATGCCGCGGTGCAGGTAGCCGAAGACGGGCTCCATGTCGACGATGACCTCGCCGTCGAAGACCACCCTCATGCGGAACACGCCGTGAGTCGAGGGGTGCTGTGGCCCCATGTTGATGACTACGGGCTCCGTCCTCAAGGTCAACTCGGCACGCTCCTGCCTTTCATCTCGAACTGCGTCCTTGTGCAGCACGTGCTGCGCTCCCCCGCCTCCCCCCTCCCCTGGCGCCCGCCGAGGCGGCGCGTTACTGGCACTCCGGGGCATCCTTCTCGGCCCCGCCCTCGGCGGGCGCCGCCTGGGCCTGGCCCCAGTCCTTGCGCAAGGGGTGCCCATCGAAGCCGGGCCACAGCATGATGCGCCTTGGGTTGGGGTGACCGGCGAAGGATATCCCCATGAGGTCGTAGACCTCTCGCTCCTGGAAGTCGGCCCCCTGCCACACAGAGACCACGGAGGGGACAGAGGGGGCCTCGCGGTCATGGCACCGCACCTTCACCACGATGCCATGGTTGTGCTCTATGGAGTTTACGCTGTACACCACCTCGAAGTGGTCCTTGTAATCCACCGCAGTGAGGTTGGACAGGTAGTCCATCCTGAGGTCGGGGCTGTCCTTCAGGAAGCGCGCCACGTCGAGGAGCCGCCCGCCGTCTACGAAGACGGCGGCCTCATCGCCCTCCACGACGGCATCGGGGAAGCGCTCCCCTATGGTGCGGGCGACGTCCTGCGCAGAGAGGGCCTTGGTCATCTCTCCTGCTGCCCCATAAAACTCTTTTTATCTATCTTCTCGTGGAGCATGATGAGGCCGTGGAGCAGCCCCTCTGGCCGGGGGGGACACCCCGGTATGTACACGTCAACGGGCACCAGGAGGTTCACCCCGGGCACCACGCTGTAGGAGTCGCGGAAAGGCCCGCCGCTTATGGCGCATGAGCCCATGGCCACCACCCACTTGGGCTCGGGCATCTGCTCGTAGATGCGCTTCACTGCCGGCGCCATCTTCCAGGTCACCGTCCCGGCGACGAGCATGAGGTCGGCCTGGCGCGGCGAGGCGCGGAAGAGCTCCATGCCGAACCGGGATATGTCGAAGCGCGACGCCGCGGCGGCGATCATCTCGAAGGCGCAGCAGGCGAGCCCGAAGTTCACCGGCCACACCGAGTAGTGCTGGCCCCAGTTGAGCAGGAAGTCGATGGAGGTGACCAGGATGTTGTGCTTGGTCTCGTCATCCAGCCACTCCGAGCGGTCGGGCAGGGGCTGGGTGCAGGTGCGCTTAAGCTCCTCGACCTCCTGGCCCTCCTTGAGGTCCAGCTCCTCGCTCACCTCCCGCAGGTAGCCGTGGACCCTCTCTACTTCCATTCCAGGACCTTCTTCCTCCAGGCGTAGACGAAGCCGACGATGAGGATGGCGAAGAACACCGCCATCTCCAGGATGCCGAAGAGCCTGGTCTGGCCCAGGTAAGTCGCCCAGGGATAGAGAAAGACCACCTGGATATCGAAGACGACGAACATGAGGGCGAAGAAGTAGTAGCGGAAGTTGAACTGCACCCACGATGGGCCGACGGTCTCCATGCCGCACTCGTAGGTGGCCTGCTTTACCTCGTCGGGCTGGTTGGGGGGGGCCAGGCGCAGGAGGCGCAGGAGAGGGGGGGTCACTACTAGAAAGATGGAGAATGCGGCTGCCGCTATCAGGAAGAGCCCGATATAGCCGAAGTTCTCCAGCAAATATCCCTCCTCTTCGAGCGGTAGATATAATATCATATCCCGCGGCGGAAGTAAAGGGGCGATATCCCGATATCCGGCAAGATGCGGCACATCGCCCTTGACCCCTATCCCTCTGTTCGGGTATCATTAACGCAGAGTGTAGTTACGAGAGGAGGGCACGTAGTGCCCCATACAGACCTGATCTTGCTCCATGCCCCCAGTGTTTACGACTTTCGTACCAAGACCATCCTCTTCGGCCCGGTGAGCGACCTGATCCCCTCATCGCCGATCTTTGAGTTGTACCCCCTGGGGTTCGCCGCCCTCGCCGAGTACCTGGAGGGCAGGGGCCACCGCGTCCGCATCGTCAACCTGGCGGTGCGCATGCTCCGCGACCCTGATTTCGACGCCGAGCGCCAGATCGCCGAGCTCGAGGCCCCCCTCTTCGGCATCGACCTGCACTGGATGCTGCACTGCCACGGCGCCATCGAGGTGGCACGCCTGGTGAAGCGGCACCACCCCCAGTCGAAGCTGGTGCTGGGCGGCTTCTCCTCGTCGTACTACCACCGCGAGCTCTTCGACTACCCCGAGATCGACTTCGTGCTCCGCGGCGACTCCACCGAGGAGCCGCTGCGCCAGCTCGTCGAGTGCATCGCCCAGGGGAGAGAGCCCGAGGCAGTGCCCAACCTCTCCTGGCGCGACGCCCAGGGCCAGGTGCACCACAACCCGCTCTCCTGCGTCCCCTACGAGCTCGACGACGTCATGGTGGACCACTACGGCCGCACCGTGCGCTCGGTGGTGCGCGACCGCGACCTGGCCAACTACCTCCCCTTCCGCGACTGGCTGCGCTACCCCATCACCGCGGTGCTCACCAGCCGCGGCTGCCGCCAGAACTGCATCTTCTGTGGCGGCTCGGCCCAGAGCTTCCGCGGTTTCCTACAGCGGGAGCGCCCCGCCTACCGCACGCCGGAGGCAGTGGCCCGCGACGTGAAGCGCATAAGCTCGCTCACCCGCGGCCCGATATTCATCCTGGGCGACATCCGCCAGCCCGGCGAGGACTACGCCCACCACCTCCTCGACCTCCTCGCCGCCCAGCGGCGCAAGAACCGCATCATCATGGAGCTCTTCGAGCCCGCCCCCAGGGACTTCCTAAAGCGCATGGGCCAGGCCTGCCCCGGCTTCTGCCTTGAGATATCGCCCGAGTCCCACGACCCACAGATCAGGAAGGCCATCGGGCGCGACTACTCGACCGAGGCACTGGAGGATACCATCGCCGGCGCCATGGAGGCCGGCTGCGAGCGCATGGACGTGTTCTTCATGATCGGCCTGCCGCAGCAGACGCCGCGCTCGGTCCTCGATACCATCGACTTCTGCGCCGACCTGCTGAAGGCCCACCGCAAAGACGGCCGCTTCTTCCCCTTCATCGCACCCCTCTCCCCCTTCCTCGACCCGGGGAGCCCCGCCTTCGAGCACCCAGAGCGGCACGGCTACAGGCTCCGCTTCCGCACCGTGGAGGAGCACCGCCAGGCCCTGCTCGAGCCCAGCTGGAAGTACGCCCTGAACTACGAGACGGAGTGGATGGAGCGGGACGATATCGCCCGCACCGCCTACGATGCCGACCTGCGCCTAAACCGCGCAAAGGCACGCTACGGCTACATATCCGACCGCGCGGCGCGGGCGGCGGAGCACCGCCTGCTCTCCGCCCTGGAGATCATGCAGTACATCGACCAGCTCATGGCCAGCGGTGACCTCTCGGGGCTGGCCCAGATAAAGGAGGCAGTCGACTGGGTCAACATGTCGACGGCAGGGGGCAAGGTGGAGCTGGAGCTGCCCACCTCGCCCTTCACCATAAGAGCGCTCCAGACCGTGTGGGCCCAGACCCTCTCCAGCCTGAGAGGCCGCCCCTGACCCGCCGGGCACCCCTAGACGACGGCCCCACCCGACCCGCCCCCTTGTTGCTCGCGTGCGCTATTGACGCTGGCCCCGCCGTTCGTTAACATGGGATAGACCCCCACCGACCATCTGAGGAGGTGAGATATGACGGAGCTTGCGCACCTGTTCCAGCCCATCAAGGTAGGCAGCATGGAGCTCAAGAACAGGCTGGTATTCCTCGCCGTGATGACAGGATACAGCGCCGGCTACGAGGTCACCGAGCGCCTAAAGGCCTTCTACGCCGAGCGGGCCCGCGGGGGCACCGCCCTGCTCACCACCGGCATCCTGCCGCCGTCGAGCCTGGGGTCGCCCTTCGGTGCCATGACCGGCATATTCGCAGACCGCTTCATCCCCGGCCTGCGCCAGTTCACCGACGAGGTCCATAGAAACGGGGCCAGGTTCGCCGCCCAGCTGGGCCTCCAGTACTACTGGGCGAAGTCCGAGGACTCGCCCATGGAGGAGGTGGCGCCCTCGGCGGTGGCCACCCGCCGCGCCCCGCCACCGCGCGAGTTCACCATCGAGGAGATAGAGCAGATGGTGGACGACTTCAGCGAGGCGGCACGCCGCGCCCGCGACGCCGGCTTCGACGCGGTGGAGTTCCACGCCGGCATCGGCTACATGATCAACCGCTTCCTCTCCTCGTGCACCAACAAGCGCAGCGACAGGTACGGGGGCAGCCTGGAGGGCCGGGCACGCTTCCTCCTGGAGATAGTGGAGAGCACGAAGAAGAAGGCGGGGGCAGACTACCCCATCATCTGCCGCATCTCGGCCGACGAGTTCATGGAGGGGGGCAACACCCTGGATGACTCCAGGCGCATCGCCGCCATGCTGGAGCAGGCCGGCGTGGCCTGCCTGTCCATCCAGGCGGGGTGGCACGAGTGCCCCCGCCCCCTGGTACACATGTCGGTGCCCCGCGGCGCCTTCGTCTACCAGGCCGAGGAGATAAAGCGGGCGGTGAGCATCCCCGTCGTCGCCGCCTACCGCATAAACGACCCCGTCCTCGCCGACGACATACTGGCCCGGGGCCAGGCCGACTTAATCGGCATGGCGCGGCCGCTCATCGCCGACCCCTCCCTGCCGCAGAAGGCCTCCCAGGGCCGCCTGGACGAGATAAGGACGTGCATCGCCTGCGGCCACTGCTTAGACACGGTGATGACCGGGATGAGCATGGCCTGCGCCATCAACCCCATGGTGGGCCACGAGGCGGAGTACACCGTGGAGCCGGCCCGGGAGCAGAGGCGGGTGTTCGTCATCGGCGGCGGCCCCGCGGGCATGGAGGCGGCGTCCATCGCCGCCCAGAGGGGACACCAGGTGGCCCTGTGGGAGCGCGGCCAGCGGCTGGGGGGCAACCTGATACCCGCCGCCGTGCCCCAGTACAAGGCCGAGATCAGGGAGCTCATCCGCTACCTGGAGGGCCAGGTGCAGAGGTCAGGCGTAGAGGTGCACCTGGGAGAGGAGGTCTCCGCCGACACCGTGCTCCAGGGCAGGCCCGACGCCGTCGTCGTGGCCACCGGCGCCCAGGCCAAGCTCCCCGACCTGCCCGGCTTCGACCGCCCCAACGTGGCCACCGCCATAGACGTGCTCATGGGCCGGAGAGAGGTGGGCCAGAACGTCATCGTGGTGGGGGGCGAGATGGTGGGCTGCGAGGTGGCCGACTACCTCGCCGAGCAGGGCAAGCGGGTCACACTGCTCGCGCGGAGGCACCGCGTGGGCGACGACGTGGGCCGCACCACGCGCTGGGTGATCGTGAAGCGGCTGGGCGACCTGGGGGTGCACATGGAGACCCAGATAAACGTGCTCGAGGTCACCGACGAAGGGGTGAGGTGCGTGCACAAGGAGAGCGGCGAGGAGATCGCCTTCGCCGGGGACAGCGTGGTGCTGGCCGTGGGCATGGCCCCGGACGACGCGTTGTCCCAGGCGCTCGACGGGAAGGTGCCCGCCCTGTACTCTATAGGTGACTGCGCCCAGGGGGAGAAGATCGTAGATGCCATAGAGGGCGGCTTCCGCGTAGGGCGGGAGCTCTAAGCGGCCTTCACGGGCCGGCGATATAGTAGTCGAGACAATGCTCATCGATCTGCATACCCATACCAAGCCCTTCTCCGACGACAGCTACCTGACGCCGGACGAGCTGATAGAAAACGCCAAGCGTGTCGGACTGGACGCCGTATGCATCACCGAGCACGACTGGTTCTGGAGCGACGAGGACATCGCCGCGCTGAGTGAGAGGCACCGCTTCCTGATCTTTCCCGGCGTGGAGATAACCACCGAGGACGCCCACCTGCTGGTCTTCGGGCTCACGCGGTACGTGTTCGGCATGCACCGTGCCACCTTTGTCCGCCAGATGGTGGACGAGGTGGGCGGCGCCATCATCGTGGCCCACCCCTACCGCCGCCACTTCCCCCTGGGCCCCGACCCCAACGGAGAGCGCTACTACCCGGCGCTGAACCGTGCCTGCGAGAGCCCGCTGTTCGCGGTGGCCGATGCCGTCGAGGTGCAGAACGGCCGCGGCTCGGAGGGGGAGAACGCCTTTGCCCAGGAGCTCGCACAGCGGCTGGGGCTCAAGGGCATCGCGGCGAGCGATGCCCACGAGGTCAAGGACCTGGGGCGCTGTGCCACCCGCTTCGAGCGGCAGGTGGCCACGCTCGCCGAGCTCATCGCCGAGATCAGGGCGGGGCGGTTCGCCCCGGTCGATATGTCCAGGACACGCTAGGGAGGTGCCGCCATGGAGATAGTGCCCGGCGTCCACCAGGTGGGGATAGGGTACGTCAACTGCTTTCTCATCGTCGAGGAGGAGCTGGCGCTGATAGACGCCGCTACCAGGGGGAGCTCTGGGCACATCGTGGAGTCCATCGAGCGGCTGGGGCGCTCTCCCTCGGAGCTCACGCTCATCTGCCTCACTCACTACCACTCCGACCACGTCGGGGCCGCCGCCGAGCTCAAGGGGCTCACCGGGGCTAAGGTCGCGGCCCACCGCGCCGATGTCCCCTTCATCAACGGCGAGGCCCCCTTCTTCAAAGAGGCGAGGGGGCTTAAGCGCGCGCTCCTGTTCCCGCCGCCCCCGGTAGAGGTGGACGTGGTGCTGGAGGACGGCGACGAGCTGCGCCCTCTGGGTGGGCTTGCGGTGGTGCACACCCCCGGCCACACGCCAGGCAGCATCTGCCTGTACTCTCCGAGCAGGAGGATAGTCTTCGTCGGCGATGCGCTCAACAACTGGGGGGGCAGGCTGTCCCCGCCGATGCGGCTGGTGAGCCGGGACATGGCAGAGGCGCGGCGCTCGGCGCAGCGTCTCGCCGAGCTGGACTTCGATACCATGTGCTTCGGCCACGGCCGCACGGTGACTGGGAACGCCCAGGCAAAGGCGAAGCGTCTCGTGGCGCGGCTCTAGCGGCACAGCTCGGCGACGAGGAGGTCGAGGGCCAGCTCCCCCTTCAAGGTGCCGCGCTTGATGGAGAGGTCGGTCTCCAGGAGGCGGCGATAGATGTGCTCCAGGCGCTCTGCCGAGTAGCGCCGGCCCTGCTCCAGGGCCTTGTTCAAGACGAAGTCAGAGGTGACGCCGAGCCGCGCCTTGATATCGCGGGGAGGGACTCCCCTGGCGCTGAGCTCCTTGGCCTGGACCAGGAGGCGGAGCTGCCTGGTGAGCATGTAGAGGAGGTAGGGTGCGGTGTCCCCCTCCTGGAGCAGGCGGTGGAGCAGTGGTGCCGCTACCTGGGCCCGCCCCTCGACGATGGCATCTACCATGGGGAAGACGTTGGCCTCGCGGGCGTAGCTCACCACCTCCTCGACGTCCTGCTCATCGATGCGCCTGCCGGCGGTGTAGAGCAAGAGCTTCTCGATCTCGCTGGAGAGGAGCCACAGGTTGTCCCCGACAGCGGCCGCAAGCATCTTCACCGCCCCCGGCGCCATGGTGCCCCCCTCCCGCTCCACGCGCGTCCTGACCCAGCGCTCCAGGGAGGCCCCCTTTATGAGCGGGAACTCCCTGGCCTGGGCCATGGGGGCGAGGGCCTTTAGAAATGCATTGCCCTTTTTGACCTCGCCGTCGGTGAGCACCAGCGCCGTGGTGGGGGGCATGGCGGCCACCATCTGGGCGAGGTCAGGCGGCTGGATGCTGGAGTGGGAGAAGCCCTCGACTATGACCAGGCGGTGGGAGCCGAGGAAGGGCATGGCCATGCAGGCATCGGCGAGCTGACCGAGCCGCAGTTGCCTTGCGTCGAAGGTAGTGGTATTGGTAGCGAGCGCCTCGCCCTCGCCCAGGCCGGCCTTTATGGCGGCCAGCTCCTCCCGCAGCGAGAAGTCATCGGGGCCGTAGAGGATGTACAGCAAATGCTCCCCCCTCAAAGCCTATTCTAGCCCATTGCCCCCCGTCCCGCCATACCCCACATGGCAGAGAGGGCCTAGAGCGGACAACCGAGATATGGTATTATCTCTTTGACCCGAGCAGACTATGCCCGCCACGAAAAAATGCTCGCTGCAAGAAAAGCGCAGCTACAAAGACGATGGGTACCACATAGCGGAAACACATCTTTTTTACCCGAGCACCCTATGCTCGCTACAAAAAAGCGTAGCTGAAAAGACGATGGGCACCATATAGCAGAGACACGCCCTTTTCACACGAGCAACCTATGCTCGCTACAAAAAAATGCGCGCTACGAAAAGAGGATGCTAGTATAGTGGTGGGCCCACATAGCGGAAACACATCTTTTTTACCCGAGCACCCTATGCTCGCTACAAAAAAATGGAGACAGGGATAGTAGGGCTTGCCCAAAGCGGCAAGACGACAGTATTCAATGCGGTGACCCGAGGC
>JAXHUE010000004.1:15861-35427 GCA_034189655.1 Chloroflexota bacterium | reverse complement strand
ATAGCGGAAACACATCTTTTTTACCCGAGCACCCTATGCTCGCTACAAAAAAATGGAGACAGGGATAGTAGGGCTTGCCCAAAGCGGCAAGACGACAGTATTCAATGCGGTGACCCGAGGCAAGGCCCAGACCGGGGCCCACGCTGAGGGGGGAGCCAACGTCGGTGTGGCCAAGGTGCCCGACCCGCGGCTGGGCACCCTGTGCCAGATATTCCAGCCCAGGAGAGAGGTCCCCGCCGAGGTGCGCTACGTAGATAGTGCTGCCCCAGCCGCGGGTCGGGCCCGTGGGGAGAGTCGTGGCGAGGCCCTTGGCCAGTTGAGCAAGGCCGATGCCCTGCTCTGCGTAGTGCGCGCCTTTCCCGATGAGAGCGTGCCCCACCCCGATGGCAGCGTCGATGCCGAGCGCGACATAGCCAGCGTGGAGCTAGAGCTAGTGCTCGCCGACCTGGCCATCGTTGAGAGGAGGCTGGAGCGGATAGAGACCTCCCTGAAGGCAGCCCGGCCCCACGAGCGCGAGGCGTTCGGCCACGAGCAGGCGCTGCTGTGGCGACTCAAGGAGGCCCTGGAGAGAGAGAGCCCCCTCCGCGGGCTCGAGCTCAACGAGGAAGAGCGTCGGCTTGCCGCCGGCTTCCAGTTCCTCAGTGCCAAGCCCCTTCTCATCGTGTTCAACATCGGCGAGGAGATGCTGTCCCAGGCCGGAGCCCTGGAGGAAGAGTGGCGCTCCCGCTACCGGGGGCCTCATCGCCAGGCGGCGGTGCTGTGCGCCAAGGTAGAGGATGAGCTGGCCCAGCTCGAGGACGCCGATGCCGAGGAGTTTCGCACCGCCATGGGCATCGAGGAGGCGGCGCTCGAGCGCATCATCGTGCTGTCGTACGAGCTGCTGGGGCTGGTCACCTTCTTCACCCACGTCTCCGACGAGGTGCGGGCATGGAGCATTCCCCGCGGTACCCCTGCGGTCAAGGCAGCAGGCAAGATCCACTCCGACATGGAGCGGGGGTTCATCCGCGCCGAGGTCATCTCCTTCCCAGACCTGGAGCGCTGTGGCGGCATCGCCGAGGGGCGGCGCCAGGGGCTGCTGCACACCGAGGGCAAGAGCTACACGGTGAAAGACGGCGACGTGATAACCTTCCTGTTCAACGTGTGAGGCGCGTCCCCCACACCACCCCCCAGCGCGGTGCTAGTCGTATATAGTGGCGCACTCCAGGAGGGCGACAGGGATGCCCACCTCCCGCTCGATGTCCAGGTAGACCCTGCCGGTGAGGTCTCGCCCCCACCCCCCCAGGTTGAAGGGAGAGGAGGGGATGACGACGAGGTCAGGCCTGGGCCCCCCACGTGCCAGGTAGTCCTTGAGGAAGTCGATGAAGTCCTGGACGACGAGGAGGTCGCCCATGAACACGTTGCCACCGAAGAAGCGGTTGGGCGGCACCTGGATGTCGATGGTGAGTCCCGGGTCGGCGAAGAGGGTGCTCTCGGCGAGGCACTGCTCGAAGGTGGGCCTGACCAGCGCCGAGGAGAGGAAGAGGCAGCGCCGCGCCCCGTGGCGCTCGATGAGCCCTTTGAGCTGCTCCAGGTAGCTGGTGCGGAGGCCGGTGCCCAGGAAGACCACCCCCAGGTGAGTATCGGTCTCCCGGTCGTAGGGATAGGAGGTGTCCTCCAGGTCAAGTGGAAGCTCCAGCACCTGGCCGCCCCGCTCCACGGTGATGGCGGCCCCGCGGTTCGAGCTGCGCTGGAGCAGGGAGAGCAGGTCACGGGCCTGGGGCCTGGAGGTCACCGGTATCCCGTTCACCGCCCTGATCACGTCGCCGTGGGCACAGCCGGCGCGCTGTGCCGGGGAGCCGGCCACCACGCCGATGATGCCGGGGAGGTTCTTGCGCCCCCGGCCCAGGTTCTCCTCGTACATGCTGGGCATGGTCACGATGGGTACCGCCATGCGCCCCCTCATGGCTCGGACCCGTGCCACCGCCGCCGACCACACCTCGTCCAGGTCGAAGAGTTCCTCGGAGGAGAAGAAGCGGGTGTAGCCGGGGAGGTTTATCTCCACCAGGTGAGCGCCGTGCCCCTGTGCATAGGCCACGGTGCGCTCCATGTCGTCGAGGGTCTCCTCCAGGGAGCCCAGGGGCCAGGGGCAGACGAGCACGGCATAGGGGATGGCAGCCTCCTGGAGCAGGGGCAGCGAGTCGATGGCGACCTGGGGGGTGGGGTCACCCATGAGCCGGCGGCGACGCTCCGCGGAGGCGCTGTTCAAGGAGAGGTACAGGTAGACAGGCCTCAAGGCGGCGAGGGCGGCGACCATGTCGCGGGTGAGCGCCCTGCCGTTGGTGGTGATGCGAAAGGGCTGCCCCGTCCGCCGGCGCAGCGCGCTCAGGACATCGATGATGTGGGGGTGGATGAGCGCCTCGTAGGTATCGCCCAGGCAGGGGAAGAGGCTGTCCCTGGGGTGGAAGTGCTCCACCCGGGCCATCATCTCCTGGAACTCCTCCTCCACTGCCCTTGCGTTGTCGCGGCCGAGCCCGGGCGGGTTGCCCCGGTTGTAGCAGAAGATGCAGTCACAGTCGCAGCGGATGGCGGCGTGCTGGAAGACCTCCTCAGGGTTGCCCGTGGAGGGGGAGAGCCAGTCTTTTAGGCGCCGCAAGCGGAAGCCATCGATGGGCACCACCTGGCCACCGCTCTCCAGCTCGACCACTGTGAGCAGGCTCTCCAGCTGCCTCTTGATGAACTCGATCCTGGGCTCATAGAGGGAGGTGAGCCTGATGTTCTGGTAGGAGCTCACGGCACATCACCCCCCCTATCGCCGGGCCCGGTGCCTGCGCCGGGGAGGTCGTCGCGCCCTTCCCGTCGGGGGAAGATGCGGTAGACGGTGTCCCTGTCGCGGAGCAGCTTGAAGCCGTCCACCAGCACCTCGCGCCCCCCGGAGAGCGGCAGCGCGATGTTGAGGATGTTCTCAAGCTGGGCCCGCACCATCTCCACCAGGGGGTCAGGGTAGCGCGCCCCATCCCCGTCGTCGCTGTCCAGGCGGTAGCGAAATGCGTAGTCTCCGGGGTGGCCCCCCTTCTCCACCATAGGCCCCTCCCCATCACGCGCCCTGGAAGTTGGGCTTTCGCTTCTCCATGAAGGCCATGGTGCCTTCCTTCAGGTCCTCGCTGCGCTCCGACATGTCGAGGATGGCGACTATCTCGGCCTCGTCCTCTGTGCTCAAGCGCTGGCACTTCAAGAGGCGGTTGAAGATGGTCTTGGTGCCGGCCACGGCGAGCGGGGCGTTATCGGCGATCTCCTGGGCCAGGGCATAGGTGGCGTCCTCCAGCTCGGCAGCGGGGACCACCCGGTTGACCAGCCCCATCTCCCGGGCCGTCTGGGCATCCACGAAGCGGCCGGTGTAGAACAGCTCCTTGGCCCGGGCCAGCCCCACCACGTTGATGAGGCGCTGGACGCCCGCGGGGTGGTATATCCGCCCCAGCTTGACCGGGTTGATCCCCATGCGGGCGTTGTCGCCGGCCACGCGCAGGTCGCAGGACATCGCCAGGTCGCACCCTGCGCCCATGGCGGCGCCGCCTATCATGGCGATGACCGGGCAGTGACACCCGGTGACGCCCCCCATGCCGTAGTCGATGGGGTTGCCCTTGGTCTTCATCTCCTCGTCAGAGACCGCGAGCGCCCCGCCGATGTCCATCCCCGACGAGAAGGCCTTCTCGCCGGCGCCGCGCAGCACCACCACCCGCACCCCTCTATCCAGGCCGCGCATGGTATCGCCCAGGCGGTAGAGCACCTCCATGGTGAGGGCATTCCTGCGCTCGGGGCGATTTATGGTGACGGTGCAGATGTGTCCCTCCCCCTCCACGATGAGCACGTTCTCCGTCATGGCACCTCCTTACTCTCCAAGAAGACAGGCTATCCGACAAAGGCGATGAGCAGCCCGGCCACCGTCGCCGAGCCGATGACCCCGGCCACGTTGGGCCCCATGGCATGGTGGAGCAGGAAGCTGGAGGGGTTGGCCCGCTGTCCCTCCACCTGCACCACACGCGCCGCCATGGGCACCGCGCTCACGCCAGCAGCGCCGATGAGTGGGTTCACCTTGCCCCCGGTGAGGCGGCACATCAGCTTGCCCATGAGCACCCCACCCGCAGTACCGATGCCAAAGGCCACGATGCCGAGCACGAAGATGAGTATGACCTCAACGCTGAACACCTTGTAGGCCACCATCTTGGCCCCCACCGATACGCAGAGGAACACTGTGACGATATCGATGAGGGCACCCCCCACCGTCCGCGCCAGCCTCTCGGTGACCCCGCTCTCCCGCAGGAGGTTGCCCAGCATGAGCATGCCGATGAGTGGCGCCGCCTTGGGCAGGAGCAGCACCACCACCAGGGTGACCACGAGGGGGAACAGGATGAGCTCCAGCCGGGATACCTCGCGCGGCTCCTCCATCACGATCTCGCGCTCATGCTGGCTGGTGAGCAGCCTCATGATGGGCGGCTGGATGATGGGCACCAGGGCCATGTACGAGTAGGCGGCTATGGCCACCGGCCCGATCAAGTCGGGCGCCAGCAGCGCCGCGGTGTAGATGGCGGTGGGGCCGTCGGCGCCGCCGATGATGCCGATGGTCCCGGCCTCGTGCAAGGGAAACCCCAGGGCCAGTGCCCCGAACAGGGTTGCGAATATGCCAAGCTGCGCCGCCGCCCCCAGGAAGAAGGTCTTGGGCTCGGCGATGAGCGGAGTGAAATCGGTCATGGCACCGATGCCCAGGAAGATGAGCGGGGGGAAGATGGCCAGGTCGACCCCCAGCCCCAGGTAGTGGAGGAGGCCGCCGGCCTCGGTTAAGCCGGTCAGGGGGAGGTTGACCAGGATCACCCCGAAGCCGATGGAGACGAGAAGGAGAGGCTCATACTTCCTCCAGATGGCGAGGAAGATGAGCAGCCCCCCGACCAGGAGCATGACCAGATTGCCCCAGTAGAAGTGGGCCAGGCCGGTAAATTGGAAGAACTCCACGATCTGATCGAGCACCGGTCGACCTCTATATCTCTATGGATACCAGCGATTCCCTTCTCTTTACGTACTGCCCCTCCGAGACGTGGACCTCCTTGACCTTCCCCCCCTTGGGGGCAGGTATCTCGTTCTGGATCTTCATCGACTCCAGGATGAGCAGCACGTCGCCAGGCTTCACCGCGTCGCCTACCTTGGCCTTCACCGCGACCACCGTGCCCGGCATGGGGGAGGTCACCACCTCCACGCCGGCGACGTGGGGCGGCGGTGCCGGGGCCGTGGGCCGGGCCATGCGCGGCGGGGCGCTGGGCGGCGGGGCGCTGGGCGGGTGTGCCTCTGCGGCCGTCGGCTGCGCCTTCACCCTGGGCACCGTGGGCTTAGCCGGCCCCTCCTCCATCTCCTCGACCTCCACCTCGTAGCTCTCGCCCTCAACCGTGATCTTGAACCTTCTCTTCATCGCGTACCTCTTGCTCTCTAGACTCAGTAGCCTTGCCCCTCCTGCGGGTGGGGCCCCCTCCCTCCGCCTCCAGGTACGCCGCTACCGCCGCGGCGATAAGCGCCCTCCTCTTCGGCGATGCCATGCCTGTCGCCTCCTTCGCCTGGCCTCCTACCCTGGACAGCCGCGCCAGCCCCGCGGAGAGCCCCACGAAGAGGAACGATATCAGGATGAGGAGGCCAAAGGCCACCAGGGTGAGCACCAGTGCGCTGCCGTAATCGTTCATGGGAAAGACCACCATGATGCTGCGAGCGCCCGCAGGGCTCACAGCGGGATATTGCCGTGGCGCTTTGTCACCCGCTCCACCCGCTTCCCCTTGAGCAGGGTCAGCGCCTCGATGAGCCGCTTCCTGGTCTCGCGGGGCTCGATGATGTCCTCGAGGTGGGTGGAGAGTGAGGCCAGATGAATGGGGTTGGCGTACCGATCTCGGTACTCCTTTATCTTGGCCTCCAGCTCCTTCTGCGGGTCCTCAGCCTTCAAGATCTCGGCCCCGTAGAAGAGCTGCACCGTCTCCTTGGCCCCCATCACCCCCATCTCCACGATGGGCCAGGCGAACACGAAATCGGTGCCCAGGCCGGGGACTACCCCCATGCCCAGGTTGCCCCCACCATAGCACTTGCGCAGCATGACCCCGAGGCGGGGCACCGTTGCCTCGCACAGTGCGTAGAGCACCTTTGCCCCGTGGCGGATGATGCCGGCGTGCTCCTGCTCCGAGCCCGGCGCATAGGCCGGTGTGTCCACCAGCAGGATGATGGGGATGTTGAAGGCATCGCACGTCCGCATGAAGCGGGCCTGCTTGTCGGAGCTGTCCACGGTGAGCGCCCCGCCGTACACCATGGGCTGGTTGGCCACGATGCCCACCACCTGGCCGGCCAGCCTGCCGAAGCCCACGATCATCTCCGGGGCGAACTCAGGCTTGAGCTCGAAGAAGTCGCCGCTGTCCACGACCTGGGTGATGACATGGTGCATGTCGTAGGACTTCTCCGGGTCGTCGGGGACGAACTTCTCCAGGCCATCGAGCATGCGCTTGGGGTCGTCGCCGCTGTCCACGTGCGGCGGCTCCTCGTCGTGGCTCTGCGGGAGGAAGCTCAAGAGCCTCCTCATGCTCTTTAGGCACTCCTCCTCGCTGGGTGTCCTCAAGTCGCACACCCCCGATACCTGGGCATGGACCTGGGCACCGCCCAGGTCGTCCATGGTGATGTCCTCGCCGGTCACCGTCTTCACGATGCGGGGCCCGGTGATGAACATGTGACTTGCGCCGTCTACCATAAAGATGAAGTCCATGAGTGCCGGTGAGTATACCGATATGCCGGCGCAGGAGCCCATGATGCCCCCGATCTGGGGCACCACCCCCGATGCCTGGGTGTTGGGGAAGAAGACCGATGCCCCGCTCTTCTCGCTCATGGCGCCGCTGTCAGCGCCGGACTCGCCCAGCCGCTGTGCCCGCGCCCCCGGCGAGTCGTGGAGCCCGATCATGGGGACCCTCATCTCGATGGCCCGCTCCACGGTGCGGTACATCTTGTAGCCGTGCAGCGCCCCGATGGAGCCACCGAGCACCGTGGGGTCCTGTGAGTAGACGCACACCACGCGGCCATCGATGGTGCCGTGCCCGGCCACGATGCCGTCGCCGGGGTTGCCTGCAAGGTGCCCCACCAGCATGTTGAGCTCGACGAAGCTCCCCGGGTCGAGCAGGACGTCGAGCCGCTCCCTGGCGGTGAGCTTCCCCCTCTGGTGCTGCTTCTCTACCTTCTCCGGCCCCCCACCCAGGGCCGCCTTCTCCCTGGCCGCCCTCAGCTGCTTTATCCGCTCCTCCATCTCCTTTCCCATAGAGACCTCCTTCACACGGGCTGCGGAGCTATGCTAGCTAGTTTATCACCTCACCCTAGGCCTGTCAACGCGGCGCACGCGGACGCGGCGGGTGTCCCTGCCAGGGCCCACTCGCTGCGTGACTAGTAGTCCTTGTAGACGGCGTAGCCCTCTTGCACCATGAGGTCGTTTACGTTGGTCCAGGTGCCGTCATCGCCCCTCTTCCAGATATCGGCCAGGTAGCGGCCAAACTTGCCCTTTCTGTCCTTCACCGTGTGGAGCAGCACCTCTGTGCCGTCGATGTGGCGGCGCAGGAAGTCGCGGGAGAGCAGGCCCTGTGCCCTCTCCGCGCCGCGGAGCTCCGGTGCGTTGATGCGGTAGAGCCTTACCTTCTCGCCGCGCACCCAGCAGCCCAGGCCCAGGTCGATATCGACGGTGCAGGTATCGCCGTCGTACACGCTCTGCACCAGCGCCCTGTAGTGATAGAGGGTCATCTCCATTTAAGTCCACCTCCCGGCATGAAGGTCACCCCTTGACCACGCCGATGGGGCGGGTCTGGGCCACCATGCGCGATATGCCTGCGTTGTGGGTCACTGTAACCACGTCGGCCACGTCCTTGTAGGCCTCTGATGCCTCCTCGGCGAGGGAGCCCATGCTCCCGGCGCGCACCGATATCCCGCGCTCGGCGAGGGCACGGGCGACATCGGCCCCGCTCAAGCTGCGCTTGGCCGCCGAGCGCGACTTCACCCGCCCGGCGCCGTGACACGTGGAGCCGAAGGTCTCCCTCATCGCCCCCTCGGTGCCCAGGAGGACGTAGGAGTAGCGCCCCATGTCGCCGGGGATGAGCACGGGCTGCCCGATGGAGGCATAGATGGCGGGGCAGTCGGGGTGGCCCGCGGGGAAGGCCCGCGTCGCCCCCTTGCGGTGGATGCACAGGTCTAAGGCCCTGCCATCGACCTGGTGCCGCTCCATCTTGGCGATGTTGTGGGCCACATCGTAGACCATTGCCAGGCCCAGGTGGCCCGCCCCCCTGCCGAAGGTGCGCACGAAGGACTCGCGCGACCAGTGGGTGATGAGCTGGCGGTTGGCCCAGGCATAGTTGGCGGCACAGGCCATGGCGGCGAAGTAGTCCCGCCCCTCCTCCGAGCGCACCGGGGCACAGGCAAGCTGGCGGTCGGGGAGGGAGATGCCGTACTTGGTCACCGCCTGCCCCATGGCACGCACGTAGTCGTCGCACACCTGGTGCCCCAGCCCGCGCGAGCCGGTGTGTATCTGGAGCAGCACCTGGCCCACCCGCTCTATGCCCATGGCGCGGGCGGCAGCGGCATCGTAGACCTCGGCCACCACCTCGACCTCCAGGAAGTGGTTCCCCCCTCCCAGCGTGCCCAGCTGCGGGCCGCCGCGCTGCTTGGCCCTGGCGCTCACCCGCTCTGGGTCGGCGCCGGGCATGGCCCCGTGCTCCTCGGTGACCTCCAGGTCGCGGGCCTCGCCGTAGCCCTTCTCCACCGCCCACCTCGCCCCCTTCCGCAGCACCTGGTCCACCTCCTTGGGGGAGAGCTTGAGCTTGCCCTGGGAGCCCACGCCGGAGGGGACGTTGTGGTACAGGGCATCCAGCAGGTCGTCGAGGCGGGGGCGCACCTCCCCCTCGTCGAGGGTGGTGGTGAGCAGGCGCACCCCACAGTTTATGTCAAATCCAACCCCGCCCGGGGAGATGACGCCGTCGCTCACCTGGGTGGCGGCCACGCCCCCGATGGGGAAGCCGTAGCCCCAGTGGATGTCGGGCATGGCCAGGGAGCGGGACACGATGCCGGGGAGGAAGGCCACGTTGGCCACCTGCTCCAGGGCCTGCTCCTCCTCGATGTGGGGGAGCATGGCCTCGTCGGCATAGACCAGGCCAGGCACCCTCATCCCCTGCTTGTACCCCTGCGGTATCTCCCAGCGGTAGTCGTCTACTCGCGTAAGCACCCCTCCCCACTTCGATGGCATGGCACCTCACCTCCTAGATATCGAAGAGCACCTCCACCCGGTAGCCGTCACCACGCTCCACCTTGAGCATGTGATAGGTGGCCGCCTTCACCGCCATCTGGATGTGGTGCCGCGACAGGTCTATGTGCTCCCCGTAGCAGCGCGCCCTCAAGGCGGTGTCGCCCACGGTGCGTACCTCGAACCTCTTGAAGAGCACGCCCTCCACCTCGAAGAGGTACACCAGCTCGTTGAGCCAGGCCACCAGCAGCCCCTCGCGCTCGGTGGCGGCGACCTCCACCTCCCGGCACGTCGCCTGGCCCACGGTATCGAGGTCCACCATGAGGCTGAAGAGGCCCAGGGCGGCGTTGGCAAAGGCCTCGTCGATGTCGGCACCCACGGCGGCGATGCCGACATCGGCGGTGTGCTCTATCACCCAGAACCGTTCCCCCACAGACAGGCCTCCAGAGTACCCTGATTATACCACCGGCAGCCTACGATGGCGATTAGCTTGACAACAGGCACGCGGTCTGATACCTTATTATGATACGGAGAGGAGACGGTCTATTGCCCAGATTCTCTTTCGCCGCGCTCATTCCCCGTGAAGAGCAGTTCTTCGACCTCTTCGAAGAAAGTGCCCGCAACTCCCACAAGGCAGCCTCGCTCCTGGCCCAGCTCTTTGACCGCTGGGACGACCGCGAGGAGACAGTGCGACAAATCACCGAGCTTGAGCACCACGGCGATAACATCACCCACCGCATCATCGCCCGCCTCCACGCCACCTTCGTCACCCCCATAGACCGCGAGGACATCGCCAGCCTCGCCGAGCGCCTCGACGACGTGATGGACCTCATCGAGGGCGCCGCCGTGGCCATGCTCATCTACGGTGTCGAGCAGCCCACGGAGCGGGCCAAGGAGCTGGCCGATATCCTGGTGCGGGTGACCCTGGAGGTGTGCCAGGCCATACCCAAGCTGCGCCGCGGCCGGCAGCTGGGCCAGATCCAGCAGCACTGCATCGAGATAAACCGGCTGGAGAACGAGGCCGATACCGTGACTCGGTCCGCGCTCGCCGAGCTCTTCCACGACCAAGTCGACTTGGCCAATGTCATCAAATGGCGCGAGGTCTACGAGCACATGGAGAACGCCACCGACCGCTGTGAGGACATTGCCAACGTACTCGAAGGAGTGATGATCAAGCGTGCTTGATCCCCTTTTCATCCTGGTTATATTCCTCGCCATCGGCTTCGCTATCATCAACGGGTTCAACGACGCCGCCAATGCCATCGCCACCGTCATCGGGACCCGTGTCCTCTCCCCGCTGCGCGCCGTCATCATGGCCGCGGTGCTCAACTTCGTCGGGGCCGCCACCGGGCTCGCCGTGGCCATCACCATCGGCAAGGGCATCGTCGACCCCTCCCTCTTAAACTACGATATCATGATCGCCGCCCTGGCCGCGGTCATCATCTGGGGGTTCGCCGCCACCTACCTGGGGCTGCCGGTGAGCATAAGCCACAGCTTCATCGCCGGTCTGGTGGGCGCAGGCATCGCCGCGGCGGGGAGCGCCGCCATCGTGTGGGGCGGCTTCGGCCGGGTGCTCTCTGCGGTGGCCATCGCCCCCACCCTGGGCTTCATCGGGGGGCTGCTCCTCATGATAGTCCTCATGTGGATACTGCGCCGCGTCGCCCCACTCCGCGTGGAGGGCATCTTCAGCCGGCTCCAGGTGCTCTCCGCCGCCTTCATGGCCTACAGCCACGGCAAGAACGACGGCCAGATGCCCATCGGCATCATCGCCATGGCGCTGGTGATACACACCGGCTCCGAGTTCCACATCCCGCTGTGGGTGATCGCCCTCTCCGCCACCGCCATCGCCGCCGGCACCGCCTTCGGCGGCTGGCGGGTGATACGGACGCTGGGGGTGCGCATCACCGCGCTCAGGCCGGTGCAGGGGTTTGCCGCCGAGACCGCGGCGGCAGGGGTGATCGAGCTGGCCTCGGCGGTGGGCATACCGGTGAGCACCACCCACTGCATAAGCTCCTCCATCATGGGCGTGGGCTCCACCAGGCGCCTCTCTGCAGTGCGCTGGGGCATCGCCGGCAACATCGTGCTGGCCTGGGTGCTCACCTTCCCCATATGCGGCGCCATCGGCTGGGCGCTGGCCTCCCTCCTCACCTAGTGACTGCCCCCCCTCATGCCGGCCCTACTGGGTGGCACCGCCTATGGATTTTCACCAGGCAACGGTGCTATAATGTTGCATTATGCAACTGCCAACGACAGGAGGAGAGAGAGGATGACAAAGACGGCCTTTGCCGGGGTCAAAGTCCTGGAGCTGGCCGAGCTGGTATCCGGCCCCTACTGCACCAAGCTCCTGGCCGACCTCGGCGCCGACGTTATCAAGATAGAGAGGCCGCCGCACGGCGACATAGCGAGGAGAAAAGAGCCCTTTTTAAACGATTTCCCCCACCCGGAGCGGAGCGGACTCTTCTTCTACCTTAATACCAACAAGCGGGGGATAACCCTGAACCTGGAGTCGGCCACGGGCCGGGAGGTCTTCAAGAAGCTGGTGCAGGACACCGACATCCTCATCGAGGACAACCCGCCCTCGGTGATGGCGGCGCTCGGGCTGGATTACGAGAGCCTGTCACCACTGAACCCCGGCCTGATAATGACCTCCATCACCCCCTTCGGGCAGAGCGGCCCCTACCGCGACTACAAGGCCTATCACTTGAACTCCTACGGCGCAAGCGGCCTGGCCCAGATACTGATCAACATCATGCCCGACGAGATGGACAAGCGGCCGCTCAAAGGGCCGGGCTACCTGGGCGAGTACGACGCCGGCCTGAGCGCCGCCGTGGCCACCGTGGGCGCCCTCTACAGCCGCCTAGCCACCGGCACCGGGCAGCACATCGATATCTCCAAGCAGGAGTCGCTCATCGCGCTGGAGCGGGTGGAGATCGGCAGGCACGGCAACGACTCGTCCATATTCAGCACCGTGATGCTCCGCGGCATGGTGGGCGGCCTCCAGCGGTGCAAGGACGGCTGGGTGGTGTTCACCCTCCCCATGGAGCACCAGTGGCAGGCCATGGTCAAGCTCCTGGGCAGCCCCGACTGGGTCACCGACGAGCGCTTCCAGGACGAGACGGTGCGCGCCCAGTACGCCCCGGAGCTCAACCAGCGCATCGGCGAGTGGACCATCACGTTCACCAAGGAGGAGCTCTTCCACAAGGCCCAGTCCATGAACTGCCCGGTGGGCATGGTCACCACGGTGGAGGACCTGCTCAACTCGGAGCAGCTCAAGACCAGGGACTTCTTCGTCGAGGTGGAGCACGCCGAGATGGGAAGGGTCACCATGCCCGCCGCGCCCTACCGCTACTCCGAGACGCCGTGGCGCGTCGAGCGCACCGCCCCCTTGCTCGGAGAGCACAACAGCGATATCTACTGCCACCGCCTCAGCTACAGCGGGGACGACCTGGTCAAGATGAGGCAGGCGGGCGTCATATAGTAAGGAGGAGACACAGAGATGACACGCTTACCCCTGGAAGGAATCAGGGTGGCCGACTTCACCTGGGCCTGGGCCGGCCCCTACGGCACCATGCAGCTGGCCCTGATGGGCGCCGAGGTCATCAAGATAGAGAGCACCAAGCGACCCGACCACTCCCGCATGCGCTCCCTGGCCTCCGGGCCCACGGCCACCGGCCCCAACCAGGCCCCCATATTCAACGAGCTCAACTTGAACAAGCTCTCCGTCACACTTGACCTCACCCAGCCCAAGGCCGTGGAGCTGGCCAAGCGGGTGATCGCGGTGAGCGACGTGGTGGCAGACAACTTCCGCCCCGGCACCATGGACAAGCTGGGCCTGGGCTACGATGTGTTGAGACAGGTAAAGCCTGATATCATCATGCTCTCATCGTCGGCGGTGGGCGCCATCGGGCCGGAGCGACTCTACGTGGGCTATGCCCCCACCTTCTCCGCGCTGGGCGGCATCGCCCACCTCACCGGCTACGACGACGGTCCCCCCATCCCCTTGATGGGCTCGAGCGACCTGCGGAGCGCCACCGCAACCGCCTTCGCCATCTTAAGCGCCCTCTACCACCGGGCGCAGACCGGCGAGGGGCAGTTCATCGACCTCTCGTCGCGGGAGACCATCAGCGTCTTGATCGGCGATGCCATACTGGACTACACCATGAACCACAGGGTGGCCGACCGGCACGGCAACCGCGACCAGATAATGGCCCCGCACAACTACTATGCCTGCCGCGACAAAGACACCTGGATAGCCATCGCCGTGGCCACCGACCTGGAGTGGCAGGCCCTGTGCCACGCCATGGGCGACCCACCGTGGGCCGCGGACGTAAAGTACGCCGACGTCTACAGCCGGTGGCAGCACCAGGATGAGATGGACCGCCTCATCGAGGAGTGGACCTCCCGCCACAGCCACTACCAGCTCGCGGAGATGCTGCAAAAGGTAGGGGTGGCGGCCACGCCCGCCTTGAGTGGCACGGAGATGTTCCGCGACCCTCACCTCCTGGAGCGGGAGTTCGCCGCGGAGGTGGAGCACCCGGTGATGGGCAAGATGGTGGTCATCGGGCCGCCGTGGAAGTTCTCGGGCACCCCGGCCCGCGTCATGCGCTACGGCCCGCTCCTTGGTGAGCACAACGACTACGTCTTCGGAGAGATCCTGGGCATGTCCCGGGAGGAGATCCAGGAGTTCGTGGACGAGAAGGTCATCAACTAGCGAGGTGCCGCCATGGCAGACCGGGCCCTTGACGGGATAAAGATAGTCGAGCTCGCCCAGCTCGTCGCCGGGCCCTACTGCGCGAAGCTCCTGGCCGACCTCGGCGCCGACGTGCTCAAGGTGGAGCCCCCGTGCGGGGACCGCGCCCGCAGCCTGGGCCCCTTCCCCGGCGACTGCCCCCACCATGAGCAGAGCGGCCTCTTCCTCTACCTGAACACCAACAAGCGGGGCATCACCTTGAACCCCCAGGCCCACACCGGGCGGAGGCTCCTCTGCGAGCTGGTGAGACGGGCCGATGTCCTGGTGGAGGACGGCCCGCCCCCGGCGATGGCATGGCTGGGGCTGGACTACGAGGCCTTGCGGGAGATAAACCCCGGCCTCGTCGTGACCTCCATCACCCCCTTCGGGCAGAGCGGCCCCTACCGCGACTACAAGGCGTACGATATCACCTGCCAGGCGGCCGGGGGCATAGCCTACGTCACCGGCGACCCGGAGCAGGAGCCGCTCATCGTGCCGGGCAACCAGGCCGACTACCAGGCGGCGTTAAACGCCGCCGTGGGCACGCTGGCCGCCCTCCTCTGCCGCGAGACGAGCGGCCAGGGCCAGCACGTCGATATCTCTGAGCAGGAGAGCATCGCCTCCGTCCTCGGCGACGTCATCTCCTTCTTCTCATACCAGGGCCGTGTGAGGCCGCGCCGCATAAAGCCCCAGGACTTCGCCGACCTCAGGCTGCTGTGGCCCGCCGGCATCTACCCCTGCAAGGACGGCTACATCAACATCACCGTGCTGGAGCCCCACCAGTGGCGCAGCTTCGTCGACCTGATCGGCAACCCGCCGTGGGCCACCGACCCCCGCTACGAGGACCGCTACTTCCCCCAGGAGCAGGGCGCCGCCGATATAGACCTGGAGCCGCTCATCACGGAGGCGCTGGGCCACTTCACCAGGGAGGAGCTGTTCCACGAGGGGCAGCGGCGGCGCATACCGGTGAGCCCGGTGTACGACGCCGCCGAGGTGCTGCGCTCCCCCCAGCTCGTCGAGCGCGGCTTCTTCGTCCCGGCCCGCCACCCGGCGGCGGGCACGCTCACCTACCCCGGGGCACCCTACAAGCTGGGCCAGACACCGTGGCGCATAGAGCGCACCGCCCCCCTGCTCGGTGAGCACAACGAGGAGGTGCTGGTCAAGGAGCTGGGCCTCTCCAGGACAGACCTGGTGAAGATGGCCCAGGCGGGCATCATATAGCAGAAGGGCGGGCACGGAGGAGGCCCCAGAACAGGCAGGAGGTAAAGAGACCTTTGAGCAAGATGGCGCTTGAGGGCATGCGCGTTGCCGATTTCACCTGGGCCTGGGCCGGCCCCTACTGCACCAAGCTCCTGGCCGACCTCGGCGCCGAGGTCGTGAAGATAGAGACCGCCACGCGCCCCGACATCGGGCGCATGCTCCCCCCGTTCCCCGACGACCAGCCGGGCATAAACCGCTCCGGGCGCTACAACAAGAGGAACCGGGGCAAGCTGTGCGTCACCATCGACCTCACCCAGGAGCAGGGCGTGGCGCTGGCACGGGAGCTCATCAGGCGAAGCGACCTGGTCACCGAGAACTACAGCGCACGGGTGATGCGGAAGTTCGGCTTAGACTACGAGGCGGTGAGGGAGGTGAAGCCCGACATCGTCTATCTAAGCCTCTCCGCCTTCGGCGCAAGCGGCCCCCACCGCGACTACGTGGCCTACGGCCCCAACCAGGCGGCACTCGCCGGCCACACCTACATCACGGGCTACGCCGGCGGCCCCCCCGTGAGCCAGGGCACCGCCCTCGCCGACCCCACCGCCGGCTTAAACGGGGCGGTGGCCGCCCTCGCCGCACTGCTCTACCGGCGGCGGACGGGAAAGGGGCAGCACATAGACCTCTCCCAGACCGAGATGTTCGCCGCCCTGGCCGCCGAGCCCATCCTGGAGTACCTGATGAGCGGGCGCATCCCCACCCGTCGCGGCAACCGCGACCGCATCATGGCCCCGCACAACTTCTACCGCTGCCGCGGCCACGACCGGTGGGTCTCCATCGCCGTGGCCACCGACGAGGAGTGGCGGGCCTTGTGCCGCGCCATGGGGGACCCACCGTGGAGCAGCGACGAGCGGTTCGCCGATGCCTTCGGCCGGTGGCGCAACCAGGAGGAGCTGGACGGGCTCATCGAGGGCTGGACTCAAGGTCACACCCACCACGAGCTCATGGAGATGCTGCAGAGGGCTGGGGTGGCCGCCATGCCCGCCTTCGACGGCGAGGAGCTGTTCCACGACCCCCACGTGAGGGAGCGGGGCTTCCTGGCGGAGGTGGAGCACCCGGAGGTGGGGAGACAGACCATGCCCGGCCTCTCGATGGTGCTCTCGCACACGCCGGGGCATATCCGCAGCCATGCCCCGCTCTTGGGCCAGCACAACGACTACGTGTTCGGTGAGCTCCTGGGGATCGCGCAGCAGGATATCGCAGCGCTCGTGGCGCAGGGGGTCATCCGCTAGGCTGCCCCACCCTCCACCACCTCCTCCTCCAGGACGAAGACCTCCTTGACGCGGTCGATGGCGTACTGGCACGCGGCGAAGGCCTCGGGGCGGTGGGGGGCGGCGACGGCGGCGACGAAGACGGTATCGCCCACCGCGATGTCACCGGTGCGGTGACAGAGGGAGATGGCCTCCAGGTGCCAGCGGGCGCGGATATCGGCCTCTATCCGGGCCAGGTGGCCCTCGCCGCTGCCCTGCCCGGTGTGGCAGCGGCCACGCAGCACCTGCCTGCCGTCGGCGGAGCGCCCGCGGAGCGAGCCGACGAAGGTAACCAGGGCGCCATGTGCGTCGCTGGGGCGCACCTGGGCGACGACTTCCTGTGCGCTGACGGGGCCTTCCACTACCCGGTACACGCTACTCCGCTGCCGCGGCCTCCTCTTCTGGTGCCTCCTGGGCCTGGCCGTCGAGGGGGCCCTCGAACAGCTCCTCCAGCTCATCGCCCTCGACGGTCTCCCTGGCGATGAGCGCCTCGGCTATCTGCACCAGCCTTGCCCGGTTCTGGGTGAGTATCTCCTTGGCCACGCCGTAGGCCCGCATGATGAGGGCCTGCACCTCCTCATCGATCTCGCGGGCGGTCTCCTCGCTGTAGTCCTTCTGCTCCGCCACCTCGCGCCCCAGGAAGACCAGCTCCTCCCTGTGGCCGTAGGTGCGCGGGCCCATGGTCTCGCTCATGCCGTACTCGGTGACCATGCGGCGGGCGATCTTGGTGGCCTGCTCGATATCGTTCTCGCTGCCGGTGGTCATCTCGCCGAAGACCATCTCCTCGGCGCCGTGCCCGGCGAGGAGCGTGGCCAGGGTATCGTTGAACTGGGAGCGGGTCCACAGGTAGCGGTCCTCGGTGGGGAGCAGGCGGGTATAGCCCCCCATCATGCCGCGGGCGACGATGGATATCTTGTGCACCGGGTCGGCGTTGGGCAGCAGGCGTGCCACCAGGGCGTGCCCCGCCTCGTGGTAGGCGGTGATCTCCTTCTCCTTGGGGCTTATGATCCTGCTCCTGCGCTCGGGGCCGGCGATGACGCGGTCGATGGACTCCTCCAGCTCCTGCATGCCGATGGAGCGCTTATCGCGCCGTGCCGCCAGTATGGCGGCCTCGTTCACCAGGTTGGCAAGGTCGGCGCCGGAGAACCCGGGCGTCTGCTTGGCGATGACCTCCATGTTCACCAGTTCCTCCAGGGGCTTGCCCTTGGCGTGCACCTCAAGGATACCCTTGCGTCCCTTGATGTCGGGGCGGTCGAGCACCACCTGGCGGTCGAAGCGACCGGGGCGCAGGAGCGCCGGGTCGAGGATATCGGGGCGGTTGGTGGCCGAGACCACTATGACGTTGGTGGAGGAGTCGAACCCGTCCATCTCCACCAGTATCTGGTTCAGTGTCTGCTCCCGCTCGTCGTGGCCTCCGCCCAGGCCGGCGCCGCGATGGCGGCCCACGGCATCGATCTCATCGACGAACACGATGCACGGGGCGTTGCGCTTGGCCTGGTCGAAGAGGTCCCTCACACGGGAGGCCCCCACGCCGACGAACATCTCCACGAACTCGCTGCCGCTTATGGAGAAGAAGGGGACGCCGGCCTCTCCGGCCACGGCGCGGCCGAGCAGGGTCTTCCCCGTACCGGGCGGCCCTATGAGGAGCACGCCGCGCGGGATGCGCGCCCCCAGCGCCGAGAACTTGGCCGGCGACCTCAAGAACTCCACCACCTCGCGGAGCTCCACCTTGGCCTCGTCGACGCCGGCGACATCGTCGAAGGTGACGGAGGGCCTGGCGCCGCTGATCAAGCGCGCCTTGGAGCGGCCGAAGTTCATCGCCTGGTTACCCGTGCCCCGCGCCTGGCGGAAGATGAACCAGAAGATGACGATGATGAAGAGGAAGGGGAGCACGTTGATGAGGAGGCTGCCCCAGTTGAAGCCACTCACCGCCTGGGGGTCGAGGGCCACCTGGGTCATGTCCACCCCTCGCGCCGAGAGGTAGTCGAAGAGCTCGGCGGTGCTGCCCACGAAGTTTGCCTTGAGCAGCGGGATGTCGCCCTCCATGGCGGTCAAGGTCTCTCCCTGCTGCACGACGCGGTCGATGGTGCCCGCCACGTCGGTGCCGTCTCCCAGTTGTACCGACCCCTCCTTGGTGAGCGTCACCAGGTCGCTCAAGGAGCCGACCTTGGGCTGCGGTGTGCTGTCCAATGGGAAGAAGGCAAAGAATATTGCCACCAGCGCGGCGATGACCACGATATATATCAGGCTACGACGAAGCAGTTTAGAGTCCACTCGTCTCCTCATGCTGGTCTTTATGTACACTGTATTATACCAAAAAGCACCCCCGTTTTAAATATCCGAAGTTGACTCATAGCCCTTGTTGCCCGGCCTGCTTGGATGTTATTATATGGGGTGCACGTACACTTGCAGGTGAACAGGATGGGATTAGAAGCAGCCTACGAGAAGGCACGCAAGGATCTAGAAGAGCTGAGACCCCACATCGCCGCGCCAAAGGGTGGTGTGCGCTACGAGGAGGGGCGGTTCATCATACCCTTCTTCAACCGCACCTTCTTCCTGCACCACCCCGAGATGAAGGTAGAGGAGAAGGGGAGTGACGAGCCTCCGCCGCAGTGGCTGGAGATACTGCTGATGCACTACCTGATCAACGCCGATGGCACCCCGGCCTCTGGTATGTGGATCATCTACCGCCATCTGCCCGGGGCCTACCTCTTCGAGCAGCGGTTCACCAACTCGGCGATAAACCCGCTGCTTGAGGGTATGGGGAACGATATGGAGAGGTTCACCCAGGCTGCCCAGGCCAGAGGGGGCACGTCCATGAGCCGCACCGGCGATGCCGCCTTCCGCTTCATAGCCCTTCCCAAGATTCCGATGGGCTGTATCCTCTACCTGGGCGACGAGGAGGTACCGTCTGCGGTCAACATCCTGTTCGATGCCGTTGCCCCGCAGTATCTCCCCACGGAGGACCTGTCCATCCTCGGCATCTACTTGAGCCGCTCGCTCTTGAGCTATCGAGCCCCGGGCACAGACACGCCCTAGGCAGCGCGCTCAAACCGAGACAGGGCCCG
>JAXHUE010000004.1:10794-15761 GCA_034189655.1 Chloroflexota bacterium | reverse complement strand
CCAAAATCAAGCTGGGTCGAAGTACGTGACATCCAGCCTGGGGTTACGGTCCAGGTGAAACACCTGATTTGAAGAGATGAAGCGCTTCCATGCCTTGACCGTGCCCTCGTCGGTATCCCTCACCACGAGGCCCCTGTTACTGATAGAGCCATCCACCCAGCCCTGGACCAAGTCAGTGACATCCCAGTACAGGTAGTTCTGCGTATCAGTGGCAGGCACGCTCACCGTGTCCTCCGGCGTACCTGCCGAGGCCGGCTGGTGTGCCCAGTCGATGTTATCCTCGTCCCAGCTACCGATCACCTTATAGGCCCCTATGGTAGTAGGGATAGAGGCGCTGGAGCCGTCGTAGTACAGTCCCAGCGTGGCCTCCACGATGATAGCAGTCTGAGGAATGGCGCTCACGTTGAACTGCAAGTACGAGCGATATTTCTCGTCCGCGACCGCAGAGCCAGCGAAGAGGTACACCTCAGAGCCGAAGTTCTGCACCGGGCTGTCCTCTAACACGTAGGCATCGTTGCCCACGGCGGGGTCGTGAGGGAATATGGCCGAGGTCTCGTAGGCAGGCAGCAAGGTCCAGTCTACGTAGGTGACCAAGTCCTCGCTGATGGTGACCGTGCCCTCCATGTACTTGTAGTGGTAGTAAGTGAGCAGGAGGGTATAGCCGCCCTCGGCAAGACCGCTGATGACGAAGGGCGTAGTTGCGCCCATGTCCTGGCCGTCGAGGTAGACCTGGGCCCCCACAGGGTCCGAGTTAATGTTGAGAGAGCCAGTGCCCCCGACGACGGTTACCTGGGCACTTGCGGTAGCGGCACCCCCTTTACCATCGGTGACCGTCACAGTGATGGTGAAGGTACCCTCCTCGTTGGGAGCGATCCAGACGACGGTATCCCCGGCCCCGTTGAAAGTGCCGCCGGTAGCGGTCCAGCTATAGGTGAGGGTATCGCCATCGGCGTCGGCGGCGACACACACTATGGTAGAGCTTCCCCCCATGCCCACGTCATCCGGGGTAGCAGTCAAGCTCACGATGGCGGGGGCATTGTTGGCCGGGCAGCAGGCTGCAGGTACGATAAATGCGAGTGCGATCAGGGCCAGGAAGACCCCCTTCATCCACCGAGTAGATGTCGCTCTCATCGGCGTACTACCTCCTTTCCCAAGGTGTCATGATTATACCAGAGCGGTGCTCGCCTCACAACGGCATTGACGGCGCACCCGAAACCATCTACAATAAGTGAAGTGTGGAGGGAGAGAGAGCGGCTGGTGGAACGTCCCCGGAAGGGGGTTCACAGAGAAGCGACCTATGAGTGAGCAGAGCCTGGCCAATGCGGCGACACAGTTTCTCGCCGCGCTACAGTCTGGGAAGAGAGAGGAGTACCAGCAGGAGATAAACAAGTTTGTTCGCTGGTATGGCATGGAGCGCCCCGTGGGGGAGCTTGCCGCCCCGGATGTAGCGAGCTACGCTGAGAGGGTGGAGGGCACCTCCGCCAACGCCTTGGCCCGCCTGGAACCAGTGCGGGCCTTTCTCATGTTTGCCAAGAAGGAGGGCCTCACCAGGGGCAACCTCGCCGTGCACCTGAAGGTGAAGAAAGGGGCGTCCCGGAATACGCCCGCCGCTGCGGCCCCTCGGAGAGAGAGCTTCGCCCTCACCGCCGAGGGTCGGAGTGCCCTCGAGGCCGAGCTGGACACCTTGAAGGCCGATCGCCCCCGCATCTCCGAGGAGATACGTCGCGCCGCTGCCGACAAGGACTTTCGCGAGAACGCCCCCCTGGAGGCGGCACGCGAGCACCAGGGGATGATGGAGGCGCGGATAAAGCACCTGGAGCATGTGCTCAAGTCGGCGGTGGTGGCCCAGGGGAAGGCCGATACCTCCAAGGTAGGCCAGGGGAGCACGGTGAGACTGCGCGACCTGGCGTCGGGAGAGGAGATGCGCTACACACTGGTGAACCCGCGGGAGGTCAACCTGGCCCAGGGCAAGATATCCATGGCCTCCCCCATAGGGAAGGCGCTTCTCAACAGGGGCAAGGGCGACGAGGTAGAGGTGGCGGCCCCGGTGGGCATGCTGCACTACCATATAGAGGATATTGAGGGGTAGCATACGTCTGCAAAGAGAAAGACCGACCCCTATGCAGGATCGGTCTTTCAGAATTTCTGGTCGGGGTGAGAGGATTTGAACCTCCGACCCCCTGCACCCCATGCAGGTGCGCTAACCGGACTGCGCCACACCCCGTATTCTGAGCCGAAGCTATAGTATTGTACCACCACCGCGCCGTGATGGCAAGGAGCCGGTATTGCACCTGTGAGCATAGAGCCGTACAATGGGAGAAGAGGCGTGAGGTAGCCTATGCCTACATACGAATATGAGTGTTCCCAGTGCCATCACCGCTTCGAGAGGAGGCAGCGGTTCGACGACGAGCCGATATCTCAGTGCCCCCTGTGCTCTGGGAAGTCGCGCCGCGTGCTCCACTCCGTGCCCGTCTTCTTCAAGGGGAGCGGCTTCTACAGCACCGACCACGGCAGGGGGCGGCTGGGAAACCCAGAGAGAGAGCGAGAGTCAGAGGAGAAGGAGCTCGCCGCCAAGGGGCCTGCTGCCAAGGGACCCGCTGCCGGTGGGCCTGCCGCTGATGGGCCTGCCGCTGGAGGCAGCGCCGAGAAGGACACTGCATCCCAGCCGGAGTAGGAGGGTACCGTATGCCCATCTATGAGTACCAGTGCAGCGTCTGCCAGCACCGCTTCGACAAGAAGGAGGGCTACCACCAGGAGCCGGTGTGCGCCTGCCCCAAGTGCCAGGGCGAGGCACACCGCGTCTTCGTCCTCCCCGAGATCAGGATCAAGGACAAGTTCAAGCTCAGGGACTAGCGTCGGCGTGAGGGCGTTGCTTCAGCGAGTGAGCCGGGCCCAGGTGAGCGTGGCGGCAGAGAGCGTGGGGTCAATCGGCGCCGGTCTGGTGGTGCTCCTGGGGGTGGCCTGCTCCGATACCGAGCGGGACGCGGCATACCTGGCCGATAAGACCCTGAACCTGCGCATCTTCCCCGACGACGAGGGGAGATTCAACCTCTCCGCGCTGGAGACCGGGGGTGAGCTCCTGGTGGTGAGCCAGTTCACCCTCATCGCCGATACCAGGAAGGGGCGCCGTCCCAGCTTCACCGAGGCGGCGCCGCCGGGGCAGGCCGAGGCCCTGGTGGAGCGCTTCATCGAGCTCCTGCGGTCGAGCGGGCTCAAGGTGGAGAGCGGCCGCTTCCAGCAGCACATGGTGGTGGAGCTGGCCAACGACGGGCCGGTCACCATCCTCTTGGACAGCGCCGAGAAGTTCCCCCCACGATGACCCCCCCCCACAGGTCGGCCCCGCTCTTTATAGAGACCAGGGCGTATATTGTACCAATTTATACCTACAATACGAGGAAGATGGACGGTGCAAAGAGCGAGGCCGCAGATGCCTTGAGGGAGCGGGGCTACCGCCTCCACCTGCTGCGGGGGTCGAGGGTGGTGGCCGACGACGGCACATGCCATTATGTCAATTATTCCCCTGCTGGCGCGGCACGTCCCGGCCCGGCCGCATCAGGGGCGACGCCTGGGGCGATAGGCCCGGTCACTCCAGCTCCAGGCCCAGGTCCAGTGCCGGGGCCGAGTGGGTGAGCGCCCCCACCGAGATGAGGTCTACCCCGGTCTCGGCGACGGCGCGCACGCTGGCCAGGGTCACCCCGCCGGAGGCCTCCACCAGGCAGCGCCCTGCGGCCAGGGCCACGGCGCGGCGCATCTCTGCCAGGGACATGTTGTCCAGCATGATGATATCGGCGCCGGCGGAGAGCGCCTCCTCCGCCTGGGCGATACTCTCCACCTCGACCTCCACGCGCACATCGGCATGGGCACGCGCCCGTGCCACGGCGTCGCCTATGCCCAGCCCCTGCCTCTTGAGCGCCGCCAGGTGATTGTCCTTGATGAGCACCATGGCCCCCAGGTCTTCGCGGTGGCTCTCCCCGCCGCCTGCGCGCACCGCGTACTTCTCCAGCGGCCTGATACCGGGGGTGGTCTTGCGGGTATCGGTCATGCGGGCGCGGCACCCCCGCACCGCCTCCACGTAGCGCGCCGTCTCGGTGGCGATGCCGCTCATGTGGCACAGGAAGTTTAACGCGGTGCGCTCCGCGGTGAGGATGGAGGCGGTGCTGCCCCCGATGGTGGCCACGACGTCCCCCCGGGCTACCCTAGACCCGTCCGCGGCCATGGCCTGGAAGCGCAGCGAGGGGTCGACGCGGGCGAAGACCTGCCTGGCCACATCGATGCCGGCGAGCACGCCATCGGCCTTGGCCTGGATACGGGCCCTGCCCTCCAGGTGGGGCGGGACCAGCGCCTGCGTGGTGACATCGCGCGAGACCGCGTCCTCGGCGAGGGCGGCATCGATGACCTCCTCGACCTGCCTCCAGTGGCGGTACAGGGCCTCATCCATAGTTCTCTACGGCAGAGCGATCGCCGGGGCGAGCCCTATCTTCCTTCCTCCAGCTGGGGTACCATCAGGATGCCGTGGCGGTCGAGGTCTTCGTAGAGGGTCTTCACTGCCTGCATACCCTGCCCCCGGGGCACTGCCTGGGCGGCGCGCTCGATGGTGGTCTGGAACTTCTTCACGATCAGGTCCAGCTTCTCATCGTTGTCGACGACGTACACCAGGGCGACCTTCAGGTTATCGAACTCGGCGACGAGCACCCGGAAGAAGTCGGCCTTCTCCCCGAACTTGAAGGCAGACTCCATGCCGATGGCCAGGGCCACGATAAGGGGCAGGATGCCGGCCGCGACCCCTGTGCCCAGGAAGGCGGCGGCGGTGGCCCCGAAGGAGAGCACGATGCTGGCAGCGACCAGGAGGTTGTACAGTATCCGATTAGTGCGCCTCTTCCTCTCCACCTCGGCGCGGCGTATCCCGATATCCCCGAACAGCCACTTCTTCTTCTTCTCCAGGCTATCGTTTGCCATGTGTACCCCCT
>JAXHUE010000004.1:0-10694 GCA_034189655.1 Chloroflexota bacterium | reverse complement strand
CGCTCACTCCCCCTTGCGGAAGATGATGTGGCGCTGCCACTGGAACGAGGTGTGCGGGTAGTCGCTGCGGTAGTGGGCGCCACGGCTCTCCTCCCGCTCCAGCGCCGCCTCGGCCATCAACCGACCCACCAGCACCAGGTTGGCCAGCTCGTACGAGGGGCGGTCGCTGGGCTCATCGATGTCCTCCTGCCATGCCGCGAGAACCGCCGCCGCCTCCTCCAGGTCGTCGCCGTGGCGCATCATCCCCACCTCGCCCCACATCAGCGACTGAAGCGCCGAGAGGCCCAGAGGGGTGATGGCACTCCTGCCACCCCTCTCGCGGAGGGTGTGGCGCTGCTCTGCGCCCACGTGGTACGGCTGGGCGTCCTCCAGGGCGCGCTGCACTATCCTCTTGGAGAACACCACCACCTCCAGGAGGGAGTTGGAGGCCAGGCGGTTGGCCCCGTGCACCCCGGTGCATGCCGTCTCGCCGCAGGCGAAGAGCCCGGGGACATTGGTCTCCCCCCAGGCATTGGCCTTGACCCCACCCATCATGTAGTGGGCCGCCGGGGCCACCGGAATGGGAGAGGTGGTGATATCGAGGCCGTGGTCTAAGCAGAAGCGGTATATCTGTGGGAAGCGCGCCGACACCTTGTGCGGCGGCAGGTGGGTGACATCCAGGTAGACGCGGTCGCTCCCGGTGCGCCTCATCTGGGAGAGGATGCCGCGGGCCACGACGTCCCGCGGGGCCAGGTCACCGGACGGGTGGTAGTCGGCCATGAAGGCCCGCCCCTCGCCGTTGCGCAGTACCCCCCCCTCGCCGCGCACCGCCTCCGAGATGAGGAAGGGGGTCACCCCGGGGAGACGCAGCGCCGTGGGGTGGAACTGGAAGAACTCCATGTCCGTGACCTCGGCGCCGGCGTGGTAGGCCAGGGCGATGCCGTCGCCGGTGGCGATATCGGGGTTGGTGGTGAGCTTGAACAGCCTGCCCGCGCCGCCGGTGGCCAGGATCACGCAGCGAGAGCGGAACTCCTCCATGCTGCCGGTGCGGCAGTCCAGGGCCCTCACCCCGCGCGCGGCGCCGTCCTCGACGATGACCTCGGTGGCCAGGCAGTGCTCCAGTATGGAGACGCGGGCCAGGCGGGCCAGGCGGCTCAAGGTGACCTCGATGTGCTCGCCGGTGGCGTCGCCGCCGGCGTGGAGGATGCGGGGCACGCTGTGGGCCGCCTCCTTGGTGAGGGCCACCTCGCCGTCCACGGTATCGAAGGCCACGCCGAACTTGATGAGGTCGGTGATGCGGTCCGGGGCCTCGTCGACCAGGATGCGCACCGCCTCCGGGTCGCAGAGGCCGGCGCCGGCGGCGATGGTGTCCTCGTAGTGAAGCCCAGGCGAGTCGCCCACGCCCACCGCGGCGGCGATGCCCCCCTGGGCGTACCTGGTGTTGCACTCGTCGATGCTGGCCTTGGTCAGGATGAGCACGCTGCCCCGCTCCCTGGCCAGGAGCGAGGTGTACAGCCCAGCGATGCCGCTGCCCACTATGACGAAGTCGAACTGTTCCATCTCTCCCTCTGCTGTGCGGTCTCGGCCGCCGCCGTCACAGGACACGCCCCTGGAGCGACCAGGGGCCGGCACCCGTCACCTCCACCTCGACGAGGTGCCCCAGGCGATCGGCGTCGTCGGGGAAGAAGACCAGCCTGTCGCTGCGGGTGCGCCCCCACCACTTGCCCCGCTTGCACCCCTCCACCAGCACCTCCACCCTCTCCCCGACCAGCCCCCGGTTGCGCGCGGCGGCAATGCCCTCCTGGAGCCCCTCGATGGCCTGGCGGCGGCGCTCCTTCTCATCCGGGGGGACATCGTCGGCCAGCTCTCGCGCCGCCCTGGTCTGCGGTCGCGGCGAGTAGCAGGCCACGTGCACGGAATCGAGCCGAAGCTCCCGCAGCAGGTCGTAGGTGCGGGCGAACTGCTCCTGGCCCTCGCCGGGGAAGCCCACGATGACATCGGTGCTCAAGGCGACGTGGGGGATGGCCCCCCTGATGCGGCCGACCAGGTCCCGGTAGTATGCCACGGTGTACCTCCGGCCCATGGCCTGCAGTATCTGGTCGTCGCCGGCCTGGACGGGGAGGCTCATATGCTCGCACACCTTGTCCAGCCGGGCCACGGCCGCGACGAGGTCGTCGTCGGTGTCCCGCGGGTGGGAGGTGAGGAAGCGGATGCGGGCCAGGCCGGGGATGGCGTTCAGCTCCTCCAGGAGCTGAGACAGGCGGGGCCTCCCCGGAAGGTCGCGCCCGTAGACGTTCACGTTCTGCCCCAGCAGGACGACCTCCCTGGTGCCGCTGGCGGCGAGCCCGGCCACCTGGCACACGATGTCGGCCAGGGGGCGGCTCTGCTCCCGGCCGCGGCGGTAGGGCACGATGCAGTAGGCACAGAACTCGTTGCAGCCGTGTACTATGGGGACGAAGACGCTGGGCCGGGGCGGGTCGGCGGCGAAGACAGGCCCAGCCCCCTGCGCGGCCAGGCCGCGCCCCACCATGAAGCGCCAGAGGGCAGCTACGTCCTGCGGCGGGAAGAAGAGGTCCACGTGGGGGAAGCGCCGCGTAAGCTCGTCGGTCGCCGAGTCCACCATGCAGCCGGTGAGGGCAATTACGGGGTGGCCCCCCTCTCTCTTCAGCCCCTTAAGCGAGCCCAGCCTGCCTACCACCCGGTCCTCCGCGCCCTGGCGCACCACGCAGCTGTTCAGGACGATGACGTCGGCCTCCTCGGCGCTTTCGCCGGGCGCGTAGCCCATCCCCTCAAGGCAGCGGGCGATACGCTCCGAGTCCGCCCTGTTCATCTGGCAGCCTATAGTCCAGATGTGGTAGCGGGGCATGGGGGCCTCACACTCTCGGTGGAAAAATATAACCCCTTTGCTGGTAGGGGCCTCACAGCGCGGGGCTATCGATGGCGGAGGGAGTGGGATTCGAACCCACGACCCCGATTACTCAGGGTAACCGCTTAGCAGGCGGCCGCACTAAACCACTATGCGATCCCTCCCCACAGGTCACTCTAGCACAGAGCAGGTCGTTTTTCAAGGATGTCCCGCCTTTAAAGGCCCCGCGCTGCCTCCTGGGGGGCACCCCCCGGCCCAGGGCTCGATATGACCGCCTGTTGCCTCGCCCCTTCGCCTGTGCTATACTCTGGAGATAGATTTACCTTACAGGGGGACGATCGAGGGAGAGAGCATGCAGCAGAACCAGAGGGAAGAGGGCGACGTCATATCCATCAAGGCACTCCTGGAGGCCGGGGCCCACTTCGGCCACCAGACCAGCCGGTGGAACCCGCGGATGAAGAGGTACATCTTCACCGAGAGGAACGGTATCCACATCATAGACCTGCAGCAGACAGTGAAGATGCTGGGCGAGGCCTACAGGTTCGTCCGCGACCTGGCCGCGAGGAGCGAGAGCATCATCCTGGTTGGCACCAAGAAGCAGGCCAAGGAGACGGTGGAGGAGGAGGCCAGGCGCTGTGGTATGTTCTACGTGAACCAGCGATGGCTGGGGGGCATGCTCACCAACTTCGCCACCATCCAGGCGCGCATCGACTACCTGGTGCGCCTCGAGGACCGCAAGGACAGGGGAGAGTTCAGCTACCTGCCTAAGAAAGAGGCGCTCAAGCTCGACGACGAGATCGCGCGCTTAAACCGGCAGATGGGTGGCTTCAAGGAGATGACCGGGTTTCCCGGGGCCATCTTCGTCGTCGACCCGGTCAAGGACAAGATAGCCATTGCCGAGGCCAGGCGCACCGGGGTCCCCATAGTGGCCATCGCGGACACCAACAGCAACCCCGACGACATAGACTACCCCATCCCGGCCAATGACGACGCGGTGCGGGCGGTGCGGCTCATCACCAGCAAGATCGCCGACGCCGTCATCGAGGGCAAGAAGTACCTAGAGCTCGCCCAGGGCGACGCCATGGAGGGGCTCGAGGAGATAGAAGAGCTGGCAGAGCTGGAGATAGCGGAGACCCTCACCTTTACACCTGAAGACGAGGAATGAAGATGGTAGACACCAACGCCATAAAGGAGCTGAGAGAGCGTACCGGCGCCGGTGTCCTCGACTGCAAGCGAGCGCTCGACGAGACCCAGGGATGCATCGAGGATGCCGCAGAGATACTGAAGAGGCAGGGCCTAGCCAAGGCAGAGCGAAAGGCCAGCCGCGAGGTGAGGCAGGGCCTGGTGGAGGCCTACGTGCACACCGGTGGACGCATCGGGGCGCTCATCGAGGTGAACTGCGAGAGCGACTTCGTGGCCCATACCGACGAGTTCAAGCGGCTGGCGCACGACCTGGCGATGCAGGTGGCAGCCATCGACCCCGAGATGCTCGACGGCGAAGGGGTGCCGGAGGGGGCCGACCCCATCGAGCTCCACCTGCTCTCCCAGCCTTTCATCAAGGACCCTGCGCGCACCGTCCAGGACCTCATCAACGAGGTCATCGCCAGGGTGGGAGAGAACATCAGGGTAAAGAGGTTCGCCCGCTACGAGCTGGGCAAGGACTAGGATGAGTGCCCCCCGGTACAGACGAGTGATGCTGAAGCTGAGCGGCGAGGCCCTCGTCGCCGAGGGGGGGTATGGCATCGACCAGAGCACCCTGTTCTCGCTGGCACGCCAGATAAAGCAGGTGGTAGACGTGGGCACCCAGATGGCCATCGTCGTGGGCGGGGGCAACGTCTGGCGCGGGGCGAGCGCCGAGTCCAAGGGCATGGACCGCACCACCGCCGACTATGCCGGGATGCTGGGGACCATCATCAACGCCCTGGTGCTCCAGGACGCGCTGGAGCGAGAGGGGGTGAGCACCCGCACCCAGAGCGCCCTCATCGTACAGGCCATCGCCGAGCCCTACATCCGCCGCCGCGCCATGCGCCACATGGAGAAAGGGAGGGTGGTCATCTTAGCCGCCGGCACCGGGAACCCCTACATGACCACCGATACCGCGGCGGCGCTGCGCGCGGTGGAGCTGGGCGCTGAGGTGCTGCTCATGGCCAAGAACAACGTGGACGGTGTCTACGATAGCGACCCGAGGAAGAGCCCCAATGCCAAGAAGTTCGAAGAGCTCACCTACCTGGACGCCTTGAAGCTGCGCCTGGGGATAATGGACTCGACGGCGCTCTCGATATGCATGGACAACATGCTCCCCATCATGGTCTTCGACATTAAGGCACCGCAGGGAATCGTGCGTGCCGTGAGCGGGGAGGCCATCGGTACCCTGGTACATGGCTAGCACCAGAGCGGAGGGGCAATGATCGACGATATCCTCTCTGAGACGAGCGCAAAGATGGAGAAGGCCATCGAGGCCTTCAAGAAGGAATTGGCATCCATCCGCACCGGGAGGGCCTCGACGGCCCTGGTAGATGGCATCAAGGCAGACTACCACGGAGTGCCCACGCCCCTTTCCCACATGGCAACCATCACCACGCCCGAGGCCAGGCTCCTCATCATCCAGCCGTGGGACCGGACGGCGCTCCCCGCCATCGAGAAGGCCATACAGAAGTCTGACCTGGGCCTAAACCCGGCAAACGACGGCAACATGATCAGGCTGGCCATCCCCGTCCTCTCCGAGGAGCGGCGCAGGGAGCTGGTCAAGATAGTGCACAAGCGGGTCGAGGAGCGCCGCGTGGCCATAAGGAACATCCGCAGGAGCGCCCTCGAAGAGATCAGGGAGTTGGAGCGGAGCAAGGACATATCACAGGACGAGCAGCGGCGCGCCCAGGAGCGGCTACAGCAGATAACCGACTCATTCATCAAAGACGTGGACCAGGTGGGAAAGGACAAAGAGGAAGAGCTGCTCTCCATGTAGCCTTGGTGCGCGGAGGGCGGGGGATATGCCCCGCCGTGGCAGGCCTCTTCCGTGCCTGCTCGTCGCGCCGGGGGCTGGAGCTCGCCGCCTCAAAGCCGTGTACGCATGTGCTCCGTGGCATTGACAGGCCGCTTCCACCGCACAGACACCATCGCCGCGCGTAGATCCCCGCTCTCATGCCCCCTGCCGGGCGCCTCTGTGGCCGCGGCGACGCGGGGCTACCCGCGCCCTGGCTGGGGACCATTCGAGGGCCGGTGCAGGGATGGCCTGCCTGGGCCGGGAGGCGATGGTGGCCTCCACGATGACTGCCAGGATGGGCGGGAGTGGGACGCCATGGGAGGTGCCCCCACCGCAGAGGAGCTATGGCTGTGACCGCCTCTCACGTGCCAGAGCACGTCGCCATCATAATGGACGGCAACGGCCGCTGGGCGCAGCGGCGGCGGCTGCCGCGGCTCGCCGGGCACCGTGCCGGGACGGAGAACATCCGCCGCGTCATCCGCTGCTTCCACGAGCACGAGGTGAGGTACCTCACCCTGTTCGCCTTCTCCACCGAGAACTGGCGGCGTCCCGACGAGGAAGTGAGGGGGCTCATGGGCATCCTGGAGGGGGCCATCAAGCGTGAGGCGGCGAGCCTGCACCGCGAGGGGGTGCGCCTGCGCCACCTGGGCCGCCTCGACCGGCTCTCGCCGCAGCTTCAGAGGGCCGTCCTCGATGCCATCGAGCTCACCAGGGACAACCAGAGGATGACCTTGAGCCTGGCCTTCGACTACGGGGGCCGCGCCGACATCGTGGAGGCGACACGGCGCATCATCGAGGACGGGGTGGCCGCCGAGGATGTCACCGAGTCCCTGGTGAGCCGCTACCTCTACACCGCGGGGCTCCCCGACCCAGACCTCATCATCCGCACCGGCGGCGAGATGCGCCTGAGCAACTTCCTGCTGTGGCAGGCAGCCTACAGCGAGTACTACGCCACGCCCACCCTGTGGCCCGACTTCGGCCCCGAGGATATCGAGGAGGCACTCGCCGTCTACAGCCGGCGGGAGCGCCGCTTCGGCGGGCTCTAGCCCAGAGTGGGGTGTCCCGCGACGTACGCCTACTGGAGCAGATGGGTATGTTGAGAACAAGGGTAGCCAGCGCGCTGGTCCTGCTCCCCCCGATCGTGGCCGCGATATGGTTCGGCGTCCCCTACCTCTCCCTGGTGGTGGCCGCTGCCGCCGTGCTGGGCCTGTGGGAGCTCTACCGGCTCCGCGGCCTGGGGACGCGGCGTCTCCCCACCCTGTTCGGCCTGGCGTGGGTGCTGGTGCTCGTGGCCGCCGCCCACTTCGGCGCCCCCTTCTCCCTGCTCGCGCTCACCTCTGCGGTGGTCATCTCCCTGGTGGTGATGATGGTGCGCTCGCCTGCCCCCGATACCGCCGCGGACTGGGCCTGGGCCCTGGCCGGCCTGATGTACGTCGGGTGGATGCTGAGCCACTTCATCCCGCTGCGGGGGCTCGACGGTGGCCGCGACTGGGTGCTATTCGCCCTCTTCGCCACCTTCGCCGCCGATACCACCGCCTTCTTCATCGGCAGTGCCCTGGGGCGGCACCCCCTGGCGGCGACCATAAGCCCGGGCAAGACCGTGGAGGGGGCGGCGGGCGGGCTGCTGGGCGCACTGGCTGGGGCGTTCGTCCTGGCGGCCGTCCTCCCCCAGCTGGCCCTGCCCTGGTGGCACGTGGCCGCCCTGGGCGTCCTCATCGGGGTATTCTCCCAGGTGGGCGACCTCGCCGAGTCCCTGCTCAAGCGCAGCACCGGGGTCAAGGACTCGGGCGGCCTCATCCCGGGCCACGGCGGCCTCCTCGACCGCCTGGACAGCATTGTGTTCACCGTCGTGGTGGTATATTATTACGTTGTATGGGTGATCGCGTAAAGAGGCTGGCCATCCTGGGCAGCACGGGCTCCATCGGGCGACAAACCCTGGAAGTGGTGCGCTGCCACCGCGACGAGCTCTCGGTGCGCGGCCTCGCCGCGGGGGGTAATGCCGATGCCCTCGCCGAGCAGGTGGCCGAGTTCAGGCCCGGCCTGGTCGCCATGGGGCGCGGCGAGGCCGCGCCGCCGCGCCGCCTCCGCGGCTGCCAGGAGGTATCGCTCTCAGAGATGGCCTCGCACCCCGACGTAGACCTGGTGGTGATGGCCATCTCGGGCTCGGCGGCGCTGGCCCCTACCCTGGCCGCCATCGAGGCAGGGAAGGCCGTGGCCCTGGCCTCCAAGGAGGTGCTGGTGATGGCCGGGGGCATCGCCATGGCCCGGGCGCGCCGCGAAGGCATCACCCTGCGGCCGGTGGACAGCGAGCCCAGCGCCATCTGGCAGTGCCTCCAGGGCGAGAGCGGGGCCATATCCCGCATCTGGCTCACCGCGTCAGGCGGCCCCTTCCGCCACCTCTCCCCCGCGGAGCTTGAGCGGGTGACCGCGGCCCAGGCACTGGCTCACCCCACGTGGCGCATGGGGCCCAAGATCACCATCGACTCGGCGACACTGATGAACAAGGGGTTCGAGGCCATCGAGATAGGCTGGCTGTTCGACACGCCCTTAGACGATATCGAGGTAGTGGTGCACCCGCAGAGCGTGGTGCACTCCATGGTGGAGCTCGCCGACGGCTCGGTGAAGGCGCAGCTCAGCCCGCCCGACATGCGCCTGCCCATACAGTATGCCCTGTTCTACCCGGAGCGGCGGCCGGCACCGTTTGCCCGCCTCGACGTGGCGGCCACGGGGGCCCTCACCTTTGAGCCGCCCGACGGGGAGCGCTTCCCCTGCCTGCGCCTGGCGCTTGAGGCAGGCCGGCAGGGCGGGACTTACCCCGCGGTGCTCTCTGCCGCCGACGAGGTGGCGGTGCAGCTCTTCCTGGAGGGGCGCATCGGGTTTGGCGATATCGCCCGCATCGTGGCCGCGGCGCTGGAGCGCCACGACAGCACCGCCCACCCCACTCTCGAAGACATCCTGGCCGCCGACGCCTGGGCCCGGGAGCAGGCCACAAGGACAGTGCCATGAACATCTTCATCACCATAGTCGTCTTCCTCGTCATCCTCTTCATCGTCATCGTGGCCCACGAGCTGGGGCACTTCTTCGTCGCCAAGCTCTCCAAGGTCAGGGTGGAGGAGCTGGGCCTGGGCTTTCCGCCGCGCATCTTCGGCATCAAGCGGGGGGAGACCATCTACTCGCTGAACTGGGTGCCCCTGGGCGGCTTCTGCAAGATGGCGGGGGAGGAGGACCCCAACGTGCCCGGCAGCCTGGCGGCCAAGGGCCGCTGGACCCGCTTCTTCGTCTTGAGCGCCGGCTCGGTGGCGATGCTCATACTGCCCGCCATCATCTTCCCCATCGCCCAGATGGTACCCATGGAGCGCTACGTCGACGGCAAGGGGGTGCAGGTGGTGTCGGTGGCGGCGGGGTCTCCGGCCCAGGCCGCCGACATCCAGGTGGGGGACATCATCGTGAGCATCGAGGGGCAGGAGGTGAACACCATAGGCGAGGTGCACGAGGCGGTGGAGCCCTACATCGGCCAGGAGATGTCGCTCGTGTTGCTCCGAGACTCGGCCCAGGTCGAGGTCTCGCTCGTCCCCCGCGCCGAGTACCCTGAGGGAGAGGGCTCCATGGGGGTGCAGATCGGCCCCATCACCGAGTACACCGCCTATCCACCGTGGCAGGCCATCCCGCGGGGCCTGGCCCAGTACTGGGAGATGCTGGTGCAGATCAAGGACGCGCTGGTCAGCCTGTTCCAGGGCACCGAGGCGCTGGTCATCGCCGGCCCCATCGGCATTGCCCAGCTCACCAGCAGCGCGTTGCAGGCGGGCATCTACCCCCTGATATGGTTCACCTGCTTCTTGAGCGTGAACCTGGCCTTCATCAACCTGCTGCCCATCCCTGCCCTCGACGGCGGCCGCATCCTCTTTCTGCTGATAGAGGTGCTGCGCGGGGGCAGGCGCATCGCCCCGCAGCGTGAGGGCCTCATCAACCTCATCGGGTTCTCCCTGCTCATCATCTTCATCCTGGTGGTGAGCTACTTCGACGTGCTGCGCGTGATCCAGGGAGGGAGCCTCCTGCCGTGAGGCTGCGCCGGGCCTCGCGGGCCATCCGCGTGGGCGATGTCACCATAGGCGGTGGCGCCCCTATCGTGGTGCAGTCCATGGCCAAGACCGATACCCGCGATGTCGCCGCCACCGTGGCCCAGATAGAGGCCCTCGCCGAGTGCGGCTGCCAGGTGGTGCGCGTGGCCGTCCCCGACCGCGAGGCCGCCGCGGCGCTCCCCGCCATAAGGCGCGCCATCTCCATCCCCTTGCTCGCCGACATCCACTTCGACCATCGCCTGGCCCTGGCCGCGCTCAAGGGCGGCGTAGATGGCCTGCGCATAAACCCGGGCAACATCGGCGGTAGAGAGCGCGTGGCCCAGGTGGTGCGCGCCGCCGGTGAGCGGCAGGTGCCCATCCGCATCGGGGTGAACGCCGGCAGCCTGCCCCGGAGTGGGCCCGAAGAGGGGGAGCAGGGCACGCTTGCCGAGCGCATGGTGGCCGCCGCCATGGAGCAGATAGCGCTCATGGAGGGGCTGGGCTTCGAGCTGATAAAGGTAGCGCTGAAGGCCTTCGACGTGGCCACCACCGTGGAGGCCAACCGTGCCATAGCCCGGCAGATGCCCTACCCCATTCACCTGGGCATCACCGAGGCCGGCCCCCCGCAGAGCGGCATCGTGCGCAGCGCCGTGGGCATCGGCATCCTGCTGTACGAGGGCATCGGCGATACCGTGCGCGTCTCCCTCTCCGGCGACCCGTGCCAGGAGGTGGCCGCCGCCCGCGAGATACTGAAGGCCCTGGACATGGGGCCACCGGGCCCGGTGCTGATAAGCTGCCCCTCGTGCGGGCG
>JAXHUE010000039.1:0-11495 GCA_034189655.1 Chloroflexota bacterium | reverse complement strand
CCCTCCTCCAGGTAGAACCGCTTCAAGGTGGCCTCCCGCTCCTCCTTGAGCCAGGCGGCCACCATGTCCCCGTTGTCGGCGGTGGCGGCCTGCTCCATGAGCACCAGGTCGCCATCTACGATGAAGGCATCGATCATCGAAGAGCCCTTCACCTGGAGGGCGTAGACGCCGTCTGGGCCCGGTACCAGCTCCGCGGGGAGCTCTACCCAGTCCGTGGCGTGGGTGCTCCAGGTATCGGCGGTGGGCACCGGGATGGGCTCGCCGGCGGCGATGGCCCCGATGACGGGCACGCGCACGCTGCGGGGGCGCTGCAGCCTGATGCCGCGGGCCACCGACAGGTCGCGCTGGATGTGGCCCTCGCGCTCCAGGATGCGCAGGTTGTACTCCACCACCGACGTGGAGCTTATGTCGCACCCGCCCTGGATATCGCGGATGCTGGGGGAGTAGCCGCGCTCGTCGAGGAAGGCCCTGGTGAACTCCAGGATGCGCACCTGCTTGGGGGAAAGCTCTCTCACCGGGGGACCTCCGAACCTATGTTCTCCCACAATATGTAGCACATATGGGCGTTTTTGTCAAGACCTCTCGTGGGGGGGTGGTCTCCTGTGGCCGGGGACGGCCCGCCATCGGCCCGCCGACGGCACGGGGTGGCCCCGCGAGGCCGCGGGCGGCAGGCGGTTGGAGAGGGTGGCGACGACCGGGACCGAGCCCGGGCCCGCTTACTGCTGCGGCACCTGGGCCTGGGCGGCGAGCGCCTCGTTTAGGCGCCTCTGGAGGCGCGACTTGCGGCGGGAGGCGTTGTTGGGGTGGATGACCCCCTTCTGCGCCGCCTTGTCCAGGGCGATGGACGCCTGCTGCACTGCCTCCTGTGCGGCATCCAGCTCGCCGGCGGCTATCAAACCCCTCGCCCTGGTGACGTAGGTCTTCACCGAGCTGCGGACTGGCTTGTTGCGCTCCGCCTTGGCCTGCGCCACCTTGGCTGCCTTCTTCGCTGATTCCTTGCTGCTCACAGTGTCTACCTCCTCTGCCTTTTACCCCTCGCGGTTCACGCTCATGACGCCCCTCACCCTCTCGAGCCTGGTGAGCAGCCTGCTGAGCTGCTGAATGCCCTTGGTCTCCAGGGTGAGCAGGATCGAGATGGTCTGGTCGTCGTGGTCCTTGGTGCTCACCGCGGTGATGTTCACCCTGTCCTCGGCCACGACGGACGATATGTCCCTGAGCAGCCCCACGCGGTCCCAGGCCTCGATGCGGACGGAGGCGGAATAGTACTGGTCGGTTGACCCCCACTCCACCCTGATGAGGCGCTCCTTGTCTTCGAGGTTGGCCACGTTGGGGCAGTCCCTGCAGTGTACGCTTATCCCCTTGGTGCGGGTGACATAGCCGATTATCTCATCGCCGGGCATGGGATGGCAACAGGGCGCGATGTGGGTGAGCAGGTCGCCTACCCCCATCACCTCGATCGCCGCCGCCCTCTGCTGCCGCGGCGCCGTGAGCGGGACCTGCGCGCGCTCCTGCTGCACGGCGAGCTTGGATGCGATGTGGTGGGTGCTTATGTCGCCGGAGCCGACGGCGGCCAGGAAGTCCTCGGCGCTATCGCGCTTGAACAGGTCGGCGAGCTCCTCCTCTGACAGCGATACCCCGATGCGCCTGAGCTCCTTCTCCAGGAGCTCCCTGCCCCGCTGGATGTTCTCCGCCCGCTCCTGGCGGCGGAACCACTGGCGCACCTTCTCCCGTGCGTGAGAGGTGGTGATGTAGCCCAGGTCATGGTTGAGCCAGTCGCGGCTGGGGCCGCGGTCGGCCTTGGTGGCCAGGATCTCCACGGTATCGCCGTTCTGCAGGTGGTAGGTGAGGGGGATCATCCTCCCGTTCACCTTGGCCCCGATGCAGCGGTGTCCCAGGTCGGTGTGGATGCGGTAGGCGAAGTCCAGCGGCGTGGAGTTGGCGGGCATGTCCTTGATATCGCCCTTGGGGGTGTAGACGAACACCCGGTCTCCGAACACGTCGGTGCGCATGGAGTCGAGGAACTCGGCGCCGCCGATGTCCTGGTACCACTCCAGGAGCTGGCGCAGCACCGCGATCTTCTCCTCGAAGCGGGGGTCCCGCTTCCCCCCCTCCTCGTAGCGCCAGTGGGCGGCGATGCCGTACTCGGCGACGCGGTGCATCTCGTGGGTGCGTATCTGCACCTCCAGGGGGGTGGTGCCCTCGTACATCACCGCGGTGTGCAGCGACTGGTATACCCCCTCCCGCGGGTTGGCGATGTAGTCGTCGAACTTGTCGGGGATGGGGTGCCACAGGCTGTGGATCACCCCCAGCGCCCGGTAGCAGTCCTGCACCCCGTTCACCAGGACGCGCAGGCCGAAGAGGTCGTATATCTCGTTCACGTCCTTGCCCTGGGCGGCGTACTTCACCATCTTGCGGTATATGCTGTAGATGTTCTTGGGACGCCCGCTCACCTCGGCCGATATCCCTGCCCTCCCCAGCTCCTGCTCCAGCATCTCGGTCACCCTGGCGATGTAGTCCTCCCGCTCCCGCCGCTTGCCCTTGACCATCTTGACGATCTCCCGGTACTGCCTGGGCTCCAGGACGTGGAAGGACTTGTCCTCAAGCTGCCACTTTATCTCCCAGATCCCCAGGCGGTGGGCCACCGGGGCGTATATCTCCATGGTCTCCTCGGCGATGGCGCGGCGCTTCTGCGGCGGCATGCGGTCGATGGTGCGCATCAGGCAGAGCCTGTCGGCGAGCTTGATGAACACCACCCTTACGTCCTCGGCCATGGCCATGAGCATGCGGCGCAGGGACTCGGCCTGGGCCTCGGCGTCGCTGGTGCCCTTCTTGGCCCGTTGCTCCCCGGGCACCATCCACGATATGCGGCTCAGCCGGCTCACCCCCTCGACGAGCCTGGCGATGTCGGCGCCGAACCGCTCCTCGATCTGGGCACTGCTCACCCCGCAGTGCTCCGCCACGTCGTGGAGCAGGGCGGCGGTGATGCAGTTGACATCGAGCTGGAGCTCGGCCACCGTCACCGCGGTGCGCAGGCAATGGTCCAGCCGGTCCTCGGCGCGGATACCTTGTGCCTGGTATGCCGCGGCGGCGAACTCGTAGGCTGCCTGCAGGTGGGCCAGCTGGGAGCTGGGCAGGTACTGCTGCGCCTTGTCGATGAGACCCCTTATATCGTCGTGATTGTCCATTGCGGTTACCTTTGACCAACTCCCCAGTATACTGCAACAGTGGCCGCCCTGGCAATCGCCCTGGGCGGGGTGGGTGGTGGGCCCGGCCTGGTGGGTTAAAATGATATCAAATGGCAACAAAATTGACAAAGGGGTTGACAAAAGTATGAAATTGTGATAATAGTCTATAATATTTCGTAAAAATCTGGTATCTGTGGGGAGTTGGCACGGGGGCCCTGGTCGTGGGGCCCAGAGCAGAGAGAGCGACGCTGATAGGGTAAGTCTTTTTTTTTCTGATGGGGGCGAGGAGGCGGGGCCTGTAACGTGGTTGCCTGGGCCTCGCGGAGCTACTGGCAAAACCGACCACTAAGGTCGGTTTTTATTTTTTTAGAGCACTATATAGAGGAGCGTGGAGATGATGTTCTTTAAGAGACGGGTATGGCTGCACACTATGGTGTGGGTGCAGGTGGCGCTCATTCTGCTCATCGCTGGCGTCGGCGCTGCCTTTGCCCTCTCCTCCAACCCCCTGGGGGTGAGCGGGACCACCGGGATGTATCCCGCAAATACCACCATCACCGATGCCGCGAACCTCTCAGTGGACCAGACAAAGCCGACGTACTTCCCCGGCTACAAGCTCATCTTCGACAGCGACATGAGCGACATCACCGCTATCGAGGTGTATGTGGCCAACGGCGATAGCAGTGCCCACGACGGCATGGTGGAGGTCTCGGTGTACAACGGCTCGTTCACCGAGCTGGACTCGGTGAGGTCGGCGGAGGCCACCTTCGGCGCTTCCTCCACCACCACGGTGACCCTGTCCTTGAGCGGTGTCACCTCGGCCACCATCGCCACCATCCACATCGTCCTGTATGAGACCAGCTAGGCCGCCGCGGCGGTTGGGCGTGCGCTTCACTGGCCGTGGGGGTCGTCCCGTGCCATGGTGCCCCCGATAGGCCTGGGGGGAGGGTTCGATGAGTGCGGAATCGAGAAGAGTCGGCATCGCTGTAGTCCCCATGATACTGCTGGCGGTGGCGGTGGTGGGCTATGGCTTCGTCATCGGGCTCATGATAAGGGAGGGAAACTATGTCTGGCCGGCCATCGTCGCCGGCGGGATCGCCCTCGGCGCGTCCACGGTGGTCGTGGTCACCAGGAAGCCCCGGGTGCACCGGCTCAAGAGCAAGATCATCAATACCCCCTCGGTGATGGTCAACGACTACCGCCTGGTGTATGCCTCCAGGAAGGACGGGGAGGGGGCGCGGTCGATGAAGGCCATCGACAAGGTGAGCGGCGTCATGGTGAAGGTCAGCAACGACGATGACTGCCCGCAGCGGGTAGAGGTCGATGTTGACATAAATGATAAACCCCACAACCGGGTGGTGCGCGAGGTGGACATCGAGCCCGGGTCCACCACCTACATCGCCGTGCCCCTGGTACGGCAGTTCTCGCTGGGCGCGATAAACACGTTGAGCATCAGGTTGAAGCAGGCATCGTGAGGGGGGTGGAGCCACCCCCCCAGGGCGCTGGTATGAGAAGTGTCCTTCGCCGTGTAGTCACTTGCCTTGTCGCGGCACTCATCGTGGTGTGTGTCGATGGGGGGGGTGCCTTCGCCCTTTCGCCTGTAGAGCTGCCACCGAGCTCCATCTCCACGTTCCACCACCTCTTCGATAGCTGGGTGGTCACCACCCAGGCCCAGTTCGAGGCCGGCGTGCCCGATGGCGTGGATACCTCCACCAGCCCCGGGGACGTACAGCTCGCCGCCTGCTCCATCCGCGCCCCGGTGACCATAGATAACGGCGGGGCGGCTTTGAGCGACTACCAGGTGCGGGTGGCGATATCCTACGACGGCGACATGCAGCCCAACTTCGACGACATCCGCTTCACCGAGGCCGACGGCACAACCGAGCTCCCGTACTGGCGTGAGGGCTACGTGGCCGCGACGTCGGCGGTCTTCTGGGTGCGGGTGCCCTCGGTGCCGGCGGGCACCTCCACCATCTACATGCACTACGGTGACCCCGGCGCCCTCAGCGGCAGCGATGGTGCCGCCACCTTCCTCTTCTACGACGACATGGAGAGCTGGAGCGGGTGGACCGACTACGGCCTGGGCAGCGTGGTGCAGGACGGGGCGCGGGCGTACGACGGGGTGAGCTCGGCGCACAAGGTGAGCAGCAACGACCCCAACGGTGCCTACAAGCCCATGGGGGTCTCCCTGGGGCGGGACGTCGTGGTCGAGGCCTGGGTGAACCGCAACGGCGCCTACACAGGTGGCGACATAGACCGCATAGGGCTGGTCGACGATAGCGGAAACGGCTACGGGCCGCTGTATAACCACGCCAACAGCGGGGAGCAGGTGGGGATCGACCGCAGGAGCGGCTGTTCGCCCACCGTGCTTGCGGGGAGCGGCTCGCTCACCGACATACTAGATGAGTGGTACATGCTGCGGCTGTCCATCGCCTCCGACGGCACGCTGCGTGCCTCGCGGGTAACGCAGGGAGGGGTCGAGGAGGGGGTGGTCACCGCGAGCGACAGCACGTACTCCAGCTTCACCAATGTCTACATCTTCGGTGGCCACGACTACTGGGTGGACCAGGTGGTGGTGCGCCGCCACGCAAGCCCAGAGCCGACGGCGAGCGTGGGGGCAGAGGAGCGCACCTACTGCGGGGCGGACTGGTACAGCGGCTCGTGGGGGTATCGCGCCCCGGTGACCATAGATAACGGCGGGGCGGCTTTGAGCGACTACCAGGTGCGGGTGGCGATATCCTACGACGGCGACATGCAGCCCAACTTCGACGACATCCGCTTCACCGAGGCCGACGGCACAACCGAGCTCCCGTACTGGCGTGAGGGCTACGTGGCCGCGACGTCGGCGGTCTTCTGGGTGCGGGTGCCCTCGGTGCCGGCGGGCACCTCCACCATCTACATGCACTACGGTGACCCCGGCGCCCTCAGCGGCAGCGATGGTGCCGCCACCTTCCTCTTCTACGACGACATGGAGAGCTGGAGCGGGTGGACCGACTACGGCCTGGGCAGCGTGGTGCAGGACGGGGCGCGGGCGTACGACGGGGTGAGCTCGGCGCACAAGGTGAGCAGCAACGACCCCAACGGTGCCTACAAGCCCATGGGGGTCTCCCTGGGGCGGGACGTCGTGGTCGAGGCCTGGGTGAACCGCAACGGCGCCTACACAGGTGGCGACATAGACCGCATAGGGCTGGTCGACGATAGCGGAAACGGCTACGGGCCGCTGTATAACCACGCCAACAGCGGGGAGCAGGTGGGGATCGACCGCAGGAGCGGCTGTTCGCCCACCGTGCTTGCGGGGAGCGGCTCGCTCACCGACATACTAGATGAGTGGTACATGCTGCGGCTGTCCATCGCCTCCGACGGCACGCTGCGTGCCTCGCGGGTAACGCAGGGAGGGGTCGAGGAGGGGGTGGTCACCGCGAGCGACAGCACGTACTCCAGCTTCACCAATGTCTACATCTTCGGTGGCCACGACTACTGGGTGGACCAGGTGGTGGTGCGCCGCCACGCAAGCCCAGAGCCGACGGCGAGCGTGGGGGCAGAGGAAGGCAGCGCGCTGGCCACCATCGCCTCCGTGGTCTTCGATACCGGCCAGGTGGACGCGGCGTGGGACGGCCTGGGCTGGGCAGACACCCTCCCCGCGGGCACGGGCATATCCTTCGAGGTGAGGGCCTCGGATATCCCCTTCGGAGCGACCGATGCCTCCCCGGCGTGGCAGGCGGCCTCGGCCCTCCCCATCGCCGGGCGCTACCAGCAGTGGCGGGCCACGCTCACCACCTCGGTGGCCCAGGAGACGCCGGTGCTGCACGAGGTGCGCTCGCTCTACTCGTGGTAGGCCCCGGGGGCCCGCTGCGCCCGGCCCCCCGTCACGTGTGTATTCCCCTTTACAAACCTGGGCCCCTCATTGTATGCTACCTTTGGAGGGTGATGGCTCGTTGTTCAGGGCACCGCGAGGCACGGTGGACATCCTGCCCTCGGAGCAGGGCTACTTCCGCTACGTCGAGGAGAGGGCGGCCCGGGTGTGCCGCCTCTACGGCTACGAGCGCATCGATACGCCCGCCTTCGAGGAGGCGGGCCTCTTCGTGCGCACCATCGGTGCCGGCACCGACATCGTGGAGAAGGAGACCTACACCTTCGACGACCGCAGCGGCACGGCGATGACGCTGCGCCCCGAGGGCACGGCGCCGGTGTGCCGCGCCTACATCGAGCACGGCATGCATACCCGGCCCCAGCCGGTGAGGCTGTACTACCTTGCCTCCATCTTTCGCTACGAGCGGCCGCAGCGGGGGAGGTACCGCGAGCACCACCAGTTCGGCTATGAGGCCATCGGGGACGGGGCCCCCGCCCTGGATGCCGAGGTCATCGACATGGCCGTGCAGTTCTTCGCCTCCCTGGGCCTGGGCCACCTCTCCCTCCGGCTCAACAGCATAGGGTGCCGGGCGTGCCGCCCCGGCTACATCGCGGCGCTGCGGGGGTACTACGGGCAGCACGCGGCGGCGATGTGCCCCGACTGCCGTGCCCGGCTGGAGCGCAACCCGCTGCGCCTCCTCGACTGCAAGAGGCCCTCGTGCCAGGACATCGCCGCCGCGGCACCGCGGAGCGCCGAGCACCTCTGCCCGGAGTGCCACGCCCACTTCGAGGGCGTGAAGGGGCACCTTGGGCTCCTGGGGATAGACTACGAGCTCGACCACCGCCTGGTCAGGGGCCTGGACTACTACACCAGGACGGTGTTCGAGGTGCAGCCCCTGGGCGCAGAGGGCCAGCAGAGCGCACTGGGGGGCGGCGGGCGCTACGACGACCTCATCGCCGAGATCGGGGGGAGGCCCACCCCGGCCATCGGCTTTGCCGCGGGCATAGAGCGGGCGGTGCTCGCCATGAAGGGGCAGGGGGTGGAACCACCGCCGCCACCGGGGACAGTGGTGCTGGTGGCCCACATCGGGGCGGAGGCCGAGGGGGAGGCGGTGCGCCTCGCCGCAGGGCTGCGCCGCGCCGGCATCGCGGCCGTGGTGAGCGCGGGAGGCCGCAGCCTGAAGGCGCAGCTTCGGCAGGCCAACGCCCTGGGCATCGGGCACGCCATCATCATCGGCGAGGACGAGGTGCGGGCGGGCACGGTGGTGCTGCGCGACATGACAAAGGGGGAGCAGCGCGCCATGAGCGCTGCCGAGCTGGTGACGGCGCTCGAGGCTGGGGGGTGAGGATATCACTGCCGTGGCAAGAGAGGGAGGAGAGGAGCACATGGTGCAGGGCGAGAGCGAGCAGGAGGTCCCGGGTGGGGGGGAGACCACCGCGCCGGAGAGCCTCGACATCGTGTACGCCGAGGTGAAGGAGCGCCTGGACGTGCAGCTCCGCCAGATAGATACCCTCGATGCCAAGGGCAACTCCATCCTCTTCGTGGCCAGCATCATGCTGGGCGTGGCCGCGACCGCCCAGGCCGCCACCCTGGGGACGCCGTCCAACCCCCTCGTCATCTTCCTGTTCTCCATCCCGGTGATGCTCTACCTGGCCACCATATTCTTCGCCCTGCGCGGCTGGGTGGTGCGGCCCTACTTTCGCGACCCGGAGCCCAGGCCGCTCCGCGATAACTACCTCTTTCGCAGCGCCGAGTTCACCAGGCGCCGTCTCATCGCCCAGTTCATCTCTTCGTACGAGTGGAACCAGGACAGCATCAAGGCCAAGGTGCGCAACATCCGCGTGGCGACGGTCCTCCTGCTGGCCCAGGTCCTGATATCGGTGGTCGTCCTTGTGGTGAGGCCGTGGCTGGGATAAAATAAGGTTGGTGATGCCAGATGCCAGATGTGAACGATGACCCTCGTGGCGGGGCCAAGGATAAGCACCTTGAGGATATCGTTGCCGCCACAGAAGGCAAGATAGCGTCCGCGGGGACGGGTGAAGAGCAGCCCCCTGAGGGAGAGGAGAACCCCGACGTGGAGGACCCCAGGCTCTTCAGCCCGCTCCAGGAGGCGGATAGACCGTCGACGGAGCAGCGCATCCAGCACGCCGCGGAGTCCCGCGGGGGCGAGGTGGAGGAGAAGGAGAGTGAGCGGCAGCCCGGCGGTGACGGGTGAGCGGCCCGGCCCCATCCATCCATGCAACGGTAGACCGAGGCTATCGTCTCGTCTCGTGATGGAGAGGCCCTGTGGTATAATGGTGTGGGCCCGAGGGGCTCTTTTTTCTACTTAAGGGAAGTGCGATGTTCGAGAGACTGGAGGCGGTGGAGAAACGCTACCAGGAGCTGGAAGGGCTCATGGCCCAGCCTGAGGTCGCCGCCGACCCGGCGCGGCTCGGGCGGCTGGCCAAGGAGTACGCCGATATCGGCGACCTGGTAGCTACCTACCGCGAGTACAAGGGCACCGCCCGCGCCCTGGAGGAGACGCGGGCCATGCTCGACGACGGCCCGGACGACGAGATGGCGGCCATGGTGCGGGAGGAGATGGCGAGCCTCCGCGAGCGCCTCGATGACCTGACCGCCGAGATCGAGCGGGCGCTCGTCCCCAGAGACCCCAACGACGAGAAGGACGTCATCGTCGAGGTCCGCGCCGGGGCGGGGGGGGAAGAGGCCGCCCTCTTCGCTGGCGACCTGTTCCGCATGTACACCCGCTACGCCGAGTCCAAGGGGTGGCAGGTGGACGTCATCGATGCCAGCCACAGCGGCATCGGCGGCTTGAAGGAGATCATCTTCGAGGTCAAGGGCAGGGGCGCCTTCAGCAGGCTCAAGTTCGAGCGCGGGGTGCACCGGGTGCAGCGGGTGCCGGTCACCGAGGCCAGCGGCCGCATCCATACCTCCACCGCCACCGTGGCCGTGCTCCCCGAGGCCGAGGAGGTGGACGTGGATATCAGCCCCGATGACCTGAAGATAGATATCTTCTGCAGCGGCGGCCACGGGGGACAGAACGTGAACAAGGTGGCCACCGCGGTGCGCATCACCCACGTACCCACCGGCATAGTGGCCGTCTGCCAGGACGAGCGCTCCCAGCTTCGAAACCGGCAGCGGGCCATGGCGGTGCTCATGGCCCGCGTCCTGGACCAGGAGCGGCGCCGCCACGAGGACGAGGTGGCCCGGGAGCGCCGCTCGCAGGTGGGCAGTGGCGAGCGCTCGGAGAAGGTGCGCACCTACAACTTCCCCCAGGGTCGGGTATCCGACCATCGCATCGGCCTGACCGTGCACAACCTGGAGGGCATCCTGGACGGTGACCTGGACACCCTGGTCGATGCCCTCGCCGCGGACGAGCAGACCAGGCGGCTGGAGGAGCAGGCGGTTTGACCATTGGGGAGGCGCTGCGCCTGGCCTCTCATACCCTCGCTGAACACTCCATCGAAGGTGCCTCTGTAGAGGCCGAGCTCTTGTTGAGACACTGCCTGGGCATAGACCGCGCCCGGCTCTACAGCCGGCTGGGCGAGGAGATGGCCCCGGCCGATGCCCTGGCCCTGGAGGGGCTCCTCGAGCGGCGGCGGGGTGGGGAGCCGGCGGCCTACATCGTGGGGTGGCGCGAGTTCTTCGGCAACCAGTTCCTGGTAGAGCCTGGGGTCTTCATCCCCCGGCCGGAGAGCGAGCTCCTGGTGGAGCGGGCGCTTGAGTTCGTCGCCGCCCGCTATCCCCGGGGCGACGTCGCCATCGCCGACGTGGGCACAGGCAGCGGGGCCATCGCCATATCGCTGGCCCTGGCGCTGCCCCGTGCCCGGGTATATGCCGTCGACCTCTCGCGGCTGGCGCTGGAGGTGGCGTGGCGCAACTGCGAGCGGCACGGCGTTGCCGGGAGGGTCTTGTTGCTGGAGGGGAGCCTGCTCGAGCCTCTGCCTGAGGCAGTGGAGGTCGTCGTGGCCAACCTGCCCTACGTGGCGGAGGGCGATATCGAGGCCCTGGACGAGGGGATACGGCGCTTTGAGCCGCGGCAGGCGCTCGCCGGGGGCAGCGACGGGCTGGACTGGGTGCGCCTCCTCCTGGGTGGGGTGGAGGGGAGGCTGCGGGTGGGGGGTGTGGCCCTGCTGGAGATCGGCGCCGGCCAGGGGGAGGGTGCCGTGGCGGCGGCGCGGGCGGCCCTGCCTGCGGCCCATGTAGAGGTTGGGCGCGACCTGGCAGGGCACGAGCGGGTGCTGGAGGTAGTGCCTTGACAGTGGGCCCTGTTTGGCCATAGGATTGGGGCTGTGGCCGGGGGTGGCGGTGGGAGAGGCCATCGCGTGGTCAATGTAACCCCAAGCCGAGAGGGCGCGATGGCGAGGGCGGCAGCGGTCGAAAGGAAGGGGCTGTAGCTCAGCTGGGAGAGCGCCTCCTTTGCACGGAGGAAGTCAGGGGTTCGAGTCCCCTCAGCTCCACCA
>JAXHUE010000038.1:6584-12517 GCA_034189655.1 Chloroflexota bacterium | reverse complement strand
CCGCAGGTAGGTCGAAAAAGGAGTGTAGCTCAGTTGGAAGAGCAGCGGTCTCCAAAACCGCAGGCCGGGGGTTCGAGTCCTCCCACTCCTGCCAATGCCGAGGTGGTGGAATAGGTAGACACGCCATCTTGAGGGGGTGGTGGGCGCAAGCCCGTAGGAGTTCAAGTCTCCTCCTCGGCACTTTCGCCAGAAAGGCCATCGCCATATAATAGAGGGAGATGCCGCGAGGTGCTGGTGCACCTCTTTCGGTGGCCTCCCACCGCAACTGGAGAGAGGGCCTCGGGAAGAAGCGGAAGTAGTTCAGTGGTAGAACGTCTCCTTGCCAAGGAGAAGGTCGTGGGTTCGAACCCCATCTTCCGCTCCAAAGGAAGCGAGCCCCCGCGAGAGAGCCACTTTTCGGGGGAGGGTGTGGCGACGTAGCCAAGTGGTTAAGGCGGAGGTCTGCAAAACCTCTATTCGGCGGTTCGAATCCGCCCGTCGCCTCCATATCATCGACACAGGACAGCCTGCATTTATTACGAAGATCGGGGAGATACCACGGAGGCCCCCGATTTTCTGTATATGGGATGAGAGCGCTTCTAGCAGGCCGAGGTGGCGGAACGGTAGACGCGACGGACTTAAAATCCGTTGGGCCCTTGCCCGTATGGGTTCGAGTCCCATCCTCGGCACGGTAGCCCCTGTACAGGACAGGCAGCGAACCTGTAGCGATGTGGTAGAAAGGAAGATTTGAGCGATGGCGTGGGACCCCGAGTTTGAGGTTGCCTTCAAGCCCAAGGCAGTAGCAGTGGTAGGGGCATCGCGGGAATCGGCAGGGTGGGGCGATTTCGTCTCCGCCCTGCAGCGGGCGCAGTTTCCCGGGAGCATCTACCCCATAAACCCCAGGGCGGCAGGGGAGAAGATACGCGGCCTGACCGCCTATCCCAACCTGGTCTCGGTACCCGAGCACATCGACCTGGTCATGGTCTCGGTCCCGGCCGATGCCGTCCCCGCGGTGCTAGAGGACTGCATCGCGGCAGATGCCAGGAACATCCACATCTTCACCGCCGGCTTTCGGGAGACCGGGGAGGAGAAAGGGATACGGCTGGAGCGGGAGATCAAGGAGATAGCCAAGAGGGGCGGGCTGCGCATACTAGGCCCCAACTGCATGGGGCTCCACGTCCCTGCCGGTCGCATCACCACCTGGGACCAGTTCAGCCCGGAGAGCGGCCCGGTGGCCTTCATCTCCCAGAGCGGCGGCCATGCCGGCCAGTTCGTGGGTGACGGTGCCCGCTTCGGCTTGAAGTTCAGCAAGGTGATAAGCATCGGCAACACCACGGTGATGGACAGCATCGATTTCCTGGAGTACCTGGCCAACGACCCCGAGACCGGGATCATCTGCATGTACCTGGAGGGGGTGAGCGACGGCAACAAGCTCACCTCCATGGTGCGCCAGATCAACCTGACCAAGCCGGTGGTCATATGGAAAGGGGGGCTCACCCAGTGGGGCTCCAAGGCCGTGGCCTCGCACACCGGTGCGCTGGGCGGCGAGCGTGAGGTGTGGGATGCCTTCTATCGCCAGACCGGCGCCGTGAGGGTGGACGGCCTGGAGGAGCTGCTCGACGTCACCATGACCTTGCAGTGCCTGGCCCCGCTCCCCTCGAGCCACATCGCCCTGATGGGCGGGGGCGGCGGCAACAGCGTTGCCGGCGCCGATGTCTGCACCCGCGCCGGCCTCGACCTGCCCACGCTGGCCGATGGCACGCAGGCGAAGCTCCGGACATTCATCCCCCCCGACGGCACCATCATAAGGAACCCCCTCGACATCGGCGTCGTGCTGCGCGACGTCAACCTCCTGCTCCAGGCGCTGGAGCCCGTGGCCGCCGACCCCACCATCGATTCCATCATCTTCGCCCTGCCGCTGGGGCTCCTGGTGGGGGGCAGCGCGGCGGGGAGCCTCGCCGCCCAGGGGCAGCAGATGACCCAGGAGGCCCTCCGCGGAGAGGTAGAGAAGCAGTTCCAGGTAGTCATGGACTGCCTCATCAAGTTCGACAGGGAGAACGAGCAGCACAAGCCCATCATCATAGTGCTGCAGCCGGGGCTGGGCCCCTTCATCCCCGGCATGCGGGGGCGGGCCCAGGAGATGCTGCTCGAAGAGGGCATACCGGTGTACTTCTCCCTGGAGCGGGCGGCACGCGCCGTGGGCAAGGTGTACCAGTACCACGATTTCCTGAGGAGGGTAGGCAGGGAGGGCTGACCCCGCGGCGGCAGGCCAGGGGCCGCCTGCAAGGGCGCTGCCGCGCCCGGCGACGGAGAGGCATCACCCCTGGTGCGACAGCTCCCGGAACATCGCCGGCGAGAGCGCCGTGAGCTTGGAGAGCACGCGGGGGTTGGTGGTCACGGCGTGGAGGGGCGTTATCGAGATCCTGTCGTGGCTGAGGGCCCATATATCGGTGCCCTCGTTCAGCATCCACTCCGGCGTGCCCCTCACTATCCAGTAGTACTCGCGCTTGCCGTCGTGTCCCTCCGCGATGGTATCGACATATCTCCTCTGCCCCAGCTGGGTTACCTCCAGCCCCTGGATGCACTCCAGGGGCTGGTTGGGCAGGTTTATGTTGAGCAGTATGCGCCGCGGCAGGGAGCCCTGGGCTATCCTGGCCACCACGATGGCCGCCAGGTGGGCGGCGACGTCGAAGTGGCACCCCTCCAGTGCCCCCACGGATACCGCTACCGAGGGCAGGCCGCGCAGGTAGCCCTGGAGCGCGGCGCCCACCGTCCCCGATATGAGCACGTCGTCGCCCAGGTTGGGCCCCTCGTTTATGCCCGAGACCACGATATCGACGTCGCCGTCGATGAGGTGGCCCAGGGCCAGGATGACGCAGTCGGCGGGGGTGCCCTCCACCGAGAAGCTGGTCACCCCCTCCACCAGCGGCGGTACCTCCCGCGCCCGTAGCGGGTGGTGCAGCGTCACCGAGGTGCCCACGGCGCTCTGCTCCCGGTCGGGGGCCACCACCACCACCTCCCCCAGGGCTTTGAGCGCCTTCACCATGGTCCACAGGCCCTGGGCATACTGGCCGTCATCGTTGGTGGCGAGTATCCTCACCCCTTGCCCTCCAGTGCCGTGCGCGCGGTGGCGCCGATCTCCGCCGGGCTGGGGGCGACGGCCACCTTGGCCGCCTTGAGCGCCGCCGCCTTCTCCGCCGCGGTGCCCGAGCTGCCGGTGATGATGGCGCCGGCGTGCCCCATCCTCCTCCCCGGCGGCGCCGAGGCCCCGGAGATGAAGGCCACCACGGGCTTGGTCATGTGGGCCTTGATGAACTCGGCGGCGTCCTGCTCTGCCGTGCCCCCTATCTCCCCGATGAGCACCACCAGCTTGGTCTGGGGGTCGTCCTGGAAGAGGCGGAGCACGTCGACGAAGGTGGTGCCGACGATGGGGTCGCCGCCTATGCCCACGCACGAGGACTGCCCGATGCCCTGCTCGGTGAGCTGGGCCACCGCCTCGTAGGTGAGGGTGCCGCTGCGGGAGACCACGCCCACCTCCCCAGAGCGGTGGATGTCTCCGGGCATGATGCCCACCTTGCACTTGCCCGGCGAGATGAGGCCGGGGCAGTTGGGCCCGATGAGGCGGGTGGACCTCCCCTGGAGATAGTGGCGCACCATCACCATGTCCAGCGTGGGTATGCCGTCGGTGATGCACACCACCACGCCCAGGCCGGCGTCGGCGGCCTCGAGGATGGCGTCCGTGGCGAAGGCGGGAGGGACGAAGATCATGCTGGCATTGGCGCCGGTCTCCCGTACCGCCTGCCCCACCGAGTTGAAGACGGGCACGCTATCGAACATGGTGCCCCCCTTGCCCGGGGTGACCCCGGCGACCACCTTGGTCCCGTAGTCGATGCACTTCCTGGTGTGGAAGCTGCCCTCGCTGCCGGTGATCCCCTGGACCAGGAGCCTGGTATTCTCATCGACAAGGATGCTCAACTTCTCCCTCCTTACGCTTTCTTCGCCGCGGCCACCTTCTGGGCGGCGTCTTTTAGGTCTGAGGCCAGTATCACCGGCAGGCCCGACTCCCCGAGGAGCCTCATCCCCTCCTCGACGTTGGTCCCCCTCATGCGGACGACGATGGGGACCTTTATCTCCATCTGCTTCGAGGCCTCGATGACGCCGCGGGCCACGATGTCGCACCGCAAGATGCCGCCGAAGATGTTGATGAGCGCCGCCTTGACCTTGGGGTCGGAGAGGAGCAGGGTGAAGGCCTTGGTCACCATCTCCTCGCTGGCGCCGCCGCCGACATCGAGGAAGTTGGCCGGCTCGGAGCCCATCTGCTTGATGATGTCCATGGTGGCCATGGCCAGGCCGGCGCCGTTCACCATGCAGCCCACGTCTCCGTCCAGCTTTATGTACGTGATATTGTTCTTCGATGCCTCCAGCTCCAGCGGGTCCTCCTGCCCTGGGTCGCGGAGGTCGGGATAGTCGCGGTGGCGGAACAGGGAGTTATCGTCCATGTTCATCTTGGCGTCCAGCGCCAGCAGCCTGCCGTCGGTGGTGACCACCAGCGGGTTTATCTCCACCAGCGAGCAGTCCTTGTCGACAAAGGCCCGGTACAGGTTGCCGACGAGCTGGGTGGCCGGGCGCACGTGGTCGGGCTCCAGGTTCATGCCGAAGGCCAGCCTGCGCCCCAGGAAGGGCTGGAAGCCGGTGGCGGGGTCTACGTAGGCCTTCAGTATCTTCTCTGGCGTCTTGGCGGCCACCTCTTCGATGTCCATGCCCCCGGCCTCGCTGGCCATGATGACGGGCATGCCCTGCGCGGAGTCGATGATGATGCCCAGGTAGAGCTCGCGGGCGATGCCCATGGCCTCCTCGACCAGGACCTTCTCCACGGGCACCCCCTCGGCGGCGGTCTGGTGGGTGACCAGCCTCATGCCTATTATCTCTGCGGCCAGCCGCTCCGCCTCTTCGGGTGAGCGGGCGGTCTTTATGCCACCGCCCTTGCCCCGGCCACCGGCGTACACCTGGGCCTTGATCACCACGTCGCACCCGAGCTGTGTCGCGATCTCTCTGGCCTGGGCCGGGGTGGTGGCGACACCCCCCTTGGGCACGGTGACGCCGTAGTGGGCCATGATCTCCTTCGCCTGGTACTCGTGAATCTTCACTACTAACCCCCTTTTTAGACCTGTGCAGTATGGTACATCACACTGTTTGGCTGCCCGCCTCGGCCCGGTGACTCGCCCTCCGCCGTGGACCGACGAGGAGAGCGGAGGGGGTGGGATTCGAACCCACGGTCCCGAATATCGAGACTGCGGTTTTCAAGACCGCCACCATAAGCCGCTCGGTCACCCCTCCACCACCACAGCGCGCCGTATCTCTATCCAGTTGAGAAATAATACCACGTTTCGGGGGTCTCTCTCAAGGCGGTGCACGAGAGGCTCACGAGATTGACACCGGGGGCCGACCTGTACTATCCTTTGTCGGGCGCGAAAAGGGGGGCTTCCTGGAATGGCGATAGTGAGAAGGGCCACCGAGGCCGATATCCCGGTCATCATCGAGCTCTACGACGAGCTGGCCATCACCACCACCGAGGTGGAGAAGGGTCGCTGCCCCTCTCTCGACCAGCACCAGGAGGTGTTCGCCCAGATGTGCTCCCTGCCCGGCCACGAGCTCCTCGTCGCCGAGCACGACGGCCGGGTGGTGGGGACGGTGGTGCTCCTCATCGTGCCCAACCTCTCCCACCGCGCCTGTCCCTGGGCGCTCGCCGAGAACCTCATCGTCAGCCAGGGGCACCGCCGCCGCGGCCTGGGCCGGATGCTCATGGAGCACGCCGTCGAGCGGGCCAGGGCGGCGGGGTGCTGCCGCATCGTGCTCCAGAGCGACCGGAGGCGGGAGGAGGCACACCGCTTCTATCGCTCCCTGGGCTTCGAGGACTCGGCCCTCGGCTTCCGCCTCTACTTCTAGCGGCGGGG
>JAXHUE010000038.1:0-6484 GCA_034189655.1 Chloroflexota bacterium | reverse complement strand
CGGGGTGCTGCCGCATCGTGCTCCAGAGCGACCGGAGGCGGGAGGAGGCACACCGCTTCTATCGCTCCCTGGGCTTCGAGGACTCGGCCCTCGGCTTCCGCCTCTACTTCTAGCGGCGGGGACGCCTGGGGCGGCCGTCATCGCGGCGGGGGTGAGGGTCATTTCGGCGCGCGGCAGAGGAAGAACACCCTGCGGTGCGCCTCGGTGAAGGCGACCGGCCCCTGCCCTGCGTCGCAGCCGTAGGCGTCGATATCGGTGAAGCCGGCGGTCTCCAGCGCGGAGCGCACCTCTGCCTCTGAGTAGCACCGCTGCCGCAGCGTCAGGTCTGAGCGCTGCCACCCGTCCTGGAGGCGGAACATGGTGGCGCGGAAGTGCGCGGTGCGCTCCGTGGGGCTGTAGCTCGACCGGACGACGCAGACATACTCGTCCTCCACGATGCCGAAGGAGCCGTGCCAGTCTGCCCGGTACCCCTCCTCCGTGTTCAGGTCGAAGAAGAAGAGGCCCCCTCCTACGAGGGATGAGCGCACGTTGCCGAAGACCGATACCAGCTCCTCCAGGCTCATGACGTGGTTGAGGCTATCGAACGTGGAGACAACCCCGTCGTAGGTGCCGGGAAGGCTGAAGGAGCGAGCGTCCGCCACGACGAACTCGGCACCGGGTGCCCGCGCACGGGCCAGGCCCACCATCTCCTCCGACCCGTCGAGCCCGGTCACGCGATATCCTCGTGCCGTGAGCGCCTGCGCCAGCCTGCCGCTGCCACAGCACAGGTCGAGCACCCGGGCCCCTTCGGGGAGGGCCGGCAGCACCAGGCGCTCCAGGACGGGCACCACCTGGTCGCTCGCGTGTCCCCAGTGCCGGTCGTAGAGCCAGGCCAGGCCGTCGTAGTCGGAGTAGCGGTTCATCCGTCGGACTGTCCTCGCGCGCGGGATCGCCTGGGCAACAAGAAGCCAACCTCCCTCTGGTAAGAGCGGTAGGCCTCCCCGTAGCGGAGGGCCAGGTCTCTCTCCTCGGCGCGGCACATCACGTAGAATATGGGGAGCCAGATGAGGGAGAACAGGGCCAGGAAGGGGGAGTTGAGCATGAAGGCAGCCACCCACCACAGGGTCACCTCTCCCGTCGCCTGGGGGTGCCGCATCCTGTGGTAGATGCCACCGTAGAGGGTGTGCTCCTTCTTGACCACCAGGCTCTCCTCGCCGGCGTCTCTCATACCTCTCCACATCAGGTACCCGCCGGGGACCGCGATGGCGAGGGCGATCAAGACCGAGACCCAGTAGTCCCAGGGGAAGACCACAGGGAGTGGGAGCGGCAGCGGGTAGAAGCGGTAGACCACGTAGTTGACGATGGCCACCGCCTCGAAGGCCATCGCGGCCATCCGGTAGCGTGTGCACCGGGCGTAGGCCCCCTCGCCGACCTTCCTCTCGAGGGCGGCGGGCTGAACGCTCCTCACGTAGAAGTACAGGAGGGCGCAGGCGGCTATGAGCAGCGAAGCGAAGTTGATCCACGCTATCATCGCTGTTTCACTCCTTCCTCGGCGGGTGCCGGGCTCGCTCGTCGTACATGCCCGCCTCCCGCGATGCCCCCACGCCGTCTCGGATTGTACCACCGGCAGTAGCCGAGGTCAAAGCCGCCTCTCTGCCGGCCTCGTTGACAGGATGGCGTTCATCCCCAATAATAGGGGCTTGTAGTGCCATACTCCACGAGCGACGAGAGAGGGGGCGTGACATGGCAGACCTGGAGTGCTTTTTCCGACCGAGGAGCGCCGCCGTGGTCGGGGTATCGCGGCAGGGGGGCTTCTCCTGGGGCCGGGGGGTATTCGAGAACCTGGTGCACACCGGCCCCAAGGGGAGGGTCTACCCGGTAAATCCCCAGGCCGGGGACATCGGCGGCCACCGGGCCTACCCCGACCTGGAGAGCATACCCGACGAGATCGACCTGGCGGTGCTCACCGTCCCGGTACAGCTCGCGCCCCAGGCCCTCGCGGACTGCGTGAAGAAGGGGGTCAAGGGGGTGGTGATGGTCACCGCCGGCTACGCCGAGACCGACGAGGGCAAGGGTCTCCAGGCCGAGGTCACCGCCCTCGCGCGCCGCACCGGGATGCGCATCGTGGGGCCCAACGTGAGCGGGATATTCAACGTCGCCGAGGGCTTGGATGCCAGCATCGTGAACCACGCCTTCCTCCGGGAAAGCCCCGTCGCCTTCATCTGCCAGGGGGGCTACGCCATAAACGACCTGATCTATCGCGGCTACCACAAGGGGATGGGCATCGGCAAGTACTACCACACCGGCAACGAGGCCGACGTCACCTGCACCGACTTCCTGGACATACTCGGCGACGACCCCGGCGTCAAGGCCATACTGATGTACATCGAGGGGCTGCGCGATGGCCGCAGGTTCTTCGAGGTGGCGCGGAGGGTGGGCCGCCACACGCCCATCTGCGCGCTCAAGGTGGGGGCCACCGGCGACGGGGCCAGGGCCGCCTCCTCCCACACCGGGGCCATCGCCGGCTCTGACCTGGTCTTCGACGCCATGATGAGACAGGCCAACATCGTCCGCTCCCCCAAGATGGAGCTCATGCTCTACCTGGGCCACGCCTTCGCCGAGCTCCCCGCCCTCCGCGGGGACAGGATGGGCGTGGTCACCATGGGCGGCTCCTGGGGCGTCACCATCACCGATGCCCTGAACAGGAAGGGGCTCCGGGTGCCCGTGCTCTCGGCGGGGCTCCAGGAGAGGCTACACGGCATGGGCATGCCCTACTGGGCCTCGACGAGGAACCCGGTAGACCTGGGGGCGGCGGGCGGGGCCATGTGGATGGGTGGCGGGGCGGCGCTCACCCAGGCGCTGCTCGAAAGCGACGAGGTCGACGGGGTGCTGGTGCACGGGTTCGGGCAGACCGGCTTCATGGGGAGCGACCCCGACGCCGGCAGCGACACGGTGCACAGCGCCGAGGCGGAGATGCTGAAGCAGTTCTTCGCCCTTCAGCCCACGTACGGAAAGCCCATACTGGTATGCAGCTACTTCACGGAGCAGGAGAGCCCGGCCATGGCCAGGCTCATCGGCGAGGGGTACCGCATATACCACGACGTGGAGGACGCGGCCACCGTGCTCTCCTGTATGTGCCGCTACCACGCAGGGCTCCGGGGCAGCGACGACTAGCGCGGGCCGCCTGTGGGGGACCCCCCGGACTGTTGGACAGCCCCTTCCATCCCTATACGCTCTGCCATGAGGCTGTAGCGGTGAAGCGCCGAGAAGGACTTGAGCATCCTCTCCGCCGTGAGGTAGACGGGGACGCCGCTCTGCTCCAGCCACTGCACTATGGAGGCGCTCTCGTGGAGCCCCTCGATGGGCCACACCGCGAGCGGCGTGCCCTTGGCCCGGGCCCCCAGGAATGGCTCAAGCTGCTCCTTGGAGGTCATGAAGTCGGACAGCCCCATCTGCACCGCGATACAGTCCACGCCCTCGTCGTCGCTCATGGCCTCGACAAAGGCCTGCAGCACCTCTCCCTGGCTGTGAAACTGCCCGCACACGCCGATGTCGAAGGGGTTGGGCGCGATCTCCCAGGGAGGGGCCACCTGCTGCAGCCGCCGGAACGTCTCTGCGCCCACCTGCGCTATGGCCATGCCCCTGTCGTGGCACAGGTCGGTGGTTATCACGCCCTCTCCTCCCGACAAGGTGGCCAGGGCGATGCGGTTGCCCATGAGCTTAAGCGGCACCATGATATCGAAGGTCTTGGCGTAGTCGAAGAACTCCTCCAGGGTATAGGCACGGATGGCCCCTGCCTGCTTCAGGGCGGCATCGAACACGGCATCGCTCCCCCTCACCATGGCACCGGTGTGGGACGACGCCGCCCGGCTCCCCGCAGGCGTGCGCCCTGACTTTATGACCACGATGGGCTTGCGCACAGCGGTGTCCCTCACTATCTGGAGGAACCTGCGCCCGTCGCCGGCGATGCTCTCCATGTGGATGGCGATCACCCTGGTATCGGGATCGGCGGCCAGGTACTCCAGGGCCTCTACCTCGTTGATATCCATCTTGTTGCCCAGGTCGATGAGCTTGCAGATGCCGATGTTGTGCTTGAACAGGAGCCAGTCGAAGCGCGGCTCGTACAGGCCGGACTGGAAGATGAAGGAGATGCCCCCCCGATTCATCCTGTCGTGGGGGCCAAACCCGATGATGAGGTCGTTGGCGGTGTTTATCGGGCTCAAGGCGTTGGGGCCGATGGCCCGTATCCCGGCCTCGCGCAGCAGGCGGGCGATCTCGGCCTGCACCCTCTTGCCCTCTTCACCGATCTCGGAGAAGCCCCCGGCAACGATGACCACTGCCCGCACCCCCTTGGCAATGCACTCCTCGATTACGCCCAGGGTGGAGCGGGCGGGGACGCCACAGACCGCGAGGTCGATCTCGTCGTCGATCGCGGAGAGCCGGGGATAGGCCTTCACCCCCAGCAGCTCGGTTATGTTGGGGTTCACTGGGTATATCCGCCCCTGAAACTTCATCTTCACCAGGTTGGCAAACAGGTTGTGGTTGGTCTTCAGCGGGTCCCGCGATACCCCCACCACGGCGATGCTCTGGGGGTAGAAGAACGTGTCCAGGAAGTGCCTCTGCTCTGTCACTGGGGCCTCCATCTCCACTAAAAGGTGGGCTACGTGCCAAGGGCTTGAGGTAGCAGCGGAGCGCTCTCATGCCCCCAACCCCAAGCCCTCTCTATGATAGCACGGCGGCTGTGACGGCCACAATACCGCGTGGCGGGCGCGCCTCTTTAGCCCCACGACGTGAAAAAGGCAGGCCTCGTGCCTGCCTCTCTCTGTCGCCGCCTCTCTTGACTCCTTCGCCCCTGGCTATGGCCGCACCGCGGTGACGACGCCGCTCCCGCGCTGGGGATGATAGGCGATCAAGGAGACATCGCAGAAGCCGGCACAGCGCACCACGGAGAGCATCTCGGCGATGGAGAAGGCGCCGACCATCAGGTTGAACAGGGCCGCCGGCAGCGGCCCGCTCTTATCGTTGTCGAGCAGGAAGTCGTGCACCATCAGCAGACCACCGGGCACGAGGGCACGGATGGCCTTCTCTAGCCTCTCCTCGGCGCGGCTCCCTGGGCCGTGGAGGACGTTGGACATGAGCATGCAGTCGTACCCATCGCCGAACTCGTCGCTGTTCCAGTCGCCGCTATGGGCCTCGACGCGCCCTCTCATCCCGAAGCGCTCGATGAACTGCTCGGCAATGGCAGCGGTCTGCGGCAGCTCCCACACCACGGCCCGCAGGTCGGGGAAGCGCTGGCACAGGGCGATGCTGTAGGTGCCGGGCCCGCCTCCCAGGTCGAGCAGAAGCCTGCGACCGCTCAAGTCGACCTGCCTCGCCAGCCACTGGGAGGTGCCGCTCACTGCGTTGCCGTGCATGGCCCATATCCAGTCACGATGCCAGTCGGCCTGAGACCGCTCTGGAGGACGCGGCGCTGAGCCGCGCTTGCCTGTCTTCATCACGTCGGGCAGGCCGCTCCAGAACCACCACAGGCCTTCACCATGGTCGAGCACGCCGCCAATGTAGCGCAGGCTCTCTGGAAGCATGGTCTCGCTGCTCAGGCGGGTGAGCTCATACTGCTCGCCCTGGCGCCGCACCAGGCCCAGGGCACAGCACGCGATGAGTAGCTTCTCCGTCATCGCTTCGTGGGTCTGGCACGTGACCGCTACCTGGGACGCCGACTGCGGCTCGCGCAGCGCCTCGAAGATGCCTACCTGGTGGGCGGTCATCAGCACGCGCGCTGCCCGAAACTGCCAGTGGCTCTCTAAAAGCCCCATGGTCGCATCCAGGTCGTCGATCTCAAACAGGTTCATCTTCTCTCCTTTTTTCGGAGCGAGCATAGGTTCTTTGGGCAAAAAGCCGTGTCTCTGCTATATGGGCCACCACTCTTTTCGTAGCGAGCATAGGGCGCTCAGCTTAATAACGCGTGTCTCTGCTATGTGGAACGCCTCTCTTTTCGAAGCGAGCATCTCATGCGCGGGGCGAAAGGGTGTGTTTCGGCTATGTGGGACCACCACTCTGACAGCTTCCTTTCTTCGCGGCGGGCACACTGGGTGCCGGGCCGAAAGTGCTGGCTCCGCCACCCTAGCATCGTGGTCTGCCATTGTCAATATGTCCACCCTCGCCGCCGTCTGGGCACGGCCGGGGACGATGTGCCGCCGAATAACCGCACGCGGCTGTAGGTGCTGGCTACCACTGCGCGTGTGTGCTGCCTGCCAGCCCCGGCAGGGGTTCGCACTGTGAGCTGCCTGCCACAGCAGCGTGGGTGCTGCCCCCCATGCCGCGTGTGTGCTGCCTGCCAGGAACAGGCCACAGTGCCCCAAGCCTTCCAGGATGGCTCGCGAGGTACGGCCCAGGCCCCGCACCCTTGCCATGCATGTGCCGCCCGTCATACAATAGGGCCATGAGGATTCTCGTCGCCGTGCAGGGCAGCTACGGACACCGCATCGCGGACAACATCGCCGCGCAC
>JAXHUE010000037.1:0-12623 GCA_034189655.1 Chloroflexota bacterium | reverse complement strand
AAGCCGAGAGGGCGCGATGGCGAGGGCGGCAGCGGTCGAAAGGAAGGGGCTGTAGCTCAGCTGGGAGAGCGCCTCCTTTGCACGGAGGAAGTCAGGGGTTCGAGTCCCCTCAGCTCCACCAACAATTTCAGCAGAGATCTTGACATGACCTTAAAAAGGAATTGTTATTGACAGAACCTAAATTGGATATTTGGAAGTTCTTTTACGCGACTCATCTATTTCACACGGTCTTGAATCCCATGAGCACCATAAAGATAGATGAACTGATCGAGTTGCTGAATCTCAAATCCCAAGCAGAGATATTAGATATTGGCTGCGGTAAGGGGGAGATTCTCACCCGGATTGCTGAACGCTACACGATATCTGGAGTTGGTGTGGATATATCACCTTTCTTCGTGGCAGATGCAAAACAAAATCTAAAGCAACGAGTTCCCAACTCTCAAATTGAGATCCTAAATATGGACGGGGCAGACTACAAGCCTGATCGACTATTCGATTTATCAATGTGCATTGGGGCGTCGTGGATTTACAAGGGGCACCAGGAGACTCTTCGTGCCTTGAAGTCTATGACACAACCAAGTGGCCTCATTCTTGTTGGTGAACCATTTTGGCTCAAGGAGCCAGAAGAGGCCTATTTAACTGCTGCAGGTGAAACTAGAGATGATTTCGGCACTCATTATGAAAACGTTCAAGCAGGCACGGAAGAAGACCTTATTCTACTGTATTCTTTAGTTAGTAACCAGGATGATTGGGACCGATATTCTGCTTTACGATGGTACTCTACTGCAAAGTTTGCCGAAGAGAACACGGACGATCCTGATGTTACCGAAATTGTTAAACGAATTGATCGTGAAAAAGCGACTTATCTTCAATGGGGTCGTGATACTGTCGGATGGGCAATATATCTATTTAAAAATCCGGATGCCAGCCGCTAATATTCAGCCTGAGTCTAGCATGATGTTAATTATTATATACTAGCGCATAGCTGAAGGGTATCACCTACTAGTGTCATTTCTAGATATATTTCCGATGTTCGTTTGAAGGCGTTGGACTTAGATTTTACCTTTAAGTATGCTGTTGCGGGCACTGAGCTCCACTTCCTCATACCTCCTCTCGTTTAAGCGCACCCTGGGCGCCGGCCAAAGCGTAGCGTAGCCCTGTGCGTTTGTCAACGCCCATCCGGGTAGTACCTGGATGTCAGGGCGTCGGCATCTCTTTAAACTTTCCCCCAAATGGCTTACACTACCGGTGTGCTGCGTCAGGGCACAGATGGGGGCCAGACATGTCAGAGCTTCTCAGAAGCAGGAACCTGATCGCCAAGTTTCAGATACTGGTGGAGATAGCGGCCAACCAGCCTGATATACAGCAGCGGGACATCGCCCGGAGGCTGGACTTGAGCCCCCAGGCGGTCTCGGACTACGTGGGAGAGCTGCTGAAAGAGGGCTGGCTCTCCTCGCAGGGCCGCTCCAGGTACAGCGTTACCAGAGAGGGCGTGGACTGGGTCTTGAGGATGCTCAGGGAGTGGCAGGACTACTCCACCACCGTACAGAAGGCGGTAGCCCACGTATCGGTCTGCGCCGCAGTGGCCGACTGTGACCTGTCTCAGGGGCAGAGGGTGGGGCTGGTGATGAGGGACGGGCTGCTGTACGCGACCGATAGCCCCGGGGCCGGGGCCAGCGGCGTGGCCTTCTCCAGTGCCCGGAAGGGCGAGGACGTTGGCATCTCTGGGATAGACGGGATAGTGGAGATGGGCGTGGGCACGGTGACGGTCTTGAAGGTGCCCGGGGTCCGGCGCGGCGGCTCCGGGCAGGCCGATATCGAAAGGCTCAAAGAGGTGGCTCAGGGGAGGGGAGCGGTGGGGGCTGTAGGAATCGAGGCCCTGGTGGCGTTGCGGAAGGCGGGTGTGGAGCCTGCCTTCTTCTACGGGGTGAGAGAGGCGGTGGTCGAGGCGGCATACAGCGGCCTCTCGCCGGTGGTGGCCTGCGTCGATGACGATACCTCGGGCCTCCTGCTCAGGCTGGAGGAGAGGCACATAGACTACGAGCTCTTGGACGTGCGGCTGACGTAGGGGGCCTTGTAAAGGTATAGCTGCCCTTAAACGGGCATTGGGCGGCGCTCTGGGGGGGAGCCCTCGGAGCGTCGCCCCTTTTTTACCTCGCCGCGAGCGTGCGGCCTCCCCCCAGAGATGCCCCGAAAGGCATTGACAATCCTGGGTTTCCGTACTATAATCCACTAATGCGGATTATAGTCCACTAATAAGGATATCCTGGCGCCAGGAGAGAGAGAGGTGCTGCCGAGACGCCGATAGTGCCCCTATCACCAGACTGCGAACCGGTGAATAGAATCAGCGAGGTGAGCGAGAATGAGAAGGAAGGCTGTGAGCAGAGGTCTCATCAGCATGGTGCTGGGCTGCGCCCTCGTGATGGCGGTGCTCCTGCCGTCACAGGCGGTCGCCTGGCAGTCCTACCCCCTGTCGCCGGCCGACACTGAGGTGGCAGGTGCCCTGGACTACCTCCGGGGCGAGCAAGAAACCGACGGCAGTATAAGCGACTTCTCCACTTCCGCCTGGGCCACCATGGCCATCGCCGCCGCCGGCGAGGATCCGCACGAGTGGAGGGTTGCCAGCAACCCGTCCATCGTCGACTACCTGGCCGCCAATGCCGCGAGCGCCGCCTCGGCCACCGACTACGCCCGGATGACCCTGGCCGTCACCGCCGCCGGTGAGAACCCGACCAGCTTCGGCGGCAGGGACTTCGTGGCCCTGCTCGAGGCGGCCTACGACGGCACCCAGATCGGGGACACGTCGCTCCTAAACGACGATTTCTGGGGAGTGATGGCCCTGGTCTCGGCCGGAGAGGGCCAGGGGGCAGAGGTCATAGCGAACACGGTGGCCTTCATCAAGGCCAACCAGGGCGCAGACGGCGGCTGGAGCTGGGGCGTGGGGCAGGCCAGCGATGTCGACGATACCGCTGCCGCCGTGATGGCCCTCGTCGCCGCCGGCGAGCCTCAGGGTTCCACCGCGATCCAGGAGGCTCTGGCCTACATCAAGTCCGCGCAGATGGAGAGCGGCGGCTTCGAGTCCTGGGGCGCGACCAACTCCGCGACCGACTCCTGGGCCATCGACGCCATTTGCGCCGCGGGACAGGACCCCACCAGCGCCTCCTGGGAGAGCGGGAGCGGCTATAGCCCCGTCGATGACCTGCTGGGCTTCCAGAACCCGGACGGCTCCTTCAACTGGCAGCAGGGCACGCCATCGAACGTGGCCCTGATGACCGCCTACGCCATACCGGCCCTCGTGGGGCAGCCCTACCCGGTCAGCGTGCTGGAGGCGGGGGAGGGCGTGACGGTCTCGGTGAGGGTCGAGGGACAGAGTGCCACCATCTGGAGCGGGGAGGTGACCGTCACCGACTCGACCATTGTGGATGACCAGGGCGGCGAGCACTACCTCGCCGATGCCACCGCCCTCGGTGCCCTGGATGAGGCCTCCCAGGCGGGTGGCTTCCCCTACGTGGTGCAGGACACCGCCTACGGCCTCTACCTCCACTCGGTGAACGGCGAGGAGCCGCAGGGGATGAGCGGGTGGATGTACCGGGTGGACTACTACAGCCCCATGGTGGGCGGTGCCGACTTCGTGCTGGGCCAGACCACCCCTCCCGACCCCCCCCACGGCGAGGTGCTTTTCTACTGGGGTGCCTGGGGTGAGTCCCCCTTGAAGGTTGCACTGGACAAGGCCGAGGTCGCGGTGGGCGAGGAGGTCACCGCCACCGTGACCCGCTACGACGACGACACACAGGGGTGGTATACCCTCGAAGGGGCCACGGTGCACGCCGACCAGGGTTATCAGACCGGCCCCGATGGCACCGTGACCTTCTCTGTGGGACAGGGTGCCACCCTCCAGGTGTACGCCGACAAGGACGGCTTCGTCCGCAGCGGCAGGGTCGCGCTCACAGTGGGCGATGGCGGGGGCCCCTCTTCTGATGGTGAGGTGGCGCTTGGCGCCACCATCATCCCCGCCATCTCCATAGAGGTCGACCCGTCTGCCATAGACTTCGGGGAACTGGGCCCCAGGGACGAAAGCGACCCGTACCCGATAACCATCGCCAACGCCGGCGCCTGGACGGTACTGGTCACCGCCGAGGTCAGCGATGACGCCGGGGGCCTCTTCGTGGAGGGGGTGAACCTGGACGGCGCGCTCTGGTCCCAGTTCCAGGCCACCATAGAGCGGGGCGCCGCGGCGGAGACCGCCGCCACCCTCACCGTGCCCGCAGACTACGGCGCGGTGGGCGGGGTGGCAGGCACCCTGGTCTTCTGGGCCACCGAGGCCCCGTAGCTGTACACGAGCAACAGGCGAGGGGAGTGAGCGACGCCGCTCCCCTCGCCGCGATACATTCCATTTAAGGAGGTGAAGATGAAATCCAGGGCTGTGGCCTTCCTGGTGCTGCTCGCCGCCCTGGCCGCTGTGCTCCTCCCGCACCCGGCCCAGGCTACGGGGGTCGGTGTCTCCCCCAGCTCGCTGGGATTCGAGGCCCACTCACCGGGCTCCACCAGCACGCTCTACGTGATGAACACCGGTGACGAGGTATCGCACTACCGGGTGTATGCCGAGGGGGAGTACCAGGGCTGGTTCGACATCTCGCCGGGGGAGTTTTCCCTGGCCCCGGGGCAGGGCAGGCAGGTGGAGATAACCCTGTGCCCGCCGCGGGCCGCCTCTGGCGAGCACTCGGCCAGCATCTGCGTGGTCTCCTTTGAGCCTTCGTTGGGGCTCCAGGTGGGCGTGGGGGTCAAAGTGCCGGCCCACATCGCTATAACAGGGCCGCCACTTCCTATGATAGGCATCGCCGCCGCCGTGCTCGCTGTGCTGGCGGTGGCCAACCTCCTCGTCTGGCGAAAGAAGAGGCGGCCCAGGGGCGTGCGCGCGTGAGGCGATATGGGCTGGTGGCCCTGTCGGCGCTCGTTGTCCTGGCCCTCTCCCTGTGTAGCTGTTCCGGCCCGTCCCCGCCGGCGACGGGCACAGGTATAGTGGTCAGGGTGGTGGCCACGCAGGGCTTCGGCGGGGAGCTCCTGTTCGACGAGGCCGTGGAGGTGGCGCCCGGCACCTCGGCGATGGCGGCGCTTGCGCAGGTGGCCGAGGTGGAGACGGCCTACGGCGGGGGGTTCGTAAACGCCATAGACGGCGTGAGCTCGCAGTACACGGGGTCGGGCGGTGCCAAGCAAGACTGGTTCTTCTACGTGAACGGCATCTCGTCCCGGAAGGGGGCGGCAGACTATACACTCCACGATGGCGACACCCAGCACTGGGACTTCCACCAGTGGGACTTCCGCATGTCTGTCCCGGCGATCGTGGGCGATTTCCCCCAGCCCTTCGTGGATGGCTACGGTGGGCAGGCCTGGCCCACCGTGGTGGTGTATGAAGATGGGCTGGAGGAGGCGGCACAGGAGCTGGAGGGCGCGCTGGCCGCGCTGGGGGTGGTGGATGTCTCCAGCCAGCACTGGGACTCGCTCACAGCGGACTGCACGCAGGGCTGCAACCTGGTCTGCCTGGGCCTGCCCGCGAGCGACATGGTATCTGAGCTGAACGCGATCTGGGACCGGCTGGGGTTCTTCGTACACTTCGAGGGCGACACCATGGTGGTGTACGATGCCGGCGGCGAGGTCGAGGCCCGGTACGAGGCGGGGTGTGGGCTGGTGCAGGCCACGCAGAGCCCGTGGCACCCCGGCGGCGTCGGGGCCTGCCAGGGCGTGGTCTGGGTGGTCTCGGGCACGGACGAGGCCGGGGTGAGGGGGGCCGTGGATGCGCTGCTCACCCGGCAGGACGAGATGAGATACGCCTTCGCCATCGTGGTAGACACAGACAGCGGGGAGATAGTCAGGGTGCCCCGGTGATGGGCCTGCGCTATCGGGACAGGGGGACGGCGCTCCACAGGCAGAACCCCCTGTGCATGCTGGCGTGGGCGGCGAGCCTGCTGGTGCTTGCGCTCATGCTGGACAGCCCCCTCTTTCTCCTGCTGCTGGTGCTGGCGACCCTGCCCCTGGTGGCAGCGGGGAGGGTGTGGCGGGAGTGGGCCTCCTTCATGAGGTTCGCCCCCTATATGTGCGTGGCCATAATCGCGATAAACGCCCTGGTGAGCTACCACGGCACCCATGTCCTGCTCCAGGCCCCCTTCAGCGTCCCGGTGATGGGCACCCCCACCATAACCCTGGAGGCCCTGGCCTATGGTGCCGCCATGTGCCTCAGGCTGGTGGCGATAGTCTCCGCCTTTGCCATACTCACCTTCACCGTCCACCCCGACGACATGATGCTGTCCGCGATGAAGGTGAGGCTGCCCTACAAGTCGGTGCTGGTGACCTCGCTCTCCACCAGGTTCATCCCCACCCTGATGGACGACGCACGGCGCATCACCGATGTCCAGCGCTCGAGGGGCCTGGAGCTGGACAGAGGGCGTCTTCCCCGGCGGGTGAGGAACGGGATGTCGGTCATCATCCCGCTGCTCTCCAACTCCCTGGACAGGACGGTCCAGGTGGCGGAGGCCATGGAGGCCAGGGCCTTCGGCAGCGGCACGGGCAGGACGTTCTACCGGGACATAGGGTTGAGCGGCGTCGATGCCCTCACCCTTGTGGCCGCGCTCTCGCCCCTGGCCTTGGGCATCTTCCTGCGCGCCGCGGGGTGCGGGGACTACCAGTACTACCCCACCCTGGGCGAGGTCGGCCCGATGGTCCTTGAGTGGCCCCTGGCGGTGGCCATGGTGGCCCTCCTGTCGGCGATAGTGCCCCTGGCCTTCTTGAAGAGGGAGGGCAGGCCGTGATCAGGATAGAGGGGCTCACCTTTCGCTACAATGGTGCCGCCGAGCCCGCCCTGCGGGGGGTGGACCTGGAGGTCGGCGCCGGGGAGTTCGTCCTGGTGACCGGCCCGTCGGGCGGGGGCAAGTCGAGCCTGTGCCGCCTGTGCAACGGCCTGATACCCCACTTCTACGGGGGGAGCATGAGCGGCAGGGTGGAGGTCGCGGGGCTCGACGTGGCCAGGCACCCCACCAGGGAGCTGGCCACGAAAGTAGGCATGGTGTTTCAGGACCCGGAGAACCAGCTTGTGGCCGTGGACGTTGAGCGTGAGCTCGCCTTCGGCCTGGAGAACCTGGCCTTCCCCCGGGCGGTCATCGCCAGGAGGATAGAGGAGGTGCTGGACACGCTGGGCATAGCCGACCTGCGCCGCCGGCAGGTGCACGAGCTCTCAGGGGGCGAGAAGCAGAAGGTGGCCATCGCCTCCGTCCTGGCGCTGCACCCCGACATCCTGGTGCTGGACGAGCCCACGTCGGAGCTGGACCCCAAGGGTGCCGAGGAGGTGCTGTCCATCGTGGGGCGCCTAAACGATGAGCTGGGCCTCACCGTGGTGCTGGTCGAGCACCGCCTGGAGCGGGTGGCCCACCTGGTAGACCGCATGATAGTGCTGGACGAGGGGAGGGTCGTCGCCGACGGCAGCCCGCGGTGCGTCCTGGGCGACGGGGGGCTGGCGCGCATCGGCATCGGGGTGCCGCCCATAGCCAGGCTGGTCCAGGGGCTCGAAGGCAGGGGCACGAGCGCCGCAGGCATGCCCCTGACCGTCAAAGAGGGCCGCTCGATGCTGGAGGCCGTCTTTCGCGGTGGCTGCAAAGCGCGTCCCCCCGCGGGGGAGAGGGCCACCGGCAGGCCGCTCCTGGAGATAGAGGGCCTGTGGCACGTCTATCCCGGCGGGCGGGCCGCGGTGAGGGACGTACGCCTGACCGTAGGTGAGGGGGAGTTCGTGGCCATCATGGGCAGGAACGCCTCGGGGAAGACGACGCTGGTGAAGCACTTGAACGGGCTGCTGCACCCCACCAGGGGCAGGGTCAGGGTGAGCGGGCTCGATACCAGGAAGGCCACCGTCGCCGAGCTTGCGCGACAGGTGGGCTTCGTCTTCCAGAACCCCAACGACCACCTCTTCGCCGATACCGTGGAGGAGGAGGCCGCCTTCACCTTGAGGAACCTGGGGTACAGGGGCGAGGAGGTGGCATCGAGGGTCGATGACGCCCTGCGGATGTTCTCCCTGGAGGGCGTGCGGGGACAGTACCCCCGCTCCTTGAGCGGCGGCGAGAGGCAGAGGGTGGCCCTGGCCTCTGTCCTCGTTGCCCGTCCCCGTGTGCTGGTGCTGGATGAGCCCACCAGGGGGCTTGAGTACCGGCTGAAGATGGAGCTCATGGAGTTCCTGGAGGGGTACCGGGAGGGGGGCAACACCGTCGTCGTGGTCACCCACGACGTGGAGATGGTGGCGGAGCATGCCGACAGGGTGGTGCTGCTCAGCGAGGGCAGGGTCGTGGTGGACGGCGGGACGCGGGATGTCCTCTCGCGGGCGCTCCTGTTCTCGCCGCAGATAAACCGCCTCGTCCAGGCCTTCGCCAGGTACGGCGTCCCCGACGACATACTGACCGTTGACGAGGTGCTGGGGCTGCTGCGGTGAGAAAGAGCTACGTCGTACTGGCGCTCATATTCGCGATTGGCATAGCGTCCATGGTCATCTCGCTCGTCCCCTCATGCCCGCTCGATGCCTTCGTGAGCTGGGGACTGGTGACCGCCGCGGTGGGGGTCCTGGCCATAGCGGCCTTCTTCTTCGAGTTCGAGGCGAGGGCCGTGAGCTCCAAGGAGGTCGCCCTGGTGGCGATGCTGGGGACACTGTCGGCGGTGTTGCGGCTCCCCTTCGCCGCCGTGCCCGGGGTGCAGCCGAGCACCTTCCTGGTGATCTGCTCCGGGTACGTGTTCGGCCCGGTGGCCGGCTTCGTGGTGGGGGCGATGACGGCGCTGTGCTCCAACTTCTTCCTGGGGCAGGGGCCGTGGACGCCGTACCAGATGCTGGCCTGGGGGCTCATCGGGGTGGCGTCCGCCTACGTGGGGCGGCTCAAGCTGGGGAGGGTGTGGCTTATCTGCTTCGGCTGCTTGAGTGGCTTTCTCTACGGGTGGATGGTGAATACCTGGTTCTGGGCCTCGTTCGTCTACCCCCTGACCGTGCGGACGTTCCTGGTGACCCAGCTCGGCAGCGTGTGGTTTGACGCCTCTCATGCCGTGGGCAATGCCCTCTTCCTGGGGCTGTTCGGCGCGAAGACCATCGCCATACTGGAGAGGTTCAGCGAGCGGTTCAACTGGAGGTTTTCGCGCGGGCAGGCGGGTACATAGCGCTCATTGGGCCTGCTGTCGCCTTGACAGCGCGGGCGCGATGTCACAGAATAGGCCCCAGGAGGGCGCCATGAAGGTAGGCAGGCTGTCCCGGCACGTGTTCATCCTTCTTCTCACCGTGGTGATGCTCGCACCCACGCTTGCGCCCCCGGCGGCCTATGCCGTCGACGGGACCTCTCACTACGATTTCATCGCTCATGCCCAGGAGGCGAGCTGGAGCTCCGGCGAGGGGGCCCTGCCCTTCCCCGGGAGCGATGCCGACAGCCGGGGCTTCGCCTGCTACAAGGAGGGCGTGGCGCTGGAGGACGGCACCACCTACGGCAGGGTACTGGAGACGCACCCCGAGTGGGACGCCTACGGGCACATACAGGGGACGTACCCTGAGATGACGGTGGCCCCAGGTACCGAGCTCGACATATGGGTGGGGCTCTTCGGTGGCGCCACCGGCACAGACGGCGTCCACTTCCAGGTCAACTTCTCGTACTGGAGCGGCGGGAGCCGCCTGACCACGGCGGTGGCCTCGGTGACGGCGCAGTATGACGGCCACCTCGATCACGTGCGGGTCTCCCTGGCCCCCTATGCCGGCAAGACGGGCCAGTTCACCCTCTATGCCGGTGCCGGGGCCTCGTCGGGCAGGGACTGGGCGGCCTGGGCCCAGGCCGAGATAAGGCCTGTGGACAGCCCGGTGGTGGTGGTCACGGAGTGTCCCCTGCCCGCGGCCCAGGTGGGGCAGCCCTACTCGGTGTACCTGGAGGCCGTGGGGGCAGAGGTACCGCCTTATCACTGGACTCTCCACGACGGCGCCCTCCCCGCCGGCTTGGCCTTATACAGCGATTCCGGGCTCATCTCCGGCGCCCCGACGGCGGCGGGGACGAGCTCGTTCCGGGTGGCGGTCTGCGACTCCACCGAGCTGGATGGCGCCCACTACAGCGGGCCCACGTACTGCTCCATCCAGGTGAGCGCGGCCGGGGCGACGCCCACGCCTGTCGAGGGGTTCGACTTCGGCCTCGCCGTGGCCCCCGATGAGCTGACCATAGACCTGGATCCCCTCGTGGGCGGCGATGACACCAGCGCCGAGGTTCAGGCCCAGGCCACCGTGTCCCTGGTGAGCGGGGTGGCCCAGACCGTGGAGCTCTCCCTCTCCGGGGTGCCGGCGGGGGTCTCCTCCTACTGCCTGCCCGACGACGGCCTCCCGCCCTACACCTCTCAGTGCGGGTTTGTTGCCTACGCCACCAGCCTGCCGGCAGAAGGCGACTACGATATCACCGTCACCGCGTCCGGGGGCGGCATCACTAGGAGCGAGACGGTGCAGCTCCACGTCGTGAGGGGGGTGTACGGCGACCTGGACATCCTGTCGGTGGAGCCGGTGCAGGTGGTCTACGGGGCCCCGCTGGTGGAGGACAAGGCCACGGCCTTCCGGGTCAGGGTGCGCTCCACGTTCAGCTCCCTGGTAGAGACCAGGTTCAGGCTGGAGCTGCCCGACGAGGACTGGGATACCGTGCCCCCGTACCCGCCGCCGGGCGGCCTGCCCTCGGGGTGGGAGTACCCCGAGGTGTGGGGGCCGGTGACCATATCCCCCGGCGATAGCTCGATAATGCTCCCCCTGGTGCCGCCGGGGCAGGAGAACGAGCCCTTCGACCCCGACCTGAACCCGGCAGGGGTGATAGAGGGGAGGTGCCGCGCCCCGGTGGGCCCCTACCGGTGCTACCCCGACCTCAGGGTGGTGCCCCGGCCCACAGACTCCAGGGTGAGCTACACCGTGGAGGTAGACCCGTGGGACGAGATAGACGAGCAGTATGAGGGCAACAACGAGTACTGGGGCATGGCCGCGGCGTACAAGACGGGGGACTTTCGCCTGTACTTCGTGATACACATGTCGAACGCCACCGAGAACGACCTCCTCTACTGCCAGAACTATATCTGCACGACGGGCTGCTGCTCCGAGCCGCCGGCGGCGAGCTGCGCCAGCGGCTCGCGGACGCTCACCGAGGCATTGGCAGAGATAGAGGCGTATGCCGATACCGCGGCGGGATACCTGCTGGGGGTGCTGCCCATCGCCGACTCCAAGGTGATGTACGCCGTCGACCGCCAGGTGAGGTTCGAGGACGACTACGGCGACTACATGGGCTCCATGATCGCGCTGGCCAGGGAGAACAACTACGACTATGTCCTCTCGGTGCAGCCCTGGGGGAGCTGTGGCTGCTGCATGGTGGGCTCCCCGGGGTGCTACGTCGAGGTGTGGGGAGGGCCGACGAACGCCGCCCACGAGCTGGGCCACGGCATACAGGAGATCGGCTACGAGTGCTATGACCCGTCGCCGGACGGCTGCGCCGACGGCTGCACCGAGGTCTCGGCGAGCACCTGCGCCGCCTCCGAGGGCTTCTGGGTAAATGAGTGGGCCCCCTACTTCGCCGGAAGCTGGACCAGCCCCTGGCTCGTGCAGCCGCCCACCTACTACATGGACAGCGTGGGGGCGGCGGTCGACCGCTGGCAGCGGCTGGACAACCCGTTGCGCTACAGCGACGGCGCTGAGCTGCCGGGGGGCTACCTCGACCTCATAGATATCTTCGCCGACGAGGACGACCCCACGGTGGTGCTGGCGCGGGGCACCATCGACAGGGACGGCCCGGCGACGCTGGGGCCGTGCATGGTGCTTTCAGGGGGGACGGCCGACATCGCCGACGGGGATGAGGGCGACTACTACCTGGTCATGCTCGATCCCCAGGGGGGGGTCTTGAGCCGGGCCGGGTTCGATGTCAGCTTCGACATGATGACCGCCGAGGGCACGGTGGAGCTGGCCCAGGCCTCCTTCGTCTACCGTGTGGAGTGGCCGCAGGGCACAGCGCGCATAGAGCTCCAGGACGGAGACGGCACCGTGCTCGCGGGCATCGCGGTCTCGCCGGGTGCCCCGGAGGTGCAGGTGCTGGGCCCCAACGGCGGCGAGACCTTCTACCAGGGCGAGGCCATAACGCTCACCTGGCAGGCAAGCGATGCCGACGGAGACCCGCTCTCCTTCTCCCTGGCCGCAAGCGGCGACGGCGGCGAGACGTGGCTGCCGCTCGATACCGACGTGACGGGCAGCGAGTACAGGCTGGACACCCAGGTGCTGGACACCGGGGGCAGCTACCTGGTGAGGGTGCGGGCCACCGACGGCGTAAACACCGCGGAGGACACCTCCGACGGCACCTTCACCATCGCCGAGGGGGCGGGGCTGGGGCAGGCCGAGACCACTATCGTGTTCACCATCGCCCTCGCCATCGCGGCGCTGGTGGCGGCGGTGGCGCTGATTGGGCTCGTACTGTTCCTGGTGCGCAGGTCGAGGCGAGGCTCCAGCTAGGGAGCGGGCCCGGCCCGCGTCGGCGGCCGAAACCACTACCCCCGAAATGAGATAGCGGGGCCTCCCCTCGCGTGCCCACCGCCAGCGCCGGCGGCGGGGCAGCGCCGCG
>JAXHUE010000036.1:0-15488 GCA_034189655.1 Chloroflexota bacterium | reverse complement strand
CACCGCATCGCGGACAACATCGCCGCGCACCTGCCGCCGGGGTGGGAGATGGCCCGCATCACCCTGCCCGCTGCCCTCCCCCCCATCGTCGACGACCCGGCAGAGTTCCTGCCGCCCGATGTCGGCGCCGCTGACCTGCTCATCGCCATGAGCGAGTCGAGCGCAGGGGCTCAGCTCATACCGGCACTGGCGCAGAGGGCAGGGGTGCACGGGGTCATCTGCCCCGTGGACGACCCGGCATGGCTCCCCCTGGGCCTGCGCAACCAGGTGGAGAGGGAGCTCGCCGAGATGGGCATCGCATCAGTATTCCCCAAGACGTTCTGTACCCTCACCGAGACCAGCTACGGGTACGGGGCCTTCGCCCGCTCCTACGATAGCGAGGTCATCGCCCTCTTCGCCCGGCACTTCGGCAGGCCCCTGCTCGACATCGCCATCGATGGGGAGACGGGCACCATAGCCGAGGTGAAGGTGGTGCGCGGGGCACCCTGCGGCTCTACCTTCCACGTCGCGCGCCGCCTCGTCGGCATGCCCGCGGCCCAGGCAGTGCCCCAGGCCGGCCTCATCTGCCATCACTACCCCTGCATGGCCTCCATGCAGCAGGAAGAGATAGACAGCGGCGATTTCAACACCGTGATGCACATCTCAGGCTACGTGGTCAACGAAGAGGTGGAGCGGGAGATAGCCGCCGCCAAAGGCACAGGCAGCCATCGATAACATCGCCAGCGGAGGGTGACCCATGAAGAAGTCCAGGCTGTGCCACCTCCTCGGCATCGAGCACCCCATCGTCCAGGCGCCCATGGCGTGGATCGCCACCGCCGAGCTCGCCGCCGCCGTCTCCGCGGCCGGAGGCCTGGGCACCATCGGGCCCAGCGCCGGCATGGAGAGCCAGGCCGAGGCCGGCGACGTCGAGGCCTCGCTGCGCCGCTTCCGGGAGCAGATACGCAAAGTGAGGGCCCTCACCGATAAGCCCTTCGCCGCCAACCTCCCGGTGGGCTGGGGACGACAGCGCGAGGTGACCGACAGGCTGGTGGACGTGGCCATCGAGGAGGGACTGCCCATCGCCGTGGTGTCCATGGGCTCCTCCAAGGCCTATACCCCCAGGCTCAAGGCCGCCGGCGTCAAGGTCATCCACGCCGTAGGCTCCGTGGAGCACGCGCAGAAGGCCCAGGCCGACGGCGTCGATGCCGTGGTCTGCGAGGGCTACGAGGCCGGAGGCCACCTCGGCGGCGAGGAGCTCACCCTCTTCGTCCTCGTGCCCCAGGTGGCCGACGCCGTAGCCATACCGGTCATCGCCGGCGGCGGCATCGTCGACGGGCGCGGCGTGGCGGCGGCATTCGCCCTCGGCGCCGAGGGCGTCTACATGGGGACACGCTTCATGGCATCGGCGGAGTGCGCCGCCCACGCCCAGGTGAAGCAGGCGGTGGTAGAGGCCAGCGATACCAGCACCGTGGTCTTTGGCCGCTCCACCGGCATATCGCGCTGCCTCCGCAACGACTATACCCGCAGGCACGTAGAGCTGGAGGCCAGCGGGGCCACCTTCGAGGAGATGCGCTCTTACGAGCGCTCCCACCCCGACATGGGCGGGTGGCGCCGCGTGCCCGGCGGCCTCATCGCCGGCCACATCGACGAGGGGTCAGTGGCCATGGGCGCGGGGGCAGGGATGATAAAAGGGGTGCTCACCGCCGCAGATATCGTGCGCATGGTGGTGACGGGATACGAGAAGGCGGTGGAGGGGCTCTCGCAGGGGTGACACCTCGCTGGTGGAGGTCGCGACAGGCAGTTGAAGGCAGGCATAGGGACGAGCGAGGAGATAGAGAGACAGGCCCAGGCCCTGGGCGCGTGCCTGGCACGGCTCCCCCACCTCCCCTTCACCACCGACGAGGAGCTCAGGCAGGCGCTGGAGCCCGACGTCACGTGGGCGCTCGACCTCCTGGACGGCCTGAACCTCGAGCAGGCGCTGTGCGCCCGGTGCGGCGGGAAGTGCTGCCGCGACATGGGGTGCGAGCTGTTCCAGCCGGAGCAGGGGGGCTGCCCCATCGCCCGCTTCCGGCCCATACTGTGCCGCTTCCAGTACTGCGAGCAGTTCGGCGGCGAGCACGAGTGGCTGGCCAAGGGCCTCCGCGACCTCGTCCTGGCCACGGCGGCGCACCTGGACGGAGAGAGCAGAGAGGCGAGGGCGCTGGACTTGAACGTCGCCCTGTACCGGGCCAGCCGGCGGGACACCGAGCCCTGCCCAGCGCCGGTGCAGCGCATCCGCCGCTACGCGGCCGCTGCCTACAGTGGCGAGATAGGCTGGCGAGAGGCCATGGAGAGGTGCGGGGCTGAGGTCTATAGCCCCACTCAATCACGGACATCGACATAGACCAGGCCGGTGCCCAGGCAGACAAAGGAGGGAGCATGCTCAAGGGCTATCCCAAGGTCGTGGTGATAGACGATGGCACCAGGGTGACACTGCGCCCCATGGTCGCCGAGGACCGGGAGCGGCTGATAGCGTTCTTCCAGAGCATACCTGAGGAGGAGCGCTGGTACCTCAAGGAGGACGTGGCCGACGCGGAGGTAATCGATAGCTGGGTACGCTGCCTCGACTACGAAAGGGTGCTCCCCATTGTCGCCGTGGTCGACGACGAGATCGTCGCCGACGCCACGCTCCACCGCCGTACCTATGGCGGCAGCAGGCACGTGGGCAAGCTGCGCATCGTGGTCTCCCCCAAGTACCGCAACAAGGGCATGGGGACGTGGATGGTGATGGACATCGTCAACGCCGCCTTGAGCGGCGGGGTGGAGAAGCTGATGGCGGAGATGGTGGCCGGCAAACAGGAGATCGCCCGTGAAGGCCTAAGGCGGGTAGGCTTCATCGAGGAGGCAGTGATATCGGACTATGCCCGGGACCCCGACGGCGTAAGCCACGACCTCATCATGATGACCAGGACCTTCTACCCGGACTGGGGGGGCTTCTAGCCCCGTACGGCAATGGAGGGGAGGTAGGCGTGTCTCCAGACACACCATATGAAGAGAGGGGCCGTACCGCGGCGCTGTCCACCGAGAGGGGCACCATCCGCTTGAAGACTCACTGCCCACCCCAGCTCATCGAGGGCATGGAGCTGGACGCGGGGATAGGGGTCTTTCCCCACTATCGCTCCATCGTGTGGGACCGGGAGAGGCTGGCGCGGATCGCCGCCCTCGAGGGGGCGAACGTGGTGCTGGCCTATACCGACGAGGGAAAGATCGTGGGCTACATCGCCTTCTCCTATCCCGGCCCCAACGAGCGGTGGCACAGAGACGGCGCCGGGACCATCTACGAGCTGGGCTCCATCGAGGTGAGCAGGGACTGGCGCCGCATGGGCATCGCCACCAGGATGGTGGAGCTGGCCATGGCAGACGACTCCCTGGAGGACAGGATAGTGCTCCTCACCGGCTACTCCTGGCACTGGGACCTGCAGATGGCGGGCCTGAAGAAGCCGGGCTACCGCACGATGCTGATGAACCTTTTTCGGCCCTACGGGTTCCGCCAGTACTACACCACAGAGGCCAACATAAACCTGGACCCCTACAACGTGCTCCTCGCCCGCATCGGGTCCAGGGTGAGCGAGGACGAGCGGGAGCGGTTCTTAGACCTCCTCTTCACCTCGGACGGTGCAGAGCACCCCCCAGACGACCGCTTCTAGAGGCCCCCCCTGCCAGGGGGGTATACGCGGCGGGCACAAGACCGCCATTCCGCCGCCACGTCACTCGCGCGAGCCATACGTTTTTGAAGAGAGGGTGCCATGCCTGATAGCCAGAGACACGTCTCCATGTTTGCCGGGAAGGGCGGCGTGGGCAAGACCACGTGCGCCGCGATCACCGCCCTGCACCTTGCCTCCGGGGGGGAGAGGACGCTCATAGTGTCCACGGACCCCACGCCCTCGCTCTCCGACATATTCGAGGTGGAGGCCCAGGACGGGCAGCGGCAGATCATGGACAACCTCTACATGGAGGAGATCAGCCTCGACGGGGTGAAGGAGAGGTGGAAGCAGCGGTTCGGGCCCGAGGTCTACGAGGTGGTGGCGGCGTACGTCCCGGTGGAGCCCGACTTCGTGGAGTACATGGCCGAGGCCCCGGGCATCGGGGACGAGTTCATGCTGGACTACATAAGGGAGCTGGTCGAAGACCACAGGTACCAGAGGGTGGTGTGGGACACCGCCCCCGGCGGCAACACGCTCCGCCTGTTGAGGCTGCCCGCCCAGTTCATCGAGCACATGAACGCCGCGGTGCGGGTCTACTCCCGGTTGAAGCGCACCAGGGACGGTGGGCGCTCCCTGCTCGCCACCATAGGCGAGTGGAAGGAGCTCTCCCAGCGGTGCGCCGACTTCCTGGCGCACGACACGGAGTTCACCCTGGTCACCATCCCGGAGGCGTTGAGCGTCCGCCAGATGGAGAGGATACACCGGGAGCTCGACGGGCACGGCTTCGCCATAGGCCAGGTCATCGTGAACAACGTGGTGAGGGACTCTGACTCGGAGTTCTTGAAGTCGCGGATTGCCATGCAGAAGGGATACGTAGAAGAGGTCGCCGCCAGGTACGGGCAGCGCATGAGGATCAGTGAGCTGCCGCTGCTCCCGTCAGAGGTCAAAGGCGTAGAGAGCCTGAGGCTCCTGGAGCGGGAGCTCTTCCCCTAGCGGCCCCGTCCAACACCATGTGAGACCTGCGTGCAGCGGAAACGTCTTCATCGACCTGTCGCCTCGTGCCGCTTCAGTGCGCGACCACGGGGCCGCCTAGCCTGAGATGGTGAGCATGGGGCCTTCCGGTCCCTCTTCACAGTCAATGGTGACGCCGGCGAGGGCGAGTGAGAGGTCGCTTGCCACCACGAGGATACTATCGCCCTCGTGCTGAATGACCTGGTCGCCCTGCCTCTCGGCGTCGAGCACGATCTTCAGCCCCTCAGGGTCCAGGATAAGCCTGAACACATCGTCGGGCTCGTTTGAATACTCGCCGAGCTTGCCCTTGAGCTCCTCGGCTGCCTTCGTGCTTACCGTCAACAACGTTCGCCTCCTCGAAAAAGAGTGTGGGGGCCGGCCTTGGGCCTGGCCCCCACGTTGCTTCCCCAGGCAGAGACTAGCGCATGCTGCTCAACCTGACCTTGTTGTAGCAGTCGCTACAGTAGACCGGTCTACCCTCTCGGGGCTCAAATGGCACCTCTGTCTCGATGCCACACTGAGCACACACTGCCGGGAACATCTGGCGCCTGGGGCTGTACCCGTCGTATCCCTGGCGCTGATCTTTGCGCGCCCTTCGGCAGGCGGGGCAGCGCTTGGGCTCATTGACGAAGCCTCGGGCCAGGAACGCTTCTTGCTCTCCGGCACTGAAGGTGAACGTCGCTCCGCAATCGAGACACTGCAGAGACTTGTCCTCCAAGCTCATGGGTGACCTCCTTTCCCAGGATAGTTGGCCTAAGTTTGGTCACCCAAGGCCTGTGGCATAAGAGGGATTCTCGGCATCGGTAACCTTAGACTTGTGACCACCGCCCTCACTATATAACATAATTGACCTTTTTGCAAGTGGGTGCCCAGAAAGCACCTACACAAACCGGGGGCAGACATCGTTGTACTGGGGTGCGTATCTATGTTACCATGATGAGACTTCCCTGGGGACATAGGCGAGTGCTACCAGGGACGGCCACGGGGGTGGAGTGGTGCCCAGGGCCGATGCCACGGCGACAGGCGAAAGCGGAACAGTCTCTGCGGTGCTCATGCAGGGCAACGAGGCAGTGGCGCGCGGCGCCATCGATGCCGGCCTGGGCTTCTACGCCGGCTACCCCATCACGCCGGCCAACGAGATCGCCACCGTGCTCTCCGCGGAGCTCCCCCGCCTGGGCCGGGTGTTCATCCAGATGGAGGACGAGATCGCCTCTTTAGCCGCCTGCATCGGGGCCTCGGTGGGCGGGATGAAGGCGGCGACCGCCACCAGCGGCCCCGGGTTCTCCCTGATGCAGGAGGGCATCGGCTATGCCGCCGCCGCCGAGATACCCTGCGTCGTCATCGACGTGCAGCGGGCGGGGCCGAGCACGGGCAGGCCCACCGCCCCGGCCCAGGGCGACGTCATGCAGTCCCGCTGGGGGTCTCACGGCGACCGCCCCGCCATCTGCCTCTGCCCCAGCTCGGTGCTCGAGGCCTACCAGCTCACCGTCCGCGCCTTCAACCTCGCCGAGCGCTACCGCACACCGGTGGTGCTGCTCATGGACGAGGTGGTGGCCCACATGAGGGAGCGGGTAGACCTGCCTCTGCCCCAGGTCGAGGTGGTTGCCCGCACCCAGACATCGCTCCCGCCTAAGGAGTATGTCCCCTACCAGACAGAGGGGGGCGACGTGCCGCAGCTCCCGCCCTTCGGCGAGGGCTACCGCTACCACATCACGGGGCTGTTCCACGACCGCTGGGGGTTCCCCACGCGCCAGCTCGACGAGATAGGCCCGTGGCTGGAGCGGCTCTTCACCAAGGTGGAGGACCACCTCGACGACATAGTGCAGTGCCGGGAGGAGTCCATGGCAGACGCCGACATCGCACTGGTGGCCTACGGCGCCACCGCCCGCTCGGCGCGCCACGCCTTGAAGACGGCGAGGGAGCAGGGGAGGGCGGTGGGCATGATCAGGCCGCTCACCATCTGGCCCTTCCCCGAGGCGGAGATGGCCCGGCTCACCGCGGGGGTCGAGAGGGTCATCGTCTGCGAGATGAACCGGGGGCAGGTGCTGCACGAGGTGCAGCGCGTGCTCTGCGGCAGGGTGGAGGTGGTGGGGGTAAACCGCAGGGACGGGGAGATGGTGACCCCTGCCCAGATAATGAGGGCAGTGGAGGCATAGATGGCGGAGGGCGCGGCGAGCGAGCGCGACTACCTGCGCCAGGAGCGGCTGCCCACCATGTGGTGCCCCGGCTGCGGCAACGGGCTGGTGATGAAGGCCATCATCAAGGCAGTGATGCGCCTGGGCCTAGGCAGGGACGAGGTGGCACTGCTCTCCGGCATCGGGTGCAGCGGGCGCATATCGGGATACGTCGACTTCAACACCATGCACACCACCCACGGGCGGGCGCTCGCCTTCGCCACGGGCCTGAAGCTGTCCCGCCCTGAGCTCAAGGTCATCGTGGTCATGGGCGACGGCGATGCCCTGGCCATCGGCGGCAACCACCTGATACACGCCGCGAGGCGCAACATGGACCTCACCGCGGTGGTGGTCAACAACAGCGTCTACGGCATGACCGGGGGGCAGGTCTCGCCGCTCACCCCGCACGGGGTCCACGCCCTCACCGCTCCCCACGGCAACGTGGAGCAGCCCTTCGACGTCGTGGCCCTCGCCGAGGCCGCCGGCGCCTCGTTCGTCGCCCGCAGCACCGTCTTCCACATGTCGGAGCTGGAGCAGTTGCTGGCGCGCGGCGTCGAGAAGGAGGGCTTCTCGCTCGTCGAGGCCATCAGCAACTGCCCCGTCCACTACGGCAGGCACAGCCAGATGGGGGGCGCCATCGATATGCTCACGTGGTACCGGGACAACACCATGTCGGTGCGGGTACCCGCCGAGCGCAGGGGGGGCAAGATAGTGCGCGGTGTGCTCGTGGACCGGGAGCGGCCCTCCTACAGCGAGCAGTACGGCAAGCTGGTGCACCGCCTGCAGAGGGAGGAGGGCCCGCGGTGAGCCGCCGCCTGGAGGTGCGCCTCGCCGGAGAGGGGGGCCAGGGCATAGTGCTGGCGGGCATCATCCTGGCCGAGGCCGCGCTGTTGGACGGCAAGAACGTGGTGCTCACCCAGGCCTACGCCGCCCAGCAGCGGGGTGGCCCCAGCAGGACCGAGGTCATCATCGGCAGCGAGGAGATCGACTACCCCAAGGTGCTCTGCGCCGACGTCCTCTTAGCCTTGAGCCGCGATGCCTTTCACAGCTACGGCACCGAGGTCGTCCCCGGCGGCCTCATCGTGGTCGACTCGCAGCGCAACGCGAGCGCGGCGGCCGCCGCCGCCCGCATCGAGGCCTTCCCCCTGGTGGACATCGCCATGCACCAGGTGGGGGACATCGTGGTCGCCGCCGTCATCGGCCTGGGCGTCATCGTGGGGCTCCAGGGGGTGGTCTCCCAGCACGCCATCCGCACCGCGCTCAGGAAGAGGGTGCCCCGGGGCAGCGTGAGGCTCAACCAGCGGGCGCTGAACGAGGGCCTCCGCCTGGGCAGGGAGGCCAGGGCGCGGCACAGAAAAGGGGCGCCGCCGGGCTAGCCCGGGGCCGTCTTCAGTATATCGCCCCCTCCCCCTCAAGCTCTGCTATCTCCCCCGCGGACATGCCCAGGAGCTCGCCGAGCACGTAGCCGTTGTGCTCGCCCAGGAGCGGGGCCGGGCGGTCGATGCGCGCCGGGGTCTCGCTCATCTTCCAGTGCGGGGCCACCACCACCCTGCTGCCCATGACGGGGTGCTCCATCTCGGTGAATATCCCCCGCGCCTCCAGGTGGGGGTCCTGGGAGAGGCCCCTGCTATCGAAGGAGGGAAACGCCGCCACCCCGGCGCCCTGGAGCAGCGCCATGACCTCGTAGGGGCTGCGCTCCCTGGTCCACTCCTCCAGGTGCCTGTCTATCTCCTCCTGGTGGCGGTGGCGGCCGAAGGCATCGCCGAACCTCTCGTCCCCGGCCCAGGCGGGGCTGCCCACGGCGGCACAGAGGGCCTGCCACTCCTCGTCGCTGGCCACAGCGATGGTGACCCACTTTCCGTCGCGGCAGGGGTAGCAGTTGTGCGGGGCCATGATGTCGTCGCGGTTGGCCCGGCGCTGGCGCACCCGGCCGTTCATGGTGTAGTCCATGATGGCGTCGCCCAGCAGGATGCTGATGGTCTCCTGCGAGGAGAGGTCGATGTGCTGCCCCTGGCCCGTGCGCTGCCGGTGACACAGTGCCGCGATGATGGCGAAGGCAGCGGTGACGGCACTCCTCAAGTCGATGGAGCCCATCATCTGCTGCGGCGGGCAGTCGGGGTAGCCGGCGAGGTACACCGCGCCGCCCAGGGCGCCGAAGGTGGGGGCATAGCCGATGTACTCCCGGTCGGGCCCGGTGGCGCCGCACGCCGACGACGAGAGATAGACGATATCGGGCTTAACCTCCCGCAGCGCCTCGTAGCCCAGGCCCAGCCTGTCGATCACGCCGGGGCGCATGTTCTGCATCGCCACGTCGCTTATCGCCACCAGCCTCTTGGCCACCTCGACCGCCCTGGGGTTGGTGAGGTCCAGGGTGATGCTCTTCTTGTTTAGGTTCAGGTCGTTGAAGAAGGGGGAGTGGTCTACCCCGCGGAAGTGGCCGAACCCCAGCGCCCGCAGCCGGACGTGGTCCAGCCTCTTCATGCTCTCTACCTTGATGACCTCTGCCCCCAGGAGCGAGAGTATGGTCGCCGCGTAGGGGCCGGCCCAGGCCCAGGAGAAATCGGCGATGCGCACCCCTTCCAGCGCGGAGCTGTTCATCCTCTATCTCTCCTTTCCACTAGATGATCCCGGCCACCCTCATCTTCACCAGGTCGATGGCGCGGTAGCCCAGGAGCCCGCGGTATACCTCTTCGTTGTGCTCGCCCAGGAGCGGCGCCGGGCGGGTGGCCGCCCAGGGCGTCTCGGAGAATATGTACGGCGCTGCGGGGTACTCGAACCGCCCCGCCTGGGGGTGGTCGACCTCGGCGAAGAAGCCGCGGGCGCGGAGCTGCGGTGAGTGCACCAGGTCCTGCGGCGACTGCACCGCGCCCACGGGCACCCCCCGTGCCTGCCCACCGCGGAAGACCTCCTCCTTGGTGCGGTGCTCCATCCACTCCTGGACGCGTGCCGTCGCCTCCCTTGCGTGCAAGGTGCGGCTGTCCTCGCCCTGGAACCGCTCGTCCCTGGCCCACTCCGGGTCGCCCATCAAGTCCACCAGGCCCCGCCACTGGTTGTCCTGCATGGCCGCCAGCACCACGTAGCCGTCCTGGCAGCGCAGGAGCCCCCCCACCATGCCCGCCCCCTTGGCGGCGGCATCTATGAGCGCCCTGGTCTCGTCCTTCTTCCGGTTGTGGTACAAGACGTTCTCCAGCCTCTCCAGGGAGATGAGCATGTCCTGCTTTGAGGCATCGATGTGCTGCCCCCGGCCGCTCGCCCCGCGCCAGTAGAGGGCGCCCAGGGTGGCGATGGCGGCGCCCAGGCCGCAGTCGCACTCCCCCATGAATGCCGGGCCGTTTATCGGGGCCCGCCCCGGAGACGAGGTGCCGTGCAGCATGATGCAGGGCTCGCCGCCGCTGTGGAAGGTGTTCAGCGGGTATGCCTTGAAGTCGCGGTAGGGGCCGCTCTGCCCGAAGGGGCTTATGGAGGTCATGATGAGGCCGGGGTTTTCCGCCTTCAAGTCCTGGTAGGTGAGCCCCCTCTCCTCCATCTGCTGCGGTGCGTGGTCTTCGACCAGGATGTCGGCCCAGGCCACCAGCCTCTTGAAGATGTCCCTCCCCGTCGCCGTCCCCACGTCGAGGGTGACCCCCCGCTTGCTGGTGTTCAAGAGGAGGAAGAGGCCGCTCCGCTCGGGGTGGGGGATATCGTCGGGGAAGGGGCCCCGCGTCCGGGCCAGGTCGCCGGCCGGCGGCTCCTCTATCTTGATGACGTCGGCGCCGAGGTCGGCGAGCAGCTTGGCACAGTAGGGGCCAGCGACGAAGCTGGCCAGCTCGACCACCTTCAGCCCTTCAAGCGCTTTTCCTGACATACCCTGTGGCCTCCATTACGATAGTGATCCGATACGCAGGCCGCCCTGCCTCTGGGCGGCAAATCAATGGAACAGTATATCACCAGCCAGCGGCGGTGGCAATCGACGGCAGTGCCCGCCCCCTGCTATTGACAAGCGGCCCCCATGGAGCCTACGATTAACTGTGGAGACAAAATCTCTTGACAGTGAAGAGCACAATACACCCCCGGCCCCAGGCGGGCGGCGCCATCTACGAGGTGCGGTGGCACGGCCGCGGCGGCCAGGGGGCGGTGACATCGGCACAGGTCCTGGCCGAGGCGGCGTACTACGAGGGGTACCGCGGCGTGACCGCGGCACCCTACTTCGGCGCTGAGCGGAGGGGGGCCCCGGTGACCGCCACCACCAGGTTCTCCCCCGACCCGGTGAGGATATACTCAGAGGTGGAGAGCCCCGACGTGGTGGTGGTGCTCGATGAGACCCTGCTCCGCGGCGAGGACGTGGTGGCCGGCTTAAAGGAAGGGGGCTGGCTCATCGTGAACACGCCGCGGCGGCCTGAGGAGCTGGCACCGGGCGAGGGGTTCACCGTGGCCACCGTCGATGCCACCGGGATATCGCGGCGCATCGGGCTGGTCATCGCCGGCGTCACCGTGGTCAACACCCCGATACTGGGGGCGTTCCTGCGCGCCACCGGCCTGCTCTCGCTGGAGAGCGTGCGCCGCGCCATCCAGACCAGGCTCTCCGCCTTCGATGCCGAGGCCAACTTCAGGGCGGTGCAGCTCGCCTTCGACGAGACGGCGGTGGGCCGGGCCGCGGCCCGGAGCACGTAGCGGCCCCCTATTTTTTTATTGTGAGGTAGCACCGAGCCATGGGAACCAGGGAGTGTGGACACATATCGTGCGTCTCCTCGCCCCGCATCGGCGAGGCCGGCCGCACCGGCGACTGGCGGGCAGAGAGGCCCGTAATCGACCACCAGAGGTGCACCCCGACGCTGAAAGGGAGGCCCTCCTGTTTCCTGTGCTGGCTCTACTGCCCCGAGGCGGTGGTCTCCAGGGGCATCCCGGTGGAGATCGACCTGGAGTACTGCAAGGGGTGCGGCATCTGCGCCGAGGAGTGTCCCACCGGTGCCATCACCATGGTGGAGGAGTCCCAGGCCCTGTGCCGGGATGGGGCGGAGGGGGGACGGTGAGCGGCGCCCACGTCCGGGTGATAAACGGCAACCACGCCGCTGCCCTCGCCGCCATGCTGAGCCGGGTTCAGGTCATCGCCGCCTACCCCATCACCCCCCAGTCCCCGGTCGCCGAGCTGCTGGCGCAGCTCGTGGAGCGGGGGGAGATGGCGGCCCAGTACGTGCGCGTGGAGAGCGAGCACAGCGCCCTCACCGTGTGCATCGCGGCCTCCACCGTGGGGGCACGGGCCTTCACCGCCACCAGCGCCAACGGGCTGGCCTACATGCATGAGCAGCTCCACTGGGCGGCAGGGGCCCGCCTCCCCATCGTGCTCGCCTGCGCCAACCGCGCCCTGGGGGCACCCTGGAACGTGCTCAACGACCAGCAGGACTCCATCGCGCAGCGGGACACCGGCTGGATACAGATGTACGCCCGCGACAACCAGGAGATACTGGACTCTATAATCCAGGCCTACCGCATCGCGGAGCAGGCCTACGTGCCGGTGATGGTGTGCTACGACGGCTACGTCCTCTCCCACACCGTGATGCCGGTGGAGCTCCCCGCCCAGGAGACAATCGACCGCTTCCTGCCGCGGTACCTGCCGCACACCGTCCTCGACCCCGGAGAGCCCATGAACTACAACCTGGTGACCCTGGCCAACCCCCGCGAGGACGCCAGGGGGGTCACCTGCCACGGCTACATGGAGCTGCGGTACCTGCTGGAGGAGGCCCTGGAGGGGGCCCGGGAGACCATCGTCGCCGTGGACCAGGAGTACGGCCGCCTCACCGGGCGCAGCTACGGCGGCATGGTGTGGGGGTACCTGCTCGAAGACGCCGAGCTGGTGATGGTGGCCATGGGCAGCGTCGCCACCGAGGCCACTGTAGCCGCCGACGAGCTCAGGGAGCGGGGGCACCGCGCCGGTGTCCTCGGCATAAGGGTCTACCGCCCCTTCCCCGCCCGGGACGTGGTGGCAGCGCTCGCCGGGGCGCGGGTAGCGGCGGTGTTCGACAAGAACATAAGCTACGGCTACGAGGGGGCCTCGTGCTCCGACATAAAGGCGGCACTCTACGGGAGCGGGGTGGACGTCGCCGTGCACAACTACATCGTGGGGCTGGGCGGCCGCAACGTGAAGGCACGGGACATGGCCCAGGCGGCGGAGAGGTCGCTGCTTGAGGCCGAGGCCGGGGAGAGGAGGAAAGGCACCGAATGGCTGGACTGCCATATCTAGGGACGAGGCCTGGGTGATGGCCACCAACGCGCTGAACCTGCCGCAGAAGGAGTACATGCTCCCCGGGAACAGGACCTGTGCCGGCTGTGGGCTCTCCATCGCCTACCGCCACGCGCTGAAGGCCCTGGGCGACAACACCATCGTCACCGTGCCCGCGAGCTGCCTCACCGTGCTCCACGGGATGTACCCCGTCACCTCGGTGCAGATACCGTGCCTAAACACCGCCTTCGCCAGCACCGCTGCCTCCGCCTCCGGCATCGTCGCCGGGCTCAAGGCGCTGGGGCGGGAGGGCATCACCGCCGTCGCCTTCGCCGGTGATGGCGGCACCCACGATATCGGCATCCAGGCCTTGAGCGGCGCCGCGGAGAGGGACACCGACTTCATCTACATCTGCTACGACAACGAGGCCTACATGAACACCGGGGGTCAGCGCTCCAGCTCAAGCCCCCTGGGGGCCACTACCACCACCACCCCCACCCTGGGCAAGCAGCAGCACCAGAAGGACATGCCGGCGATAATGGCGGCGCACGGAATACCCTACGTGGCCACGGCCTCGTCGTCCTACCCCCTCGACCTCTACGACAAGGTGAGGAAGGCGCGGGACATGGCGGGCACCAGGTTCATCTACATATCAGCGCCCTGCCCGCCGGGCTGGGGCTTCCCTACCAGGGACACCGTGATGATGGGGAGGCTCGCCGTGGAGAGCGGCATGGTGGTCCTCTACGAGATAGAGGCAGGCCGCTTCCGCTTAACCGGCGCCAGCGAGCGGCTGGCGCGGAGCGGTCGCTTGAAGCCGGTGCGCGACTACATCGCGCTCCAGGGCCGCTTCAGCAAGGTCACCGAGGGACAGGTGCAGGAGCTCCAGCGGCACGTGGAGCACAAGTGGCAGGAGTACCTGGCGCGGGCCGCCCTGCCCGCCGCCGGGACGCACTAGCGGGCGTACTCGCTCGGGCCGCGCCGTGGGTGCCTGGGTGGGGTCAGCCCTTCTTTGGGGGGCCGCCCTCCGCAGAACCCTTCTCCTCCCCCTTCTCCTCCCCCTCCTCCTCGCGCCTCCTCTCCTTGGTGACGAAGAGGCAGGTTATCTTGTTGTCCTTTATCTCGGTCACCATCATCCGCAGGTCGCCGAACACGATCTGCTCCCCCTCGCCGGGGAGGTGCCCGAAGAGTGAGAGGGCGAAGCCGCCGATGGTCTGATAGTCGCCCTCGGGGATGTCGAGCTTGAGCTGCTCGTTCGCCTCGTCAACGTGCATGCTGCCGTGTATCTTGTAGGTGCGCAGCCCCACCACCTCGTACCGCTGCTCTGCCTTCACCAGCTCCTCGCCGATCTCCCCCACGATCTCCTCCACCAGCTGGTCCACGGTCACGATGCCAGAGGTGCCCCCATACTCGCTTATCACCGCCGCCATCAGGTAGCCCTCCTCCCTCATCTCGCTGAACAGCTCTCCCACCGTCTTGCCCCCCGGCACGTAGTATACGGGGCGGGCCATGTCGGTGACCACGCTGTCGTTGCCGATCGAGCCCTTGGCCAGCGCGGCGAGCACGTCCCTGATGGAGAGCATGCCCTTCACGTTGTCGTAGCTCTCCTGGTACACGGGGTACCGCTGGGCCGGCGACTGGGCATACACCTTGAGGAATGCCTCAAGCGTCATCCCCTGCTCGATCCAGACGGCCTCGGTGCGCGGTGTCATCACCTCCCACACGTGGCGCTCCCCCAGCCTGACCACGCTGCGCATCATCTGGGCCGAGGCTTCATCCACCACCCCCTCCTCCTCGCTTAAGGATATTATGGAGCTTATCTCCTCCTTGCTGATGAGGGCCCCCGGTATGGTGCGGGAGTGGACTACAGAGGTGATGCGGGCCGCTATCCAGCTCAACGCAGCGACCAGGGGGTAGAGCAGCCGCGCGATGAGCTCGATGGGCCCCCCATAGAGCAGGGCTATCCGCTCGGCGTGCTGCGCCGCGATGGTCTTGGGGATCACCTTGGCGAAGATGAGCAGGACTATGGCTATCACCACGATGGCCACCGGCGTCCCGATGCCCTCTCCCAGCAGGGCAACGATGAAGATGGTCCCCAGGGCCACGACGATGGTCTCGGCGAAGCTGATGCCGGTGAGGACGGTGGAGAGGAACCGCTCCGGGTGCTCCATGATGCGGGCCACGCGCCTGGAGCTGGGGGCGCTGTCCTCCTCCAGCCGCCGCAGCTTGATGTGGGGCAGGCTGATGAACGCGATCTCGGCGCTGGCAAAGAAGGCGCATATCAGCAGGAACAGGATGGACAGAAGCACGTATATGATCTCAAGTGTCCCCATGGCACCGCCCCCTCCTAGAATCGAGAGACAGGGTAATTCTACACGGGCATGAGGAAATTCTCAAGGGGTGGAATGCCCCACGGCGTGGGGGGGGCAGGGGGGGCCAGCGCTGGCC